>NC_019943.1:2115643-2820858 GCF_000327485.1 Methanoregula formicica SMSP | reverse complement strand
CCATAGGGGAATCCAAAAAAAGGGTACGACCCTTTGCTGGTTCACGCGACCGGATCGATATCCCCGAGAAGCTTCCTGATATCAATCCAGATGATCAGTTCGTTCCTTTCCTTTTCCTGGATCTTCACCTTACGCTTGATGATCCCGATGATGGCTGTATCCTCGTTGCTAACCGAGGCAGATGTGTAATCGACCTGTGCCTCTTCAAAGGTCGAGACCGATGTTACGTCATCAACGAGGATACCTGTCTTCGAGCGGGTGATATTGTTGTCGAGGACGATGATACGCGAGGTATCCAGAGTATCGCGGCCGGACTCTGCAATATTGAGCCGGTGCTTGAGATCGATGATTGTCGTGATCTCCCCGCGGAGATCGATGATTCCCCTTACGTACGGCGGCACATTGGGGAGTTTCGTTATGGTGGTATATTCGACAACTTCCTTGACATCGAACAGGTCCACGGCAAACTGCTCGTTGCCGAGTGCGAAGACCACGACTTGGATACTTCCCGATCGCCTACTTACACCTGCCGGCACTGCTGAAGCAGATGCATCCTGGGCCTGCGGCCCGGTTTTTGTCACCATTGCATTACCCCCGGATCAGCTGACCTTGAATTTACGGTTGGCGTCGGTTACATCGACCGCGGTCGATGCAACGGACTGGACCATCCGCGTGATCTCGTCGATGGCGGCGGAGGACTCCTCGGTTGCCGCAGCCGCATCGGAGGCTTCCTTTGCGGTCTGGTCGATAAAGCCTGCCAGTTCGTTGATGTTTGCGGTGACCTCTTCCGTGGTTGCTGCCTGCTCCTCGGTTGCAGCGGCAACTTCCGAGGCACTCATGGCCACTTTCTGGACTGCCGATGCAATGTTCCTGAACGATACAACGGTCTCTGAGACCATCTTCTCGCCCCGTTCGACAACGGCCTTGCTCTCGCCCATAGCAGATGCAGCGCTCTGGGTGCTCTTCTGCAAGGCGGCGATCATCTCCTCGATCTTCTCAGCAGAGTTCCGCGACTCCTGAGCCAGCGATTTCACTTCGGTCGCCACGACCGCGAAGCCCCTTCCCGCTTCCCCGGCGCGTGCAGCCTCGATCGCCGCGTTCAGGGCGAGGAGGTTGGTCTGGTTGGCGAGATCGCGGATGATACCAACGATCTTGGTAATCTCCCCCATCTGCTTCTCCACATCCTGCACGATCACATAGACATGGTCCGAGGTCTTGGCGATCTCGCCCATGCTCTTCTCGGCATTTCCTGCCAGTTCTGCCCCCTTCACCGAGAGATCGTCCGTCTCTTTTGAAAGGGCTGAAACCGATTCCATGCTGGAGGTGATCTCCTCAACTGCAGCGCTCATGTCCTGCATGGCCTTGGTGATCTGCTCGAAGCCCCCGGCGATCTTGGTGGAGTTATCGCTGACCTTGCCGGTATTGATCGCGATATGCTGGACACCTTTCGAGGCATCTTCGATACTCCGGGTCACATTCTGGGCCGTGGACGTCAAGTTCTCCATTTTGCTGTTGACATCCTCGATGTTGATCCGGAGGTTCTTGATGATCTCCCGCACGGAGTCCTGCAGTTTTTTGACAATCCCGTGAATAGCCCTAGTATCATCATCTGGAGGCGTGAGGTCATAGGAAACCGTCAGGTCTCCCTTTGCTGCCTCCCCGTACTCCAATGCAAGCCGGTCTACTTCGTGTTCGACATAGGTATATACTTTAGCCGACTTTTCATGGGCAGCCTTGATATCATCCATTTGCTGCCGCTCGGTGGTCACATCCTGATAAATGGTGAGAATATTCTCTATCTCACCTTTCTGATCCAGAAGTGGGATGGTGAACCGGACTACAGTCCTGACTCCGGTCGGAAATTTGAAGACGCCCTCCCCCTTCGCTGCCCGCCTGAGGGTCCGGGCCTCCTCAAAACCCTCTCCCGATGCTGATATCACGGTGAAGTCCGTGGGCCGCATGGCCAGGGCCCGATCTTTGGAGATGCCAGTCAGCTCGGAAAATGCCTTGTTCACATCGAAGATTTTCAGGTCGGTATCCCAGAGTGCTGTCGGGTAGGGACTCTGGTGGAAAAGGGCGACGGCCCTTCTCTCAATCTTTGTATGGTCTTCTTCCATGGATATGTACACCTCTGATAAAAAATTTTTAATTCTGATCTCTTATCTCTTTTGTTATTCTTATGATATTTAAATTTTTTTTGTTATGCATATCAGATATGTAAACAATAACACGAAAAATCCGCAAAAAAAGTTTACATAGTTGCACACCGACTCCTCTTCCAATGGGGACTAACGAGGCCGAGCTCGATCGCATCAGGGATGTGTTGCGATCCCACCGCAAAGGCCTGACGATAGCAGAAATCGCCCGGCTCATCAGTCTGAACCGCATTTCCACATCAAAATATCTCAATATGCTTCTTGCATCGGGGCAGGCGGAGATGCGGGTGCATGGCCCTTCCCGGGTCTTCTACCCGACCCAGCGTGTCCCGCTCTCGACCATCCTGAATTTTTCCACGTCCATGGTCTTGGTCATGGACGAAACACTGACGATTATTGATGCCAACAACGCCCTCCTTACCTTCTTCTCGGTGGAAAAGAGGGACCTGACAGGTCAGGATATCCGGTACTCCCCACTCGCGGCTTATCACATCCCTGAGGTGATTCCGGTTATCCGCAAAGCGCTTGAATCACAGGACAGTACCGTTGAAATAAATCTGGAAAACGACGGTTCTGAGAACTTCCTCAAGATAAAGGGCGTCCCCACGGTGTTTGAATCGGGCGATCACGGAGTCACCCTGATCGCCGATGACATCACGGAACTGACCCGGTACCGCCGTCACTTGGAGCAGCTGGTTGATGAGCGCTCGCGCGAGCTGACGGATACCAATGCTCGGCTCGTGCGGACGATAGATCATCTCAGGAGGGCCCGGCGCGATGTTAAGGAGAGCGAGAAGAAATACCGCGAGCTCGTGGAGAACGCCAACAGCATCATCTTAAAGACGGATCTGGCGGGGAATATCACGTTCTTCAACGAGTTTGCCCAGAAATTTTTCGGTTTTGCAGAAGAGGAGATTCTGGGACAGAATGTACTCGATACCATCGTCCCCCATGAAGAATCCTCCGCCCCGGACAAGGAAATAATCAGCGGTGTCCTGTCACGGTTTCCGGATTACTCCCAGTCGAAGGTCAGCAGGAATATCCGGAAGAATAAGGAACTTGTATGGATTTCGTGGACGAACAAGAGTATCCGGGATGCGAAAGGAAAGGTTACCGGCCTCTTGGCAATCGGCAATGATATCACTGACCGGAAGCACGCTGAGGATATACTCCAGCAATCGGAAGAGAAGCTCTCCGCGATCATCAATTTCCTGCCCGATGCAACGTTTGTGATCGATACGAACGGGGTCGTCATTGCTTGGAACCGGGCAGTCGAAGACATGACCGGGGTGAAGGCGGGCGAGATGCTGGGTAAAGGGGATTATGAGTATTCGATAGCATTTTTCGGCAGGAAGCGCCCGATGCTCATCGACTTCGCGCTGGATCAGAATCGGGTGCCCCTGGAGGAGTACCACTATACACGGCACGGGGATAACCTGATCACTGAGACCTACTCCTCCTACCTATCCCCGAAAGGCATCTATGTCTGGGCCACAGCGGCACCGCTGTACGACCAGTTGGGCACCCTGATTGGGGCGATCGAGTCGCTGCGGGATATCACCGGGTTTAAGGAGGCGGGAGTCGGTCAACCGGGAACCCGGCCGAAACGTGCCCGGAAACAGCGCAGGGATCCGAATCTGGCCGCGTGAGAGCCGATACGCCTTTGTCTACGGCGCGCACTTGAAATAGAAAGTTACATGGTGGAACGCCCGCGTATCTATCATACGAGAGGCGAAAATTGCCGGCACCACAGGCAGTACTGGATATGGTCCGGCGGTACGAAGCCAACCGCCGGGACTATCATAAAGGGCAGAAGAACGAGACGGAGCTGCGGCGTGATGGGCCGGGACTAATACTCTTCTGTTTTTTGTGCGTGATACTGTCGCCGGTTCTTGGTGATAGAGCACCTGATCCGCGGTTTTTCCGGCACGCGGGAAAAGAATGAAGGGAGCCGGCCTCCGCGACCGCGTCAGGCAGCGACGATCACTTCGCCCTTGTGCATCAGCATGCCGGTGATGAGACTGATGATACTGAAGAAGAGGCAGAAGACCCCGATGAGCAGGATCAGGATCACCGATCCCTCGGTCGGGAGGGGGGCGAAACCGATGATGATACCGAAGAGCAGCGCAAAGAACCCGCTGACGCCAAGGAGGATCCGGAACGGCAGGGCCTCCAGCGAGTAGGCGATGACCAGCACCCCCCAGTGCACCTTCCCGGATTCGCTGATGGAGATGGCGCCGGTGACGATCGAGAGTACCAGCAGGAAGATGCCGACAAGGTAGGCGAACACGGCCTGCATCCCGGTCGGGATGAGGAAACAGAGGACGCCCACGATCAGGGCGAAGATGCCGCGGGTCAGGATTTCAGGTTCCATGGTGGATCATATGCTTGTACCCCCGGCCGGGGTATTATCATTATCCCCGCGCCCGGGGCAGCGTGTCATCATCGGGCAGCACGCGGATCTCCATCTCCGCAATCCGGCGATACACTTTTGCAGTAACGCTCTGGGTCCACCGGTCGAAGACGAGCGACTGGAAGGGCTGCCAGATCGTGACCCAGCAGAAGATCACGAGCACGTTCTCGATCACCTCGATGAGCGGATCGCCCCGGAACCGGGAACAGGCAGCGATACCCAAAAACGAGGGGACGCAGACCGCGATGGTGAGCCGGATCTCCCGGAGGCCGGCCCTCTGGGTAAGCCGCATGCTCCGCTGCATCTCGTCTGCCCGGATTTGGAAGTGGGACCGGACTGCCGAGACAATGGATCTGTCACGGCCCGGTGCGAGATCGGACGCGGGGAGGGTAATCTCAATGGAATTGCGCAGCTCGCGGCGGGAACCCTTCGCCTTGTCGACCACGGAACGGAAGATTTGGCCCTCGGCCCGGTCCGTCAGTTCCCGGCACGGTTCGGGTGAGGGATCGTCAGCATCGTACAGGTGGGCGATGGTCCGAAAGGCAATACGGGCTTCTGTAGCGTTTTCTTCTGGTATCTCCGGCATGGCAGGTCACTGGAACGGTTTGTCTCTCACGAGGATTGTGCGTGCCGGCAGGATAACCGTTTCTTTGTAGCGGGGAGTTTCTGAAAAAAGGGACGGAGAGGAAGACAAACCGCAGAGAACCGGCAGAAAAAGAAGAAGGTCAGTCGGCCTCGATATCCTCGATGAGCTTCCGGATATCGAGCCATATGATCAGTTCGTTTGTCTCCGTGTCGTTGACCTTCACCTTCTTCTTGATGATGCCAAGGATTGCCTCATCCTCGTTGTTCATGGCCCCCGAGGCATAATCCACCCGCGTGGTTTCGAACGTGGAGACGGATGTGACATCGTCGACATGGATGCCGGTCTTTGTGCTGGTGACGCTGTTGTCCAGCACGATGATGCGCGAGTTCTCAGGAACTCCCCCGGGATCTTCGCGGAGGCTGAGCCGTTTCCGCAGGTCGATGATAGTCGTGATCTCGCCGCGGAGATCCATGATCCCCTTGATGTAGGGCGGGACATTGGGGAGCTTTGTTATGGTCGTGTACTCGACCACCTCTTTGACATCGAAGAGATCGATCGCAAACTGCTCGTTTCCGAGCGTGAAGACAACGACCTCGAAGGTCTTTGCCTGCGTTGCGGTGGCATTTGCCATCCTGCCGGCGGCCGCGGGCTTTGCCGGTGCGGGCTCCGGTTGTATCGGAGCAGCTGGCGGTCCGGCGGCCGGTGTACTCGCGGGTTCCGATGCAGCAGGAACCTCCGGCACACCCCCCGCTTCCGTTCCTTTTTGCGGCACCTTTGGTACTGGCGTTTCCTGTACAGGTGCCGGACTCTTGTCCGTCTTCTTTTTTGCTGGTCTCTTTGCTGCCATGATCTCTCCCCGGATCCGGTGACTGTACAATTACGGTTATCCCCTTGTTGTCATGGGAGCCCTTAACTGTTCTGTCGCGGGAACGGTCCCGCGGGGAAGAACAACGGCAGAATGGCGGCATGCTCGCGGAGCAAAAGCACCTCCTTCCACCAATTTTACCGGCTCCGCCACACTCTTATCGGGATCCAGATCCATTATTTACTAAAATGGCTGGACTGGCGGCATCGGAAAGAACGGTACAGGATGCCCTCTCCCCTGGTGGGGCAGTCCTGCTCTCGGCCTTAGAGTTCACCCGTGATCGCATTGCCCGCAGGCTTGTCAGTGACTCGCACGCGATTACCGATCACGATCTCAACTACCTCACCGTCTCGGCCTTCATGCAAATCCTCTTCCTGAAAACCGGCCAGGCATGCGGGTTCACGGAGCCCGGCACGCTCGCGGATCTCGCAGGATGCAATGGGATTACACAACGCATGGGGCGCGCCTGCTCCGATGCCGGTCTTGACCCGGAACGGTTCTTTGAACCCGGACCTGCGGGCTCCCGTGCGCTGCCCGTGGTCAACGATGAGCCGCTCCGTGATGCCATCGGCAGGCTGGACAGCGCGGAGCTCCCTGACCCGGTGGCGGGGCTCCCGCCCGAAGATCTTGCAGCGGTTCTCGATCATGTTGTTGCCACGCGCCTTCAGGTTGGTGAAGGGTATCGTGTTGCCCGGGTGGGGAAATCCGCGCTCCTCTATACCGGAACTGTCGATGTTCCCCCGCAGGAAGTTGTTGAACAGGTTGTAACAAGTGCCGTCCGGAACGGAAGCAAAAATGCCCGGGAAGAGATGCGGGAGATCCGGGCTCTTGACCCGGCCTGCGGGGCCGGGCTCTTCCTCCTTGCACTGTTTCGCAACCGTGTCCGGAAAAAACAGGGCCGGAACAACCGGCCACTGACCATTTCAGAGCTGCTGAAGGTTCTCAGCACCTCAGTCTTCGGCACCGATATCGACCCGGAATCCGTGAGCGCAGCCCGGTTTGTCCTGCTGCTTGCGTTCATTGAGGAGTGCCGGAAGTCTGGTCCTGTGGTGCCCGGCCCGGATCAGATCAGGGCTGCCTGTACTTTCCTCACGGAAACGATCCGGTGCGGGAATGCGCTGATTGGCCCGGACTATTTTTCCGGCAAGCCGGTCTTCCCGTTCAATGCGGAGGAACGCCGGCGCGTGAACGCATTCGATTGGCGGGCTGCGTACCCGGACATCATGGCACAGGGCGGGTTCGATGCAGTGATCGGTGCCCCGCCTCCGTACCGGCCGTTCGCTGTGAAGGCACGCGAGGAATACTTCCAGACGCACTATGATTCGTATGCGGCTTCCGCCGGCCTGTACGGGTACTTCATCGAGCGCAGTCTCTCGCTCATCAGGCCCGGAGGAACGCTTGCCTTCCTTGTGCCCGGGACATTCCTGCGATCGGAGCATGCCCGGCCGCTCCGTCGCCTCCTGCTCGGCCGGCAGATCACCCGGGTCGCCTGTACCGGAAGGACGCGGGTACTGCCGGAAGGGGATATGCCTATCTACCTTCTCGTGCTGAAGAACGAGGGGCCCCGCGATCCCTTCACGGTCTCCCCGGATTGTTTTTCAGGCCGGCACGATTTCCAACTTGATCCGCGCATGCTGGACGATGGCGGCTGGACGCTGGAGGACACCCGCACAGAAAAGATCCTTCTCAAGATCCGGGGAAAAGGCACCCTGCTCGAAGAGTATGTCATGGGGGAGCTCGGGACAGGGACGCATGCTGAACAGGACAATCCCCTGGTCGTGAACCGGGTGACGCGGAACCGGCTGACAAAGAACGCATGGTGGGCCAGGCGTTTTTTCGTGCCGCTCCTCTGCCCGGCCGATATCCGGCGCTATGTTCCAAAAAAGCCGTCGCGGTATGCGATCACCGGAACGGGCAGCAGCAGGATCCGGAAATGCCGGGCACTGGTACAGTACCTGGAAAGCGGAACAGAGCGTAGAGGTAAGGAGTCAGGCCGGAGTACCGATGATGATGAGCAGGATCGCGCACAGGATCATGTTCAGGAACATTTCCTTCCGGAAAAACCCATGCGAAAAATTATTTTTGCGCTCCATCAGCACAGCCCGGCATTCAGTCTCGATCAGAAAGGTACGTACGCCATGGCAAGTACGGTCTCTGCAATTCTCCGGAATGATCCGTATCTCGCGGCGATCCTGAACTCAACGCTCGGCCGGTTCATCATCTGGCACATCTGCCCGTACACGGACCGCGGGTATCACATGAGCCCGGCATCGCTCGGAAAATTTCCGGTCATCGTGCCGGACTTTGAAAAATTTTCGGACAAAAAAATTTACGAAAAGATCATGTTGCTGGTCTCGCAGATGATCTCGCTGCAGGATTATTGTTCCCGGACCAAAACCGACCAGGAGCGCCGGTTCGTGCAGCAGGAGATCGATGCAACGGACGTCCGGATCGATGCGCTGGTGTACGAGCTGTACGGGCTGACTTCGGAGGAGATCGCGGTGGTGGAAGCGGGATCTGCCTGATAGGCCGATCGAGCCGGAGAAGAAGTATTATCTCTTCGATGAGGGGAGCGCATCCTGAAACGTCACATCGGATCAGAGAACATCATTTCAGGATCAATCCCGGGTATCACCCCGGAAAACGCCCATATCTGTATTCCGGTCCACCCCCTCTCCTCCCCCCCCTCTCTCTGGAAAGGAAGACGATCCCCTGCTGGAACTCTTCTATACTCTCCGGTTATTCTCAGCGTGATACCGTCTGTTTGACAAAAGGAAGACGATAAGTGATTTTCTGAAAAACTCCCAACAAAAAGTGGTAAAACTATCCGGTTATGCCGGACCGGAAATAAGGAATCGGAGCTCTTTACGGGTTCGGATTGCCGTATCCGGGGGATCCGGGGAGGGGAGCCCTGCCTGTCACGGAATGCGAACAGTCCGGCAGGTTAGCTCTCTGAACCAGGTAATGAAGAAAAGATCACCTGCCCGGGAAGATCCGCCACATTTCCTTTGGCACCGTGATCTCGAACCGGGCACCCTTCCCCGGCTCGCCGGTTTCCCGGATCAGGATGTTTGTTAAGGAGAGGATCTCCCGTGCAAGGAACATCCCAAGGCCGGTGTTTTTGCCAAAGCCGCGCCGGAAGATATGCTCCTTGTCCTCCGTTTCGATACCCGCCCCGTTGTCCTCCCAGACGATCACGAGGTCATCCCCGGACGTGCGGGTGGTAACATGGATCTCCGTGACATGGTCCCCGTGGCGGATGGAATTGTCGATTAAGTTGAAGAAGACCTTCTCCAGCATCGGGTCGGCCAGGATCTCGATGTCCTGCACCTCCGTCTTCATGGTCACCGATGGCGGGACATGCGGGCGGGGCATGACGGAGTCAAGCGCGATCCACTGCGGTTCGTGAGTGCCAAGATTCTGGTAAACCCGGGTGAATTCTATCTGGGACTTGATCGCGCTTGTGGCATACCGTATTCTTTTGAGGTGCTCCTCATCATCCGGGTCTTTACACTTCTTCTCCACGATCTTGAGGTTCCCGAGAATGACCGTGATCTTGTTTAAGAGGTCATGCCGGGTGATGCTCCCAAGCAGGTTCAGCTGCCGGTTCGCCCGCTTGAGGGCCTCTTCGGCCTTCTTCCTTCGGGTGGTGTCATAGGCAACGCCCCGGAATCCGGTCACGTTCCCGTTGATACCGGTGACCCATGAGGGCCGGATCTCAAGGACCATGTCCCTGCCGTCCCGGTGTCGGGCAATAATTTCGTAGGGGAGGAGCAGTCCGGCAGACGTCGAGGCCATGGTGGCCAGCATCTTAAGGAAGATCGGCCGCAGCTGTTTCAGTACAAGTTCCTGGAACTTCTCTCCCACGAGCCCCTCCGGTTCGTACCCCAGCACCTCCTTCACCATGGGGCTGATATAGAGAATTTTTCCCGAGATGTCGATCTCCCAGATGATACCGGGAGACGTCTCGACAAGGGAGCGGAACTTCTCCTCGCTCTCCATGAGTGCGTTCTCGACCAGTTTTCTCTGGGTGATGTCACGGATGACCCCGACAACCCCTGCCGGTTTCCTATTGTTGTCAAAGGCAAGGGCGATGATGGTCTCGGTCCAGACCGTGGAACCGTCCTTGCGGTAAAATTCCAGCTCCATGGTGCAGCTGGGAAGAGCCTTGCCGCCCTCCTTCAGGTTGTTAAGCCCTTCCTCCCGCGATCGCATCAGGACTTCAAAGGATGCCGGTGTAAGGGCGTTTGCGAGGGGCTCCTTCATGGACTCTTCCGGGCTGCAGCCCCGCAGTACCTGTACCGAAGGGGAGATGTACGTGAGGCGCATGTTCATGTCGGCCGTGAAGATCACGTCGTGAACGTTCTCTGCGAGGAGCCGGTATTTTGCCTCGCTCTCCCGGACCGCTTCCTCGGCCTTCCGGGTATCCGTGATATCCTGGTTTGCCCCGTGAGTCCTCACGGTCTTTCCGTCCGCGTCCGTTTCGAGCCGGATCCTTACAACGATGTGCCGGACTGCTCCGTCCCTCCTGATAATCCGGTGCTCGATCTCGGCGAAGTACTTCGGATCGGTTGCTGTCAGTGCCCGTTGTACTTCCTCACCTACCATGTGGCGGTCGTCCGGGTGAACGAACTCACGGGCATAAGCCTCTGAGGACATCCGGGTACCCCCTTCCCGCTCCGCGGTCGTGCCGTACAGGGCATAGAACCGGTCGTTGAACGTAAAAAGATCAGACGCAACATCGTACTCCCAGTTCACCAGGTGGGCAAGGTCCATGGCTTCTGCGAGCATCTGCTGGCTCCGGTGTAAGGCGTCCTCTGCCTGTTTCCGCTCGGTGATCTCCCTGATAGAGATGAGATCGGCAGCCCGCCCTTCGTAGGTGATCATCTTGCCGATGCTCTCGACATAGATCTCCTTTCCCCTGTCGGTGATTACCTTGTACTGCGCGAGATAGGAATCGTGACCGTTTGCCACCTCGGTATAATCCCGCATGGCATCCGGCTGTGATTCGGGGGCAACGAACTCCATCACATTCCTGCTGCAGAGGGCCGCTCCCCCGCCGGGAATTTCCAGCGTCTGCGCTGCAGCGTTGTTCGCGAAGAGGACAGTGCCGGTCAAATCAGTGATCACGATCCCTTCAAGAGCGTATTCCACGAGCGAGCGGAACTTCTGTTCGCTCTCCTGCAGGGCCCGGGTCATCTGCATGCTTTTTATCTCCGCTGCAGCTTTTACGGCAATAATCTCCATGATCTCCTGCATGGAAGGGATGGCAGGCAACGGGTTCCTTGAAAGTGCGCAGAGGATCCCAAAGACATTCCCCGCGGCGTCGCGGAGCGGGGTGCCGGCATAACTCCGCATGCCCAGTTCAACAATGTCCTTTGCACGGGGAAAGAGGCGGACCGCATTGTCAGGATAGCAACAGAATCCTTTCCCCCGGACATCCTCACAGGGCGTGCCTTCGAGCGTGTACGAGAAGTCCTCGATCCGTTTTCCATCAAGGACCATGGCAAGGACCCGGATCTTCTTCTGGTCAGGAAGGATTTCCCCGACCATGGCGCACTCCGTTCCCAGCCAGGAGCTGACGCTCTCGGTGATCTGCCAGAGCGAGTCGAGGCCGGTCGCCCCGACCATGCTTTTTACAATCGCCTGGAATGCTGCCTCTTTTGCCCGCTGATCCGTGATGTCCACGTCAACGCCGCAATACCCGGCAAAGGCCCCGTTCTCATCGAAGACCGGGGTGCCCCCTGTCCTGAGGAGGACCGGCCTGCCGTCCTTGTGGACATTGAGGTTTTCGAGGTTCCGGAACGGTTCGCGCCCTTCCATGGTTGCAAACACTTCATGGGTGAGTTTTTCCCGGATCGACGGGTCGAAGAGATCGTAGAAATGCATCCTGCCTACGATCTCCTCCGGCTTGTACCCCAGGATATTCAGCACAGCGGGGCTGGAGTAGCGATAGATGCCCTCGGGATCGATCTCCCAGATCCAGGAGCCGGCATTTGCGCTCACCGCAAGTGATCGCAGCTCGTTCTTCCGCAGTTCCCGTTCAGTATCCTTCTGCCGCGTGATGTCGGTAATGATGCCCTCGATTGCGATGATCCTGTCCCCGCTCCCGGTCACCAGCATGTTCCTCTGGTTGAACCAGCGGATTTCTCCTGCACGGTCAATGATCTGGAACTCGTAGCTCGGTGGGGCGCTGCCTGTCATCAGGGCATCCCACTGCATCCGGAAGTATTCCTGCCATGACGGGTGGATGAGGGTGCGGACAAGCCCGGGATCATCGTAGAACTCCTCCGGAGTGTACCCTGTGAGCGCGAGCGATGCAGGGCTGATGTACTCATATTTCCCTTCAGGGAGCGACATCCGGAAGATGATATCCGGAGCATTGTCGGCGATCCTGCGGAGTTTGCTCTCGCTCTCCTGCAAAGCCTCTTCGGCCTTTGCCTTCTCGGTGATATCGAACATGTTGATGACAAGGTTGCGTTTGCCTTGGCGATCGGAGAAGTCGGTCATGTGTTTCGTGCACAGGCGCTTCTTCCCGTCAGCCCGGATGATTGTGAACTGGTAATGGTGCTCGTAGGGCTCCCCGGCTGCGAATTTTTTGAAGTTCGCAAGGACCCAGTCGGACGATTCCGGTGCAATGAACGCGGCAAAAGACGGTGCGGCATAGATCTGCTCTCTCGTGTATCCCCCCAGGGCAAGGACCTGGTCATTAGCCCAGGTGATCTTTCCCTGCTCATTGACAATGCAGATGGCATTGTGCGAATATTCAGAGACTGCCCGGAACAGTTCTTCGCTCTCTTTGAGTGCCTCTTCCGCCTTCTTGCGCTCTGTGATATCTTCCAGCGTGGAGAGGATGTGGGGTTTTCCCGCCATCACGATGGGGCGGGCAGAGAAGAGGCAGGCCCGGGTCTCACCAAACCGGGTCCGGAAGGAGACCTCCAGGCCGGTAATCTCCTGTTGTTCCATCAGGAGGGCGGTGAGCCTCTCTCTTTCGGCAGGATCGGAAAAGAGCTGCAGTTCCTCTGCCGTTTTCCCGTTCACCTCCTCCCGGGCGTACCCGGTACCCCGGATAAACGCTTCATTCACATCGACAAATGTCCCTTCCTCCACCGAGACCAGGGTATGGGCTACCGGGCTTTTTTCGAAGACCGTGGAGAATTTGCTCTCTGATTCCCTGAGGGCAGCTTCGGCCTTCTTGCGGTCGGTAATGTCCCTGACGATCCCCTGGATATAGTAGGATCCCCTGATGAGAACCCGGTTAAGGCTTATTTCAGCATCGAAAGGTGTGTGATCGTGCCGGAGGTGCACCCACTCAAAAACCTGGGGTTTGCCGGAGATGGCCGCATCAATCTTCTCCCGTGCCATCTTCCGGGATTGCTGCCCACCCGGCTGGATCTCCGGGGAAAAATCCAGAAGGGTGCGGTTAATGAGCAGATCCCGGGAACAGCCAAACAATACTTCGGCGCTGTGGTTGCAGTTAAGGAAGGATTTCCGGTCTGCGATGAAGATGGCGTCATGTGCTCCTTCAAACAGTGTCTTATACTGATCTTCGCTCTCGGCAACGTCCTTTCTGCTTTGTGCAATCTCCACTTCTGCCCGCATACGGTCACTGATCGGCCGGACCGTTATCACGATCCCGTTGATCTCCGGCACGTCCAGCAGGTTGTTTGCCACCGCCTCAACAGAAACATAGTGCCCGTCGGCATGGCGGATACGGTACTCCGTCGGGGTGTGCTGGTGCCTTTCCTGCATGGCCTCCGCAAGTGCTTTACGGACCGGTTCGCGGTCGTCGGGATGGAGGTATTCGAACGGGTCCTTCCCTACCAGATCGGCAGGATTGTATCCGAGGATCCTCTTTGTCGAGGGAGTGGTGTAGGAGATCAGCCCGTCAGGGCCGATGATCCGGATCATATCGGATGAGTTCTGGATTAAGAACCGGAACCACTTCTCGCTCCTTTTGAGCTCCCGTTCGGCTCTCTTCAGTTCCGTGATATCCCGGATGGATTCAATCGCGCCGACAATCTCGCCCTGCTGGTTGTAGAGAGGACTTGCCTTGACCATGATTGTAATGGTCTGCTCGTCAGGGCGGGGGAGCGTTGTCTCGGCAATGAACGTGTCTTTTTCCTGGATGAGGTTTGCGTAACGATCCGGGATGACAGTACCGGGTTCGAAGATCAGGTCGATGAGGATCGGCTGGCATTTCCCATAGAGCGGGATGGCATATTCGTACTCGCCTTTGTCGATGATGTCTTCCGACAAAACGCCGGTTAACTCCTCGATCGCCCGGTTCCAGGCTATCACGTGACCGGTTTTGTCAATTGCGAACGTGGCATCGGGAAGGAAGTTGATGATATCGGCAAGGCGTTTTTCTGACTCGTGGAGCGATTGTTCGGCATGCTGCCTCTTTACGGCCTGGCGGATCCGGTGCGCAAGTTCTGCGAACTGTGCATTCGGGTCGGCACCTTTCTGCAGGTAGGAATCTGCGCCATTGTTGATGGCCTCGATCACAACCTCTTCGCGCCCGCGGCCGGTAAAGAGGATGAACGGGATGTCCCCATACTGGTGGCGCACGGCTTTCAGGAATACAATTCCGTCCATGCCTGGCATCAGGTAGTCGGAGACAATGGCATCAAACGATCCAATATTCTGGTCAAGGGCTTCCTGTGCAGAAAGCATTGTTGTGACGGTTATATCGCCTCCCAGTTCGAGGAAGAGTTTTGTCACTTCAAGAAGGTCCCGTTCATCGTCAACATAGAGGACAGAGATCATTACAATGACCGTGAGTTATTGATAATCTACAGAAGAGTACGAAGATAGAAAAAGATTGCCGTGGTACACCATACCCTGCAGTCCCCCGGGTCCGCCGGGCGCGGTTACCCGAACGGAGTTCCCCGGCAGAGGGGCCGGGCAAGGTGCCTGCGTGCTGTTGGCGGTACTTCATACCACCCGGTATTCAGTGTGCGGGGAATTTTCTGTAACTCCGGTTCGTCAGCCCGTGCCCCGCACTTTTTGCATTTCCAGCCCTTCCTCCTGCCATCGCTGGTCATCCGCTTGTTGCATGCCGTGCAGAGCGGGGGGCGGACGCTCGTTATGGCATTCAGGGCAATCACGTGGATCTTTTCCAGGTTGATACTCCCCTTCTTGAAACTCCCGCACGCAAGGATCGTATCACCCGGCCGGAGCTCGCGGATAACCTGGCGGAAGTTCTTGGTGGGTTCGTACGCCATGCACCGCACCTGGTGAGCCTCGTCACCTATCGTGAACGAGACATGCCCGCCAGTCCCGGTTTTTGGGCAATCCGCAACCGTGCCGCGGACACGGTACGAGAGCCCTTCCCTCAAGGAAGCGATGTCTGCATCAAGCAGGTGGGCATCGGTGCCCTGGTTGGTCACCCAGATCTGTTCGAGTGCCAGAGGTTCTGACCGGATCATCTGCCGGGAGGCCATCACCCAGTGTGCGCTCTCGCCCCGGATCCCGAAAAGGACCGGATCCGGCGTATGTGGGACGCAGACCACGACATCGTTTTCTGTGTCGACCGTGTCCCAGGTATGCGGGAATGTCGCGGCCTCGGCCTTGTACAGGCTCTGACGGTCGACAGATCGGGGTGTGCCGAACCGCTCTTCCTGCCGGTACACAAGGATCTCGGAGGTCCGGTCCGGCAGCTCGCTTGCCACGGCTGCCGTTGCCCCGATGAGCCCGCGCCGGTTTTTCCAGCCACGGTACCGGGCGCTTGATTTCTCCAGAACAGCAACCGCTTCATCAAGAGTACAAAAATCTGTCACGGCTTTCTGGTAGAAGGCCGCACCGGGTTTATCTTCCGTGACGACAAGGCCGGGATTGGTGTTCTCGCAGGACTGGTCGGCAAGTTCCTCAACAAGATCGCAGGCAATCCGGAATGCGGTGCCAGGGTCCCCAATAACATCAAGCATGACCGCGGCATTGCCCCGCGTCTTGAACGTGACATTCGGGTTGAGCCGGACGAGCCGCGCCTCGCGCACCTGCATGTATTCCCGGATCAGCCTGCGGACGAGCACGGCCCCGAGGTATGTCGTGCACATACCCTGCGGCGAGTCCGTGTCATCAATCCCGATCAGCATGTCTATATTAATATATGGGAGCGCTTAATCCATTTGTATCCACATGTCCCAGGACCGCCAGCTCCAGCTGGTCACCAGTGTAATGATCACGGCCGGCTTCGATGTTTCCGAGCGTTTCACGCTCCGCCCGCGGAGTTTCGACCTTATCGCGCGCAATGACGGGACGCTGCTTGTCATCAAGGTGGTCTCCCACATTGATTCCGTGAGCGAGGAGATGGCCTTTGATCTTGAGCTCATCTCCCGGCTCCTAGGTGGGATACCGCTCATTGTCGGTGAGCGCGCCCGCGATGCCGAGCTGGAACGGGGGGCTGTGTATGTCCGGTACGGAATTTACGCGATCAGCCCCGCAACACTCTACGATTATTTTGTGGAGAAGATCCCCCCGCTTGTCTATGCATCACCTGGCGGCCTGTATGTCAATATCAATGGGGATGCACTCAAGGATCTCCGCGAGAAGCAGAACATGTCGCTTGGCGATCTCGGCAATGTTCTCGGGGTTTCGCGGCGGACCATCAGCAAGTACGAGAGCGGGATGGGGACCACGCTCGATGTCGCGATCCGGATCGAGGAGTTCTTTGACACAGGAGTTGTCGAAGCAATCGACCTGATCCGGCATGAACCTCCGCCCCCGGCAATGGAATCGGAGAAGAAGGAGTCCGACGATCACCTGCAGAGCCCGATGGAGTTCCTGCAGCAGATCGGGATCTCGTTCCATACGCTGCACGGTGCACCCTTCCAGGCGCTCCTCACCTTTGACAAGCACACGATCCTCACCGGCTATGGTCCGGCACAGAAGGTTGTCAAGCGGGCTGCCCTGATCGGTAACCTGTCGCAGATCGCAAAGAAGCACGCGATGTGCGTCATCACCGACTCCGCAAAGGAGAAGAAGATCGGCCGGACGCTTGTGATCAGTGAAAAGCGCCTCCACCGGGTAGAGGACGGCTTCGAGCTCCTCGACATGCTCGGTGAATGATTTTTCAACAAACTTTATATAGAACCACAAACCAATTTTAGTGCTAAATCTAGTGCAAAACGTGGTGATTTTAATGTCACAGCAACTTGGAGGACAACCGATTCTTATTCTCAAGGAAGGCAGCACCCGGACCCGCGGTCGCGACGCCCAGGGTATGAACATCACCGCTGCAAAGGCAGTGGCAGCTGCAGTCAGGACCACGCTCGGTCCCAAGGGTATGGACAAGATGCTCGTCGACACGATCGGCGATGTCGTGATCACGAACGACGGTGTCACGATCCTCAAGGAAATGGACATCGAGCACCCGGCCGCAAAGATGATGGTCGAGGTCGCAAAGACCCAGGACGATGAGGTCGGAGACGGAACCACCTCCGCAGTCGTCATCGGCGGCGAACTCTTAAAGAAGGCCGAGGAACTCCTCGAACAGGATGTCCACCCGACCGTTATCACCCACGGGTACCGCATGGCTGCAGAGAAGGCCCAGGCATTCTTGAAAGATATCGCCATCGATGTCAAGCCAACCGACAAGGCACTCTTGAAGAACATTGCCGGGACTGCTATGACCGGCAAGAGCGCAGAGGCGAGCAAGGAGAAGCTCTGCGATCTCGTCGTCAGGGCAGTCACCATGGTGGCTGACGACGATGGCAGCGTAGACATCGAGAACATCAAGGTCGAGAAGAAGAACGGCGGATCCATTGAGGACTCCGAGATCGTAGAGGGCGTTCTCATTGACAAGGAGCGCGTCCACCCCGCGATGCCCAAGAAGGTCACCAATGCAAAGATCCTCCTCCTCAACGCAGCTGTCGAGTTCAAGAAGACCGAAGTCGACGCCGAGATCGCCATCACCTCCCCCGACCAGCTCCAGGCATTCCTCGATGAGGAAGAGCGGATGGTCAAGGGCATTGTCGACAAGATCGTTGCAAGCGGCGCAAACGTCCTCTTCTGCCAGAAGGGTATCGATGACATCGCCCAGCACTACCTGGCAAAGGCAGGCATCTTTGCCACCCGCCGTGTCAAGAAGAGTGATATGGAGAAGCTGGTCCGGGCAACCGGTGCAACCCTTGTTTCGTCTATCGACGCCATCAGCAAGGAAGAGCTTGGCAAGGCCGGACTTGTCGAGGAGCGTAAGGTCGGCGGCGAAGAGATGACCTTTGTCGAGCAGTGCAAGAACCCGAAGGCGGTTTCCATCATCGTCAAGGGCGGCACGGAGCACGTTGTCGACGAGCTCGAGCGCGCCATCCATGACGCACTCCGCGTTGTCGGTGTCGTTGTCGAGGACAAGAAGGTCGTTGCCGGTGGCGGTGCACCCGAGACCGAGCTCTCGCTCCGTCTCCGCGAGTACGCAGCAACCGTTGGCGGCAAGGAGCAGCTCGCCATCGAGGCCTTTGCAGCCGCACTCGAGATCATCCCTCGCACCCTTGCGGAGAACGCAGGTCTCGACCCCATCGACATGCTGGTCGAGATCCGTGCATCCCACGAGAAGGGCAAGAAGACCTACGGACTGAATGTGTTCGAAGGCAAGGCAGTCGACATGAAGGCAGCCGGTGTAGTCGAGCCCCTCCGCGTCAAGACCCAGGCAATCTCATCCGCAGCAGAAGCAGCGGTCATGATCCTGCGCATTGACGATGTCATCGCCTCGTCCAAGTCCCCCGAGCCCGCAGGCGGCATGCCCCCGGGCGGCATGGGTGGCATGGGCGGTATGCCTCCCGGCATGGGCGGCGATTTCTAAACCCGATACCCCTTTTTTAGATAGTTTCCGTCTGAATTATCCAGCTGTTTTTCTTTGCCGCATTTAGTCCGTATTCTACCAGACTGACACGTGACTGGCAGCACATGATCCGGAGTGCAACAGTATTCCAAGTCACCGAACCACTTGCCTCGTTTATCAATAAAAAATTCACTCTGTAGAAGCGTGCATGAACGATCCGGTTCACACCGGAACGATCAAAAATCCATGCGCTATGAATATGAGTGAGGATTCCCCGCCTCAGGGCCCCTCACGGGACATCGAATCGCGTGGGGATGAGATGGGAGAAGACGGTGAAGCGTTCTTCGACTTCGGCGGCCGTTCATCACAACCGGGGGTATGGGGACATCAGCCCCCATCATTACATCATTTCGTGTTTTTCACGGCAATGTCTTCGGATTATCTATGAACTTTCTCCTGCGCCCATCCTCAGATCAGGTCAGAGGCGTAAAAAGAAAAAAAGTGGTGTCTTACCAGGTTGCGTTGCTGGTCATATAGGTTGTCGGGGTACCCATGCCGTAGAAGGACTCGCCCTTCTTAACGATGATGACACCGGTCACGTTCAGGTTGTAGCCGTCGGCATACTCAAAGGTGCCTTCGTTCTCGCCAAAGTCATAGCCCCACTGGGCGGTGGGTGTGATATCCATGGAGTTGAACTTCCCTGCAATGGCACCGACTGCCTTGACCGAGTGGACTTTATTATCAGAGTTGACCCAGGTAATCCGTGTCCCGGGGAGGACCATCAGCGTAGAGGGAGTGAAGGAATCGTTTGCAATGTGGATCACGGTGACCTTGGTGGACGGGGTCATTCCGGCGGTCACAATTGCGGTCTTCGTTGCCGTTACTTCAGCAGTGGTTTCCGTGGCGGCCGGTATGGCTGTGGTGGCGGCAGGTGTGGTTTCGACAACGGCAGGTTCTGTCGTGGCAACGGGCGTCGCCTCAACAGTTGTCTCAATCACCGTCGGAACTGCGGTTGGTATTTCGGTTGCAACGGTTGTCGTTACCGGGGCTGTCGATTGCGGCAGGGTGCATCCGCTGGCCGCGACAAGGGCGATAACCAGAATAAGAAATCCAAGGATTTTCTTCATGATATGTAGTTTTATTTCTCCCTATGATTAAATTTACTTATCAGATCTCCGTTCTTTTTCTGTTAGGAGCACAATTTTTCTTTTAACCGGGAAATCCTGCGTTTCTCTTTGCTTTGGGGTAATCACGGGACTGGGGACTGCATGGAGCCGTTTACTTTCGGGATCGGCTCCCGCAAGGAAGATTTCTTCTCAAAGAACCGCAGAGAATGTTCAACAGGTTAATGAACCCGGACGGATCCAGTATCTCTCATGAGCGACCGGTTCATCTCAACGAAATATCGGACAGACTGTTATCATTGCAGGGAAATAGCAGACCAGATCATTACCGCGGTGCCGTACCAGGCACAGGTGGTCTGCGATCATTGCGGTGCGACACGGGTCTTCATCCCCCGGATCGAAGCTGTTGATCCCTCCGGAAAACTGGGCAAGGGATTGAAGTATCCGGTCTGGGAACTTGTGCAGGATGCGACATGCCGGAACTGCCACGTTACCGGTCCCCATGATATCTTCGTCAGTTCGCGCATCCTCACGGTCCGGTGCCGAAACTGCCGGTTTACGCATTTCTATAAGTTCGATCTCGAGTTCATGGCAGGCGCTGAAGAAAAAGGCCTGTAAAACCGGCGGTATACGTGCCTTACCGGCGCAAAAAAAGTTACTTTTCTTCCCTGACCATGGTGATGGCCTTCTTCGGGCATTCGTTGGCACAGATACCACAGCCCTTGCAGAAGTCCAGGTCGATCATAAGTTCTTCATCAATCGCGCCGTCCGGGCAGTAGGTTTGGCAGAGCCCGCAGGCATTGCACTTCTCCTTATCGACAACCGGCCGGAAGACCCGCCACGTCCCGGTCTTGCCGGCTGCTCCTGGGACCGGCCTGTTGATTGCGAGGCGCTCACGTGTCTGTGAGGGGGTCATGCGCTCATCTCCTGGTATGCTGCCTCGGCAGCTTTCACGTTCCGCTCATCGGAGAACATCTCCTTGATGGCTTTCTTTGCGGACTCCGCGGAGACCAGGCCCTGTTTTGCAAGGGCACCGATCACCGGTGTATTGAGGATGGGGCTTCCGGAGACCACAAGGTTCTCCCGTAAGGCGATGCCGGTAAGGTCGACATTGCTTGACGAGAACCCGGGGAAGTCTTTCTTCTGCTGGCTGTTGACCAGGACCTTTCCCCCGTTCTTCAGGCCCTGCAGCACATCGACCACGTCCATGACGCTTGCATCAAGCACGATTACCATGTCAGGCTTTTTGATCTGGCTGTAGATCCGGATTGGCTTGTCATCGATCCGGACAAACGAGACGATCGGTGCGCCCCTGCGCTCGGCCCCATAGAACGGTGCTGCCGTTGCGTACTTGCCATCGTGGATCGCTGCAAGGGCGAGGAGCCGGGCTGCGGTAACACCGCCCTGCCCGCCCCGGGAATGGATGCGGATCTCAAACATTGCTGGTCACCCCGAACCAGAACTCTTCTCCTATGCGTCGGTTGCGGACAAACCCGGCAATGTCTTCATAGGTAACTTCCTGTCCGCCGATACCGGCAATCACGCTGAAGACCGGCTCTCTTGTCTGTGCCACGATCTCGGTTGCGAGGATCCCCCCGCGCCCGAACGAGTAGTCGCGGTCGATGACAACGACCTGCTTCCCTTTGAGGTCAAGCTCCGGGAACGGGCGGAGCCAGCGCAGGCGCATGGACCCGGCCTTTATCCCATCGTTCCGGAGAATGTCGACTGCCACTTCTGCCTCCTTTCCGAGCGTACCTATGGCCACGATCACGACCTCTGCATCCGCACACCGGTAGTCTTCCGTGAAGCCATACTTCCGGCCGAACCGCTTTGCAAATTCCTTCTCGGTCTCCTCGATCACCTTCACCGAGTCACGGATCGACCGCTCGATGTCCCAGCGGAACCGGAACTGCTGGTCAGGGCCGGTAAGGCAGCCATAGCCAGCCGGGTTCTTTACATCGATTGCATGCGGGAGGTGGATGGGGGGGATGAAATCCCCAAGGTCAACGGTGTCCAGCGGCTGCATGATGTGGGAGAGGAGGAACCCGTCAAGGTTCACCATCACGGGGAGAAGGATATCGTTATGCTCCGCAATCCGGAATGCCATCAGCGTGGCATCGTAGGCTTCCTGCACGGTGCTGACATAGACCTGCAGCCAGCCGGTGTCCCGTTCCTGCAGGGCATCGGTATGCTCTGCCCAGATGTTCCAGCCGGGGCCGAGCGAACGGTTGATGTTTGCCATCACAATGGGGAGCCGGGCGCCCGCAGCCCAGTTGGTCATCTCGTGCATGTAGAGGAGACCATGGGAACTCGTTGCGGTAAAGGTGCGGATCCCCGTGATGCTCGCACCGATACAGGCAGCCATTGCCGAATGCTCGCTTTCGACTGCGATGTAGCGGCTCTTCATCTCCCCGCTGGAGACAAATTCGGCAACCTGTTCAACGACCTCGGTCTGCGGGGTGATCGGGTAGGCGGCAACAACCGTTGGTGCGGCCTGCTTTACGGCTTCTGCAACTGCCTTGTTGCCGGTGGCGATCTTCTTCATGGCGTCGCCTCCTCTGCAGCCAGCTTTGCAAAGTTCTTTGCAATACGCTGTTTCAGGATATCAACCGTCTTGGGATCAATGCCCTTGAACCGGCCCTGCGGCTTGAGGTAATCCTCAAGCGGTATGGGCTTTTTCATTGCCACCTTCGACTGCGGGCCGATGGTGAGTTTCCCGTACTCACGCTCGTACAGCACCCACATACCTGACTTTACTGCGAGCTTGCCCATCTCAACGCTCTTCTCTGTTGAGTAGCGCCACCCGGGCGGGCAGGGGGCGAGGATATGGATGAATGACGGGCCCCGGATCGCGAGGGCTTTCTGTACTTTTTTGAACAGGTCCTGCGGGTAAGCTGCGCAGGCCGTAGCCTGGTAGGGCAGATCATGCGCGGCGGCGATGGCATCGATGTCCTTTTTGGCATCGGTTTTCCCTGCCGGGGTTGTGGTAGTCCGTGCCCCGAGCGGCGTACCGCTCGAACGCTGCATACCGGTGTTGCCGTACGCCTCGTTATCATAACAGATATAGAGGAAGTCCGTGCCCCGCTCGAACGCTCCGGACATCGCCTGGATACCGATATCGAGCGTCCCGCCGTCACCGGCATAGACAATGACGTTGGTCTTTTTCCCGGCTGCCCGGAACGCGTTGCTCATGCCCGAGGCGCACGCAGCAGCAGCACCGAACGCGATGTTGTAGACAGGAACGTTGAAGGCTGTGTTAGGGTAGATGCCCTGGATGACGCTCGTGCAGCATGCCGGCACAACGAGGACCGTATCCGGTCCTGCTGCCTTGAGCACGTACCGGAGGGAGAGCGAATCGCTGCACCCGGCACAGGCTGATGTGCACTTCAGGATGTATTCTTCTTTGGGTATTTCTGGGATGGTGTCCAACTCCTGCAGGTGGTTGTGAATGATCGGAGAGCGCAATACGCGGTCTTGAGATCTATCATTATTTATCATCCGTGCTGGTGAAAAAAGTATCATAATTGAGCTGAGAATTTTGCATGAAAACCCGGATCCGGCTCGCATAAAAAAAACGCGATCGCTCGTGCGAAAAAAAATTTTCAATCGCCCCCTTGCCCCCTGCCTAAAATTTTTCAACCACCCCTTGGCTTCATAGGTTGCACCATCACGCCGGAGATCCAAAAGTTTTGTAGCATGTACATGCAGATTGTAGGTTAATTATCCGATTGTAGCCTCATCAACTAACACCTCATGATCGCGATGAAAAAATTTTCAGCAGGGTCTTCACCCAAAAAATGGTGTCCAACGCGTTTGGAAAAACGATCCCGGGTCCTAATCAAGCCCCCTCCAGCATGCTCCTGACCAGTGAACCGGTTGCAGGATCGGAAAAGAACCGGAAGGCAGTCTCCCCGGCTTCCGTAATCCGGTAGCTCTTCTCTTTCCGGCTGTCCACAGAGAATTCCTCCTCGACAAGCCCGGCACCCGGCCTTTTCTCTCATGGATGGCCGGTCCGGAAGCACCCCCCGGTTCTGCCTTCTTTGTCCGGGTTGGCACATAGGACGAGAAGAGCTGCCCGTACAGGTACTACCGGGGCACCCACACTTCAGGGCCTGCAAAAGCCGCTCCCTTTGCAGGGTCCTTTCCCATCATCTTCCGGTTGAGGAGAATCGCGAGGATCATCTGGTGATTGGGACTGGAAAGCAGGGAACTTACCGAGTGATCCGGCAGCGGTACGTGGCGTGCGGTTTTTTCGTCAAAGGAGAGTAGACCATCCCGCCGAGCCAGGGCGCAAAGGCAAAAAGCGCCATGCAGAGTTCTTTTGACCCTCCCGACAGGTCAAACATGAACCGTGCATCCGGGTTCTCCCGCTGTATCCTTGTAAGCGCTGACCGGACCGACCCATATGACGGTGGAAAAATCAGCTCGCGGGAAACGGGTATCGAGAGCGATGCAGCGATCTCCTGTACCGCTGCGACCGCATTCCGGACCGCGAGCCGGTGCCTCTCCGTTTCCGGGTCCACCGATCCCTCATGAATGGTGCTGTCGGTAAACACAATAGTCCGGGAGATGGTCGGGAGTTTTCGGATTAGTGCGGGATACGCGACCTGTATCTTCTCTCCGGCGCTTATGATATGGACATGCCCTGCCCGATCCATGGATCAGTGTCCGGCAGGGCGGGTTAAATGGTTGTTTGTCTTCCCCCGGCTACCCTGGGCAACCGCATGCAGCGTTCACTTTCACCCCGCCCTCTCCGGGATTTATACCCCCGGTCTTTCAACAGGGTATGTGGGGAGGGCGAAAGACCCCTCACATGTCAGATGCCAGAGTAACTTCGTGCATCGCACCTCCCGACCTCTCAAGACCTAAAACCCCACTTTCCTTTTTTCGTGCAGCGCCGGATGGCGGTGCACCCCCCTCTTACAACCATAATTATTTGAGGAAACCTTCTCAAATCTGTCTTATGGCGCTTCGATCGCTGAAACTTCCCGGCGTGGGAACCAAATATGAATTCAAGACAGAGAAGGGCGATACCGTCGCAATCTTCTTTACCTCGACGGGGACAATCCAGATGTACACGCTCCAGAAGGGCTGCCAGGCCTCCAGTGCAGCCGAGATGACCCCTGTTGAGGCCCGGCGCCTGGGTAATATTCTCACCGGGGCAATTATCGAAGCCGACCAGGAGAGCGTGGAGATAGCGTTCTCGGCGCTTGCCGATCTCCGGGTCACCATCCATACGTTCTACATTCCCAAGATGAATGCAGGAAAGACGATCGAAGACCTCCAGATCCGCGCAAAGACCGGCGCAACCGTGATTGCGGTCTGCCGTCAGGACAAGAACATCATCAATCCGCCGCCATCGTTTGCCTTTGAGGAGGGCGATGCGGCACTGGTTATTGGCGAAAGCGACCAGATTAAAAAATTTGAGAGTGAAATACTGGTGAAGTAATGGAAGGCTTCATCATCGCGCTCTTCGTCTGTCTGGTGCTTGCGCTTATTTCCAAATATCTCTCGGTCCCGGCTATCCCGTTCTATATCCTTGCCGGGATTGTGCTCGGGAAGGCCGGGCTGGGCATTGTCCAGTCGGACGAGATCAGCCAGTTCTTCTCGGAGATCGGCCTGCTCTTCCTCCTCTTCTTCATGGGCCTTGGCCTGAAGCTAGACCGGATGATAGCTGATCCTTCCAAGCTACTTACAGCAGGCATTATCGGCCTTATCGTTGACATGGGGATTGGGTTTACCGCCGCCTATCTCCTCGGGTTCACGCTGCTTGAGTCCTTCATCATCGGCACGGCGTTCTACATCACCAGCACGGCTATCGTCATCACAACGCTTATCGAGAACCGGAAACTGATGATGAAAGAGGCCGAGCTGATCATCTGGCTGGAGGTCTTTGAGGACATTGTCCTGATTGCGATCATCGCCCTCCTTTCGTCAGGGAACAAGGACCTCCTGTACTTCTTCCTCAAGATTGTGCTGGCCCTCGGTGTGATGTATGCCATCGCCCACTATGGCAAGGAATTCCTTGTCTCGATTCTCGACCGCGACGACGAGACCCCCATCCTCTTCACCTTTGCCGCAGTCCTCACCACGGCCGCCCTCGCGATCGTGTTCGGTGTCCCTGACAGTATGATGGTGATCGCCCTTGGTGCCGCCCTCGCCACAACAGACCCGGAGGCGTTCGAGCAGCATGCCCGCCCGTTCAAGGATGTCTTTCTGGTCATGTTCTTTGTCTTCTTCGGGGTAACGATCAATTTCACCGCGGGAACAGACCTGTTCAGTATCCTGATCCTCTGTCTCCTTGCTGTGGTGAGCAAATTCATCTCCGGTATGCTCATCGGGATCACGATTTACGGTTCTGCCATGTCAGGGCTTGAGATCTGGGCAAATACCATCAGCCGTGGCGAGTTTTCCATCGCCCTTGCTGTGCTGTACGGGTCGGCGGTTGTCGGGACGGTCATTGCCGCACTGGTAATCTTCACGACCATTGTCGGTGCGTTCACCGCAAAATACAGTACCTGGATGCGGCGCGGGCTCACCCATCACAACCGGAGAAAAGCCCTCATGCACCGGCCCCACAGCAGCAGGTAGCAGTTATTCGATCAGGACGAGGCCCACCGAGGTGATACGGGAGTGGACGATCTTCCCGTATTCCCTGTTTTTGCACGGGATGGTTGAGAGCTTCCAGCCAATATTCCTGGCGGTGGCAAAGACGTCGATGCCTGCCGCTTCCATGCTGGGGCGGACAAGGTCCATATGGCGGCATTTTCTCCGGAGGCTTTCGTCCACGATCCCCTCGGACTCCTCCGCCACGCAGTGCTGGTGCTCGCACCAGATGCAGGGATAGCCACCGAACCCGAACGCCTTGTAAAACCCGTCGTAGAAAGCCGTCTTCTCCAGCTCGTGCACGGTCCCGTTCACCCAGCGGATGAGATCAGCATACCACGGGTGGAAATCATCGGGGATATCATCCGGGCCAAACTCCCCATGGCCTGGCACCCCCTCGAACCAGAGGAGGAGCCCGATAGAGTATTCGTTCACCATGCGCCGCGTCTCATCCGGTGAAGGGGCATACGGCGGACAGCCGAAATGCTTGCCATAGCCCTTGCACCCATACCGGCACTTGAACCGGACCCATTGGGAAACCACGATGTCTCCCGGGGCAATCTCTTCTGCTCTCACCCCTTTTTCAGCAAAAATTGCTTTCAGGTAATCGATCTCTTCCTGCACGCTCCGTTCCATACCACAAGACTCCTGGTACGTGTAGGATTATGGCCGGAAGCGATAAGGGTTCCGGCTGGAGAGGCTGGAAAATTGTTCCTTGTGGATCAATGATCTTTGTGCTCCGGGTGGTGCAGGTCGTGGCACCGCTTGTCGAGGATGCGCTGGACGACCAGCCGCGAACTGCAGAGGTCGCCATCGGCATATTTCCCGATGCGGACAATCCGGGAGGCGATGCTCCTTGCCCGGAGCTGGTCTTCCAGTTTTTGTTCATTGAAGAGCTGGTTGAACCCGATGGTGATGATCTCTGGCCGAATCTCTTCAATGGGCCGGAACATGTCAATTTTGTCCCCGAGGATCGCGTGGTCGACCGGTTTTAATGCCGCGACCATGGCAAGCCTGTGCTCTTCCGGGATGACCGGGCGGGGCTTATGTTTTACATTCGAGTCCCGGGCAACGATGACCCAGAGTTCATCGCCGAGTTTTTTCGACTCTTTCAGGTAATAGAGATGCCCCGGGTGGAGGATATCGAACGTCCCGGTGGCAACTATCCGGCGCCCGGTCATGGGATCACCTCCAGATCGTGGGGTTCACCGTTGGCAGTAAAACATCGCCAGTTGTTCTTCCGGTAGGGATAGCCGATGATCAGGTGGTACCGCCCGGTCCGCGGGAAGAAGCTGAGATCGGCGTCAGAAGGGAGGATTACGCCATTGGGATGGCTGTGGGCGCTGCCGGCAACATGGGTATCGAGCGGCATCATATCATAAAAAACGGAGGCAGAGTCCTCGCGCCCGATTGTCCCGGGCAACAGGTTCAGCTCCTCCATGATCCCGTCCTGCTCGCGGATGATGCCCGCAAACTCGTTCGGGTGATTCTCGCGCCCCATCTGGAGAAGGAGGGAAAGGAGGTCCTGCCGGATTCCACGGATGTTCATGTCTCTGCCCCGTCCGGCTTCGCTGATGCCGGATATACCGGAATTATTGGTCCCGCTTGCTCAAATATACTGTCATGAAAAAGGTGTTATTTCTCGACCTTTGCGAGGTCAGAACTCAGGTCGCCTGAAAGGTCTGCACCGGTGAAATCCCCGCTCGTGGGAAGGGCCATGGTAAATCCCGGGGTAATATCGTATTCGACCTCTGTGTCTGCAGGCAGAGTGAAGTCGAGGATATGGCCTCCTGCTGTCCTGTCGTCACTCAGGTAGTGGAGATGGAAACCGGGGACATTCACGCCCTTGAAGAAGACCGGGGTATAAAAGCCTACGACAGTCCCCGTTGTTCCGGAAAAGATATATGCGGACTGGTTCTTTACCGCCTCAGAGAGGACCGGGTAGGGCTCCTGCTGGGCTGGGACCGAGCGCACCTTCATGAAAGGGAATGTGCAGTGCATCCGGACCGCATAGATCATGTTTCCGGTCGGGAGCTGCTCTTCCATCGACGTTGCGAAAACCGAGAGGTTCATCGGATTTTTCGTGGTGATATTCTGGTCGGCCTGGAAATACGTGACCGTGGCAAATGGTGTGGTCAGGTTGTCCGGCACGCTGAGGATCGTGCCGTCTGCCTTTGCCTGGTACACGACACCATCCAGGACGATCATCTCACCATCGAGAGCATCGAAGGTTCCTATCCCGAAATCCCCGCGGCTCTTCAGGTCTCTGATTGGCCTGACTCCATCATACACTCCAAGCATGAGTGCATCGATTGTCGAGACCTGATAGAGGGTGTCATGGTCAGCTGGAACCGGAGCCGGAACGGACCTGATAAAATGGGAGTATGCAGATACGCCGGCAAAGACGATCACGACAGCGAGTCCGATGCCTAAAAAAAATTTTACAGTATCCATAGATGGATTTCCCCTTCGGGGATTACTTCTTCCCGGTCACCTTGATGACATGGAACCCGAACTGGGTCTTGATCGGCCCGACGACCTTGCCGACCTCTTCCTCGAATGCGACCTTCTCGAACTCAGGGACCATCATGCCCTTGCCAAACCAGCCAAGGTCTCCACCTTTCTTACCCGAAGGGCAGGAAGAGAACCTGCGGGCGACCTTGTCGAACTCCTCTCCATCAGAGAGGCGTTTCATGATCTGTTTTGCCTGTTCTTCCGTCTTGACAAGAATGTGGGATGCGCGAGCCTGTGCTGCCATGCTGTACAGGTGCCCTTTTCGGGAGATAAAGCGTTGGATCCTTGATCAGAATTCCCCGTCCTGCTCGAAACTGCGCCCGTACCGTATTGCCAGTTCCGCCTTGTAGAGTTCCCGGCCCAGGTAACCGGCATGATCGAGAAGAGAGACATCTCCCTGCGAAAGGATGGTGTGCAAAACATCCTGCCAGCGCGTGCCCTGCACCGCCTTCCCATGGATAACTGCAACAATCCGGTCACCCTCGATGCCGATCCGGAAATTCCCGTTCGGATCGTACTCGATCTCATCCGGCATGCTCTGAGCGCTGGTGATAGTTTCATAGTTCAAGGGGGGCTCGCGCCGGCGCCGCTTCTCCTTTAAGAGGAGGAGGTCGATGCCGAGATCCTTCGGGTAGGGCCGTTCGCGGGCAAGGGCCATCATCTCCGTTGCCCTGCGCATTTCGCGAACGGATCCCCGGGTTTTATCTGAGTGCTCGCTGGTGAAGATCACTGCTGTCCCCACCTCCATCGCCATCCCCGCGAGGAGGGCATTGATACCGGGGGAGTCGGCGTCGATGAGCTCGGCGACATTGCCGGCACCGAAGAAAAGGGGATGACACCCCCTCTGGAAATTCTTCAGCGAGGAGACCAGCCCGGACCCGGCCGGCTGGAGAAGGGGATCGGCAATGATGCACCGGACTCCCTCCCGTTTTGCCAGTGTGATGTTCTTTGTTAGCGTGCTCGCCCCCGGAACAATCACTGCTGCTGCCCCGGCCTCTGCCACCTCCCTGCCGACCTTTGGGATGTTCTCCTCCTGCAGGCTGAGAATGAGATCGGCCCGGATAAGAGCCGCCCTTATTAACGCGGGGATCTGCGTGTCCGCTGCAAGAGGACGATCGATCCCGTCGAGTTCTGAGAAGACCCGGGTGACATCTTCCGGTGTTGCATCGAATCCGAATCCCAGGTCAACAATATCCGCCCCTGATTCAAAGAACTGCCCAACCCGCTCACATATAGTATCGCATCGGTGGGCGTCCATGATCTCGGCAAGGACCTTCATCCGCGATTCACCGCCAATTTTCACGCCTCGGATGATGAAATCGCATTCAGCCTCCCGCTCACTTGCTTCAACATGGGCCTTTGCCTCGTTTGCCTTCTGCGAAGCAAGGAAATCGTCTGCGGGAACAGTCTTTGAAAGGGAGTTTTTTTCGATGAGGGGGAGGATCAGCGAAAGGTCTGCCGCATGACGCGGCCCACGGTATACCGGGACCCCGGTTTCACGCTCGACCTGCTCGAATGAAGCCGTACTCATCCCGGAAACGATCACCATATCGTATTTTTTCTTTTGCAGGATCACCTTAATCTGGTGCGGTGTCAGAAAGGACGCGATCTCCCCGGTAACGATGACGTCTGCGTCACACCCGGCGGCTGCCTGGCGGACCATCTCTTCGGTGGCGGAGCCGGTAGGGAGGAGGATGCGCATAAGTTCCCTTAATACCAGAGAGATAAAAACACTATGATCAGATGCTAGCCTGCGATCTGCACGTGCATACCAGTTATTCCAGGGACGGGGAGAGCAGTGTCGAGGAGATCCTCCGGCAGGCAGCAGCAGAGGGGCTCGACGCGATCGCCATCACGGACCATGACTCTGTCGAAGGGGCGAAGAAAGCCCTCACGATCCCGTCTCCCGTTCTTGTCATTCCCGGTATCGAGGTCTCCACAAAACAGGGCCATCTTCTCGTGCTGGGTGTCACCGAGGTCATCCCCGCAGGTCTTGATGTTGTGACAACGGTGCGGATTGCACGGGAGATGAACGCTCTTGCCATCCTCCCCCACCCGTACCATGTCTGGCGCCACGGGGTTGCCCGCCGGAAGAAAGTGGGGATGAACGTTGTCGATGCTGTCGAGGTCTTCAACAGCCGGTATATTGTGGGCTCGGCAAACAAAAAGGCGGCCAGGATTGCAAAGCGTCTCGGCAAGCCGTGTGTCGGAGGCAGCGATGCCCACAACGCAAAGTTCGTCGGGTTTGGCCGGACCTATGTTGACGCGGAAAAGAATGTCCCTGCCATCCTCGATGCAATCCGGGCCGGAAGAGTATCCTATGGCGGCAGGAAAACGCCGCTGCGCACGTACACGCGCCAGTCAATCAACAACACATGGAGAAAGATCAAGCGGATCACCCGTCACATCCAGCTCCGGTAAGGCTTGCGTTCCGGGTCTCCTATCTTGGCAGCCGGTTCTTCGGATCGCAGATGCAGGTCTCCGAGCGGACTGTTGAGGGAGAGTTCGTTGCCGCCTGCCAGCGGCTCAGCCTCTTCTCGGATTGGCGGGATGCCGGCTTCCTGTTCGCCGGCAGAACCGATCGGGGGGTTCACGCAATCGGGCAGGTAGCGGCGTTTTCAACGGATGTACCGGAGCGGGCAGTCGCCACGATCAACCTGCAACTGCCTCCCGACTGCTGGTGCACGGCATATGCGGAAGTGTCCCCAACCTTCCACCCGCGGTATGATGCAAAGAAACGCACATACCGGTATTTCTTTTCCCGTGCCCCACCCTGCATTGATGCAATGGCACACGCAGCGGCGCGGTTTGTCGGTAGCCACAACTTCTCCAGCTTTGCCCGAATGGACGGGAGGAACCCGTGCCGGACGGTCTATTCTGCACGGGTGCTGGAAGAAGGAGGTTTTGTCTGCCTTGAGGTAACTGCAGAAAGTTTCCTCTGGCACCAGGTGCGCTGCATGGCAACTGCTTTGCTCCGCATCGGTGAAGGAGAGGAGGACGTGGATCTCATTGACCATCTCCTTACTGCGGAGCCGGAAAAAGCCCTCTCACCTGCTCCGGCTGAAGGGCTTGTCCTGTGGGATACTGATTGTGGTATCTGCTGGAAACCGATTGTCGCGCGTGAGCGGAGTGCCCGTTTTATTGACGATCTCCTGCGGCATCATTTTCTCATGGGAAATGTGTGCCAGGTATTGCAGCAGGACCGGCCCTCTTCCTGATCGTTTAACCGATATCCCGTGCGCAGCCGCTTTCCACGGCAGCGTTCCGGACCGCCTCTGCTACCGCAGAGACAACGCGACGGTTCAGAATGGCCGGGAGGATCCGGTCATGGCGGGGGCGCTTGACAAAGTCTGCAAGTGCGTGGGCCGCCGCGACTTTCATCTCATCTGAGATCCGGGTTGCCCGGGCATCGAGTGCGCCCCGGAAGATCCCGGGAAATGCGAGTGCATAATTGATCTGGTTGGGATAATCATTCCGGCCGGTCCCGACAATTGCTGCACCCGCCTGGAGTGCGTCCCCGGGAAGGATCTCCGGTGTCGGATGGGCAAGGGCAAAGATGATCGGGTCCTTGTTCATGGAACGGATCATCGAGGGGGTGATAATCCCGGGCACAGAGACGCCGATACAGACATCGGCCTCTCTCAGGGCATCGGCCAGGGATCCCGTCCTGCCGGTCTTGTTGGTCTCCTCGCTGATGATGAACTTATACTTGTTTGCGTACAGGCCATCACGGCGCCGGTGGATGATCCCGTTCCTGTCGCAGACAATGATGTCGTTGACACTGCTGCAGAGGCCGGGTTTGTAACCGATGCACTTGAGCATCCGGGTGATCGCGTATCCTGCCGCCCCGGCCCCGGAGACAACGATGTTTAAGTCCTCGAACTTCTTGTTTGTCACTTTACAGGCATTGATGAGTGCTGCGAGGACAACGACTGCTGTACCGTGCTGGTCGTCGTGCATCACCGGGATACCGATATCCTGCAATGACTCCTCGAGCTCGAAGCACCGTGGCGCCGCAATATCCTCCAGCGCGATCCCGCCAAAGACCGGGGCGATATTCCTGATGTCATCGGCAAATTCCAGGTGGTAGCGTTCGAAACAGAGCGGGAAGGCATCGATACCGGCAAGCTTCTTGAAGAGGAGTGCCTTCCCTTCCATAACGGGAATCGCCGCGTATCCCCCGATATTCCCGAGCGAGAGGACACGGGAGCCGTCGGTCACGATGGCAATCGTGTTGGCCTTGAGGGTATACTTGTAAGCGAGATCCTTGTTCCTGTGGATCTCCCGGCAGACCTCTGCAACGCCGGGGGTATAGGCAAGGGAGAGATCCTTCCGGTTCTTCACCGGGACTTTCGAATAGACCTCTATCTTGCCCTTGTGCTTCCGGTGAAGTTCAAGGGATTCCGTGTAAATGTCCGCCTTCTTTGTCCGTTTCATCAGTACCGGTCCTACTTCAATGAAGGCAATGGCATTTCATCAATCTTGTTGTCGGGTTCTGGGTGTCGGGAGGTTTCGGTAAAGTTGTTATCATTCAGGACCGAACGTGGCATCGATCCACGCTGCTATCTCATCCCTGACCCGCCGGTAACCGTCAAGGATCTCGTCCTCCGTTCCCGGTGTCAGGTGGGGATCGGTAAATCCATAGTGTAGTGTCCTCGCGGCATTGCGTACGGTCGGGCAGACTGCATGCGCATTGTCGCAGAGCGTTACGGCAACATCAAAGGAAGATCCGGACACCGCATCAAGGGTTTTTGACTGGTGATGCGAGATATCGATCCCGATCTCCTGCATCACTGCTATGGTCCGTGTGCTGATCCTTGACTGGCGTGTACCGGCGCTATATGCCTCGTAACGATCACCATGCCGGGCGCGGAGCAACCCCTCCGCCATCTGGGAGCGGGCAGCGTTCGCAGTACAGATAAAGAGGACCTTCGTTTTGGCCATGCGATCATCTCCCGGGATACTATCCCTTGTTGGTTGCGTGGTATGTCTGCACGCTGGTTGAAAAGCATTGGGAGGATTATGCCGGATTATCTGTCTTTATCATTACAGCGGTCTTATGAACGATTACCGTATGGCAAAATTCACCTGCGACTCCTGTGGCAAGTGCTGTTCCAGCTTTGGATCGTTCATTTCCATCGAGCGGCAGCTGAATGACCGTGATTACTATTGCCGGTACTCTCTTACCCGCGACCTGTTTCCGGTCCATGTAAACCGGGAATATGCTGGCGAGGTCTCTGATCGGTACTCTGCTCAATCCGGAACTTCCGCATCTCCTGGAAAAAAGCCATGCCCATTTCTCTGCCGTAAATCTGGCGGCGATGGTTTTGACTGTGCCATCTATGACAGTCGACCTCCCGCCTGCCGTGATTTCCGTTGCTACCGGATGCTCGTGTACGACAGGGAGAACCAGCTCATCGGGAAGGTGATTGGTGCAGGCGAGATCGGCACATCTGATGATACGCTGGCCCGGCTCTGGAGGGAAGAGCTAGCTCCGCTTCCCCATGCACACCCACCAGGAGGGAACGATCCCGCCTGGGTAAAAAAGGTCACCGCCATCCTCGCGGCACACGCGTTTCGCGGGGATGCAGTGGAATGATCTGTTAATCGAGTGGCCTTACTCCGATGCAGTAGCCGTTACGGTAGCGGTGGTTTCCGTGGTGACGTTCGTAGCAGCCGCAGTTGTCGCTGTTGCAGTCGGTGCTGTGTAAGGCTTGCAGCCTTCTCCGCGGAAGAGTGCCCACTCTTCGCAGGTGGTTCCGTTGGTGAACGTGCACATGCCGTACTGGCCACCATCGGTTGCGGTCTTGATCTCGGTCTGGCCGCCAAGGGTCCCGCAGTTCACGGATGCGGGGTTAGCGATACCGGTAACCGCTGCCGGGGTCTCTGCCGCGGAGGTTGCTACCGGTGCAACAGTCGTGGTGGTCGTCACTGCTGTCGTTGTCTGGGGCTGGGTACAGCCCGCGATGAGCATGCCTGCGATGACGCATGCACCAAGAAGTACAAAAATACCCGTTCTGGAAATCATGATAATTCCCCGGTATCATTCGCGGGCGCGATATAAAAAGAGAGTGTTTTAATGGCGCTATTTCCCGATTACTCAATGGATAGCCTCTTTCATCCGCATTCCATAATCCTTAAGCTTCCGTTCCATTACCTTGGGGTTGCCCAGATTCCGTTCAACAATACTGACAATCGCGCTGCCCACGATAACGCCATCGGCTCCCGCCGCGGCACAGGTCTTTGCATGTTCCGGTGATGAGATGCCAAAACCAAGGGCCAGCGGGATGTCGGTATGCTTTCGGACACGGCCGATCAGCGCAAGCGCTTCTGATGATACCTGGTCCCGCATACCGGTCACTCCCAGAACTGCGACAAGGTAGAGGTACCCCCGCGCCTTTTTTACGATCCTGTCTATCCTTTCATCGGATGTCGTCTGCGTGACCAGAAAGATGGGGTCGATCCCGTACTGTGCAGCCGCCTCGGTGACCCCGGCGGACTCTTCCACCGGCATATCTGCGACAAGGATGCCATCAACACCGGCTTCGTGGGCTTCGCGGTAAAACCGGTCAATGCCTCTTTTGTGGACTACGTTATAGTAGGTCAGGAAGACAATGGGGATATCGGAGTATTCCCGGACCGCTTTCACAAGCCTGAAGATGGTATCCGGATTCGTGCCGGCAGCCAAAGCCCGTTCATCAGCGCGCTGGATCACGGGGCCGTCGGCAACCGGATCCGAAAAGGGCACCCCGAATTCAAGGATGTCTGTCCCTCCGTCGATGAGTGCCTTTGCAATCCGGAGGGACGTGACCTCGTCCGGGTCCCCGGCAACAGTGAACCCTATGAACGCAGTCTTTCCGCGTTTCTCGAATACCCGGTCGATCCGGCTCATATAACACACCCCTGCATCCGCGCCACCTCAGCTACGTCCTTGTCGCCCCGGCCGGAGAGGTTAATGACCACGATGTCGTCGCGGTCGAATCGTTCACGGTTCGCCATGACATAAGCAACTGCGTGGGCTGACTCGAGTGCCGGGATGATCCCTTCGGAACGCGAGAGGAACCGGAATGCATCGAGTACGTCTGCATCATTGGCTGCGGCATAGGTAACCCTTTGGCTGTCCTTCAACATTGCGTGCTCGGGGCCAACGCCCGGGTAGTCGAGCCCGGCAGAGATGCTGTGGGTGGGCAGCACCTGACCGTCCGGATCCTGGAGCAGGTACGAGAATGCGCCGTGCAGCACGCCCGGCTCGCCGGCACAGAGCGTTGCCGAGTGCTCGCCGGTCTCGATCCCTTTACCTCCAGCCTCAACACCTACGAGTTCGACATCGTCCTTTACGAAGGGGTAGAAGATTCCCATGGCATTCGAGCCGCCACCCACGCAGGCAACGATCGTGTCCGGCAGCCGCCCCTCTTTTTCCAGGACCTGTTGTCTGGTCTCATGGCCGATCACTGCCTGGAAATCGCGGACAATCCGGGGATACGGGTGCGGGCCGACAACCGAGCCGATCAGGTAATAGGTGTCCCGGACATTGGCAGCCCAGTCACGGAGCGCCTCGTTCGTTGCATCCTTGAGGGTTCGGGTCCCGGATGTTACCGGGATGACTTTTGCCCCCATCAGTTCCATCCGGAAGACATTGAGCGCCTGACGCTTCGTATCAACTTCTCCCATGTAGACTTCTACCGGCATACCAAAGGCAGCACCCACGATTGCTGTTGCGACACCATGCTGGCCGGCACCGGTCTCGGCGATGAGCCGTTTTTTGCCCATGCGCTTTGCAAGGAGGGCCTGCCCGAGCGTATTATTCAGTTTGTGCGAGCCGCCGTGCACGAGGTCCTCGCGTTTGAGATAGATCCTGCACCCGAGTTCCTTTGATGCGTTCGGGCAGAACGTAAGGGGGGTTTCCCGGCCGGCGTACTCTTTCTGGAGGGCTGCCAGATCCGCTGCAAACGTTTTGTCCTCCCCGATCTTCTCGTATGCTGCTTCCAGTTCCAGCAGCGCGCTCATCAGGGTTTCCGAGACGTATTGTCCGCCATAATCCCCGTATCGTTTTTCCAGTGTCATGGTATCTGCTCCTGCATACGACAGGCGGCGATAAACGCCTTGATTTTCTTATGGTCCTTGATCCCCGGGGAGACCTCGACTCCGCTTGCTACGTCCACGGCATAGGGTCGGACTTCGCGGATCGCAGCCCCGACATTTTCTGGTGTAAGCCCTCCGGCGAGGATGACCGGAATTCTGGCAGTCCTGACAGCATCCCTGGCATATGAACGGTCAAACGTTCTTCCCGTGCCGTGGCTGTCATCAACGATGATGGCATCGCAATCAACAGGCAGGGGCTCTCCTCTGCCGGCAACCCGGATGAGTTTCACTCCCGGATGGTTGTCAAATTTGAAGGGACGAGATATCTGGATCGCGTCAGGGCTGAGCGCGATCATCTTCCGGAGTTCATCTTCCGAGGTTGTGTGCGACACGGCAACCGTTGTGGTGAAAGGACCGACGGCGCGAAAGATCTTTTTTGCCTGCTCCAGCGGGACATTCCTGCGGGAAACGTTTCCTGAACAGACAACAACGCCGATTGCATCAGCGCCGGCTTCTTCGGCAAAGCGTGCATCTTCCGGCCGTGTGATGCCGCAGATCTTTATGCGCATACGAACTCCTCCAGCTTCTTTCCCGGTTGCTTGTCGGACATGATAGATGAACCGATGAGGAACGCATCGCAGTATCCCCTCATCTCGCGGACATCATCGGCAGATCGCATCCCGCTCTCCGATACGATCAGCTTCCCTTTTCCTCTGATATTTCCGGAAAGGATACGTGTGGTTGAACGGTCGATGGTCATGGTGGCAAGATTACGGTTGTTGATGCCGATCAGGGTTGCCTGCGTACCGAGCGCGGATTCGGCTTCATCAGCATTGTGGACTTCCACCAGCGGTTCGAGATGATAATCCATTGCCATATCGACGAATGCCGGCAGGCGCTTCCCCAGCACTGAGGCTATCAGGAGCACGGCATCTGCACCGAGAGCACGCGATTCCGCGATCTGGCGTTCATCAATGATGAAATCCTTCCGGAGCACCGGAATATTCACTGTTGATTTGACAAGAGGGATGTCCTGCCCGGTCCCCCCGAAGAAGTAGGGTTCGGTCAGCACCGAGAGGGCAACGCATCCCGCTCCTGCAAGTACGCCGGCCATCTGGGCCATGTCGACGTTACGCCGGATGATACCGCGTGAGGGTGATGCACACTTGATCTCTGCGATCACAGCGTTTTTGCCCTCCCGCTCCCGTATGGCCTTGATTAGGCTGGCATGGTTGTCCCAGGGAGGTTCCGGAAACGTTTCGGGAAGCAGCGCCACCCGTTTTTCCGTACGCCTGACAATATCATCAAGGATCATGCGGCACCCCGTGTGGTATCCACCAGCGCATTGAGCCGTGCAAGGGCATTTCCTGAATCGATCGCAGTTCCGGCCAGGAGTACTCCCTCGTGCAGGTCGCGAGCCATGCCCCCAACATAGATGGCGGCGCCGGCATTCATGAGCACGATGTCCCGCCCCGGTCCCCGCTCACCATGGAGGATGTCCCGGATAATGCGTGCATTGGTAGCAGCATCTCCGCCAGACAGATCAGGGACCTGTGCCGGTGCAATGCCATAGTCCCTGCAATCCAGGGAATAGTTATGGATTACGTCCTCCTTAAGCTCCGAGACTACCGTTTCCCCTGTTGTGGTGATCTCATCCAGTCCGCTCCCGTGAACCACCATGGCACGGGAGATCCCAAGGAGCCTTAAGACCTCCGCCATCGTGGGAGTCAGGTCTGGGTGGTACACTCCCAGCACCTGTGCCTGGGCGCCTGCCGGGTTTGCCAGCGGGCCAAGGATGTTGAAGACCGTCCTGCACCCGATCTCCTGCCGGGCGGCCATCACGTGGCGCATGGCCGGGTGGTGCATTGGTGCGAAGAGGAACGCGATACCCGCCCTCTCGAGAATGCCAGCCTGGGAATCAGGCCCAAGGGCGATGTTCACCCCGAGGGCTGAAAGGACGTCCGCAGAACCGCAGAGGCTGCTGACGCTCCGGTTGCCATGCTTGACAACCGGGATTCCCGCGCCCGCGGCAACGAATGCCGATGCCGTACTGATATTGAATGTACGCATGCTGTCGCCCCCGGTGCCGCAGGTGTCGACCAGCAGCCGTGTCGTTACCGGCCTGATGGAGACCGCGTGCTGTCGCATGATGCGGGCAAACGCGGCAATCTCATACGGTCGTTCTCCTTTCATCCGGAGCGCAGTAAGGAAAGCACCAATCTGTGCCGGGGTTGCTTTGCCCTCCATGATGGTGTCCATGGCTCCGGCCGCCTCGGCTTCGGTAAGATCCTGCTGGTCCATCAACCGCTGGATGATCTCCCTGAAGATCACGATCCTACCCCCGCTCCGAAAAGGAAGTTCCTGATGATGTGGTCGCCCTCCGTTGAGAGGACACTCTCCGGGTGGAACTGCACCCCGTCAATCGGGTAGGACCGGTGACGCACCCCCATGACATATCCGTCATCGGTACTGGTTGCCGTGATCTCCAGATCATCAGGCAGGGATGCATCCCTTGCGATAAGGGAATGGTAGCGGGTGGCGACAAAGGGCGTCGGGACCCTGCTGAAGATCCCTGTCCCGGTGTGCTGGATGGCCGAGGTTTTCCCGTGCATCAGGTGCGGTGCGCGGACAACCTCCCCGCCAAATGCTGTGCAGATTACCTGGTGGCCAAGACAGACCCCGAGCGTTGGGATCTTCCGGCTCATCGTTTCCAGTACATCAGGACAAACGCCAGCGTCATCCGGGGTTCCCGGGCCCGGCGAGAGGATGATACGCTCGCATGGTGTCCGCTTCACCACGTCTACAGGTGTGTCGCAGGACAGGACAACCGGTTCGGCTCCAAGCTTTCCCACCTGCTGGTACAGGTTATAGGTGAAACTGTCGTAACAGTCTACAATCAGTACTTTCATGAACAGGCTCCAGAACGTTCGATTGCCCGGATCATTGCCGCCGCTTTGTTTTCGGTCTCTTTCCACTCGTTTTCCGGAACCGAATCAGCAACGATTCCCGCACCGACCTGGACATATGCCCGGCCATTTATCACCTGTATTGTCCGTATGGCGATGGCGAAATCCAGGTTCCGGTCAAATCCGATATACCCGACAGCGCCGGCATACAGCCCCCGTTTCTCCGGCTCCTGCTCGTCAATGATCTGCATTGCCCGGATCTTGGGGGCGCCCGATACGGTCCCTGCTGGGAAACAGGACTTGAAGGCGTCATAGCAGTCCAAGTTGTCGCGGAGTGTGCCGCTGACCGTTGACACGATATGCTGGACGTGGGAGAACTTCTCGATGCCCATGAACTCGCTGACCTGCACCGACCCAAAGCGGCAGACGCGGCCAAGATCATTTCGTGCAAGATCGACGAGCATGGTATGCTCTGCACGCTCCTTCTTGTCCATGAGCAGTTCTTTTTCCAGCCGGGTGTCCTCCTCTGCCGTACGGCCCCGCGGGCGAGTTCCGGCAATCGGGACCGTTGTCACCTGGCGTCTCTCGACCCGTACCAGCATCTCGGGACTTGCCCCGATGATCTTCTCCTCACCAAAATCGAGATAGTACATGTACGGGCTCGGATTGATCTCGCGCAGGGCAGCATAGACCGCGAAGGGATCATCCGGAACGGGAAAGTCCAGCCTTCGTGAGAGTACTGCCTGGAAGATGTCCCCGGCAACGATATGACTCTTGACATCGGTCACCGCCTGCTCGAATGTTTGCTGAGAAACAGAGGTGCCAAATGAAGAGGGGGTTACCTTCGTCGAGGGGGGGAAAACGCCCGATTGTCTGGGAACCAGTCCCGCGATCCTGTCAGCAAGGGCTTGGATCTTCCGTGTGCATTGTTCATATTCCATCCTGAGATCGGAGTCATAGGTGAGGAACGGGCTGGAGAAGAGGTACATCCGTTTATCCCGGTGATCGATCACGATACAGTCTTTTGTGAGCATGAACCGGGCATCGTGATAACTGTCTGGTAGACCTGTCGCTTTTTTTGTGGTCCGTTTTACGTTATCAAAGAGCGAGTACACGCAGTCATACGCGAAATACCCGACCATGCCCCCGAAAAACCGGGGAGCCTTGACATTCATGTAATGGAACCGCGAGAGGATCGATTGTATCCGGTCAACCGGGTTTGTGCCGTCAGGGTCCTGGGCAATAGAGGTAAAAGGCTCATTCCCGGCAATCTCAACGGTGTCCTGTACCGTGACGATCATCTCCGGCTCTATCCCGATAAAGGAATACCGGGCAAGTTTCTCACTCCCCTCCATTGATTCCAGCAGGAATCCGCATCCTGTCGTCGTGCCCTCATACAGGACAAGCGGTGAGATATCCGGGAGCGGCAGTTCCGCACAAAGGGGGATGATGAGCGGTTTGGGCTGGGTCTTTACCGCGGTAATGAACTCATCCAATCCGAGATTGAGTATCAGTTTTTGTGTCATTTTCTGGTAACCGATCCGGCCAGTCAGGGGCCGGTTGTTCTTTCAGTGAGAATTCCTGGTTTTTCGTGCGGAAGCATTCCCGCAGAGTGTGAATACATGGTCAACTTTGTACATATTTATACATTATTGTAATTTTTTGGTTATTGTAGCATTTTATATTACATTTTTTAGGTGAAACGGAACGTTCTGTGAGATCGCGCGCGAACTCCTGGTCCGGGGCAATCTCCGGATCACATGCATCACAATACTGGACACCTGCCCTTGCCCGTCTTAAAAGTTTCCTGAACGGATGTCCAATACTCTTATAGCCTGCCCTCCAACACTGATACGAAATTCCGGGAGGTTCCCTGATGCGCTGTCGTTCACATTCCTTAGGGTGGGTGTTTGCAACCCGGATGATCGGGATCATCTGCCTTCTGATCGCTATCGTCCTTGCAAACATCCTGACGCATTATGTGGAAAACCCCGTCTTCATCTCCGCCGTAACGTTCATCAACGGGAACTTCTGGCTTCTCATTCTCATTGCGCTGATCCTCATGGTCGGTGACGTTTTTGCGGCATTCCCGTTTCCCTTCAATCTCCCCGCACCGATCATAACGGCATTTGGGAGTGTTTTCTGCATCATGTTCCTGCTCAGGATCTTTCAGTGGACAGACACGGTCACTTCGACAACACTCTCTCCCCTGTTCTCGTTTCTGGCGCCGATTATCGCGACCATGGTATTTCTCATCGTCCTCGTCAGCGGGTATTATGCGATCCTGCGCCAGCTCTGGCTCCAGTCCCGCGCCGGGGAGGTGCCTGCTGAAGGGCAGGTTCTCCATGGAACCCCCTCCACGGGAACGGGGCCGAACCCTACGGGAGTCACGGATGCAAAAACCTGGGAGGAGATTGGGGCAGAATTCCGCCTGATGCTCTACGATATTATCCACCGGTTCCGGCAGGAGATTCGTAAAAACCAATAGGAAAACTAGTCAGGTAGTGTGGTTAATGCACGACCATGATCGGGTCCGCTGTTTCGATTGCGGTACATTGCACCAGCAAAAAAAGAGAAAAATAAGATCTTAGAACCGGGGTTTCCGGTGCTTGGGCAGGCAGTCCCTGCAGTAGACCGGCCTTCCTTCCGTGGGCTTGAACGGGACTTCGCATTCCTTTCCACAGTCAGAGCAGACTGTCTTTGTCATTTCCCTGGGACCGAAATTTCTCGGGCCACCAAAACTCTTTCTCTCCATTGTTTTTACTCATGCAGTGGTTATCTGCAAGTATACAATTACCTGTCCAGTATAAATACATCTCCCTCAACAAAGATACTTTTATATAAATATCCTGATGCGTGGACTACGGGATGATCTCACACCCGTTGAACTTCTCATGATGGAACTGTTCGCGAGTAATTGTGCCTTCTGCAAGGAGTTTCCTGACATGGGGTAGGGTCTCATTCAGTGCGGCATGGAGGTTCTCCACGGTCCTGCAGACAAGATGTCGTTCGGGTTCGCCCCAGGGACGGGTGATGTTGGAATAGAGGCAGCGGCCTCCGCAGAATGACCGGATTGGACATTTCAGGCACTCCTCTCCTACGTAAATATGATCGAGCATTTTCGGGTCCGCATCCCTGATATGGCCGACATAGTACTGTTTCATGCCGATCATCACCGGGCAGGGTGCGATGTGGCCATCGGTCAAGATGGTATAATTGGTATGCCCGGATCCACACCGGAGCAGGGAGGGGCGCCCGAGAAGAAGGTCCTCCATGCAGTCTAGGAACGGGTACCAGCAGAGCACTTCCCCGTGTGCCTCCATGTGGTCGACCCAGTCGTTCACCAGGGTCCGGATCCCCGGATTATACGATCCGGCAACCCATGCGGCAAACTGGCGGTAGGAAAAGTCCCCGGCAAAGTTTGCGTCCAACTGCCAATGAATGGACCTGAACGGGAAGTCAGGGTTCTCTGCCAGCCAGTGGACGGCATCCACGATATCTGTCTTCTCCGTTACGGTCATCCGTGCGATGAGTTCTCCCTGGTAACCGTTGGCACAGATCTCCCGGACATTCTTCATTACCCGATCATACACCCCGTCACCCCTGTTTGCATCGGTAAGAGCCTTCCTCCCGTCAAGGGAAACAAGAATGGTAGTGAACCGGTTGGTTATCGCTGGGGAAAGGCGGTCCAGCAGGAGCCCGTTTGTCTGCATCATGAACCGCTGTACCGGGGCCTCCCGAACGATCGTCTCGATGAGATCGGCACGGAGGAGCGGCTCCCCCCCGTAAAATGTCACCGTGGGGGATGGATCCTTTCTGAGAAATGCGTAGAGAGTATCCAGATCATATTCCAGATCAATGGGAATCTGCTCGTCAATCTCCACTGCCCGTTCGCTCTCGCTCTCATCCAGGTCAAGGAATGCCTTTGCCCGGCAGTAACTGCAGCAGAGGTTGCAGTTGTCGGTCAGGATGAGATGGAAGTACATGAAATTCCTGTACCTATGGGTGTTTCAGGACGATAAACTCAGGGGACAGATCTTCTGATAACAGAGGAATCTATATACAATCACTCCGGCAACCCACTCATATGATGCAGGATCCACGGGACACAGAGAAGGCGGTCACCGGTCTGGAACTGATTATTCTCGTCAGCGTTCTGGTTGCAGGTGCTGCCTTCCTGCTGGTGTTTTTGAGTGGCTGTGCTCCTGATCCATTACGTACATTTCCCGGAGGGCTTGTTGCCGAGAGCGCCTACATATCCGGCGATAATGTCCAGACCGTCGGGAACGTGTATGGGTTCCCGATGACCAGCAGGACAAAAGGCCTTCTCCGTGTCATAACGGTAAAGGAAGACCCGATGCAGCTGGGGGTAGTGCGTTTCACGGTATCTCTCTTTATCGGAGACACCGGGGCAATCGATATGGATAAGGTCCGGGTATTGTGGAGCCGGAATAATGAATTTGAAATAATCCGTAAAACACCACCGACGGTGCTCATTTGCCCGAACTGGACAATCTCCAATAAGTACAACATGCTCCCCGGCCGGATTGCAGATGCCGATGAATGGCTGGAACCGGGCGAACAGTTTGAGATTACCCTCTGCCCCACAACAGGTACCCCGTCATACGGGCAGTTTACGATCACGCTCTGGCCTGAAGGTGTTGCGGCCCCCCTGACAATCCCCCGTATGACCCCGGCCCGAATCCAGCCGGTCATGAACCTTGGCTGATCCTGCCGCACCCCCCGGCAAACCCTTCAAACAATCCCCCCTCCGCGCCGCGCTTCTGCATCCGGTTAATCCGGGTGCAGAAACAGGCATTCTGCAAAGATATAGGGAGATTTAGGCGAAACGGACGTTATATTGAAGGTTTTAAAACGGAGGAAATACTGCGCCAGAATGACCAAAAACGCCTTAAATACGTGGCTAAAATCCAAGCTTCGACGGGCTTTCGACGGAAACTTTTTATATTATCAGGCGTCAACTCTCATTATCAAAACCCGATTGCGGTTTTGAGGTGTTTAAATGGGAACGAAAATTGGAAAAGAAAAGATTCAGCGCGAAAAGGGATACCTCTACTTCATTGGCAAGGACGGGTATGTCTGGGCAGCCCCGATGAAGCACAACAAGTCCGGCAAGAAGAAGAAAGTCGGAACTGAGAAGGTAGCCAAGGAAAAGGGCTACATGTACTACATTGGCAAGGACGGCTTCGTCGCCAAGGCCAAGATGAAGAACGCATAATCTCACTTTTTCCTTTTGCACGCAGGAATGCCGGCAAACGCCGGCAATCCTGCTCATACTTTTACCCTGTGGGGGAGTTTCTCGCGAGCCTGCAGGTGTTGGCTGATGAGAAACGATGCCGTTGCAGGCCGGGCTATTCGCTCTGTTCCGGTCCAAACCTGAGATAGATCACAACCCGGACAGCTATGTATACAGCTGCGGAAGAAACAAGGGCATACGGGAACTCCTCGGTGGTAATCATGACTGCTACAAAAGTCACAAGTGCCGAAAAGTATGCAAGAAGATAACGGATCACGCCTTTGTTTACATGAAATGACCAATATCCACGCATGAGAAAAGCATCTCCTTGTTGCTGACCCGAACTTCTCAAGGAATCCTTTTGTGTCCGCTCGGCCATATCTGTTCCGGTTTTACATATTCACCTGTTTTCACATTGTAAAGTAAGATGGGAAGGTCGGTGTCGCTGGGGTGTCCCGAAAGTGCCGGTCCACGGTTTTTTTCTCGGGATATCCACAGGCTTCAATCGCAGATGGGGCCGCATACCAGGATATTATGCATCTTCGGGAGACACCCCCGAACGTCTGGCTATGCTGCCAGCAGACCTGAAAATCCGGAAAACAGATGATGGGCCCGTCGTGATTCGAACACGAGATCTTCGCCGTGTGAAGGCGACGTCATAGCCAACTAGACCACGAGCCCAAAATGCATCGACCGGGAATCGAACCCGGGCTATAGGCTTGGAAGGCCTAAGTCATGCCTCTAGACCATCGATGCACTGTGCTCTACAATTTTGGCGGGGAGGCGTATTAAGGATTGTCACTGCCTGTTGCCCGGAGCAATGGATGGGAGAGCGGTGTTCTCTCGGGAAGAGGATACTCTGCACCCGCTGATAAGGGATCTTCCTGAAGAAGACAAATTCACAATCCCATGGAAAAAAAGAGGGAATGGTCAGTACCCACGGAGCTCTGCCTCGACCTTCTGGAGGTTGGCGATCCGTTTCTCGAGGGGTGGGTGGGTGGAGAGGAGCTCCATGATTGCATTTCCGGAGAGTGCCGGGATGATGTAGAATGCGTTTGCCCCCTCGACCTTTGCCTTGACTTCCGGTGGGACAACATCCATCCTCCCGCTGATTTTGTTCAGTGCAGAGATGAGCGCCCGTGGGTTCCGGGTGATCTGGGCACTTCCCCGGTCTGCGGCGAATTCGCGGTACCGCGAGAGTGCAAGGATTAGGAGTGTGCTGATGGCGTATACGATGATCGAGACGATCCAGATGACAATCCATGCCCCGCCATTCTCCCGGTTATTGCCACCGAACAGTGCAGAGAAGAAGAAGCTCTGCATGATCATCGAAGCGATCATGGCGATGAAACTGGCGAGGGTCATCGTTAAGATATCGCGGTTCTTGACATGCGAGAGCTCGTGGGCGAGTACGGCCTCCAGTTCGTCCTTGTTCAGGAGGCGCATGATCGAGTCCGTGCAGGCAACGACCGCGTGCTTCGGGCTCCTGCCTGTGGCAAAAGCATTGGGTACCGGGCTCTGCATGATGGCGATCTTCGGCATCGGCAGGTCGGCCTCCCTGCAGAGTTTCTGGACCATCATGTGCAGTTCGGGGCGCTCATCTGCCTCAACGATTTTAGCGCCGGTGCTCCAGAGCACCAACTTGTCGGAGAAGAAGTACTGGACCAGTCCCATACCAACGGCAATCAGGACTATGAACCAGGCACTCACACCGAATGCGAGGAGGATGGTTATGAATACAAGGTACAGCAGGAGTAAAAGCAGTCCCGTGAACCAGACCCTGGCAGTTAAGCCCCAGTCGCGTTTCCATTCCATAGTTGGTACATGTTTCTATCGCGCACTCATAAATCAATCGACAGGTGCAATCCACGGGCGGTATACATCTGGTGCAGGTGAAATACAGAAACCTATTTTTTTGCCAACATCGTTTGTGGTACCAATGGCTGAAGCAGATCCCGAAGCACTGGCTGATGTGGCATATGGTATCTTCGAGCACCTGCTGAACCGCGGGCTGCAGGAACAGGGGAAGTACCTCTATGCACTGGTCGAGAACGGAACCAATTTTACTGCGGACCTTGGTGATATCTTCTCGAAATTCCGGGAGGAATACCCGCAGCTGGCCGAAGCGATGCTTGCCCGGTTCTCCGATGTCGGCACGGTATACCGGATGCTCTGCGAAGGGGAAGGGGTAATCCCCACGAAAACCACGCAGATGTACTGGATTGTGCTGGACGCCCCCGGCAGTGCTCCTGAAGCGATCGAGGACGAGAATGCCGGCAAATGGCTGATCTTCCAGGATCCGGATGCCGTTGATGCGGCATGGAAGAAAGTAAGAGATGCAACGGTAGCCCATGAGCTCGGGATATCGGCCAAGGTCAGCACGGCAAAGCCCAATCCCGATTCGCGGGACAACCGGAAGGTTATTTACGTGTATACGAAAGACTGGGCGGACGAGGCCGATGTGATGCGGGTCCGGGAGAATCTCCGGGAACTGGGATTTGTCGACCGCATCGGGTACAAGCGCAATATCGAGACCTTTGCCGGGGAGTACGCATCGAAGGGTAAAAGGGTCACATATTATTCCGCATGACCAGTTTTCCCTCCCAGAACGGGGTCTCATAAGATAGTCATGCCCGCGATCAGATCCGGGTAATGAATGAGAGAGGGGTACCCACCCCTCCTCTTCTTTCGGGCCGGAACCGGTGCCAGGGATCCCCCGCCCATGAGGGGAGGGGCCCCCTCCCTTTTTTCTTTTCTTGGATTGTCCGGATAACAGGTCTCCGTCGGCAAGTTCAGGCGAATACCTGTCACTGCCAGTGCAAGGGAGGGGGGGGTAGTCTCTCCTCCCGGGTATGGAGGGGTGGGTAGGGGTCCCCGTCTCCATTTTTAAAATGGCGGGCAGGGGGGTGCCTCGTGCTGTGGGGGGTAGGTACCCCCCATCGCCCGGATTTTGCCGGAGCCTCTCCCTGAACAACCGGGGGATAGTGAAAAAAGGTGCAATGATGCACCTGCACCAGTAACGATAGCTGCGAAAAAGGGAAATAAAATATCGGGCCGAACGGTTACGCCTTGCGCTCTTTGTTCTTGGGGCGCAGGTTTGCATAGCCGCACTTGCGGCAGGTGGTTGCGCGGATCGCATTGCGTGCGTTACAGTGCATGCATATTTTCACGTTGAGGAGCCGTGACTCGGCTTCAGGGAACTTGACCATTATTGAACACTCCTGTCTGCCCTTATAACAAAGCTGTAAGACATATTAACCATTTGCGTTTCAGGGGGTACGATATTTCTCTACAAACCAGTCATGAAACGCAGCGAGCGCCCGCGCCCGGTGGGATATCCGGCTTTTCTCTTCAAGGGGGATCTCCGCAAGGGTCTTTTCTCCCGTCTCGAAGATGGGATCGTAGCCGAACCCCCCCTCTCCCCGCGGGGCTTGTGCTACCCATCCCTTGATGGTCCCTTTAAAGACACGGACGCCGTTCTCATCGGCAAATGCAATGGCCGTGACAAACCGTGCGCTGCGGTTCTCACGCCCCTCCATCAGTTTCAGGATACCACTGTTCCCGATCGTGTTCAGAACGTAGGCCGCATACGGGCCGGGGAAACCATTCAGTGCATCGATGAAAAATCCCGTGTCATCCACGATGAGGGGTCTCTTCAGCTGTTCGAATGCATACCCGGCCTTGCCCCTGGCGATCTCACCCACGTCATCGGAACGATGCTCGGGCAAATCGAGAAAGATGTGGGTGATCTCCGCAGTGCCATGGAAGAACGCGGCAACCTCTGCGGCCTTGTGCGCATTCCCCGTAACGACCGTAATCTTCAGAGATATCTCCCCCGCAATTCAATCTCGTGCTCGCGGGCAATGACCTCACGGGCCCCGGCAAACGTCCCGCTGTACCCTGTGATGAATGCAGCCTTCAGTGATTCTGCGCGTTCAGGCGCGGTGCTCTCGATCGTCTGGAAGAGAACATGGATATCCACGCCCCGCTGCTCGATCTCGCTGGTTGCCTGCGCAAGGCCGAAATCGATGAGCACGCATTTTTTGTCGCTCTCGCGCAGGATCAGGTTGCTGGTTGTGAGGTCTCCATGCATGATCTCTGCACGGTGGAGCAGGCCGATGACGCGGCCGGCTTCCTGAAGGTTTTTCTCTGAGAGATCCTCTGTCAGCAGGGTTCCCATAACCTCCTCCATGACAATCGTATCGGGGGTGATATCGGAAATTATGGGTGTCAATACGCCACCCCTGCGTGCGGTATGGATGAGCCGTGCCTCTGCGCGGGTCCGCTCCGTTATCAGGCGCCTGTCCAGCGCCGGCACACGGTACCGTTTGGAGACCCGGTGCTTCTCTGCTTTTCCCTCATGGAAGGTGATGACCGCTTCTGCACCGCGTCGACGGGCACCCGCATCGTTGGCGGGGATATCGTTTGCCGGGGGATCCTTTTTCCAGGTGACCTCAACCTCGTCCGAGCGGAACGAAGGATTGATCCGGGAAGACTCAACAGGGCATGACACTCCGCTCTCCAGCATCAGTTTTCCCGTGTAGGCGATCATCGCGCCATTGTCCCCGAGATATTTCTGCTCGGGAACGAAGAACGCCGCTCCCCGGTCCTCGCACATGACGCGGAGCATCTCCTGCAGCCGGCAGTTCGCACCGACGCCCCCGACAAGAAGCACCTCGTTTTTTCCCGTGAGGGAGAGTGCCCGTTCAGTTACTTCCACGCACATCGCAAAGGCGGTCTCCTGCAGGCTGTAACAGACATCGGGCAGCGGGGCCTTATGATCCTTTGCAGCCGAGACAAGGCCGGAGAACGCAAGGTCCATACCCTTCACGGTATAGGGGAGGTCGACATACGTCCCTTCCCGTGCCTGCGCCTCGATATGCGGGCCGCCCGGGTGCGGGAAATTCTTTGCCCGGGCAAATTTATCGAGGGCATTGCCAATCCCGACATCCAGCGTTTCCCCGAATATCCGGTATCTCCCGTTCAGGTACCCGATGACCTGGGTGTTCGCACCGCTGGCATAGAGAACAATGGGATCCTTACAGCCGGTGGCAAAGCACCCAATCTCTACATGGGCGACGCAGTGGTTTACCCCCACGAGCGGGACGTCAAGGGCAAGGGCGAGAGAGCGGGCAGCGGTGGCAACCGTACGGAGGCAGGGGCCAAGACCGGGTCCCTGCGAGAACGCTATCCCCTCAACCTTCTCCGGATCCGTAAGGATCGTGCCGATCAGTTCATTCATCGCAGAGGCATGGTGCTGCGCAGCCTCACGCGGGTGGATACCCCCCTGAACAGGATGGTATGGCCGTGAAACAAGAGATACGAGATCGCGATTAAAAAGAGCGGCACTGAGGTTCCAGGCCGTGCCTTCAATCCCCAGTATCTGCCCAAAAACAGGCATTGATGATGCTTACTTTCTGAATTCGGTATATCCGCACTTTCCGCAGGTGGTCCGGTCCTTGTGGTCCGCCATCATGACACCGGGTCCGCAGCGCGGGCAGTATTTCTTTTCGGTGGTGACCTTCGCACCCTCGACCTTGAAGTATGCGCCTCTCTTGGGGGCTTTTGAGGCTGCCGCCTTCTTTGCTGCCATGATTATGCCGCCTCTTCCTTGGGCTTGGGCATGCCGCGCGCTGCAAGGTGCGGGCGCTCGGTCTTGTTCCGGCTCTCCTCGCTCTCGTATACCCGGGCGGAGCCGGTGAGTTCTGTCTTGCCAAAGCTGCTGTGCAGGGTGTCAAGGGTGACCTGATGCTCTTTTACATTGAGCAGGGCGCAGAGTTTCCCGATAATCTGCATACGGGAGGGGGTAGCTCCGTCGTATTTGAGGGTAAACTGAACCTCTCTTCTGGATAAAAGTTCATTCCTTTTATCGCTGGTGATCTCAAAGTCCATCGATATCCTGTAATTATTGGGAACCGGGTTATTTAAAACATGACCTTTGCCAGTCTCCTGAAAAGCGGTGCCCGCTCCCTGAATTGCACGGTTGCAGGATTATTCCTCTGAACGGATAAACCGTTCAAGAAACGCCCGTGCCGTATCCTGCGCACCGGGTGTAACCGTGCGGAGGACAACACCTTCACCGGGCTGTCCGTAGAGAACGATGGATCCGAGCGGTGCGGCAATTACCATCGGAATAACAGCGAGATCTTCTTCCCCGTCAACAAGTATCGTGAGGGGAGGGTGTTCCACGGCATACCGTATCGCCGCAACCAGCTCGTCGGTAAGTGTACCTGCCGGATTTTTCACCCGCAGGGATTCACCCGGTACTTCAGGCGCCCGGTTACAGGGTGAACGCATCGTGTACCCGTCAATAATGCCGACTGCAGGTAGTATCCCGGCTTTCCGAAGGGTATAGGTTACCACGTCCCCGACAGTAAAAACAGTTTTTTGAGAGAGAAGGGGAAGGATATCCGTAATCTCGGGATACAGTTCGCCAAAGGGGTCCTTGAAGAGCTTACGGTGCTCTTCCGGGAGGGTGAGCATCAGCGGACCTTCAGCGCGTACCGGCCGGGGAGTTTGATGTTCATGCGCTTTGCCACTTCGGAATTCTCCGGGTCGATGATGACCAGATACCCGGACCAGTCTTCGCTTAAGTTCGATGTGCCACAGACAACGCAGCTCTCGCCATCGACAACGCGGTGGCAGTCACGACAGACTTTTCCCTGCTTCTTCTTATTCGCCGGCGGCATGCTCCTTCCTCCTGCCCTTCACCTTTTCGGCGGGTTTCTCCTTACCGGAGCCGGAAGACTGTCCGGACTTTTCCTTTTCTTTCTCCATCTCCTCTTCCAGCCAGAGAGCAGTGCCAAGGCCTGCCTGGCGCATCGTCAGCCCGATCTTGCTGTCACGGGGCTCGCGCTCGTTTAAGGATAATGTCACGACGCGGACGCGGACGACATCGCCGACGCCAATAAAGCGCTTTGACTCCTGGCAGATCAGCCGGGCGTTCTTCTCATCGTAGTTGATGTATTCATCAGAGATTTGGCTAACGTGCAGCATGGCATCGATAGGGCCAAGGCTGACGAACGCGCCAAAACTGGTGGTCTCCACGACAACCCCTTCGATCACTTCCTGGAGGGCGAGCCGAAGCACAAGCGCCTCGAACTTGACATCGTAGTAGACTCCGCCGTCACCAGGGACGAGTTCCCCTTCCCCGACATCCGTCACTTTCGTGACGCAGATAAAGATCCCGATCTCTTTGTCAATGCTTCCCTCAAGTTGTTCCTGGAGAACATCAAGGATTACCTTTTCGAGATTCTCCCCCAGTCTCTGGGGAGGGACCCGGACCTTGTCTTCAAGCATCAGTTTGTGATACATCCTTCATCATCTCCGCAATAATTCCAGTTTCTTCTGTTTTCTCATAGATATCACACCAATCCCACGCTCAAGCAGCTTCTCTCTCAATCCCCGGTCATTCGTGACCACGGTACTGTTATTCCGGACAGCATAATCAATGATCTGCTCATCAACCGGCACCGGTTGCATGGTAGCGTTTTCCGCGATCGTGCACCGCTCACCGAGCACGAGTCCCATGCGTGCAGCAGCCCCATTGCGGCCTTTTGCCCGTGCAAGCCCGTCCAGTTCATGCATCACGGATGCGAGTACGATGGGTTCGAACCCTCCAAGAAGGTTCCTGATCTCATCGAAGAGATCGATCTGGAACTGGGCCGGCATCATCAGTGCATTGGCGTCAAGGAGAACCTTTACTCTCCCAGAATGCCCATCCCGATCAGGCGCCAGCGTGCCCCCACCTGCCGGCTGATAGCGATCCTTGAGCCGATTTCAGCACAGACGGGTCGTTTCAGCTGTATTTCGACACTGTCTTTCTTGGTACTCGTAACAACACCGACAGTGACCGCGGTCCCTACGGACAGCATCAAAGGTTCGGAATGCTTCAGCGGCTCAATGACAAGCTCGCTCGTTGCACCGACGACCCGTTCCATGAGGGTTACCCTGCACCGGATCTTATCCCAGACCGGGGGGAGTTTTCCCTCACGTCCGAGCACCTGCCCGGCAAGGGTATCGCTTTTTGTCAGTGCAGGGTCAAGCCTGGTGCCCACACCGAGCAGTCCGCCGGGGGTTGCCGTCTCGACGATCTTCGATCCGGCATTGATTGATGTGACGGTCGTCGTGATGGGGATCCACTTGATCCGGTTTTCGACCTGCGTCTGCCTGCCTGGACGGATCTCGATTTTCTCATCGGCGCGGAGGATGCCCCGGATAAGAGACCCCCCGACAACACCGCCTTTCACGTCCTTCCAGTTACACCCGGGCTTGTTCACATCGAATGAACGGGCAATCAGCATCACCGGTTCAGCTTCGGGATCGCGTTCAGGCTCCGGAATTACTTCATCAAGCGCCTGCACGAGAGCTCCCATGTTGATCCCTTTCTGTGAGGAGACTGGTATGATGGGAGCATCTTCCGCAATGGTTCCCTTAACGAATTTCTTGATCTCGTTATAGTTATCAACGGCCTCTTTCTGGCTTACGACATCGATCTTGCTCTGGACGATGACAATTCTCTTAATCCCGACCAGTTCCAGCGCCATCAGGTGCTCCTTGGTCTGGGGCTGTGGGCACTTCTCGCTCGCCGCAATGACAAGCATCGCCCCATCCATCAGCGCGGAACCCGAGAGCATGGTTGCCATGAGGGTCTCGTGGCCCGGTGCATCGACGAACGAGATGGAACGGAAAGGAGTCCCCGTGCCTCCGCAGACCGGGCACTCGGGACGGATGGAGAAAGCATCGGTACCTTCGCACCGCTCACAGCGATAGAATGTGGCATCAGCATACCCAAGCCGGATAGAGATTCCCCGCTTCACCTCCTCACTGTGGCGATCTGTCCACGTCCCGGTGAGCGCATTGACGAGCGTTGTCTTACCATGGTCAACATGGCCGACAACCCCGATATTCACACTGGGAACTGTCACATCGTGCAAATGAAATCGAACCTCCTTATTGTATATAGGCCAAACCTACTTATACGTAACCAGTGGAGTCAAGGCAGATATCCGGTGCATTTTAAGAGGATTTTTACCCGTATTCTCTTGATTCGTGCAAATTGTAATAATTACACCCTGTTTCTCTTTTCCAAAAAGTAGTCTGAAGGATTACATCAGCGGAAGAATGGATTACCTGAATGATCCGAAAAATTCCGATACCTGTCGTTTTTGTTGCTTACCGGAAAAAGCGATGAACGGTATTATCCCCCGCCCTCACAACTCTGGTCGATGTTCTTGAGTGCATCCTGAAATTCGCTGCCTGCCGCGTATTCACGCTCGCGGGCAATGATATTCTTCGCATCCTCACGGATCGCAGTGCCTGTCTTGTTCGTGGCTGTTGCCGGTATCAGTTGATCGACACGGTACAGGAGGTTCGTGGAATCCAGCTCGGCAAAGGTGACACCCCTGATCTCTTCGATGCGGAGAACCTTTCCGGCCGTGCCGGTCCGCGGGTACCGTACCCGCATTCCCAGTGCCATCTCTTCTGCAAGCATACGAGAAAATGTGTATTGTGGGATATAAGGTTTTTTGCACCTAGTTTGGGAAATACTAACAAGACCGTGAGTTGCTGAATGGTCAGAAAAGAAGTTATAGTATGGTCAGACCCTGCATGACTGCAGATTCCGGAACATCAAATTCCCGTGCGGATCCGGAGATCTTGTACTTTCCTGCGGCTTTCACGTCATAAGGACTATCGGTCGTTGAGTAGGGAACAATGAACTCCCCGTTCACGCTCTCCTGACGGTAGGTGAAGCTCCTGCCGGTATTGGTAACGAGCGGGAGTTCGATAATTCCTTCACCTTTGATGTGAGCACCTTTAACGTACTCGAAGACTTTCACATATCTCAGGTCAATTGTTTCTGATGGTGCCACGTCGGTGGATGATTCATGGACAAGACGATAGTGGCGTAGTGCAGGCACCGTATCGATTGGGGCGAGGAGATCGGCACTGTAGACTTTGGCATGATACCCCGGCATGGGGTTTTTGTTGTACTGTTCGGCCTTCTGCGCTGCAGATGCAGGATCCATCAAGGTGCCTTCAGTGACAACCGGAATACTTTGTCCGGTAATGCTGGAGTCCGCATACACGATGTAATAGACCTTATCTGAAGGAGCGGACATCGATCCATCAAAGTTGTGAAGCCGGGAGACCATGGTGAGGTAATAGGGCTGCTTATTGAGGAGGACCGAGTTGTACCCGCCGTTCTGGCTGGGCGCAAATACCATGTCGTAATACGGGCCGGCAGCATCTGTTGCATTGTACCAGGTGGCCATGGCCCAGAATTTTCCCTGGTCCATCTCGATATCCGTGATAATGTAGCGTGTCCCGAGATAGTCAGCGATTCTGTTCGCATTGTCTTCTGACTGGGACATGAAATAGGCAGCAGAACCATTGCCTCCTGCCACCCCCTGCTGGAACGGGTTGGCATTGGGGATACGCTTTCCAACGGTTGTGATGATATGCCCGTAATCCCACCACGACATGATACCGTATGATTCGTCGGGATAACTGAATGTCTCTCTGTCATATGCAGTAAGATACCCAACTCCGGTATCTGGTGTGTTGTTCACCAACCATTCTGCGGACTCCTTCCAGTCAGGAGTCATGTCTGTCCCATGGCTTGATCCATTCGTGTAACTAATCGAAACCGACGAGTAGATGAAGAGGAGTGCCGCCCCAACAACCAGGACCGCTGCAGCAAGGGGAAGGAAGTGTATGCCGGAGCTGGCGGCCGGAACTTTACCGGCCTTTTTGTGCTTTTTCTGCTTGCCCGGTGTCTCACTATCCGCTCCACTGGATTTCTGATCCGTGAAGCCGGGAGGGACAGTGCCTGATAAACGTTTCCTGATGTCCGGCCAGCTCTTCTCGAACACGAATCCTGCACAAACCGCTGACATCAGCGCCACGTTAACTGCGAGATAGTATTCATACCGGATGTGCTGCCACGTGGAGAAGAGCATCACGATCGACCAGACGATCGCAAAGACCTGCTCGGGACGCTCATTGCGGAAATTATTGTAGAGCATGACGAGGATCCCGCCGGCCATGAGGAGAAGTCCGTAACTGAACGTCAGCCACGCCCCATCGACACTCCAGCCACGGGCTTCCTGTACTGTTTCTGTCACCGCAGCCTGACCAAAGAAAGCATACAGCGCAGAGATGAATAGCGAATAGAGCTGCGGGCTGGCAAAGAGCAATACGATGGCAACCAGTGCTGCAGAAACAACAACAGCAGAGATATAGTAGTAATACGGGCGCGATTTCAGGTATTTCTGGAGTGCGTACAGAAAAACTGACCCTCCAATAAGGGCAAGATACGCCAGAACATGTCCGAGTGAATACGTCGATAATCCAAGACTTGGATCCTTTAAACCAAAGAGAAGGAGGCCGATGATTGCGATGCTGAAGACTACTGTATTGATGATAACCAGGTATTCGCTGGTTCTCTGGCGGATCGAATCGATGATGAACTGAACGACAATAAAAATACCGACGATCATCGCAAAAAGAATCATTGTTGGCATCACAAAGAGGCCGAGCAGATAGGCAATGCCCGTAAGCGCTGCGATGAGTATGGTACTTTTATACGAGTGAATATCACGAATATCCACGCTGGTATTCTTCTCGGAAAGTATCGAATACATGTAAAACAGGCAGAATATCACGGAAAAAAGGACTTCAGCGATATGGTGATCGGCGTACCCGTACATGGACCGGTAAAAAAACTGACCGGCAACAATCGCAGTAAAGCCGGATGCAAGCACCCCCGTTTTCCATGTGCCACACACCTTGCCGACATAATACATGACGGCAACGGTAGCTGCACCCATGAGCGGCGGGACGATGAGAAGGATGTGGATGATCTCGGGGCGGGTGGATGCACCTGTTATAAGGCAGCCGATGGCCACGGCGAGCGGGAAGAGTGGGCCCCAGTAAATCGATGTCCCGAACGGGTAGTTTGTCAATGGCTCAAACCACCCGTAGTGGAGATTATTCGCCAGGAGAAACTCAATCTGGCGGAGGTTATAAAGGGGGTCATCGCTGGCTACCAAGGAAAGGATATCTGCATTTCCCATATTCAGCATGGGAAGGAGGCGAAGCCAGAGGGCAAAAAGGGAAAAAAATGCAACAAGGGCGAGAATCGTCCAGGTCAGACGGTTTTTTAGATCAACGGAGAGCATAGAATCAACCTTTCTTCCGTACTTGGTTTCGGGAGAGACCATTAATAAATTTGGTTGAATGCATCAGGAGATTGCCTTAAGAGTTTCTTCAAACTGACGGGATTTCTTTTTCCCGCTGTGGTTTTCAAGATCGAGAGAGAATGTGCGGGGGCTTTCCATCAGTTCTTTTATAATACTGATGAACTCCTCCTGGGTCCGGTAAACGCTGATATGGGGGCCACCGATCTTCTCGACATCCTGCATGGGTCTCATGACAATCGGCTTTCCACAGGCCGAGTATTCAAAAACTTGTTGGGAAGGCCTCCGATACCCATTGGCGGATAGTGATCGTTAGTAAGAACTGCATTCGGACCAATGAAAACATGATCTCCTATCTGGGTATTCGTGGGAATGAAGACCATGCTTTGGATACTGACATCGCTCCGATGACCGTATGTCTTTCAATCACTGTGCCCGTGCCAACGGCAAGATGGAAAACCCAAGGTAACCGGCTCGAAGATCCGGGCATGTTCCCCTACAATATTTCTTCCGTATTCGATCATTCAACAGTCACGCTCTTCGCCAGGTTTCGTGGCCGGTCGATATCCCGGCCAAGTTTTTCTGCAGTATGATAGGCAATCAGTTGGAGCACTACTGTTGCAGTCAGGATCTGGGTAAAGAGGGTTGCCACATTAAGGGGAATAAACAAATCACAGATCTCTGGAAGATCCGTGTCTCCTGATCTGCCTATGCCTATAACCGGTGATCCCCGTGCTTTCATCTCCTTGATGTTCGAGATCATAACATCATATGTCTCTCCCGGCATACAAATCGCAATGACCGGTGTCTTTTCCGACAGGAGGGCGAATGGCCCGTGCTTGATTTCACCTGCAGCATACCCCTCTGCATGAATGTAGGAGATCTCTTTCATCTTCAGGGCGCCCTCAAGGGAGACTGGATAAAAAGGGCCCCTGCCAACATAAAAGATACTCTGGGCGTTCTCGCATAATCCCACAGTCTCCGAGAAGTCCATCAGGAGGGCATCTTCAATTGCCTTATGCGCTTCGAGAAGTGTTTCGGTCTGGCTGTTCCCACGGAACCTGTTGACGATTTGCATCAATACTGCCAGTTGGGCAATAAAAGACTTCGTTGCAGCAACGCTGATCTCCGGCCCTGCACGCATATAGAGTGTCGTATCAGCAAGTCTTGTCACCGTGCTTCCGAGCACATTAGTGATCGCAAGGGTATGGCAGTTGTGCGCTTTTGCGAGCCGTAGTGCCATCAGGGTATCTGCCGTCTCACCCGACTGGGTGATCCCGATGACAAGCCCGCTTGCTGGAGGGGGATAATACCTGAACTCTGACGCATAGTCCAGGCGGGCCGGGATCTGGCAACACTCCTCCAGGAGATACTTGAAGATGAGGCCCGCATGGTAGGATGTTCCGCATGCTACAACGGTGACAGGATCCCTGAGTCGGTTACAATCGGGCAGAGGAGCATCGTTGATTCCACGGATCGTGTTGTAAAAGACCTGTGGCTGTTCAAAGATTTCCTTGAGCATGTAGTGGGCAAAACCTCCCTTTTTCCCATCCTCGACACTCCAGTCTATTAACTCAACAGGGCGGTTGACTTGTTTGCCATTCTGGTAGATGCTGACATTTTCACGGGTCACGGTCGCGATATCGCCATCTTCAAGAAAGAGCACCCTCTCGGTATACTCAAGCATCGGGGTTATATCGGATGCAATGAATGTTTCACCATCTCCGATCCCAATAACAAGCGGACTTGCGTTCCTTGCGGCAACAATCTCTTCGTTGTCGGATGCGAGGACCAAAAGTGCATAGGATCCTTTCAAACGGGACACAGCGGTCCTGACGGCATCCAGGAGGTGGTTTTTCTTTGCATACTCCTCTTCAACAAGGTGGACAATGGCCTCGGTATCTGTTTCAGATCTGAACACGTGATCACGCTGGATCAGTTCGCGCTTCAGCTCGGCATAATTTTCAATGATACCGTTATGGACCAGGGCAATACGATTTGTGCAATCAGTGTGCGGATGGGCGTTTTGATCATTCGGAACCCCGTGGGTTGCCCACCGGGTATGCCCGATACCCCGTTTGCCCTTCAGGTTTCCGGCAGTGCCGGCATGATTCGATATCCGCCCCTCTTTTTTTACCACAGAGATAGCCTCATCCGCGGTGGCTATCCCGAATGAATCATATCCCCTGTATTCGAGTTTCTTTAACCCTTCTACAAGTATCGGTGCTGCATCCCTCTTCCCGGTATATCCGATAATGCCGCACACGTCAGATCACCAGAGAATTATCCTGGACCTGTCTGGACGAGAGGCTGCTATTGCCTTCAATAATAGCATTATTTCCGACAAGGGTATTTTTCAGGATTGTGAAGGGACCGCTGGTAACAGAGTCACCAAGCACTGCACCGAACTCAGACCTCGTAGGACTGCCCTCAATATCATGGATCCCGGTGATGGTTGAGATCGAGAGATGATCGGCAAGCTTGCACCGTTCTCCCAGGATCGTATCGATAACCCGGGAGTGAGACCCTATCGTGGTATCGTCCATGACAATGGCGTCGCCAACGATAGTGAACGGTTCAATAGTTACTCGGGATCCGATGCTGGTATTGGGCTGGATGCAACAATTGGGGCCGATCCTGCAGTCATTCCCGATTACTACGGGCCCATTGATAACGGTATTGGGACCGATTGTAGTCCCTTTCCCAATCTGGACTGCCCCATGGATGCTCGCATGGCGGCTGATAGATCCATCATGAGTCGGCGGAATATTCTGGAGGAAACGACGGTTCATCTTGAGCAGGTCCCAGGGATATATAGCATCCTGCCAGTCATCAGCCGGAATCCCCTGTATCTTCACACCACTGGCAATCAGCGAGGAAACAGCATCGGTCAGGTTGTTTTCGCGGATATGGGAAAAATTTTTTTTTGTCAGCGAATAGATCCCCGTGCTGACCAGGAAACTGGGAGCGTGTGCCGGTTTCTCGATGATCTGGGTCACATGACTGTTGCTGAGCATCACCACACCGAAGTTCGAGGGACTGGGATGTTCCTTGACCAGCATTGCATTGGAGTGGTCCCTGATGCGGGCAATGGAGGCGGGGTCGATGTAATTGTCCCCCGGCAGAACGATAAAGTTGTCTTGGATCTTTGGTTCAGCGGCCAAGAGCGCATGTCCTGTTCCCAGTTGTTTATTCTGGACAACAACTTCAACAGGAATGTCCAGGGTATTAAGATACCTTGTCACCAGCTCTTTACGGTACCCGACAACGACAATGATATCGCGGATGCCATTTTTTATCAGGGCATCGATGACGTACTCAATGATCGGCCGGTTGGCCACCGGGATCATCGCCTTTGGCCGGTTCTTCGTCAAAGGGCGGACGCGCCTCCCTTCCCCTGCTGCCAGAATTACTGCCTGCATCATTCACCTATCGAATAATCGTTTTTTCTCCGATACATCCTTCTATCACGGTATTTGGTGCAAACTGCGCCTCACTGCCGATCATTGTCCCGACATTGACAGAACAGTTTATCCCGAATTGCACCCCGTCTCCGATAACGGCACCAAATTTTTTCCTGCGGGTATCCTTCCCGCAGACTTGGACGTTTGCATGATCATGACGAAGATTGGCGATTTTTGTGCCGGCACCAAAATTGCACCCGGACCCGACAATAGAGTCACCGATATAATTGAAGTGAGGGATTTTTGTTCCGTTCATGATGATAGAATTCTTGAGTTCGGAACAATGGCCGATATGACAATCATCTCCGATACTGGTTGCGCCCCGGATATAGGCATGAGGTCCGATCCGGCAGTTCTTTCCAATTGTGCAGGGCCCCTCGATATAGGTGCCGGCTTTTATCACCGAGCCTTCGCCAACCAAGACCGTGTTTTTCAGGGTCACACCATCTTCGATGATACCTTCATTCGTTGACGGGATAGTTTCCAGAAACGAGGTGTTTGCTTCCAGCAGATCCCAAGGATGGCCGACATCCATCCAGTAGGTGAGCGAGTGGGAGTACAACTGCTTTCGAGCAATCAGCACCGCCAGCGCATCAGTCAGTTCAAGTTCCCCGCGTGGCGAGGGTCGGACTGCATCGATAAGATCGAAAATCTCTGGGGAAAAAAGATACGCCCCTGCGTTGATCAGGTTCGATTTCGGGTGCCTGGACTTCTCTTCAAGAGAGGTAATATGCCCGTTCTCGACCATGACTACCCCGTAGTCTTCAGCATGATCCGTAGTCGTCGTGCACATACAGGTGGGTTTCCTGTGGCAGAGTGCAGTGATGTCCTCTTTTTTCAGGACCATGTCCCCGTTCAGGACGATGAATGGTCCGGTTACATGGTTCCGGGCAACACCAACGGCATCCGCGGTCCCCCGTTGCTGCCGCTGGGTGGCATATTCGATATGGATCCCCAGTGTTGTCCCGTCACCAAAATACCTGCGTATCTCCCTCTCGCCATATCCCACGATAAAGACAAAATCAGTTATCCCGGCCTCCCGTGCTGCCATAACAAGATGCTCCATCATCGGGCGGTTTGCGATGGGGAGCATGACTTTCGGGCGTTTCGCCGTCAGGGGGCGCATCCGTTTTCCTTCCCCTGCAGCGAGGATAACGCATTCCATAGGTACAGCTCTTCTTACAATGTTTAAGCAGTTTTCCCTTGCCGGATGAGTGTTTTCCCTTTTTCGAGCATGGCCTTTGCATTCTCCCGGGTTCTGCCTTCAGCGGTGACCCGTATTTTTGGTTCGGTACCGCTTGCACGGACAAGGCACCACCCGTCATCGTCAGAGAGCCGTATGCCATCAGTCGGATTCGGTGCCCCAAGGGAGGACATGATCTCCCTTGCAGCATCGGTCTTGAATGATTCACGCAGGACCGGGTAATGGGGCATCGCATCGATCTCTTCTGCAATGTCCCACTCCGATGCAATCTGGCAAAGAAGGGCCGCCGCAAACGGGCCATCCGGGCACAAGGATATCTGCGGGAAGATCCATGCCCCGGAAGGCTCGCCGCCGAAATCTCCCCAGGAGATCAATTCCTCGGAAACAAATGCATCCCCAACCGGAGTTCTATGGACTTCAGCAATCTCATCGATGATCATCGAAGCGTCGCTTGTTGTAACAACCCGTTTAGCATCAAGGTATCTGGCAAAGAGCATGAGGAGGTGGTCTCCCCCGATATACCTCCCCTCGTTGTCGAATGCCATCATGCGGTCGGCGTCCCCGTCATGGACAACTGCACAGGAGGCCTTATTTTTCAATACAATCCCGCCAAGATACCCAAGATAGTCCATAAGGGGTTCCGAAGGCCGGGCGAAGTTGCCGGATGGATTACAGTTGATGAGAACGGTCCTGACTCCCGCGTCTGTCAGGAGAGAGGGTGTAAAGGTTGATCCGGCCCCGTTACCGCAATCGACAATTACTGATGCCTGCCTTTCGATGGTTATCTTGTCAAGGATTGCTTTCTTATGTGGCGTACCGGCATCGACGGCATACTCCTTTCCGAGATGCTGCCAGTCTGCATACATAAGGGAAGAAAGTGCATCCTCTGTCCCCTGCTGCTGCGCCCTGGTGAATGACGATCCGTCCGGGTTGAAAAGTTTTATCCCGTTATATTCTTCGGGATTATGCGATGCAGTTATCATGCAGCCCGAGGTGGCAAAACGGGAACTGAACGCGACAGTAGGTGTCGGGACGATCCCGGCAATCCGGGCAGTGCCCCCATTGCTCACGATTCCTGATATGACGAGATGGGAGAGGAGGGAGCTTGTTGTCCTCGTGTCCATCCCCAGAAGAACCTCAGACGATCCTGCCGCGAGAACATTCCCGACCCTGAATGCAGTATCTATGAGAGCCTGATCAAACCGTCTCCGTATTCCGGAAGACCCAAAGAGCATACTACCAGATAGGGGTTTCATCCAAAAGGATTTGCCTGTTCAATCATTCCTGCCCACCCGTCATGATCAGTCCTGGCAGTTGCGCCCGTAGGGACACCAATGCTCCAGTTCATAGAGACGGGCAATGCCTGCAGTCGAAGGCCCGATACAGATGACCCTGCAACGCTGCCGGTTTGCTTCAATTAGATCTCCGGTATCCTGAGCGACAAGTCCTTCTCCGTTGATGATAATCACATCGGCATCGGAAAGGTTCTGCGTCACATGCCCGAACGCAGAAGGCCCGCTCTTTCCCATTGCCCCGATACAATACAGGCTTTTGCCGGCAAGCTCCCGACGGATTTCGTCATGGCAGGCAGCGTGGGACGACTCACGACAGGGATGAAGGACCCGTGACATGCAGAGAAACCCGAGGATAACGTTGATAATGGCAACAGCAGCACCCCGGACAGCCACTGAATCCAGCGGTGCCCCGAACATAAAGGCGATCTTCGTTGGCGCCCGTATCGGGTCGAAAGTAGTAAAAACAGCGCTTCTTCCGCCGAACGTGGCAGACATCGGGGCCCCCTGCTCGAACTGGCAGATCTTTGCATTGGGATTGACATCAAGGACGACGCCCGCATCCGCGCATCCACCATGTTCCGAAAGGTCCTGGATTCTTTTTACTGCATCAACAACAATATCCATCATTCAACTCCATCCTCATCCAGAAGGACAACACGAGCCGGTGCCCCATCGATACCCGAAAGTTTCAGTGGCAGAGCAACAAGGGTGTAATCTCCTTCGGGTACGCGGGAGAGATCGAGCAGTTCGATGATAAGGCAGCCCGAACCCAGGAGCTTACGGTGAACCGAACCGTCGCAATCGAACCGCTCAATGGAGAAGGAATCGATACCAACGCAAAGCGAGCCCTGAGAGATAAGATAGTGTGCTGCACCCGGAGTTAGGGAGGGATAATCCTCCCGGAATGCATAACACTGCGAGAATCCTGTCTTGAGCAGGATCCGTTTGCAGCCATCGATTCTGCCCTCGAGATCTGTTGCGTCGATAAGGGATCCTGCACCTGACACATCCAGTACCCGGCAGGGTCCTACCAGGTGCGAAAGGGGCAGCTCATCAACGGTCGCACCCGTTTTCAGGTAATGGATGGGAGCATCGATATGCGTACCGGAATGGCTGCTCATCCGGAGTTCTGAGATCAGGTACAGGCCGGCATCCCTTTGGGAGAACCGGGGGGGCGTGTCACCCGGATAAACGAGGGCATCTCCAGCGAGCGATCGGGTGATATCAATGATGGTCATCAGGTATCAGTCCATCCATATTCCCCTATAAGGGGGACGAACCGGACCCCTCCATGGGATGACTGAACGGTTTTGCCATGGTGTTTTTTCAGGGCTATGAGTTCCTGGATATCCCTCCCGCCAACTGGTGCTACCAGGATCCCACCTTCATCCAGCTGATCGATAAGGGGAGGGGGGATTTGCGGGGTGGCCGCAGTGATGATAATCCCGTCATAGGGAGCACTCTCTCGGTATCCTTCTGTTCCGTCCCCCACAATAATACTGACGTTTTTCAGCCCGAGGCTGGCAATGTTTTTCCTCGCGAGATCCGCGACGGTGTGAATACGCTCGATCGTTGTGACCTGGCGGACGAGACGCGCGAGGATTGCAGCCTGGTATCCGCTGCCGGCGCCAATCTCCAAAACCCGGTCTTCAGGTCGTGGTTCGAGAAGATCGGTCATGAGGGCAACGATATAGGGCTGGGAGATAGTCTGCCCGTTTCCTATAGGGAGCGGAGCGTCAATGTATGCAGATGACGTATGCGGCGGGGGAACGAAAAGGTGGCGGGGAATCTCCCGCATCGCATCCAGGACCCGGGGATTCGTGATCCCCCGGGCCCGGATCTGCTGCTCCACCATCCTTGAACGCTCGTCAGCTCGGGGGAAGGTTTCCATAGGGAATGGTTTTTAGAATCCCGATTTTTCTGCCTCATCGATCGAGGCATCGATCTGTTTTTGCAGGGCTTCGGGAAGTCCGGAGATCTTGACATCAAGGAATCCGCGGATAATTGTCGCTGTAGCTTCATCCTCGTCAAGACCACGGGACATGAGGTATTCAATCTCCTCGCGGGCGAGCTTTCCGACAGCGGCCTCGTGCGAGAGTTCTGTCCCGACAATGGATCCTTCAATCTCGGGTATCGCGTAGATAACCCCGTCTTTAAGGATGAGACCCTTGCATTCAAGATGCCCGCGGGTACCCGCAGTCTTTCCCGCAATGTGGCCGCGGGAGATGATGGTTCCACCCTTGGTGATAGCACGGGTCACCAGTTCTGCGCTGGCACCCTTGCCTTCAAGGATTGCCCTGGACCCAAGATCCATGTACGAGCCTTTCGGACATATGACAACACTGCTGAAACGAGCGACCGAGTTCTCACCTTTGAGCGTTGCCGTCGGGTACATCTGGATCTTCTTTACCGGCTGCATGCAGACGTAGTTGGAGAGGAAGACCCCGTTCTCCTCGACAACGGACGCACTGCGCGGGTAGACCTCGATATGCTCGCTCCAGTTGTGGATCATCGTGAAACTGATCTTGGCGTTTTTACCGACATAGAATTCCGAGATCCCGTAGTGAGCGGCACCGTGGCCGACCTTTTCTCCGCTTGAGCAACCGGAGATGATATGGAGCTCGGCGCCTTCCTCGGCTATGATGATATTATGGACATGCTGGATCTGTTCCTTTCCGAGGAAGAGACAGGCCTGGATCGGGAAGATGTTGCTGGATCCCTTGTGGGCGATTATCACGTAACCCTTCGGATCCTTCTGGGCTGCGACATGTTTTGTAATGTCGTCCTTTTCAGGAGAGACGACTTTCCAGGCATACTCCTTCAGCCAGTCGTACTTCTCCATTGCTTTCTTGTAGGAAAGAACCTCGATGCCCTGTTCGGTGCATTCCGAGTGGACGATCTCCTGGTCCATCTGGAGATAACTGCCGCACCGGTTCTGCAGGGAAAGATCGATTCCGGTCTGTGCAAGCCTGTCACGGTCGGCCTTTGAGATCTCGGGTACTTTTACGGGTTGCGGCATTCGAGGCACTCCCTGTATCCTCTTTCCTTGATGTCTTTCATGATCTCGCGGGGGTTCCCGTGGCACTTGATCTGCCCGTCGCACATCACGTGACCGCGGTCGGTTTCCAGGTAATCGAGGATATACCCGGTATGGGTGATGACAAGTCCGCTCTTCTGGCGCTTGACAATACGCTTGTCTTTCTCCAGAAGGGAACCGATTGCATTGCCGATCAATGAGATGTTCTCGATATCGACACCGCTTTCCGGTTCGTCGAGCATGATGAAGTCCGGGTTCTGGATAGTCAGCTGCAGCACTTCGCTGCGCTTGATCTCCCCACCGGAGAATCCCTTGTTGATGTCGCGATCAAGGAACTTGTCCATGTGCAGGGACTGGGCAAGTTCCGGGATATTCTCGCTTTTGGTCTGGGAGATTGCCGTGAGGAGTTTACCCAGTTTCAGGCCGGAAATGGTCGGAGGACGCTGGAAGAGCATACCAATTCCGCGCTTTGCCCTCTCATGGGCTTTCATCTTTGTCACATCCTCCCCTTTGAAGATGATCTTACCCTCCGTGATCGTGTACTGGGAATACCCCATGATCGTCATCAGGAGGGTAGTTTTTCCCGAACCATTGGGTCCAAGGAGCACATGGGTTTCACCCTCTCCGATATGGAGGTTGATGTCGTGCAACACTTCCTTGTCGCCGACCTTCACATGCAGGTCTTCGATATCCAGCATAAGGTAATCGTAGACAATATGTCCATTGCTGCATTAAACGCTTTTCACCTTGTCATTTCGTTGGAGGGATTCGGTATATTTTACTCATCACGGGATGATACATCCATAGGGATACCATTAATGCGACGGGAGAAAGTCAGGGATAAAGCCGGTAAGGCGAAGATCCGCAAAGGATCAAAGGATGCTCAGGGGGCACTTCATTCTTCCGAACCCTGTGGCATACAGCCGCTTATCAACAGCATCATCTGCGGTGATGCGCTCGCTGTTCTTTCCTGTATTCCCGACCGGAGTATCGATCTCATCATCACTTCTCCACCCTATAATTTCGGGCATTCCTATGCACAGGACCCCCATGACGATACCCACGAATGGAATGAATTTTTCGATAGTCTTCACGGAGTCTGGAAAGAATGTGAGAGGATCCTTAAACCCGGCGGAAGGATTGCAGTGAATATCCAGCCCTTATTCTCGGACTACGTCCCCACTCACCACATCATCTCGCAGCAGCTTTCAGGTCTTGGTTTGCTCTGGAGAGCTGAGCTCCTCTGGGAGAAGAATAATTACAATGCAAAATATACCGCATGGGGGAGCTGGAAGTCCCCCTCGATGCCCTACATCAAGTACACCTGGGAATATATCGAGATCTTTGACAAAGAATCGCATAAAAAAACCGGCCAGAAATCAGACATTGACATATCTGCTGAAGAATTCAAGGAGTGGGTTATCGGCAGGTGGACATTTCCTCCGGAGACACGGATGAAGGACTACGATCATCCGGCCATGTTCCCGGAGGAACTGCCCCGCCGGCTCATGAAACTGTTTTCCTACAAAAACGATATTGTCCTGGACCCGTTCAACGGGGCCGGGACAACCTCTCTTGCAGCCTGGAAACTGGGGCGCCGGTTTATCGGGATTGATGTTTCCGAGCAGTATTCCCGCACAGCAATGGAGCGTCTGGCCACGGCTGGTGTAACGATGGGTGAGCCTCCGGCATACCCCTTCCCCCGTCTTTTGCGCCTGAAAGATCTGCCCGGATAACCGCTCTGGAATTACCCTCCGGGCAGATTCTTCTTCACATACACCCAGGTTCCCTTGCGGTCATACTGGTGCTCAAGGATGTAGTTGTGCACTTCTGCATACATCTGGCGGATCCTCAGCAGATTGTTGTATACCGGAACCCGCTGGTTGTAATTCCCCGCATCGCGGCTTAGGTAATACTGGTCCATCTCGACCTTCAGGGCATCGATTGAGCCGGTAAGTTCGGTCACTCTCTGTTCAGACAGATCGACCACTGAGTTCAGATACAGGGACTCGCTGCAGCGTTGGTAGGGTGTATTCCCCTCCCCGATCCTGATAACGAGCGGGTCCGAGAAAAGCCGCGTATCGTCTCCAAAGATGTCCGTTGGCACCCCGACAAAGGAGAGGTTTGTGGTCTCGATGAATGCATACCCCGTTCTCTTGTACTCCCCCCCGGGACAGGCCACCCCAACCGCCATATGCGCTTCCGGCGTAAACGAAAGCAGTGACACGTTGTACCCTTCCCGTGAGAGGAGGCCGGCCAGGAGCAGGCTCTTATCGTCGCAGTCCCCGGATTTGTCCACATAGGTCTCGATGGGGAATTTGGGCGGGTTCTCGCTTAAGAATTCATACGGCATTGACTGGACGAAGACTGCCATGAGTTCAAGGTACTCGTCATCATCAAGGTGCTGCTGGCTTCGTATTGAGCGGAATGTTGCAATGAGGGAGGAGTAAAAGGAGTCCTGTGCGGGATCGTTGATCATCGCCAGGTAGGTCTCCCGGATCCAGGTGGAATCCGAGATGTTCCCCCGGACAACGGTCTCTTTCTTGGCAGCTTTTGCCCCGTAATAGACCGCAGGATCAACGGAACCCGAAAGGGATATGGTGACATTTCCGAAAGGAAACGAGTAATCGGATGAGGGAAGTGGCAGGGAAGTCTCCTGTACTTCGATATGCGGGGGGACAACACCGTCGCGATTGACAATGAGGGTAATACCAATGGCAATAATCAGGAAAATGAGGAGAAGAGGGATGAGATATCTCGCTATCTTGCCCTGGGAAGCCATGATTACCCTTCAAGGATATCCGGTACATCAGCAACTGACCCGATAATCACATCCGGTGCAACTGCAGATTTGTGCAGAAGATCTTCCCGGTATTTCCCGGTCCTTACAAGAATCCCCTTCATGCCTGCCTGCTTCGCGCCTCCCACATCCGTAAGGAGATCATCGCCGATCATCGCGACCCGTTCCGGGGGAAGAGCCATATCCTTAAGCGCGAGATCAAAGAACGTTTTCGACGGCTTTCCCATCAGGATCGCGGTCTTTCCTGTTGCGTATTCAAGGGCAGAGACAAACGGCCCCGCGGAGAGTGCAAGGCCGTCCTGTGCCATCCAGTACCGGTCTTTCTCAAGAGCAATCAGTTCTGCCCCTTCCATGAGGAGCCGGAATGCAGTATTGAGGTTATTATAGGTAGCTTCCTCCCCGACATCGCCGACAATCACATAGTCCGTCGATCCCGGGACGTGACCGCCAATACCGGCAAAGTCCAGGCTCACATCACCTGTCACGAGAAGGTGGAACCGTGTTTTTCTCTTCTGTCTCATGTACGCGATGGCTGTCAGCGGAGGGGTAACGATATGATCTTGTGGGATATCAATGCCCATACCCGACAACTGTGTGCAGATTGTCTGCCGGCATTTCCGCGTGGTATTCGAGATACAGCGAAATGGAATATCATGTTTTCCCAGGAATTCCAGTGTCGTACGGGCCCCGGGGATTGCTTTTCCTCCCTGGTAAATCACGCCATCGAGATCGATCAACAGACCCTCTATGTTCATCTTATCATGGCCGGAAGAGGCCCGGCCTGTCATTGGTAGTTGTGTGTTGAATCGCCCGGCAGATTAAACGTCCCTCTAGGACCCATGGGATCCCCTGTCACTTTCACACCGCCCGCCCGGATCTTTAAACCGTCATGTCACGAGGGAGTATCCGGAAGATGTCTGTCATACCGGCCTCCTCTCGAATCGGCGCACTCTGGCAGCAGCGGATGCAATCGATGCGGGAATATTCCGTTGTCCGCGACGGGAATGCGTTTGAGGCCGGTTTCTCGGACTCCGTGATCTTTTCATCGGAATATGACCGGGCCCGCGGATTTCTCGACACGCTCCTGGACCGGTATGGTGGTGTGGCATTCGACACAGTCTTCCGCGGCAGGGAAATTGCAAACGAGGGGGGTACCTGTTTTGCCCTGGAATCCCGCCAGGGGTATTCTTTCCCTTCGCTGGACAGCGAACAGTTGAGAGCCCGCCTTCTTGGAGACCTGACTCTTGTTCATGGCATCGGTCCCGCGATCCGGAAACGGCTCAATACACGGGGATATCACTCCATCCCCGACCTCCTGGAGCATCCCTGTTTCCGGCAGCAGGCAAAAACGGTCCTTTCCTGTATCTCAGGGGGTGACAGTTCATCCATCATGGACCTTGCCGGCAGCCGGCATTCACGGTCCCATCCATCGGTCCTGGGTGCAGCAACTCTCCACGAGCCGGAAGATTTTGTATTCCTGGATATCGAGACGCTCGGTCTTTTCTCCCGTCCCATCATCCTCTTCGGTATCGGTGTTATCGAACGCGGGAACCTCATCGTCTACCAGTACCTCCTGCGCGATATTGCTGAAGAGCAGGCAGCGCTAATCGCCACGATGGATCACGTGTCCGGAGACCGGCCGGCCCTTGTCACGTTCAATGGCAAATCCTTTGACTTCCCCTATCTCGCGGATCGCCTGGCGTACTATGGTCTGGGATGTCCGGCAAAAATCCCCCACTTCGATGTCCTCCATTTCAGCCGGCGCCGGTGGAAAGGCCGGTTTCCCTCCCTGCGGCTTGCGGCTCTTGAACGCGAGGTCCTGAATGTCACCAGGGAAGACGATGTCCCCGGCCAGATGGTCCCGGAATTCTACGAGCAGTATCTCCGGTCCGGCAATCCCGGCCCCCTTGTCCCCATCGTGGAACACAACCGCCAGGACGTGGTTTCGCTGGCCCGCCTCTTCTCATACCTGCTGGAGGAGGCACATGGCGGTTGCTGATATCCTCCGGCTCCTTGATACGAACCCGGTTTTTCGTGCACGCTGTGTCCACCACGAGGTCACCTTACCGGAGCCCCCCCGGTATGGCACCCTTGATGTACAACTTTCCCCGGCTCTTACTTCGTACCTTGATCAGCGCGGGATCCGGCTCTACTCGCACCAGTGCGAGACGATAAACCATGCCCGGGCCGGACAGAATGTCATCCTTACGACCGCAACAGCCAGCGGCAAGACCCTTGCGTTCAATGTCCCGGTCTTCTGCCATCTTGAACAGGATCCGGATGCCCGCGCCCTGTACCTGTACCCAACAAAAGCGCTCGCAAACGACCAGCTCCTGTCACTAGAAGAGATGGCGCAGTACACGGGAATTGCGGCAAGACCAGCAGTCTACGATGGCGACACCCCCCAGTCAAAGAGGGCTGCGATCCGCGAACATTCCCGGGTGATCATTTCCAATCCCCACGAGATGCACCACGTTCTCTCATGGCATGCCAAGTGGCAGCCGTTTCTCTCGAACCTTGACTATATCGTCATCGATGAGGCGCACCGGTACCGTGGTGTTTTCGGGTCGCACATCGCATTCGTGATACGCCGCCTTCTCCGCCTCTGCCGGCACTACGGTGCAAGCCCGCAGTTTATCCTGTCGACAGCGACGCTGGCAAACCCTTTGGAGTTTGCAAAAGCCCTTACCGGGCAGGATTTTGTACTGGTCGATACTGACGGGGCACCCCATGGCAGGCGGAATTTTGTCCTCTTCAACCCGTTTTACGATGGGATTAGTGAACGCTCCCTCCACCAGGAAACCAAGGATCTCCTGGTCTCCTGCGTCGAAGAGGACCTCCAGACCCTCTGTTTCACCGGGTCGCGCAAGATGGCGGAGCTGGTGACGGTCTGGTCGCGGGACGATGTCCGGCGCATCTCCCAGAAACTTGCCGACACAATTTCCGTCTATCGCGCGGGCTACCTGCCGGAAGAACGGCGGGCTATCGAGCAGCAGCTCAAGGAAGGAAGACTCCGTGGCGTGGTCTCGACGAATGCCCTTGAGCTGGGGATTGATGTCGGATCCCTCGACGCCGTCATCATCTCCGGGTATCCCGGCACCATGATGTCCACCCGCCAGCAGGCAGGGCGTGCCGGCAGGAAAGGTGGCGAATCCCTTGCCGTCCTCATCGCGCAAGCGAACCCGCTCGACCAGTACTTCATGCACCACCCGGACCAGTTCTTCTCCCGCTCGCATGAACTGGCGATCATCGATACCAATAATCCCTATATCGTCTCCGGGCATCTGCTCTGTGCGGCTGCCGAGATTCCCCTGCTCGAGGACCGCGACAGCGCGTTTTTTGGTGAAACCCTGTCATGCCTCCTGCCGGACCTCGGGGCGGCAGGGCTCCTCCGGAAAACGATCCGCGGGTGGGTCTATGCCGGCCGCGGGAGGGCAGCCGATGCCGTCCGGTTGGACGGGGTACCCGGGGAGTCCTTTCGGGTCATGTGCCATGGCAGGCTCCTCGAAACCATGGACCGCGGGCAGGCCTATCGCGAAGCGCACAAGGGCGCCATCATGCTCCACCAGGGCGAGACGTACGTGGTCAGCGAGATGGACCTCGAGACGCATACTATCCGGGTCACCGAGACAGATGTCGACTACTACACGCAACCGCAAAAAGAAGTGGATATCTCCATCATCGGGACGCTGGAGACCCGGACGGTCAACAACACCCCGTGCTTCTTTGGCGAAGTGGAAGTGACAGAGCAGTATACCGGTTACAAGATCAAACGCGGCGACACGATCATCGGCCTTGAGCCGCTCACGCTCCCGCCCCTGACCTTCCGGACAAAAGCCTTCTGGTTCATTCCGCAGGAATCCGTTGAACAGACTATTACAAAATCTGGTGGCGATCTTGGAGGCGGCCTGCATGGCGTTGAGCATGCGATCATCGCTCTGATGCCCCTCTATGTCATGTGCGACCGCTGGGATATCGGGGGACTCTCCTCACCATCGTTTGGGGAGAAAGGTGAGCCCGTGGTCTTTGTCTATGATGGATACGAGGGGGGAATCGGGCTTGCCGAGAAGGCTTTCGGGTTGATCCCAGAGCTCTTCACCGCAGCGCACGAACTGGTCCGCGATTGCCGGTGCGAGAGCGGGTGCCCGTCGTGTATCTACTCGCCCAAGTGCGGGAATGACAACCAGCCGCTGGAGAAGGATGCCACGGTGCTCATCCTCCGCGAGCTCAGCCACGGGCCGGGGGAAGCAGATCATGCTCCCCCTGCTCCGGTGAAAAGTGAGATTCGGGCAACACAATCAGGATAGTGTTTAGTCCACCAGCACGACCCGGCTCTCAGGCGTCTCGGATTCGTCATCGAAGATGAAGAGCTCATCGATCGTTGCATTCAGGGCTTTTGCAACCTCGTGGGCAAGTTTTAAGGAGGGATTGTACTTCCCCTGTTCCAGAAAGACAATTGTCTCCCTCCGCACGCCGACCTTTTTTGCAAGATCATCCTGTGTCAGGGAAAGCTGAGACCGGTACTCTTTGATCCTTGTCCTCATGCATGCTCCCACATTCTGTCAAATACCTTAATCAACATCTCCTTTCCGGAAAAGCCATGCTTGGTAGACCACTGCCGAAAGGGTAAGGACTACAACGGATAGGCCCAGTGCGATCTGGGTTGTAAGTGTAAGAAGCGCGGTATAGTCCAGCCAGAAGAGCGCGGTCATGAAGAAGAGACCGGTCAGCCAGGCATAGGATAGTCCGTACGCCCCGATCCTCTTCGACCGTTCGTCCGATTCCGTGTCATCGCCATATTTCCGGTGGCGGATAATCCCGGTGATCAGGAATGCCAGCCCGGCACAGAGCAGGATGGTGCCGGCAATTGCTTCACCCTGGCTTGCCAGTGCAAGAACAAGGCCGCTTACGATACTCAACGCCCCGATAATAATCCGGTACATGTTTCTCGGTTTCATCTTCTCAACTCATTTGTTATCTATTTCTAACATTATTGTTTATTAATGTTATTTAAATCTAACATTAAACGAAACCTCCACAATACAATGTTAGGTTTTTCGAACAGACGCCCCGGGGCTGGGTTCCAACCCTTTATACCATACCTCACGTCAAGGGTACTCAGGCCTATGGATCACGAGATCAACTTCAAGGAAACAATTGCCCACTCTCCCATTGTCTTCACCATCGGTGTTGCCGGTGACAGCGGATCGGGGAAGACCACGTTCACGAACGCGATACGGCAGATATTCGGCCCGGCTCTGGTCTCCACCATCACGCTGGATGACTACCACAAATACGACCGGGAAGAGCGGAAGCAGCGGGATATCACGCCACTCCATCCTGATGCCAACAACATCGGCCTGCTGGAGGATCATATTGCCCAGCTCAGGCAGGGGCATACCATCCAAAAACCGGTGTATAATCACGAGACCGGGACGTTCGATCCCCCTATACCGTTTGCGCCCCGGAAGATCCTTATCCTCGAAGGCCTGCACACGCTCTTTTCCCCGCGCCTCCGCGAACTCATGGACTTCTCGATTTTTGTCGACCCGGAGAACGAGGTGAAATATGCCTGGAAACGTCTTCGCGACAAGGAGCGTCGGGGCTATACCGATGAGCAGGTATCCGAGGAGATACGCAGGCGTGAAAAAGATTACGCGGAATTCATCGCGCCCCAGCGGTGTGAAGCTGATGCCGTGATCCGCATCGCCCACTCAAAGTACGGGAAAGACCTCGGCCCGGAGCGGAACGTGTACAACATCTCCCTCATGCAGAACCGGATGAGAAAGACTATCTCGGATATCGACCTGAGCATCGACCTGTACTCTCTCCTCTCCTTCCACGAGCGGGACTTCCTAATCGAGTTCACCACGCAGTTTGTCGACTGTGCGCGGATGCGGGCCCTGACCTTTGACGGCGAGATGAATTACGAGACAATCCATAAACTGGAAAAGACCATCGAGTACCAGACCGGTGTCCACCCGATTGCCATGTTCGAGGGAAGGGAGACGGTCACCCCCACCGATATCGTCCAGCTCATCCTTTCGTGGCGGATCATCCACCGCCGGATCTTTATCCGTGAACGGGCCTGAATACGAGAGTCGTTTCTCCTGCTCGGCAACCGGAAAACAAAAAACCATCAAAACGTTGTTCTGATCCAGAAACAAACTTCTTTAAAATCCACCCATGATCTCGCTCCTGCACGTCGATCCCGATACCACGCTCCAGAAGGCCCTCAAGGACTACTTCGGGAGTTCGGGAGAGATCTCCGTCACGTCGGTTGCATCGGCACACGAAGCGTACAGCCTGCTCCGTTCGCAGCGGTTCGATATCATCATCGCGGAATACCGTCTCCCGGTGACGAACGGGCAGGCATTTCTTGAAGCCCTGCGGCGCAGCCGGAAAAATTCAACGCCCTTTATCTTCTTTGCAAAGAAGGCCGACAACAAGGCGGTCATCAATGCCCTGAACACCGGCGCAACGCATTTCGTGCTCAAGGGACGCGACCCAAGAAAAGAGTTCATGGTCTTAAAGCATTTCATCAGCCAGGCCATCCAGCAGAGCCGGCTTGCCGAAGCCCTGCGGGAGCAGGAGACGCAGTACCGGAATGTTGTCGAGGACCAATCGGAGTTCATCTTCCGGTTCCTGCCGGACGGCACCATCGTCTTTGTCAACGAGGCGTACTGTACCTATTTCAAAAAACCGCGCGATGTGATCCTGGGCCGGAACATCCGTGACAGTATCTCACCGGATTACCGGGAGACCTTTTTCTCCCAGTTAGAGGAACTCACCCGCGAGAACCCGGTGCGTTCCATGGACTCCCGCATGCTTGCAGCCGACGGTTCCACGCTCTGGCAGCAGTGGAGTTACCGGGCCATCTTCTCCGATCTGCCGGAGCCCTCGGGATACCAGGCAGTCGGCCGGGACATCACGGCACAGAAGAATGCCGAGGCCGCTCTCGTGCAGGCCCACCGGAACCTTGGCGTCATGAACACCATCACCCGGCATGACATCTTAAACCAGCTCACTGCGGTATTCGGCTACCTTGAGATCGCCCGGGAGGCCAGCACGGATACCGGGGTCAGCGAGTGCCTGGACAAGGCGTACCACGCAGCTGAGACCATCCGCGGGCAGATCACCTTTACAAAGGAGTACCAGGAGATTGGGAGCAATGCCGCCCAGTGGCAGAGCGTGGAAGCGCTGGTCAAAAAAGCAGTTGCATCGCTGAACCTTACCGGTATAACGGTAGAGTACTCGCTGGAGAACCTCGGTGTCTTTGCCGACCCGCTCATCGAGAAGGTCTTCTACAACCTGATGGAGAACTCCCTCCGCCACGGGAAGACGGTCACCAAGATCCGGCTCTCCTGGCGGGAAGAGCCGGATGGCCTCGTGATCGTATACGAGGACAATGGCGTGGGTGTCCCGGAAGGAGTCAAGGAGAAGATCTTCCGGCGGGAATATTTCCAGAACACCGGCCTTGGCCTGTACCTGATCCGCGAGATCCTCTCAATCACCGGCATCCGGATACGGGAATGCGGTATTGAAGGAGAGGGCGCCCGGTTCGAGATGAAAGTCCCGCACGGGAATTACGGGTTCAGGACAGAAAGAGACGTCCTGTTACAGGACGGGTAAAAAAAGATCAGGGAAGGATCGCGGAACGGACCGAGAGGAAGACCGGTCCCCGGACATCCACTTTCTTTTTGCTGTCCGTGACAAAGCGCATCGCGTACTCATCGATCTTCAGGTTGATGTCGCTGGGGAGCTTTGCCATCTTGACCTGGACGGTCGTCTCCTTACCGGTTCGGGCCGCTTCCTCGATCCGCGCCGCGGCAAGGGCGGAGACCGCGGAAAGGTAGGAAAGGCCAATTGGCACCCCCTCGATCCGCACCTGCTTCCACTTCTCGGCATCCGGTACCCCAAGCACGGATCCGTCGTGGACGAAGATCTCGTTTGCGCAGGCCGGCCCGCAGAGCTTTGCATTGGACTCGGTCTCTTCAACCACTACCTTCACGCGGGTACCGCCAAGAGTTCCTTCCCAGGCATCGAAGGAGCAGGGGCCCTGTGCCGAACCGTTCGCTGCCGCAACTTTCGCGATCGCTGTTGCGAGCAATTTCCCTTCAGGGGATGACGGCTCCTCGCGGAGGTGAACTGCCCGTGCGATCTCCCGGTCGGAGAGCGGCCGGGGGAAGAACTGCGGGTACACGAGCTGCCGGACATCGTTTGCCCCGTACGCGATCATCGCGAGCCTCTCGACGCCAAGCCCCAGGTTCATGACCGGGACACCGACGCCGTATTCCGCGAGCGCCGAGGGTGAGTACATGCCGAACGTCGCCACCTCGACCCAGCCGTGGACCGGGTGCCGGGCATACACTTCCGTCTGGGTATCTGGCATGTAGTATTTCGAGCGCTTCTCGTCCGGCTGGAACCGGAAGTCGGTATACCCGAACGCTGAGAGGAGCGCTTCACTGACCGCTTTCCCGTCCTCGATCGTCACGTCATCCCCGGCAATGATACAGGATGCCGAGTGGTAGGTCATCAGCCGGGTCGGCCCCTCGGCCTGTTCGCGCCGGAAGCACCGGTCGACCGAGAACATCCGGATGGGCAGCGGGCTCTTGTCCCAGATTGAGCCGAGCGTTAAGAACCAGCCGCTCGTCATGTGGCTCCGGAGCGTGGAGCGCGAAGACTCGGGGGCGAGCTCGCGGAACTCGGGGAAGACGTCGTCGAGGATATGGACAACGACCCCGTCGTCAGTCTCCAGCACCTTGGAGAGTTCGAAGGTCAGTTCGTCGCCATCGATCTCGGACTTCTTGTACGCGTGGAGCGTCTCGCGGAGTTTCTCCTCAATCGCAGGAGCCATCGTCTTGCCGAGAATCCCGTTGATCTTATCGAGCCGGTCCCTTGCGATCCCCACGTTCGGACGCGGGAGGCCGCCAAGGTAGAAGACCCGGTCGAGCACGGCCATGGCTTCAGGCCCGAACTGCCGGTAGATGTCCTTCTCGTCAATGATGACCGGCACTTCGGCCTCGTCAAAGCCCATCGAGAGGTAGGTCTCGCGGAGCTTGTTGATGGTGGCAAAGACCGGGTGCGCCTGTGCCCGCTTGTACCCCTTACACGGATAGGTTTCCGCGTGCGATGCCGGGGTCAGGACCGATGGCCCCTCGTGCCATGCCCCTTCGAAGTTCTCGTGCGCTTTCTTTTTCCAGTCCTCGGGATTGAATCTCATCTCTTCCGCTCCAGAACAACCACTCTGCTCAGTTCGTTCTCGTCCTTGAACCGGTAATCGCACGCGGTCGCGACCTTCTCCGCAAAGGCGCGCACATCCGCATGGTCCGGCATGTTCTCTCTGACCAAACGGTTTCTACTGTATCCCAGATACATGTATCCCTTTATTTCCACATACGTGGCTCCCGAGTCCTGCAGGATTGCGGCATACCGCTCCGGGGCAATGTCGTTGAGCCCCTTCACGAGCGTGATCCGGACCGCCGACCTCCGCGAGCCAAGGAGACGGAGGCTCTCCTGCACACGGTCCCAGTAGTCCCCGAGCGGCCGGCAGACGCGCTCGTATGTCTCCCGGTCAGGAGCGTCGAGTGAGACGTACATCTGGAACGGGTTGCACCGCTTCAGCATATCCGGGTTTGTGCCATTGCTGACAACGAATGTTGTGTACCCGGTTTTGTTGAACAGGTCGATGAGTTCCGGAAGTTGGGAGTAGAGTGTCGGCTCACCGGAGAGCGATATCGCAACGTGTTTTGGGTCGAGCGCTTCTTTCCACCGTTCCTCCGTGACCGTGTTGTCGAGCACCGCGTTGTAGCCCGCGAGCGCCTTCTTCTGGAACCGGTGGATACCGGCTAGGATGGTTTCGGGAGAGCACTCTTCGCTCTCCACCGGCTCGTGCTCAAACGAGCGCCAGCAGAAGAGGCAGCGCTGGTTGCAGCGGAGCGTCGGGGTGAGCTGGACGCAGCGGTGGCTGTCGATCCCGTAGAACTGGTGCTTGTAGCACATGTCGCCGCCGGCAAGCGCCCGCTTGCACCACATGCAGGGCTTGAGGGCCGCGGTAGAAGTCTTTGAAAAAAACTGGTACCCCTGTTTTCTCAGGGGCTCACATGGATCGGATGGCATCGATCCCAAGCGTTTCGAGCGCTTCTTTGAGGGTATTCTGCACCGCTTTCACGAGCGTCAGGCGCCGGTCACGGACCTTCCCCTCGCTCTTCAGTACCTGCTCGAAGTGGTAGAACGAGTTGAAGGTATCAGCAAGTTCGCGGGCATAGATGGCAAGGAGGTTCGGGCGGAGCTCCGCAACAACCCTCTCGATGATGCCGGGGAAGCGGGCGATCTGCTTGGCGAGCGCTATCTCCTGCTCGGTCTCAAGATCGAAGCACTCGCTAAAGTCCCCGGCCTTTTCGAGGATGCTGCAGGCCCGGGCATGGGCGTACTGGATATAGGGCCCGCTCTGCCGCTCGAAGTCCAGCGCCTCCTTCCAGTCAAAGACCGTGCTCTTCTCGGGCGAGACCTTGACGATGTCGTAGCGGATGGCGGCAAGCCCGACCGAAGCGGCGATCTTCCTGCGCTCGTCCTCGGGAAGTTCCGGCCTTCGCACTGTCACCTCATCGAAGGCGCGCTTCCGTACCTCCGTGATGAGGTCGTCAGCCGAGATGAACTTGCCGGCCCGCGTGCTCATCGAACCCTCGGGAAGCGAGACGAACTCGAAGAAGACGATCTCCGGGACCTTCTCACCAAGGACCTTCATCGTGCACTGGAGCTGCGCCCCGATGAGCTTGTGGTCGGCGCCGAGCACATCGATGACCCGGTCGAAGTTTTTCCCTTTCCACGCATGGAAGGCAAGGTCCCGGGCTGCGTACACTGAGGTGCCGTCGCTCCGGCGGATGACGTACTTGTTCTCGAACCCGAACTCCGAAAGGTCAAGGTAAAGCGTCTCGTCCTGTCGCGCCTGCGGCTTCTCTTTGAGCCTGCCGATGATCTCTTCCGTGCTCCCGTTCCGGATGAAGTCGCTCTCCCAGACGAACTTGTCGTGGGCAACGTTCAGGTCCTTCATCGTGACCCGGAACCCGTCAAGGCAGCGCGAGACTTCCTTTTTGAACTTCTCCACGGTAGCGGGATCGCCGCTCTCCACGCGCTGCATCAGGACATTGACCTGCTGAGTGATCCCTTCGTCCTTCTCGATCTCGCGGTTTGCCGCAATGTAGATCCTAGCGATATGGGCATCCTCCTTCTCCCCCGGCAGCTGCGTGTTGTCCAGGTTGTTGAATCCCCAGACCACGATGGCGATCTGCCGGCCCATGTCATTGACATAATACTCGACTTCCAGCGGGTAGCCGGCCTTCCGGAACGCCCGGGCGAGCGTGTCGCCGATGATCGAGTTCCGGATATGGCCGACGTGGAGGGGGCCGTTCGGGTTGGCGCTGGTGTGTTCGAGAACAACCCGCTGGGTTTTCTTTTCGAGGCTTCCGTATCCCGGTTTCACCGCTGCCCGGATCACGTCGCTGACATACGCATTCCCGAAGATGAAATTGATGTACGGCCCTTTTGCCTCGATGGTGATCGCGGATAATTCCGGCCGCTTCTTCAGTTCCGCGACCAGGTCCTGCGCAATCTTCACCGGCGCCTGCCTCCGCTGTTTGGCCAGGGAGAATGCCACAGTTGAGGCGAGGTCGGCATGCTCTCCTCCCTCGACAAGGAGCGCATCTGTCACACCGGCAGTCTCCCGGATAGCAGTATCAATTATTGCAAACATATCGTCTGGCATCTAGTATCCCGTCCTGTAGCGGAGGATGGCTGCAATCCCTCCGAATGCGGAAAAGAGGATCGATCCTTCTTCGAAATCATCCGAGATGAGCTCGACCTTGGAGCTGCTCTGGTCGGCGATCTTGGTCAGTTCGTCGACAATATCGATCTCTTCTTCGATGATGAGGGGTGCCGAGCACTTGGGGCAGTTGCCCAGGGCGATGTCGGCTACGGTCTTGCCCGGCTCGATATTGATCGTCTTTTCCGTGGTGTAATCGCAGGTCTGACACTTGATCTTCAGCCGCGATTTCCGGAGTTTTGAGGAGAGGAGGAGGGTGTCGACCGCACCGATCATGAGGTTATGGCGGATGCTCTCCTCGCCGTACGCAGCAAGGCCGTCGTCCTTGACAAGTTCTTTTAAGAACTTCTCCATGATCGCCTTCTCCTTGATGACGGTCATGCCCTTAAGTGCGTCCTTTGCCGCGTCCACGAGCTCCGCGAGCCCGTCCTCGTTCGTGTAAGCAACATCGAAGAGCCCGATAATCCGCTTCTGGACCTCGTGGTGGAGATAGTTGCCTTTCTCGAACTCCTCTTTGGTCGGGCTCGGCCCTCCAATCAGGACGCCCTTGAACCGCTCGAAGTAATCTTTCTCGGCAAGGAAGATGGCGCTTGACCGTTCGCCGATCTTGGTGTAGAACTCGTCGATGGCGATCTCCCTGAGCCGGCCGAACCGGGCCGCCGACTGACCGCCTTTCCTCATCTTGCCGGGAACAGTGGAGTTCGCCCCGCCAATGGGCTCGATCCGGTTGCCGCGCAAAAAGCCCCAGTAGGCCTCGCGCTTGTCGAGGACGAGGAGGCCGTACACGTACTTCTCCTCGAGCATCTGGAGAAGCGGGGCCAGCTCGAAGTTCGAGCTGCACCGGTACATGTAGAGGTTGATGGGCTCGGGCGGTTCGATGATGGTGCACTGGAGGTCGGTCCGGTCGCCGTAGGTCTTTACGGTACCGCAGAAAACGGCCATGCCTTTCTCGGGCGGCCGCTTGTAGTACTTGAGCCGGGAGAGGATCGAGGAGATGGCGCTCTGGACGTTCGTTCTTGTCTGCTTGCTTTTGATGTTTGCACACTGGCCGAACTCGTCCTTGAGCTGGCCGGTCACGTCGTAGATCTGCTTGTCGGGCGGGATGTAGAGCGTGATGAGCTCCGTCCCGTCTCCCTGCTGCGACTGGAGCATCTCCAGGGTCTTCTTGAACTCGTAGCGCTTTCGCGCGTCGTCCATCTCCACTTCTTCTGCCATTGCCGGACTCAAACCTCGTTAAAGCTTATAGCTATTCACCTGCTGGTGGCATAAATTTGCGCCCATTGCACAAGGAGCCGGGAATCGACATCCGGGTTGATGCCGTGGTCTCCCTGGAATTCTGTCAATGTTTTTGGTTCTCCCGCCTTGTCATAGAATGCCTCCCCGCTTTCAAAGGGGATGATCGGGTCGGTTGCATTATGGAAGATCCAGACCGGGCGGGGCGGGATCTTCGTAAGGTAGGTACTGGGCTCGAGCGATGCAGCGAACCGGACAGGATCGCCTGTATAGCCCTGCGATGTGAAAGCGTCGAGGATGCCCCAGTCCGATGTTGAAATGCCAACATACCCGGCATATCCTGAGTCAACGCCTGCTGCTATCGCCGCGTACCGGCCCCCGTTGCTGGATCCGACTGCATATACCGGCACGGAGAACCGGTCCGAGAGCAGTTTTTGTGCATTGACAAGATCGCAGATGATCAGGTAGTACTGCGGCCATTCGCCGGATTTGAACTTGGTAAAGTCCTGCTGGATTAGTGCCTGGCCGAACGGGACGCCTTCCGTCTCCCCACCCCGGCCCCGCGTATCAACAAAGAGGAATGCGTACCCGGCCTCCGCATACTGCAGCATGCGCCCGTCGTGTGCCGCCAGCGTTTCACCGGCGCCGGGGACATAGACAATCGCGGCCTTCGGCCGCTTCGGTGCAGACAGGTACGCTACCACGTCCCCACTCTGGGTGTGCATGACGATCCGCGATTTCGTGTATGTCTCGTTGGAGAGGAGCACCTGCTCGCTCGTAGTTACGGGAGCGCAGCTTACCGAGAGGACACCGTTGCTGTCCACGGAATACGAGGGCTTCGTACCAGTCCCTGAACACCCGGCAAATGCTGCCGATGCGACGAGGATCGCTGCAAGGACGAGAGCAGGAACGATCCGCATGGTTCAGCACCCCAGGCAGCGCTGGATCAGGCATATGGTCTTCCCGTCAACGATCCTGCCGTCACGGATCATCTCCGGCAGGTATTTTACCGCAACATCGATGACTTCGATCACTTCGTCCTCGTCCTTCCCGTACTGCTGTGATGGCGAGAGGCCGCGTGCCTCAAAAAGGAAGATCTTCTCATCCGTGAATCCCGGTGTCGTGTAGATGAATCCTTTCGGCTCGATTGTTTTTGCCGTGAATCCCGTCTCTTCGATCAGCTCGCGTCCTGCCGTGGCAAGGGGCTCTTCCCCCTGCTCCATGGTCCCGGCCGGGGCCTCGATGATGTACTGGTCGATGGCATAGCGGTACTGTTTCAGGAGCTTGCACCGGTCGCCGTCAACCGGGAAGATGGCCACCGCGTTTGATGGGTGGACGATCACCTTCTCGCGTTCAACCCCGGTGGGGAGCCGGATCTTCTTAGTCTCGATCCAGAGGCGCCTGCCGCGGAAGATCTCAGTCATCTCATCCCTCGTACTCGATGGGGTCTTTCATGCCGAGAGCAGCAAACGCCTCCTGCCGGAAGTGGCACGAACCGCAGGTGCCGCAGGCTTTTCCCTCATTCCGGTAGCAGGACCACGTATGCTCGTACGGCACGCCGAGTTTCATGCCCACGCGGAGGATGTCGGTCTTGGTCATCTTGATGAACGGAGTTTTGAGCGTGATCTTTGTCGTGTCCTTTGTCCCGAGGTCGATGACCTTCTGGAACGCCTCGATGAACTGCGGCCGGCAGTCCGGGTACCCGCTGTAGTCCAGCGACTGAACCCCGATGAAGATCGCGTCCGCCCCCATTGCCTCGGCAAAGCTCGTGGCGATCGAGAGCAGGTTGGCGTTCCGAAACGGTACATAGGTGTTGGGAACGTGCGCACGGGCCGGGTCAAATTTCTCGACAGGGAGCTCCCTGTCCGTAAGGCTGCTTGCGCCGAACTGTGAGAAGTACCCGACATCAACCTCGATGAACTCCTTTGCATCCAGCAGGGACGCGATCTTCTTCGCACAGGCCAGCTCTTTACTCTGGGTTCTCTGACCGTAGTTCAGGTGCAGGGCGCAGATATCGTAGCCTTCGCTTTTTGCAACGTACGCAAGCGTGGAGGAGTCCATGCCTCCTGACAGTAAACAGACGGCCTTCATTATTTCACTCCGATGATCTTGTGGAGCTGGACCTGCATCCGGACCGGCAGGTTGTTTGTCAAGATGAATTTTGAGATGACCTTGTAGTCCGTGCCGAAGACCGGTGAGAAGAAGATCTCACCGGCAACCGGATGCGAGGCGATGACCTCTGCAGCATACCGGCAGTCCGCCTCATCCTTCACAACGAACTTCACGCTGTCCTGCGGCCGGATCTTCGATAAGAGAGAGGGGTCGCTCTTCTCGCCAGATGACGGGCACTTCACGTCCATGCAGACCGATGCATATGGCTGGAGCCGGGAGAAGTCAACCGTCCCGTTGGTCTCGATATCAATCACGGATCCCCGCTTGACGAGCGAGGCAAGGAGTGGCTCCAGTTCCTCTGCCTGGAGGAGCGGCTCTCCTCCGGTGACACAGACATAGGGCGGGTTGATGCGCCAGAGATGTTCGAGAACCGTGTCCCTGCTCATCTCCCTGCCGCCGGTCCGCGATTCGGGCGTATCGCACCACCGGCAGTTCAGGTTGCAGCCGGCAAGCCGGATGAATAAGCAGGGCTTTCCCTGGTTCTTCCCCTCGCCCTGCAGGCTCCGGAAGATCTCTGCTACCTTCATTTACGTGATCTCAGCGCAGGATGTCGGGGATTCCCAGACCCGGATCTTCGTTACCTTTGCCGTGATCCCCATCTCGTGGCAGGTATTGTGGATGTCGTCGCGGATGAGGACAGCGATCAGTTCGCTCGTGGGATCACCAGGGGTCGTGATCACCGGGTGGAATTCGGCAATGCGGGGGACCATCGGGTCTTCTTCATTGAGGATGATCTGGTGGTCGTACTTTTCCACAACCTTCTTAATCAGTGAATAATCGATAACGATCTGCGTATCCGGGGCGGGCTCGCCTTCCATCCAGACCTCGATCTTCCACCGGTGCCCGTGGAGGTTTGCGCACTTGCCGTGATAGTGGAGCAGGCGATGGCTCGTATCAATCTGCACCTCTTTATAGATGCCGGTCTTCATTGCTCAGCTTGGTGCGCTCATGGGGATAAAATGTTATTATCCACAAGAACCAATAGTGTAAGACAGGCAGGTGGGATGCCACAATTTATAAATCGATCACCCGCGTAGTACATTATCCCAGTGTGGGTTATCGATAACCACATAATCACTTTACAGAGGCTATTTAATGGGACAGGGTAAATTCGCAGCCAGAAAACTGGTTCGGGACTCCAATAAGTTCCGGTGGGCAGACAAGAACTACGCCCGCCGTGAACTCAATCTCGATGTAAAGTCGGACCCCCTCGAGGGCGCTCCGCAGGCGAGAGGTATCGTGCTTGAGAAGATCGGTGTCGAGGCAAAACAGCCCAACTCCGCCATCCGGAAGTGCGTTCGCGTCCAGCTCATCAAGAACGGACGGCAGGTCAGCGCATTCGCGGTTGGCGACGGTGCCATCAACTTCATCGACGAACACGATGAGGTCGAGATCGAAGGCATCGGCGGCCGTCTCGGTCGTTCCATGGGAGATATCCCGGGCGTCCGGTTCGTCGTCACCAAGGTGAACAATGTCTGCCTCCACGAGATGGTGATTGGCAGGAAGGAGAAACCGCGCAGGTGATTTTAGATGTCAGAAGCCGGAAAGAAACTCCTGTTCAACCTGTATGACGCCTCCGAAGTCAAGGTCACCGACCCCAGCCTCGTGCGCTACGTGAACCTCACGGCGCAGATCATCCCCCACTCCTGCGGCAAGTTCTCCCGCCAGGAATTCGGCAAGAGCAACATGATGATCGTCGAGCGGCTCATCAACCGCCTGATGCAGACCGAGAATAATACCGGAAAGAAGCAGCTGGCCATCCGGATCGTGCGGGATGCATTCGAGATCATCCACAAGAAGACCAAGCGCAACCCGATCGAGGTGCTGGTCGAAGCAATCGGCAACTCCGGTCCCCGCGAAGAGACCGTCCGCCTGAAATATGGTGGCATCAATGTCCCGAAGTCGGTCGACACCGCGCCCATGCGCCGGGTCGACACGGCAATCCACTTCCTCGCTGAGGCAACCCTGAAGGGATCCAGCTCCGGCAAGAAGCGTGCAAGCGCGGTCCTCGCTGACGAGATCATTGCCGCCTCCAAGGGAGACATGAAGTGCTACTCGGTGGGTAAAAAGGAAGAACGCGAGCGGATCGCGAAGTCCGCCCGGTAACCACATCTTTTTTCGAGGTCATTTTCATGGTCCGCGGCAAAAAATCCATTGAGCGCGTCACTGAGCTCATGAAGGATCCGAAGCACATTCGGAACATCGGTATCGTAGCGCACATCGACCACGGCAAGACCACCCTCTCCGACAACCTGCTCTCAGGTGCCGGTATCATCTCTGAGGAACTCGCCGGCAAGCAGCTCTTCATGGACTCTGACGAGGAAGAGCAGGCCCGCGGCATCACCATCGATGCATCGAACGTCTCGATGGTCCACGAGTACGAGGGCGTCGACTACCTCGTCAACATGATCGACACGCCCGGCCACGTTGACTTCGGTGGCGACGTCACCCGTGCCATGCGTGCGGTGGACGGCGCAGTCGTCCTCGTGGACGCGGTCGAGGGCACCATGCCCCAGACCGAGACCGTGCTCCGGCAGGCATTAAAAGAGCAGGTCCGCCCGGTCCTCTTCATCAACAAGGTCGACCGGCTCATCAACGAGCTGAAAGTCGACGATACCGAGATGCAGATCCGGCTCGGCAAGGTCATCGACAAGGTCAACAAGCTCATCAAGGGCATGAACGAGGAAGCCTACAACAATGGCTGGAAACTCGATGCCTCGAAGGGTACTGTTGCCTTCGGCTCCGCGCTCTACAACTGGGCCGTCTCGGTCCCGTTCATGCAGAAGAGCGGCATCTCGTTCAAGGTTGTGTACGAAAAGTGCCGTGCAGGGGACATGAAATATCTGGCCAAGAACAGCCCGCTCTCTGAAGTGGTCCTCGACATGGTCGTACGCCACCTCCCCAACCCGCTCGAGGCCCAGCCCCGGCGTGTCAACGTCATCTGGCACGGGGACAAGGAGACCAAGGAAGGCAAGTCAATGCTTGCCTGCGACCCGAAGGGACCCGTTGCGATGATGGTCACCGATATCTCGTTTGACCCCCACGCGGGCGAAGTCGCCACCGGGCGTCTCTTCTCCGGCTCCCTCAAGCGCGGTGACGGACTCTACGTCATGGGCGCAGCCAAAAAAGAGAACCGGCTCCAGCAGGTTGGTATCTTCATGGGCCCGAAGCGTGTCGAAGTCGAGGAGATCGTTGCCGGCAACATCGCCGCAGTCACCGGTCTCAAGGACGCGATAGTCGGTTCAACCATCTCCAGTCTCATGGAGATGACCCCGTTCGAGTCGCTCAAGCACTATTCGGAACCGGTCATGACCGTTGCGGTCGAGGCCAAGAACATGAAGGACCTGCCGAAGTTAGTTGAAGTGCTCCGGCAGGTTGCAAAGGAAGACCCCACCCTCAACATCTCCATCAACGAAGAGACCGGTGAGCACCTGATTGCCGGTATGGGTGAGCTGCACCTCGAAATCATCACCGGCCGTATCAAGCGCGACAAGGGTGTCGAGATCATCACCTCCCCGCCGATTGTGGTCTACCGTGAGACTGTCACCGGTAAGGTAGAGAATGTCGAGGGCAAGTCCCCGAACCGGCACAACCGTTTCTACTTCACCCTCTCTCCCCTGCCCGATGAGATCGTCGCCCTGATCAAGTCCGGCGATGTCTCGATGAACCAGCAGGCCCTCGAGCGCCGCGACGTGCTCATCAAGGCCGGTATGGACAAGGACGAGGCAAAGAGCGTCAAGGACATCAAGGGCACGAGCATGCTCATCGACATGACCAAGGGTATCCAGTATCTCAACGAGACCATGGAACTGATCATCGAGGGCATCCACGAGGCCCTTGCAGGCGGTCCTCTTGCGGACGAGCCGGTCCAGAACCTCAAGATGGTCTTAACCGATGTCAAGCTCCACGAGGACGCGATCCACCGCGGTCCCGCGCAGGTCATCCCCGCAGTCCGTGGCGCCATCAAGGGCGGCATGCTCCTTGCAGGCGACTCGCTCCTCGAGCCGGTCCAGAAGATCCAGATCACGGTCCCGATGGACCAGATGGGTGCGGCAACTTCCCAGATCCAGGGCCGGCGCGGCCAGGTCTTCGACATGCAGAGCGAGGGCGACACCATCACCGTTGCCGGGAAGGCACCGGTCGCCGAGCTCTTCGGGTTTGCTGGAGACATCCGGTCCGCAACCGAAGGCCGTGCGATGTGGAACACCGAGTTCGCAGGCTTCGAGCTCGTCCCGAACAACATGGTCAAGGAAGTCGTCATCGGCATCCGCAAGCGGAAGGGTTTAAAGGACCAGATGCCCCAGCCCAACGATTACCTCGCTGTATAAACAATCCCAAAACACCCATTACCCAGTCCCATTTTTTATACGTTTTTTTTTGAATTTCCTCGTGAGCGAAAGCGGGGGCTGTCCGTTCCGGGTTTCTCGGTTTTTTATTCTCCCGTACCCGGATTGGATAACCCGGAGGATCTATCCTATAATGCGAAAGATAATACAATTATTTAATCGCTGCATCAAAGTTTTCCGGTACATGCCAAATAAAAATCCTTCATCGTATCCTGCGAAGATCCGCGGGGTGGTCTGCTGAGCCATATCCGGCGCCCGCGCCGGGCGCTTCCCGATGCACTTCCCATTGCGCACCGGCGCGGGAAGGTGCAGATGGCGGAGCCCGGCCCGGAGAATATGTATCATTTCACGATCATTTCCCCGGACCTTGTGGCCTTCGTCCGCGTGAAATTTATTCCGCGAATCCTTGCGGGGCCGGCTGACATTGTTGCCGAATTCCGCGACGCGATCCAGCGGCTCAGTGCGATCGTGCAGGCCGGTGTGATCTCACGCGAGCTCTGGCTCCGCTCCAAGCATGGAACGTGGCGGTTCTTCCGCGTGACAAAGGAAGAACTTGTAGAGCTGGACCGGAATGGAGAGATGCTCCCAAAAACCGGTAAGCCGGACACGTGACGCACTCCTCCATCGGAGAAACTTCTGTTTTTGGGATGGGGAAATCCGGGCCCGTACAGGGCTCCGATTGACCCTTTGGATCGATCCAGAGGGAATAATTCCGGAAAATGGGGGAATAAATCCGGCAAAAATCCGGTTTTATCATCGGAGACGGGAGGTCACGTACGGACACATTCTTTTGGCCGAACGTACGATAAAACAGGTACTAGCTCATGGCACAGGACCCCGGATCAGGTCCGGTGGAGTTTGCCGGCCCCCAAAAAAGAGATACTGATCCCTGCTGCCGGGCAGGGTCGTTGCTGACGGATTTACTCCATCGTCGCCTTGACAATCACGACATCTTTTGCCGGCCGGTCCTCGCGAAGGGTCTTGGTCTTGCCGATCTTGTCGACAACGTCCATGCCTTCAATGACCTTTCCGAATGCCGGGTGCCGGCCGTCCAGGAAATTGTTGTTGACCAGGTTGATGAAGAACTGGCTGCCGCCCGTGTTCGGGCCGGCGTTTGCCATGGAGATCGTGCCGCGGTCGTTCCTGTTGCCGGGCGGGAACTCGTCCTTGATCACATAGCCCGGCCCGCCGCGACCGGTCCCGGTGGGGTCCCCGCCCTGGATCATGAACCCGTCAATGACCCGGTGGAAGATCACGCCATTGTAGTATCCTTTCTGTACGAGGGTCTCGAAGTTACCGGCCGTGATCGGCAGATCGGCTGCAAGATCGATCCGGATCGTACCCATATTCGTTTCGAGCCGGGCAATTTTCCCGGATGGTGCTGGCGATGTCATGGTATCGTACCGTACTATGGGGGTTCCGGTTATATGAAAATACGCGGGAAAACATGAAAAAAATAGAAACGAATTGAAGGGGATCAGATCATCGTGGCGCGGATGATGGTCACGTTCTGGAGCGGGCGGTAGTACGGGTAGCCATTTGTCTCCACCTTCGTGATCGCATCGACAACATCCATGCCTTCGGTCACGGTCCCGAAGACCGGGTGTTTTGTGTCCAGGTAGTTGTTGTCAACGGTATTGATGAAGAACTGGGAGCCGCCGGTGTTCGGCTGGCCGGTGTTGGCCATGGCAACGGTGCCGCGGTTGTTCTTGTTGGTGCCCGTAAACTCGTCATCGATCAGGTACCCCGGTCCGCCGCGGCCGGTGCCGGTGGGGTCTCCCCCCTGGATCATGAACCCGTCAATGACCCGGTGGAAGATGACGCCATTGTAGAACCCTTTCTCCACCAGCGTCTCGAAGTTTCCTGCGGTAATCGGTTTTTCCGGGCTGAGCGCGATAACGATATCACCCATCGATGTCTCCAGCCGGACTTTCTTTCCGGCAACAAGAGTCACTGCCGGAGAAACTGTTTCTCCTGGGGTGGGGGTGGCAGTCGCTGTTGTCACGACCGGTACCGGGGTACCTGAAGGAGTGGACTCCGGGATCACTACGGGGGCGGACTGCGTGCATCCTGCTGAGAGGACGAGGGCCAGCAGAAAGAGCCCGATGACAGATAACGTTCTGAACGATAACATCCCGGTACTGTGGGAAGTTTTGGAAAAAAGAAGTTTTGGGCCTCCTGTGCAGGAGGAATTATCCGGACTTTGTCTCATCATCCTTGCGGCCAAACCAGGAGATGGCGCAGAGTGCAAGGACGATCGCCACCAGTCCCGTGACAAGGATGATCGTCCCCTGCGAGGTAAACTTCGTATACTCCTGTGCCGAGACATCGATCGCGAGGACCGCAGCTGTGTTTCCGGTTGAATCGGCCACAGAATCATCGATGGGGGCGTACGCGCTGATGAACGAACCGTACTTTGTGGTGTACGGCTGCTTCGAGACGGTCGGGCCGGAGAGTGCGAGGAAGATCACGTTCTGGTCCGGCGCGGTGGACACCTCGCCGATCCGTGCCGAGCCCTGCGGGTCCTGTACCATCAGGTCGTCCACCAGGAAGACTGCGGTCTTGTTCGGGTAGACCTTCAGGATATAGGCGTTGAGGATATGGTCATCCATGCTCCGCATGGTGTTGAGTCTCTCAACGAGCGCCAGGTACTCCGGGGCGTTCTCGTTGCCCGGGGTGATGTTCGCAAGTTCGTATCCATGGACCTGCGTGGCCATGACGCCCGCGGTCGCTTTCATTCCCCTGTCGGTCGCGCCCTTGAGCGCATCCTGTTCGCCATTGTAGGCATACAGGGTGAGCGCCCCGATGATAATGATCACGAGGATCGCTGCAAGGTACTGGTGAGTGGATTTCTGGCATGAACACTTCATTTCAGGTTCGCCTCCTGAGAGCGGCGCCCGCGACAACCGCAAGCGCGATCCCTCCAAGGACTGCCGCAGGTGAGAGCGGCGACGCCGGGGTCGGCGCCGGGGCCGGCTGCATCGTCACGGTCAGCGGGGTGGTCTGCCCGGATCCCACGATGACGGACTGGGTGGAATCTATGTACCCGGTATATTTCAGCAGGACCGTGTGCTGGCCTGCCGTTATGCCGGTGAGCGTTGCCGGGCTGTAGCCCTTGAAGAGGTTGTCGACATAGATCTCGGCCCCGTCCGGGGTCGTGGTGACCTGGATCGAACCGGTTGCCGGGACCGGTGTCGGGGAGGGGCCGACCGGTGTCAGGGCCGCGTTGATGGAGGTGACCACGTTCGGCTGGACATAAACGGTGTTCATCCAGTCATTGTAGCCGGATGCCGTCACCTTGAAGAGATGGTTTCCGCCACCGACATTGTTCAGGGTCAGGGTGCCGGACGAGGGGATCGTCCCCTGCCCGGCGCTGTCCATCGATACCATGGCGCCCGGGAGGGAGAGGACCTTCACGGTGCCAAAGGATCCCGGCGGCATGACGGCATTGATGTTCTGGCTGCTGCCGGCATTGACGTATACGGTCGTCACATAGTCGCTGTAGCCGGAAAGGGTGAGCCGGAAGGTGTGGCTTCCCGGGTACAGGGTGACGGTCACGGGTGCCTTCCCCTGGTAGTTGTTGTCGGCATAGACAAGGGCGCCCGTGGGATTCGAAGACACCGAGACCGTCCCGGTGCTGCGGGGCGGGGGCGGTGACGGCTGGAGTGTCGGGTAATAGGTGGTGGTCTGGCCGGCTGTTATCGTGACGACCCGGGTGTCGGGAGTGTACCCGCTCAGGGAGGCTTTCATGGAATAGGAACCGGGTGCAAGACCGGGAATGGTCACGGGAGAATACCCGTAGAAGTTACCGTTCATGTAGATCGCGGCGCCCGACGGGCTTGACTGGGCGTAGATGGTCCCGGTGGTCACCGGCGGGGTTGTGGTCGGGGGCGTTGTTACCGGCTGGAGGTTTGCATTGACTGTCACATGCTCGCCGTCCGCGGGCATGTGGGAGGGTGCACCTGTCCAGGAGGTGTACCCGGATTTTGAGACAAGGATGGTCGTCACCGGGCTCCCGGTGGGCGAGACCCCGACCGAGAGAACGCCGGCAGATATCTGGCCTTCGTAATTGCCATTGAAGTACACCGAGGCGCCGTTCACGTTGCTGTACACGTCAATGTACCCCTTCCCCCCGCCGACTGATGTGGGCTCGATCGTTATGGTCGGTTCCGTTGTCACGACCGTCGGGATCGTGACCGTGGGTTCGGTTGTCGGTGGTTGTGTGGGCTCCGTTGTGGGGATCGTGGTGGGAATCGACGTCGGTTCCGTGGTAGGCAGTGCGGTTGGTTCTGTTGTCGGTGCGGTGACCGGCTGCAGGGTAAATGTTGGCTCGGTCGTGGCAGTAGTGGTCTCCCCGTCGGCGGCAACCGGTACGGCGACTGCCATACAGAAAGCGCACAGAACGAGGATGATGAGAAGTACAGAAGGATTCTTCAAAGGTATCTCTTCCTGTACTGGTACATCAGGAAAAAGCGCTATTTATGTGATCCGTTATTTTTTACCGGAACGAGGCAACGACACGTGCGAGCCGGTGCATCCCCTCCGTGATCTGCTCTTCGGATGCTGAGGAGAAGTTCAGCCGGATCGTGTCCGTGCCGCCCCCGTCCACATAGAACGGGAGGCCGGGGAGCACAGCGACCTTGTCCTTTACCCCCCGGTCGAAGACCGCACGGGAGGAGAGGCCCGGAGGAAGGGTTGCAAGGAGGAACATGCCCCCCTCCGGGCTGGTGTGGGCCAGCTGCGGCATGAGGTCATCGAAGAGCTCGCACATCAGCCGGCACTTCCTGCCGTACACGGCCACGACCGTCCGGATATGGGCATCGAGGTCGTGGGTCGCGAGGTACCGGTACAGGATCTTCTGGCAGAGGAAGTTGGAGTGGAGGTCGGCTGCCTGTTTGACGACATTGAACTGTTTCAGGACTTCGGCCGGGGCAAACATCCACCCGATCCTCATGCCGGGCGCAACGGTCTTGGAGAACGAACCGGAGATGACGCACTGGTCGGGAGCATAGCGTTTGACCGGCAGCCGGGGTTTTGCATCGAAGAAGAGTTCCCCGAACGCGTCGTCCTCGTAGAAGACCGTGTCGCTGCCGGAAAGGATCTCCGCGATTGCTTTCCGCTTCTCCTGCGAGTAGGTCCGGCCCGAGGGATTCTGGGAATTGGGAATCCCGTAGAAGAATTTCGGGCGCCTGGATGTGACCAGGTCCCGGAACGCCTTGGTGTCCGGTCCGTCCTCTTCGAGCGGGACGGTGTCGATCACCGGCTCGTAGAGCGAGAAGGCCTCGATCGCCCCGAGGTAACCGGGCCGTTCCATGCCTACGTGGTCGCCCGCGTTCAGGAAGAGCTTGGCGAACAGGTCGAGGCACTGCTGCGAGCCGTTGACGATCTGGATCTCCTCTGCGGTTGCCGGGATGCCGAGCCGGCGCCGGTAGCGATCCGCGATGTACTCCCGCAGCGGAAGGTAGCCGTCCGTGGTGGTATACTGGAGAGCGATCTTAGGCTCCTCCTCAAAAACTTCCCGGGCTGCCCGTGCGATCCCTTCCGTGTCGATCAGGTCCGCTGAGGGAAGCCCCCCGGCAAAGGAGATGATGGAGGAATCGGACGATACCCGGAAGAGCTCTTCGAGAAAAGATTTCGGCGCCCGTGCGACCCTGTCGGCGAACTGGTACTGCATGGTAAGACCCGTGGCCGCGCCCGTTTGCGGCCGGATAGTTCCGGTGCATTGGACTGCGGGAGAAAAAAAGGTATGGAAACGGGGTAAGGGGAAGGTCGGCCCGGCTCTTGCGGATTCCGCACCTTTATTACCTTGCCCGACATATTGACTGACCAGTCAGTTTACATGGTGTTCCCGATGTTGTACCGGACTGTTCCCAAATCAGGGGACCGGCTCTCCGCGCTCGGCTTCGGCTGCATGCGCCTCCCTTCAAAGGGCCGGAGTGTTGACGAAGAGCGGGCAATCCGCCAGATCCGCCACGCGATCGACAGCGGCGTCAATTACTTTGACACGGCGCCCGTCTACCATTTTGGCAAGAGCGAGCAGGTACTTGCAAAGGCGCTTGAAGGCGGGTACCGCGAAAAGATCCGGATCGCGACCAAGCTCCCTCACTGGGAGGTCTTCGAACGCGAAGACATGGACCGGATCCTCAATGGCCAGCTGGAGATCCTCCGGACCGATCACATCGATTACTATCTCCTCCACAGCCTTGCCGGGAAGAGTTTCCGGATCATGAAAGACCTCGGTGTCCTTGAATTCCTTGACGCTGCAAAAACGGATGGCCGGATCATCCATGCCGGTTTCTCGTTCCACGGGATCCTTGACGATTTCAAAAATATCGTGGACGCGTATGACTGGGACTTCTGCCAGATCCAGTACAATTACCTTGACGAGAAGATCCAGGCAGGCACCGAGGGCCTGAAGTACGCTGCGGCAAAAGGCCTCGCGGTCATGATCATGGAGCCGCTGCGGGGCGGCAATCTTGCCGGCCGGACTCCCGGGAGCGTGGAGAAGATCTGGGCCGAATCTCCTGTGAAGCGGTCGCCGGCCGAGTGGGGCCTGCGCTGGGTCTGGGACCACCCGGAGGTTACCGTTGTCCTCTCCGGTATGAACGATGAGGCCCACATCGACGAGAACATCCGGGTCGCGGGCGAGGCGTTGCCGGGATCGCTCACGCCCGATGAACAGGCGCTCATCGGCAGGGTGCGGGACGAGTACCGCCGGTTGATGAAAGTCGGGTGCACGGGCTGCGGGTACTGCATGCCCTGTCCCGCCGGTGTCGACATCCCCGGCGTCTTTTCGAGTTACAATGCACACGCCCTCTTCCCGCATGACCCGGCGGGGAAGTTCCAGTACATCGGCCGGCATGGCGGGCTCATGGGGGAGAAGACCGCGGCCGGGCTCTGCCGGCAGTGCGGCAAGTGCGCGAAGGCGTGCCCGCAGCACCTCCCGATCCCGTCCCTGATGAAGGAGGTCTCGCGCGAGATGGAAGGGATGATGGACATCGCTGTCCCGGTCATGAAGGGCGGACTGTGGTGCATCAACCGGGCAAAACGGGTCAAACGGTTCTTTTTGGGGTGAGAAGTCGCATGCGTGAACCTTCGCCCGACAAGCAGGAAGCGATCCTGGAGACGGCGCTCCGGCTCTTCACCGAGCGGGGCTTTGCCGGCACGCCGACCTCACTCATTTCGAAAGAAGCCGGGGTTGCCACGGGGACGCTCTTTTTTTATTTCAAAACAAAGGAGGAACTCATCGACACGCTCTACCGTCGGGTGAAGAGCGAGGCGGCGCAGGCGATGGGCCGCGGCCTTGACGCGGAGAAAACGGCAAAGGACAAATTCTGCAGGCTCGGGAAGAATGCGGCCGGGTGGGGGATCAGGAATCCCGCGAAACTGAAGTTCATGGAGCAGTTCGCCCACTCCCCGTTTGTCTCCACGAGCGCCCACGAAGAGGGGATGAGCCATTTTCTCTTTCTGGAGGAACTTGTCCGGCAGGGGATTCGGGATGGCGAGATCCGAAATGTCGAACCGTCCGGCCTTTTCTGCCTGATGGCATCGGCCCTCTCGGGCATGATCGCCCATGCGCTCTCCACGGATGACAGAAAAGAGCGGGAACGGATCATCGAAGACGGCTTGGATTTCATCTGGTTCGGCATGAAAGCGTGAGGAGATGACAGTATGACAACAGTTCTGGAAGCGCGGGGCCTTTCGAAGGCCTATGGCGATGTACAGGCAGTGGACAACGTAACGCTCTCGGTTGAGGAGGGGGCGCTCTTCGGCCTGCTGGGCCCGAACGGCTCCGGCAAGACCACGATGATCAAGATGCTGACCGGGCAGACCCGGCCGAGCGGGGGATCGGCGCAGGTGCTCGGCGTGGATGTGACCGCGGACCCGGTCGGGGTCCGGGCCCGGGTCGGGATCATCCCCGAGCAGGAGACACCGCCCAGTTTCCTCTCCGCAATGGAGTACCTCCGGTTCGTTGCCGCGGTTCGGAAGATCCCGGATATCGAGACAAAAGCGGAGTGGTGGTTCGACTTCCTCGATTTCGCCGACAAGAAGAACGTGCTCTGTAAGGATCTCTCCCGGGGCACCCGGCAGAAGCTGATGTTCACCCAGGCTTTCATCCACGAGCCGGCGCTCGCGCTGATTGATGAGCCGCTCATCAACTTCGACCCGATCATGCAGGACCTGGTCAAGGAGTACCTTGCAGGCTACGTGAAGAAGGGGAAGACGATCTTCATCTCAACGCATATCCTCGAGGTGGCCGAGGAGATCTGCTCGGAGTTTGCCATCCTCCACAAGGGGAAGCTGCTCCACAACGGCACCGTTGCCGAACTGACCGGCGGGGGCGACCACCTGCCGTCCTTCTTCCTCTCGCTTGTCCGGAAGGATCGCCATGCTTGAGCTCTTCCATGCCATGATGAAGGAGGAGTGGCGGGTCCATTCCACGATGTTTGGCAGCCTCTCGTTCGCGCTCTTCCCGTTCATGATCTTCGGGATCGCGTTCATGGGTGCGTTCCTTGTCCCGCTGATGCAGACAACAGTTCCTGCAGGAAGCCTCACCTTCATGATCCACGGGAGTTACCTGATGCTCGGGATCATGGTCGGCGGGTTCGGCCTTCTCGGGAACGAAGTCATGAACCGGCGCTTCGGGCAGGCAAGCCTGCTTGCTTACTCCGCCCGGAGCCTCCCGCTCTCCGAGAAGTTGATCTTTGCAAACTTCGTGGTCAAGGACACGGTCTACTACTTCTTCCTCTGGGTCCTCCCGTTCGGGCTCGGGTACCTCCTCGCCACTCCCTGGACCGGCGTCCCGCTCACATCAGCCCTGCTCCTGCTCCTCACGCTCTCGCTCGCGTTCCTCTACGGCCTCTCTATGATCTTCTTCCTCTCGACCGTGTATGCCCGGTCGAAGGTTGCATTCTGGATCTTCCTTCTCGCGTGTCTTGCGGACCTTGCAGCCATCTCGCTTGTCACCGGGGCAAACCCGGCACTCCTCTTCCCGCCCCTCCTGCTCGGCAGCGCGTTCACGCTGGAGCACCTTCTTGTCTCCTGCCTCCTGCCGGCATTCCTCTTCATCGTCTCCCTCTGGCTCTTCCTGCCGGAATCCGTGGGATCCGAGAAGACCTATCGTGACTCGTTTGGTCCGCTGGCAAAGCGCCTCTCGTTCCTGCCCAATCCCCCGCTTGCGGCAAAGGACACGCTCGACCTGTACCGGAGCGGGAGCATGATCGGCCAGACGATCTTCTCCTTCATCCTGCCCCTTGCCGTGATCTGGTTCTTCCTCTCCCTCCTCGGCCCGTTCTTCCCGCCCCATGGCCTTCTCATGATCTTCGCGATCACGGCCGGCGTTATTGCTTCGACCATGTACACGTGGGTCACGATGTTCGACACGTTCGGGCCGTATGCCTGCCTGCCGGTGGCGGTCAGCACGCTGATCGAAAGCAAGCTGACAACGTTTGCGATCCTCCAGCTGATCCCCGCGGCGTTCATCGCCGCCGTGGCGATCCTCGCGGGAGAGGCAGCGGTCCTTGTCCCCGCGGTTGTGCTTGGCCTCTCGGTCTCGTTCTATGCAGTCGCGGTTATGGCATGGCTCGCCGGGCTCTCGCCGAGTGTCATGGTTTATGACGTGAAAGTGCTCGCCTGGTATCTCGTGCTCACCGGGATCGTGCTGGTACTCTTCACCGCGGCAGCGTTCGCGAACCCGTATTATGCGCTTGCCTCTGTGGTCCTCGCTATCCCTGCATGGTGGTTTATTCAGAAAGCAAAAGTGCGGTGGGATGCAGTGGACCCGGCGGGGTTCTGATCATTCCGTCTCATTCCGGCACCCCCGTCAGGTCCCCCCTTTTTAACTATTCCCGAAGCAAGGATCCGGTATGAACACTCCGCAACGGTCCGCGATACCTGCTGTCAAGCATATCGCAAAGATCCTGATCCTGCTGGGGCTCGTTGTCCTTATGTATAGCTTGACCGGCTGGCCGTTCCCGGGAACAGTACCTTTTCTCCCGCACGTCTCCCTGTTCCTGATAGCCATCGGGCTTATCCTCCTGAAAAAGCCTGAATACCTTGCGCTTGCGCTGATCTGATCGGTATCTGGGAGTTTCAGAGCACTTGTCAGCATATACGCAGTCTCGGAACTCGAAGTTGGAGAGGTTCATCAGAACCTCGACAATGAGAAGGGAGGCACAGCCGACCTTCGAAGAATAGCTTCGCAATTCTTCTCGTCCTCGACCTTCTGATGAAGGTCTCGGAACTCGAAGAAGTGATGAAAAATTGAGAAATTTGTTTTCCCGGTTCACCCGGGAACGTTATGCGGAGTCAGCGACTTCGATCTTGATGATCTCAGAATGGACGGAGGCAATGGTCTTTGCCAGCTCCGCATTCTGGGCTTCCCGCACCACTTCGATCGCTTCGCGGATGTTTGCTATGGCTTCACCTTGGGTGTTGCCATACCCGCGTGCAGACGGAATCTCCACGCAGCGGGCAGTGAACCCGCCCTTCTCGTGGCACTCCGTGATGATGGTGTAGTGCATGATCATATAAGATCGAGGGGACTGTTTACAAAGTTTCTGGTCGGAATGGCCAAAAAACGGGTTTTTCAGCCGGTTTGCAGGTCATCCCCATGGTTTTTCTGCGCTTCATAGTCCTGGATGTGATCTTTTACTCCCGCCTCGAATGCGTCAGGATAGTGGCGGAACTCCTGCGCCACGAGCAGCATCCGGGCCGCATCCCCGACAGCCTTGTGGGGTTTTATGATATACCGGAACCGGTCCGGGATCTTGTAGGAGAAATGCTGTGAGGAAAGCGTCCTGCCATTCAGGGCAAACCCGATGACAAGGGACATGCGGTCAAGGGAAACATCCTCTTTCAAGGAATACCGGTGCCGGATCTCGCTCTGGAGGTCCCGGATGACAAACCCGCCGGTATTGACCCGGGCACGCTGGAATGTCTCCATCTCGCGGCGCCGTGCAAAGAAGACCAGGGTGTCGATATCTTTTGCATTCAGCGCCTGCATGAAGGCCCGGATATCGGCATGGGCGCCGGCAATGGCCTTTCTTGCACGGCGTGTCCCCTCTGCGTCAAGACGGTATTTTTCCTCCGGCAGCGTCTCGCCGGGCCGGCTGAGGTTGAAGACCCGCCTGAACCCGTCCACCCGTTTCCCGATGTGGTTGGTGACATTTTTCCAGAGCTCGACCTCGACATCGTGGCAGAAGTCCCTGCCGGCAAACGAGATGCTGTCGGAGACCGGCTCGTGCAGGACAACCCCGATCTCGATAGGGATCTGCATCCCCTGCCGGGTGCCGCGGATGCCGGCAAATTCCATATCGATGTACGCGGTCCACGGGGCAGGCATGCGTTGTTCACCAGTCGGCCGGATGGCTCACTCCTCCAGGGCCGGGGTTCCTGCACCCGCGAGGCGGTTCTGTGCGATGGCGCAGTATCCCCTGTCGATCTCGATACCGATCCCTCTCCGCCCGCAGAGGGCCGCGGCAACGAGCGTGCTCCCGCTCCCCATGAACGGGTCGAGCACGGTATCCCCGACAAACGTGAAGAGCTTCATGCATCGCAGCGGGAGCTCGACCGGGAACGGCGCCGGGTGCCCGATCTTCTTCTTGCTCTCGCCGTTGAATGTCCAGAGGCCGTTGGTCCAGGCCATGAACTCGTCCCGCGTGATATCGGATTTTCGCGAGCCGCTGGTCTTCTTCCAGCTGTCCTTGTAGAATACCACGATCAGTTCCACCGGCGCGATCACGTGCGGGGCCGAAGCGCTCATCCACGACCCCCACGCGGTCCGGCGCGAGATGTTCCCCTCATTCCAGACGATGGTGGAGTGGTACGAGAAGCCGGCCTCCTTTGCAATGGCCGTGAGATCTGCCCCCACGCTCTGGTGGCCTCCCTTGTTCTTGTCGAGCGGGATGTTCAAGCAGAAGCGCCCGTCGCGTCTCAGCCACCCGTGGCACCGTTTCATCCATCGGGCCGAGAAGGAAAGATACTCGTCATACGTGCCCCGGTCATCGTGGGAGTTGTACGGGATGTCCACGTTGTAGGGCGGCGATGTTACCACGAGATCGATGCTCTCGTTCGCGATTGTCCGGGTGGCAAAAAGGTCCTCGTTGATGATCATGGACCGGTCATCACGGAAAAAAACAGTTCCTGCCACAATGCCCTCCTTACTACTGGTTTGTCAGCGTGAGGTTTAGCGTTTCGCTCTTTTTTTGGCCTGCTTTGGGGGAGGCAGATACATCCTGGAGTTATCCGGGTATTTCTATTCGATTGAACCGCATGGTTATACGAATAACCCCCGCCATCCTGCCAATATTATTAAGCACCTCCCCCACTTCTGAAGAGAGCATTCGTTTCTTTATTGAGGTGGAGAGAGCGTGGTTTTTTCAATTCCGAAGATGGCGTTCAGGGCAGGCATTGTTGTTGTGCTCCTGATGCTCATCGCACCGTCCGTGTCAGCAGCAGTTGACCCGGACACGATCCCCAGAAGTACCGCCCCCGACCATGCTGACCGGCCCGAAGCGATTCTTCTGGAAAAGACCCATATCGCGTACGTTGCCTGCGACCAGGACACCCGCATGAACGGCATCATCCGGTACATCGAGATCATCAGCAACGGCACCGGTGCCTATCGCCTCCGGCAGATCCGGGACGACTATCTGGTCACGGCCTCGACCATCCCCCTGATGCAGACCTCAGCCGAGATCGGGAAGGCCCGTGACAGTCTCGGCGCCTCTGCCCGGGAGTTCTCCGATGAGACGCAGGCGCAGATGCTGCTCTTCAACGGGAGCGCGACCCGGATGCAGGCCTGTATCCGCAGCATGGCAAATGCAAGCGCAGTCAGGAATGCCGACAGCCCGGATGGCGCCCTCTGGCTCAAAAGCGAGTCCTCGCGGCTCGTGCTCTTCAACCGGGAATCAACAGACCGGAAACGGATCATCGCAGATCTGGGGAAACAGGGTGCCAACACGACACTCATCCGGAACATCTCGCTGCAGATCGATGCACAGCGCCCCAACATCCAGGGGGCCCTCATGAACAAGTCTTCGGAGGCGCTCCAGTCCACCAATGTCGTGATAAAAGACCTGAACCGCGAGTTCCGCTCGACCGTTGCCGACACCCGGGCTGCGCTTGCCATTGCGATGAAACGCGATGCGATCATGGCCATGAAATGACCGGCACCGTGCCCCTCCCGCATCCATACGTTTTTCCCTGAACCGCCTGAAATCTCTTCATGCAATCCCCGCCCGATTCTGCCCCGTCGATCACGCTCACCCCGGTTGGAACGATCCACTCGCCGTTCGCCGATATCGCGGGCATGCCCATCCAGCCGAACGGTGCCCGGGGCACACGGGGCACTGTCGAGGTATTCCCCTCCTTTGCGGGGGGCCTCCGGGATCTCGACGGGTTTGAGCGTATCATCCTGATCTATGCATTCCACCAGTGTAACGGGCACCAGCTGGTTGTCAGGCCCTTCCTTGACACCACGCCCCGTGGCGTCTTTGCCACCCGGTCGCCAAAGCGCCCGAATGCCATCGGCTTATCGACCGTCCGCCTCATCGAAGTGAAGGGCGGGACACTGACGGTCGAAGATATCGATGTGCTGGACGGCACGCCGCTGCTTGACATCAAGCCGTACGTCCCGGCCTTCGATGCGTACCCCGGCTCCCGCTGCGGGTGGTTCGAGAACGTTGCCTGCAATGCCGAGACCCACCGGTCCGATGACCGGTTCCGGTAGGTCCTGCAAAGCCTCATCATGATGCGGGTCCAACAAACCCCCTGATCGCCATGCACTGGTACCCGCTCTCAGGAAAAGATGCCGTCCTCCTCCTGCTCGTCTTCGTGATGAGCGGGATATTCAGCCGGGTCCAGCCGTATTTTGTCGCCCCCTCCCTCATCCCGTTCACCTACGCCTTCTTCCTCTTCCTCCTCATGCTGGCCTATTTCCCCCTTGCCCGGCCGAAAGACCCGCTGGCGCTGGGGAAGTTCCTTGCGCTCCTTCTCGGGGCGATTTACGCAGTTATGATCGTTCTTGTCGAGATCATCGGCCGGCACAATTATTCCTGGGGCAGCGTTGTTGTCCTTGCCGGAGCCGTCCTCTCCCCGCTCGTGGCAGCCGGGATCTACCATCTCTTCTTTGGGCGCCGTCCCCCGCGCTGAACGGCTTCCTGCCCCCTTCGATATCTATTTTCTCCTTGTGCAGCAAACCCTGTATACATGGCTTCTTTTGTCCACCGCATAGAAGTTCACTTCACCAAAGACCCCCGGCTGAAGACCCGGACGGACCGTGTCCGTTCGCTCGGTTTTCCGGTCGACGAGCTGCACCTTGCCGATGTCTATACGATCGTAACCCGTTCCCGCGACTTCACCCGGGACGAGCTTGTACAGGTTGCGCAGCAGCTGGTCAACCCGGTGGTGCAGGAGTATACGGTGGATGAAGCTACCCTGCCGCTCTTCGATTATGCCATCGAGGTCGGGTTCCTCCCGGGCGTTACCGATAATGTGGGCACGACCGCCCGGCAGACCATCGAGGACTTCCTCGCGATGAAATTTGTTGAGGGGGAAGCGGTGTACTCCTCGCAGCTCTATTTCGTGCGGGGCCAGATGCCGCGGCCGGCACTTGAGAAGCTTGCCGCAACGCTTGCAAACCCGCTGGTCAACCGGGTCTATATCCGCACCCGGCAGGAGTACGGGCAGAAGGGAATGGACCGGGTCGTCCCCGCCGTCGAGCTCCATGAACTCTCCACCGCCGAACCGGTAGATCTTGAGATCAGCGACGCAGAACTCATGAAACTGGGAAAAGAAGGGATTTTAGACCCGCAGACCGGCCAGCGCCGGGGGCCGCTCGCCCTTGACCTTGCGCAGCTCCATACCATCCGCGATCATTTCCGCACGCTTGGGAGAAAACCGACCGATGTGGAACTCGAGTCGCTTGCCCAGACCTGGAGCGAGCACTGCAAGCACACGATCTTTGCGTCCTCCATGGACGATGACGTGCCCCGCGGGCTGTACAAAACCTACATCCAGGCAGCAACGAACGAGATCCGCGAGGCAGCGGGGGAGAAGGACATCTGCGTCTCGGTCTTCTCCGACAATTCCGGCGCGATCGTCTTCGACGACGAGTTCATTGTCACGCACAAGGTCGAGACCCACAACTCGCCCTCCGCCCTCGACCCGTTCGGCGGGGCCCTCACCGGCATCGTGGGAGTGAACCGCGACACCATCGGATTCGGCCTCGGGGCAAAGCCCTGCATCAACATCTATGGTTTCTGCGTCGGCGACCCGGAGACCGGCCCCTCCCTCTTCCGCGGGAAGGACGCATCAAACCCGGTCCTCTCTCCCCGGCAGATCCTCGAAGGGGTTGTGCGGGGCGTGGGGGTTGGGGGGAACTGCTCGGGCATCCCGACGCCGCAGGGCTTCTGCTGGTTCGACAACCGGTACGCGGGAAAACCGCTCGTATTCGCCGGGACCGTCGGGATCCTGCCCCGGGAAACGGGCGGGCGGAAGCTGCACGAGAAGACAGCGCACAAGGGCGACCTCATCGTGATGGTCGGCGGCCGCGTCGGAAAGGACGGGATCCACGGGGCCACGTTCTCTTCGGAGGCGCTCGATTCGAAGAGCCCGGTCACCGCAGTGCAGATCGGCGACCCGATCACCCAGAAGAAGTTCTCTGACGTGATCGTGAAGGAGGCCAGGGACCTTGGGCTGTACCGGAGCATCACGGACAACGGGGCCGGGGGGCTCTCCTGCTCGGTTGCCGAGATGGCAAAGGAGTGCAACGGCTGCCACGTTCACCTCGACCGGGTCCCGCTGAAGTACCACGGCATGGCGCCATGGGAGGTCTGGATCTCCGAGTCGCAGGAGAGAATGACGCTTGCCGTGCCCCCTGATAACCTCGGGGCATTCATGGACCTGATGGACCGCCGTGACGTGGAAGCAACTGTGATCGGTGAATTCACCGATTCCGGCCGGTGCGTGGTGGAGTGCGGGGGCAGGACCGTGATGGACATCGGGCTTGACTTCCTCCATGACGGCCTCCCGAAGAAACAGTTAACGACACGCTTTGAAAGGAAAGCGAACCCGGAGCCGGTCGTCCCCTGTCCCGGCCGGCTCGATGCAATCCTTCTCCTGATGATGAAGCAGAAGAACATCTGCTCAACGGAGTTCATCACCGTCCAGTACGACCATACCGTGCAGGGCGGCCACGTGCTCGGCCCGGTCCAGGGGAAGGGCCGGGTCCAGTCAGTCGCGACCCTGACAAAGGTGGTCCTGAACTCGAAGAAGGCGGTGGGGCTCTCGCAGGCCCTCTTCCCTTCGTATTCCGAGATCGATCCCTACCAGATGGCCGGTGCCGGTATCGACACCGCTATCCGCGGCCTTGTCGCGATGGGCATTCCCCCGGATACGATCGCGATCCTCGACAACTTCTGTTGGTGTTCATCGGACGATCCGGAGCGCCTCGGGCAGCTGAAACTCGCGGCAAAGGGCTGTTATGACTTCGCGAAGGCATTTTCGACACCGTTCATCTCCGGCAAGGATTCCATGTTCAACGACTTCTCGGGGTTCGACGCGGACAACAATCCCGTGAAGGTCTCGGTCCCGCCCACGCTCCTCATCTCGTCCATCGGCGTCCACCCGGATGCGGCAAAGGCGGTCTCGCTGGACGCAAAGATTGCAGGCGACCTCGTGTATATCGTGGGGCAAACAAGGGAGGAGCTGGGCGGGTCCGAGTACTTTGCCTACCTTGGCAGCCCCGGCAACACCGTGCCGGTGCTGGACGCAGGTGCGGCAAAGGAACGCTACGCCCGCCTTGCCTCTGCGATTGCCCACGAGCTCGTGGCCTCGGCGTTTCCGGTCAGCCACGGGGGTCTTGGCGTTGCGCTCGCAAAGGTCGCGGTTGCCGGAAAGCTTGGCATGGATCTCACGCTCCCGGTCCCGGATCGCATGCGGCCCGATTATTTCCTCTTCTCTGAATCGCTCTCCCGGTTTGTTGTTACGGTTGCGCCCGACCACAAGCGGGCATTTGAGCAGGCGCTGGGTGCGGATGCCGTGCTGGTCGGCCGGACCGGCGGCAGCCGCCTGCGGATCAGCGGCCGCGTCCTGCTGCTCGATGTCGGCGTCGATGACCTGGAGAAGGCCTACAAGGCACCATTCGGGGGGTACTGACAATGGCAGCAGCAAAGAGGAACATCAAAAGGCCCGTTGTGGCAGCGAAGGCGCCCGCAGCCCGCAAGATGATCCCCGAGAAGGCTCTTATCATGAGCGGGTACGGGATCAACTCCGAGATGGAGACGCAGGAGGCGCTGGCCCGGGCCGGCATGGCCTCCGACATCGTCCACATTAACGACCTGATCGCGGGGGAGCAGCGGCTCTCTGACTACCGGCTTCTCGTCTTCCCGGGCGGATTCTCGTATGGCGACGACACCGGTGCCGGCAATGCCTATGCAAACCGGGTGAGAAACAACCTCTGGGACGAACTCCAGGAGTTCCTGGATGGCGACAATCTGGTGCTTGGCATCTGCAACGGGTTCCAGATCCTGGCAAACCTCGGCCTGGTTCCCGCGTTTGACCGGAGTTATGGACGCGAGATTGCCCTCATGCCAAACCGCGGCGGAAGGCTTGAGTGCCGGTTCGTCACCCTGAAGCCGGAACACGAAAGCCACTGGACAAAGGGGATCGAGCGCATCTGGTGCCCGGTCTCCCATGGTGAGGGAAACTTCTCCTGTTCAGCAGAGACACTCAAAAAGATCAAACAGAAGAAGATGGTGGCGTTCACCTACTGCCGCGAGGACATGAGCCCGGCAAACGGTGAATACCCGTACAATCCCAACGGGGCGCTCGGGGATATTGCCGGCATCACCTCAGCCGACAGGAAAGTGCTCGGCATGATGCCGCATCCCGAACGGGCCATGGAGTTTTACAACCTCTACGACTGGCCGCTGGTAAAAGAGCAGGCCCGGCGCGAGGGAAGGCCGGTGCCAAAAGAATCGCCCAACATGCAGATCTTCAAAAATATCGTGGAATACTTCTCGTAATCCTGTTTTTTTGATGAGGGTCCGCCCCTCTTCCTTTGCCCCCTCACTCTTTTGTAAGGGTATAGACAATGACGGCACCGACAAAGATGATACCGAGAATCAGGAGTTTGTCGAGCCAGTCCGGAAGGGAAGCCTCACTGGGCGGCAGCGGTACCGGGGGCTGGTGGGTGGGTGCCCTGCCGTCCGCGTTTTTGACCGTCACGTATGCCATGGCGCTCTTTTCGCCCCCCATTGCCGCGCTGGACAGGGTGATGCGATACTTCCCCGGTTCGAGGCCGGGCTCTTCCAGAACGTACGACCACCTGTTCAGGCTGCTGCCGGGGAGGATGGCAATGTCTTTGGTGGTAATCGCCGTACCGGACCCGGCATCGGAGATAACAGCATGGATCGCATCATCGCCCCGCAGGTTCGTGGTGCCGGAAATGACGATCTTCTCGCCGGTTGTTGTGTCCGGAAGGCGCGAGTCCGAGGCTGGGATGATCCCGTCGAAGTAGATGGATGGTTTTTCGACAGAGAAATACCGGACAAGGAAGATGTCATCTACCCCCTCCAGCCGGGCCGAGGATGCAAGTGCCTCAGCCTCCCGCTGGACATTGCCCGGGAGGTCTTCCATCCGGCCGAGGCGGAAGATGATCTTGCCCCGGTTCATGACCGTCAGGTTGCCCCCGGTATCCCTGCCGGGCCCGATCTCAAAGGAACGCGATTGCCCGGGGTCCTGAAGCACCACGGCATACTGCCCGTTCTGGAACTTCATGGTGTCGGTCGGTTTGTACACGAGGGAAAAGTTGCCGTACCGGTCAGGGGTCACGGTCCTGACATCGAAGTACTCCCTCCCGATGATCCAGAGGGCAACCGTGCTGTTTTTCGCACCGATGCCGCTGACGACAAACGTGTCGCCCTTCGTGATGATCTGGGGGGTGCTGGCGCTGTAGTAGACCTCAGCGGCGGCAGGAAATGCGAGGCAGGACGCTGCAAGGAACAGAATCAGAATGGGAATTGCAGACTTCATGCACTATCACCGCGGGGAATACTAATTCGTGTACCCTGAGCGGTTATACGTTTTCGGGTCTGGATGAGGGGGGCCTCACCGGCCCCGCCTACTTTTTCAGGAAGTTGAGGCCGCCCTTCCTGCGGGATGCCGGTTCAGCAGGTGCCGGGAAGTCGTCAAGACCCGCAGCGGATTTCTTGTAATCCTTCAGTTCATCGGCTATCAGGGGGAGGTGGGAGTATTTCTTCTGCGGGACCCGGATCTGCGGGGCGGGCGCCGGGGTTTCCTGTTCGCCGGGGCTGTCGGACCAGGGGTCCCAGTCGGCCGCCGGGGGCTCCTCCACTATTGGGAGGGGAGAGCGCTTCGGGGTGAGGACCACGGACGGGGCAGGCGAGGCCGGTGCCGCTGCGGGTGGGGCGGCGGCTGTCTTCAGTGCTGCCCCGCACCGGTTACAGAAGCCGGCGTTTTCAGGATTGACAAAGCCGCAGGACGCACAGGTCCCCGGCTTTGCAAACGTTGTCCCGCACCGGGTGCAGAACTTCGAGTTTTCGTCGATTGCCGGGTTCCCGCATGTCGGGCAGGCCAGGGATTTTTTCATCGGCCCCCCGCACTTGTCACAGAACTGCGCCAGGGGATCGGCCACCTGTGCGCCACAGGTCCCGCAGACCGGGAACTGCGGTTCCGGTTCATCCACGATCGCGGCCCCGCACCGGTTACAGAACCGTGATTCTCCGTCAGGTGCCGGGATACCACAGGAACTGCATTTTCTGGTCATGATACTCCTTAGTGGATTTTCGGGGCAGCGGGATAAAACCTGTGGTTCCAGCGGCAACCGTCCCGCCTCCAGCCCTTTTTCGGGCTGTGCACTTGCGCGTCCCGCACCAAAGGTTTTTCCCTGATTCCGGTCGAAACCTCTAAAAAACGTCTCCTGACCCGTTCGGGGATTTCCAGGTTCCCATGGCAACGATACACGACCTTCTCCGGCAATACTGGGGCTCACCCTCGTTTTTGCCGCTCCAGGAAGAGATCATCGGCTCCGTTCTTTCCGGCAACGATACGCTCGCGATCCTGGCGACCGGCGGCGGAAAGTCGCTTTGCTACCAGCTTCCCGCCCTGTACCTGGGCGGCCTCACGCTGGTCATCTCCCCCCTCATCTCCCTGATGAAGGACCAGGTTGACGACCTGCAGGCCCGGGGGATTCCGGCAGCTGCCTGGAACAGCAGCCTCGACCAGAAGGAGCGTGCCCGGATCACAGGGGGGATCTCCGACGCGAACCTCCGGCTCCTCTTCATCTCACCGGAGAAATGCCTGCAGCCGGGCTTCCTCTCGTCGCTTGCCACTGCCCGCGTACGGCTTATCGCGATCGACGAGGCCCACTGCATCTCCGAATGGGGCCACAACTTCCGGCCCGAGTACCGGCAGCTTGCCCGGATCAAAGAGGTATTCCCCGGCATCCCCCTCATTGCCCTGACCGCAACCGCAATCCCCGGGGTCCGACGGGACATACGGCAGCAGCTGAAGATGGAATGTGCCCGGGAATTCACGGGCAGTTTCAACCGGAAGAACCTCCGGTACCGCGTTGTTCCCAAGAAGAACCCACTGGTATTCCTTGCCGATTACCTCGGGCAGCACCGCGAGGAGTCAGGGATCGTGTACTGCCTGTCGCGCAGCGAGACCGAGACCGTTGCCGGGGACCTTCAGCAGCGGGGCTTTTCTGCAGCCGCATACCATGCCGGGCTTTCCCGGCAGGAGCGGGAGCGGGTGCAGGAGTCCTTTATCCGCGACCGGGTGCAGGTGGTCTGCGCCACGGTGGCTTTCGGCATGGGAATCGACAAGCCGGACGTGCGGTTCGTCATTCACTATGACCTGCCAAAGACTCTCGAAGGGTATTACCAGGAGACGGGCAGGGCCGGCCGTGACGGCCAGTACAGCGAGTGCGTCCTCCTGTACAGCCGGGGCGATTACGCGAGGATCCGCTCCCTGCTCGAACAGGGCGATTCCGGCGGACAGCACCTGAAAGTCTCCCTCGCAAAACTCCGCGACATGCAAGAGTACTGCGAGACGACAGGCTGCCGCCGGAAGTTCCTGCTCACCTACTTTGGCGAGGATTACCCGGAGGAAAACTGCGGCTCGTGCGATACCTGCGATCACCCCCCCGAGATGACGGACTGCACGGATGCGGCAAAGCTGATCGCAGGCTGCGTAAAACAACTCCCCCGGAGTTTCGGCATCGACCTGATCGCCGATGTCCTGAGGGGCTCTAAAAACGAGAAGGCCCGGCAGTACAATCTCACCTCTCTCCCTGCGTATGGGACCGGGAAGAAGTACAGTAAGGCGCAGTACCGCACCTGGATCCAGGAGATGGTACGGCAGGGATTCCTTTCCCGCGCCGGTGAGCAGTATCCCGTGATCGGGTGCACAACCCGGACCGATGAGATCGTAAGGAACCGTTGCCGCGTGATGCTTCCGGCGCCGGAAGACGCCGCGGTACGGCGCCGTGCTTCGCCGGCGGTGGTGCCGGTGCATGGCAGCGAAGACCTCTTCCAGCGCTTAAAAGCCCTGCGCCGGGAGATTGCCGAAGAAAACCGCGTGCCCCCGTATGTTATCTTTCCTGACCGGACCCTGCAGGAGCTCGCTTCCCGCCGGCCGTCCGGCATGGCGGGCCTCTCGACAATCTTTGGCATCGGGGCGGTGAAGCGGGAGAAGTACGGCATGGCCTTCCTCAGAGAGATTGCCCGCCAGGACACATACTCCTGGGGGAAAGAAGGGAATATCTGCGTCAACGACCAATGATCTGCACATGAAGTACACGGCGCGGCATATCCAGCGATTCCTCGAACAGGGCAAAATCGGCGCGACCCTCTGGAAGAGCCACTTCCCCTCGCTGCTGCCAACCCAGGTGCCGGCCTGCAGCGACTGTACGGAGTTCTCGGCAAAAACCTGCCCCGGGAACAAGGACCCGGTCGACTGTCATCTCTCTAAAGTTTCGGCATCGGAGGGGGACAGCCAGAAGAAGAAAAAACGCGACCCGATGCTCGGCCTTGGTGCAAAAGGCCCGGCAGCCCGCGGCACGGCACTCCCGAGAGACCAGTCGAAGATGTGAGTCCGAGCGGGATAGAACGGAGATTTTTTCATCCCGTTTTTCCTGATATTTTCAGAGCCGCACGACTGGAGGATGAATCAGCCCCTCTCTTTTATTCCTGAACAGATACCAAGTGCACCGACGGGCAAATAACCGTTGATGCCGTCCGTTTTTTGCTCTGAAGAATACCTATTTCCTCCTTCGATTACCCCCCTTGCGCCTCCGACTGGTTTGAAAAATCAGGAGGATGAGAAGAATGCGGATGCGTTCTTCGAAAGCCCTGACTCGAAGAACCTTGCAGGTTCTTCTCGTGTCTCGGGTCTGAAGACCCTCAACATCCCCGTGGGGGCGGGGGCGCAGGCGATGCCTCTGTATTACCTGAAAGGGATACTCCGACAAAGGTTGTTTTCAAAAAAAAGAATTTGAAGCCGCCACGGGGACAGCCGCTGGCTGTGGAGAAGTGATAACTTCGACTCGCCCTTTGGGGATTGAGTGGTTCATCAGAACCACGAAGTCGAGAAGAACCATCAGGTTCTTTGAATCGGCGGCGGCAAGCATCTTGATAGGGATATGGGGGCATCAGCCCCCATCATTACTTCAAAGGATTTCAACGGAGAAAATGTTTAAAAAATTTACTTTCAGATTTGCTGGCCCCAACCCAATCATCCGTAAACCTGCCGGCAGTTCATTGGAAGAAACAACACGAAAAACCGGCATTCCACCCAGCCCTTGGATCCCCTTGCCCGGTCCGATCAGGACATATGGGAGAAGAGCTGACACACTGTCTTGATCACGAACCATGACCAGAAAGCCACGAACACGACGCGGTGCCCCGGCAGTTGACATGGAGGCGATTGCCTGGGATGCCATGAAGAAGTACGGTTTTAGGCCACAGTTTTCCAATACCGTGATGCGGGAGGTCGGCAACATGGAGGAAGGTGACCAGAAATGGCCACGGCATTCCACAAAAGACCTGCGTGCCCTCCTCTGGTCATCCATTGACAACTTCGACTCCATGGACCTTGACCAGCTGGAGTACTGCGAGAAGGAGACCAACGGCGAGATCCACGTGCAGGTCGCCATCGCCGATGTCGACAGCCGTGTCCCGAAGAACTCCCGGACCGACCGGCATGCCGCCCTCAACGGCGCCTCGATTTACCTCGACGTGGCAACGTTCCCCATGCTTCCCCTGAAACTCTCGGCAGGGATCACCTCCCTCCTGCCGGGGAAGGACTGTCTTGCGATGGTCGTGGACTACTGGGTCCTCCCGGACGGGAACATCCGGTACGGCACGGTTGGCCGTGCGCTGGTCGAGAACAAGGCAAAACTGGTGTACGAGCAGGTCGGTGCCTGGCTTGAGGGGAACGTTCCCGAGCCCGACAATGTCAGCATCATCCCCGGGCTCGCTGACCAGATCCGGCTCCAGAACGAGGCGGCGGTGCGCCTGCGGCAGAAGCGGACCGGGCAGGGCTCCCTTGACCTTGAAACGATCGAGGCGCAGGCGGTGTACGAGAAGGGCGAGGTCAGGGACCTGCTCCTCGTGGAGAAGAACGCGGCCCGGTCGCTCATCGAGGAGTTCATGGTTGCTGCAAACCGGACCATGATGGCGTTCCTCTCGGCAGCGGGGGTCCCCCGGATCGAGCGGATCGTCCGGGTACCCAAGCACTGGGACGGGATCGTGCTTGTCGCCGCAGCGCTTGGCGAAGACCTGCCGGACCAGCCCGATGTCAAAGCCCTTGCCCGGTTCTTAGACCGGCAGCGGGAGAAGGACCCGGAGCGCTTTCCGGACCTTTCGCTGACGGTCGTCAAACTGATGGGGCCAGGGGAATATGCCATGCTCCTGCCCAACAGCACCCCGATTGGTCACTTCGCGCTTGCGGTCATGGATTACACGCACGGCACGGCACCCAACCGGCGCTATGCCGATCTCGTCATCCAGCGGCTCATCAAGTCCGTGATCGACCGGCAGGAAGTCCCGTACACCCCTCGGGAACTCGAGGAGATCTGCCAGTGGCTGACCGACCAGGAGAAGCAGTCCAAGAAGGCGGAGCGGTTCATGCGCAAGGCTGCCGCCGCCGTGCTCCTGCGCAACCGGATCGGCGAGGTTTTCCCCGCTCTCGTGACCGGTGCGTCCATGAAAGGGACCTATGTCCGGCTCCTTGCTCCCCCCGCGGAGGGCCGCGTCATCGAGAAAGAGCGGGGCCTTCGCGTGGGCCAGAAAGTGCGGGTGAAACTGCTCGGGACCGACCCGTACAAAGGGTACATCGACTTTGCGTTTATCGGAAATGCCTGATAAGGGGGTGCAGACTCCGACGGTTACCGGGCAACGATACGCTGGATGAGCGTCTCGATATCCCGGCGGATCGCCTCCTCGATGTCGCTCTCGAAGGGGCGGTAGTCTGCCCGTGCCTGGGCGAGCTCCTTAGCCCGTTTCTCGACCGGGGCCCGGAGGCTGACCCGTTTTTTGAATACGTCCTGCTGGATTCGTGCAAGCCGGTGGACCCCCTGCACCAGCTCCGCCTCGACCGGCCGCATCTGCGGCTGGTACTTGTGGACGAGCGCCCGGATCCCGGACCGGCTCCCGCCTTTTCCGGGATCGAACAGGAATGCCTTCTCCAGCCGCTCCCGCCAGGAGATCAGCTCACCGGAGACCTTTGGATCGAGAAGCGGAACGCGCCGGAGTTTGCCGGGCGTCACGTCAGCGGCAGTCACAATCCCCGCGGCAGTCAGGGCCGCCATCTGGGTGGGACTGATCCGCGTGAGGCTGCCCGACGCGATCGCGTACCGCTCTAAAAATCCGCTGATCTGCTCGTCGCGCACGGTCTTTTCGAGTGCCATGACGCCCCGCTGGAACTCCCGGTCGATCCGTTCGTAGGCCTGACGGAGTTCCCGGATCCGGGCAAGCTGCGCGGAAAATGCTGCGTCGCCGGCCTCGTCGGTCCATTTTTTGCTCCAGAGCCGCCACATGTATTCCGCCGTCTCGAGATGGGACCAGCGCTTCTTCCGCTCCGTCTCCTCTCTGCCGGGCACAAAGAAGAGAGCGATGGCAACAAGGCCGATCAGGAGGATCACGAGCGGATCGGTGACCAGTTCGCCGATGGCAAGGATGAGGCAGGCAACCGCCAGGGTAATGCCGGTCAGCTGACGGAACTTGCGGAACTGCAGCGACTGGCGGACCGCTGGTGCGAGGGGCGCAGGCTGCACGTAATACATGCCGGGCGTAACAGCCGGCAGCGCACCCGGTGAAGGTATCGCCTCGATTTTCTGCATCTCGCGCCGGAGGTCGATCTTCGTTATGCTGTCTGCCGAGAGGAAGAGCAGGACACCGGATGCTGCTTCAAGCCGGCACCACGGGCAGGACGAGAGGCCGGCATAATAGTAATGGACGCCGTCCGTGCCGCACCGGCGGAGCCTGCTCTCGAAGGGGTCGAGGGCGTCCCACCACTCCTCCGCGGTCGGCCGGCCGCCATCCCGCATCCCCCCATCGGCAAAGGCCTGCTCGAAGAGCGAGGCAATCGTGTCCGGGACAACCGCGAGCCCCACGGAGTTGGGCGGCGGAGCCATCAGGCGCGCCCGGGCATTCCTGCCGTACGGGAACCGGAACTCGGCGATGGCTTTTTCGATAGGCATGTCCTCTTTCCCGGAATAGACGCCGGCATACGGGTGCCTCCCCAAAAAGAGGAGCTGGAAGATCAGGACGGCAAGCCCGAAGTTGTCCTGGTTGGCGGTCCGTTCGAGCCGGTAGGTGTCCGTCTTCTGGAGCTCCGGCGGGGTGAAGTGCGCAACGCCTACCTCGCAGTAATAGGTCCGGCCTCCTGACCGCACCTGGAACGAGTCGCAATCGATGAGCCGGACACAGGCCGTGTCGTTGACGAGAATGTTCCCCTCGTTGACATCCCCGATAACGTAGCCGTATTTGTGGATGACGCAGAACGCGGCTGCAAGGTTCTTTGCCGCCCGGACCAGGAAGCGCCAGTCGGCGTGGGGGAAGGTCTCCTTGCGGTGGGTGGGCCCGTACACCTTGTGGACCGGTTCCGCGTCCGAGATCCTCGGCATGATGAAGCCGACCACCGGGCCGCCGGGCCGGGAGGAGAGCACGTCGGTGGGCCAGGCCGAGATCGCCTCCAGCTCGTCGTTACAGCCCCGGGCCATCAGCCGGAGTTTCTCCTGCTTGTGCTCTTCGAGCGGCTTTTTGTAGATCTTGGCAACCGTCGTAGTGGGGGAGGAGAGCAGTTCATACACGTCCCCTTCGCCCCCGCTCCCGATGCGCCTGCCGAGGCGGACCGGGCTGCCGCGGCTGTCATAGAACGGGGATCGGGAAGCGGTTGTTGTCATGGATTATCCCTGCACGGCAAGGACAAGGGTCTTGTCGTCGTCGCTCCGTGCCGAGACATCGTCCCGGAGGAGGAAGCGCTCAAGCTGCCCGGCAAAGTCGGAGAAGCCTGATGCCGGATCGTTCCGGAGGGCAGCAAAGAGCGGCTGGAAAAACCCGGCATGGGCCTGCTTCTGCGCAAAGGAGAGGGCGAGGTTCTGGAGGCCGTCAGAGAAGAGAGCGATCTCATCCGGCGAACCGTCGCGGTGCCGGATGCTGAGAGTGTCCCGGTAGGTCTCGTCGGAGAGGAAGAAGGTGGTGTTGGCGTACTCCCCCTGTTCGGGCCAGAAGACGGTCTGGTATGCGCTGTCCACGCGGATCACGATGGCGCCATCGCCGATCTGGAAGAAGAGCGCATGGCTGTCGCCTGCTGCTGCCCCGAGGAGCGTGCAGGCATAGTCACGGATCCGCTTTCCCTTTCCCTGTGCTTCTGCAGAAATCGCTTCCCGGGCAGCGGTGACCCATGTGCGGATCATGTCGTCGGTGATCGCGGCAATGCTGCCATCCTGACGGAGAGTGTCGAGGATGGATGCGTGCAGGGTATCGCAGGCGATCTCCGCCCCCCTGCCGCCATCGGTCGTGCTCCCGGCGCCATCGGCAACAAGGCCGATAAAGTACTCACTGTCGGCAATCCGGATGGAGCCTGCACGGCAGAAGTCCTGCCCGCTCTCCCCCCGGTTTGCGTGCGAACTTCCCGTGACAGACGATGCGGCAACCTTCCAGCTCATATCTCGCTCCAGCCGAGCGGGGGAGCCAGCTGGATGCGGTCCCCGGGGTTGGAGCGGGACGCGGACTTCATGGAGTTGGAGAGCCACTGGAAGAACTCGCGGAATTTGAGGCCCTGGAGTTTCACGGGCTCGCGGACCGAGATCTGCTTTAAGACTTTCATGTCCGCCTTGTTGACGCCAATCGTAAAGAAAGCAAAGTTTTTACTAGCCTCGCCCTCGCGGACGAGGGCTGCGGCGCTCTGCCACTCGTCGGTCGGTGCGCCGTCGGTGATCAGGAAGATCCACGGGCGGTAGAACGAGATGCCGTTTGCCCGGTACTGCTCTTTCCGTGCACGGATCAGCTCGATCCCCTTCCGGATCGCCTCGCCGATGGGGGTATCTCCCTCGGCCACGAGCTCCGGGTCAAAGACGCATTCCGCGGTGTTGAATTCGCTGATGACCCGGACAGGCCCAAAGGTCATCAGGGCAACTTCGACCCGCTTTATCGCAAGGGAGTCGCTCTGGAGTTCGGCATAAAATGATTTGATACCGGCATTGAGTTCCGCTATTGCCTCGCCGGCCATCGATCCCGACGTGTCGAGCAGCAGGAGGCAGGGGCAGCGGGGTTCCGGGTTCTCCGCAAAGGTCACCGCTGCCATCGGCTGCTGGTCCAGGTACATATTGTCGCTCATATCATCTCACCAAAAATACTGGATATATTGAAGGATGGTCTCGTAGTGCTTAGTTGGATTTGTAACGTATTATTAACTATTTTCTCGTGATGGATCGATCGATATGGGTAAAGAACGCCCCTTTCCATCTGCCCGGGAGGGGGGCTCATCCTTAGCTCTCCCAATCAGTAAAGGTAAGGGCCCCTGATGAGTATCCGGCTCTCGAGGAACCTCCGCGAGGGTGATCATCCCGCCTCAGTTCCCGCGCCAATCTTTAAATTGTTACAGGAATTACTGATGGTAAAAGCGGGATGCCGGAGAATGGATTTTTTATTCTTTGATGATCTCGGGAAGAGGCCCTACCTGGTTCCCGCCCTGATCGTCATCAGTTCCCTAGCATTTCTTCTCCTGAACGTGTTCGGGCTTACCCATGGCATCTCGTACGTTCTCCCCCACCTGTTGTACTTCCCCATCATCCTGACCGCCTATTATTACCCGAAGCGCGGGATTCTCTTTACCCTTGGCCTGTCCCTGTGCTATTGCGCACTGGCGTTCACGGTCGTCGCACCGACAAACGCGGAAATGGTTTCTGCGATTGCACGCTCGGCGGTCTTTGTCATCATCGCCGCAGTTGTCTCGAATATCAGCGGCCGGATGCACCACGACACCCAGATGTGCCGGCGCCTGGTATCGGTGGTGCGGTCTTCCGGAGATGCAATCATCAGTGAGACGTTCGACGGTATCGTTACGGACTGGAACCGGGGCGCTGAAATGCTCTACGGGTACACCGCGGAGGAGATTGCAGGGCATTCATTATTCAGGATCATTCCCCCGGATCGGCAGGAGGAAAAGCGCCACCTGATGGAGAGGATCCGGCAGGGAGATGTTGTTGAGCGCTTCGAGACCGAACGGATAACAAAAGACGGCACGCACATCCAGATCTCCCTCTCCCTTTCCCCGATCCGGAACAACCGGGGGGAGATCATCGGGATCTCGGAGATCGCCCATGATATTACCGAGCGGCAGCGGTTCCAGAAAGCGATCCTGATGGAGAAGGAGCAATGGGAACGCACGTTCGATGCCGTCCCGGATATGATAGCGATCATCGACAACCAGTTCCGGATCGCCCGGGTAAACAGGGCAATGGCCGATCGTCTGGGCATTTCAACGGCAGAGGCGGTCGGGCTCCAGTGCCATGATGTAGTCCACCATACCGCAGTTCCCCACGGGCTCTGCCCGCACCGGCTCCTTCTCACAGATGGCCATAGCCATTCGGTCGATATCCATGAAGAGAACCTCCATGGCGATTTCTTCCTGACCGTCTCACCCATCCGCGATCCTGACGGTACGGTTGCCGGGAGTGTCCACATCCTCCATGATATCACAGAGCGGAAAAAGATGGAAGCAGCGCTCCGCAAGAGCGAGGAACGGTACCGTACCGTGATCGAGAATATCCAGGACGTCTTCTTCCGGGTCAGCAGGGAGAATACGATCGTCATGGCAAGCCCCTCGGCAGTGAAGGTATTCGGGTACGGATCGGTACAGGACCTGATCGGATTGCCAATAACGTCCCTGTGGAAAGATCCGCAGAAACGCGAAGAGCTCCTCGATGCATTGAAGGCGCGAAACGGTGCTGTGCAGGACTGGGAGGCGGAATTCAAAAAATCCGATGGTTCGGCGTTCTGGGTATCCCTTACGGTCCGGTTGCAGACGGACGAAGTGGGGGGATATGCCGGGACCGAGGGAATAATCCGGGACATCTCGAAACGGAAGAAAGCGGAGGAGGCCTTAAAAAGTGCCCTTAAAAAACTGAACATGCTCTCCTCCATCACCCGCCATGACATCCTCAACCAGATCATGGGACTCCGGGCATACCTGGAACTCTCGAAAGAGGACCTCAAAGGCACGAAGTACGAGGCGTTTATCACAAAAGAGGACCAGGCGGCGGAGGCCATCCAGCGGCAGATCGAGTTCACGAAATACTACGAGGATATCGGGGTCAATGAGCCCCGGTGGCAGGATGCCGGCGCGGTCATGAACGAGGCGCTCACCCAGCTCTGCCCTGCTGGCGTCGATGTGCAGGTAGCGGTAGATGGCATTGAGATATTCGCCGATCCGCTGATCGTCAAGGTCTTCTTCAACCTCATGGAGAACTCGCTCCGGCACGGGGAGCGGGTAACCACCGCGCAATTCTCCGCAGAGGAAACCGGTGAGGAGCTTGTGATCATCTACCGGGACAATGGGGTGGGCGTGAGCGAGGCCGACAAGCAGAAACTCTTCCGGAAAGGATTCGGGAAGCACACCGGCCTTGGGCTCTTCCTCTCCCGCGAGATCCTTGCGATCACCGGTATCTCCATTGTGGAGAACGGTGAGCCGGGGAAGGGCGTGCGGTTCGAGATTGTGGTACCGGACGGGGCGTGGCGGAAGACCGGCCTGTAACCGGGACCGGCCTGCCTGAAGGTGGGCCGGCGTTATCCCCATCATGACCGAATCGCTGGTCTCGGAATGGATGCAGGACTGGGGCAACCCGAAGGCCATGGAGCTGGTCCGGAACGTGTACTCGCAGTACGGGTACATGATCGGGCTGCAGGAGGGCAGGCAAGGAGTCTCCCGGGGAAAAAGGCGTTATTCCCCTTCGTCGAGGCTGAAGATCTCCTCGACGGGGACATTGAAGAGCCGGGCAATCCGGAACGCGACCTCAATGGACGGGTTGTACTTCTCCCGCTCGATGGAGTTGATCGTCCTGCGGGTGACGTGCAGGAGCTCGGCAAGCTCCTCCTGCGTCATGTCGTGCATGGCCCGGTAGACCTTGATTTTGTTCTTCATCGCTCGCTATTCCTCATATTTCCGGGTATAGTAATAAGAAAATGCCGCATAGAGGGCGGTGAGGAGGAGGACAATGAAGCCCATGCCGATCCCGAATACCAGGGGGAATTCACGGGCCTGGTGGCCGTTCTTGAAGAGCAGGTCGAGGCCCCAGAAATCCTCCCCGGTCATGTTCGCCGGGTCGGGGATGAGGTAGTAATTCCAGGTATCTCCCTGCCTGAACGGCGCCTCCGTTGCGAATCCGACGCTCACCGAGCCGTTCGGGAACGTATGGAATCCCCCGCCATATCCGGAGTTGAAGTACCAGGTCATGGCCCCCGCGTACAGGATAGCGGCAACAATGATGGTCACGATGAGGGCATTGAGGGCTGCCTTGCCGTAGATCGTGTCGGACAGGTCATCGCTCATCACGTCCGTTACTTTCCGTTTTGCGAACCATACGACTGCAATTCCGGCGAGGATGAGCAACGCCGGGATGACCGGATTGCCCGTGGTTATCGCGATCCCGAGACACAGGATCTCGGCCGCGATGACGCAGCCGACCACCGCATAATATGTCTTCATTCTCATGATTTCACAATGTAACATATGTTTCTCATTTAGATAAAAACATTTCTCATATTGGGAACAATAATTCTCATATGCGGGGAATCCGGCCAGGGCAGAGGTACCCACCCCACCCTTTGTCCCGGCCCGGAACCGGCGCGGGGCCCCCCTCCCGCTGAGGAACCCCTACCAACCCCCCTTAGCACTGGAAGGGTAGTGACCTCTCTCCTCTTTCCGGATTAACGACTCCGGTGATGTTGAACCCCGCAGGGGCTGAGACCGGAGAAGATCTCCTTCGTCTGTTAGGTTCTTTAAAAAACTGCAGTTCTCTCACCCGTTAGCCCTGACGACCTGTCGGGCTTCGCTGTGGTGAGGGTCGAAGACCCGAACCATAAGAAGAACGCGAAGCGTTCTTCGCTGTGGTGAGAGTCATCCTCCCTATCGTTTCAAAATCTGCAACAAAACCATATCCTTTTTTAAACCTGCCACGAGGTTTACAGTACGATAACCGGATGCGTGCAGGTACGGGACCGTGGGTATTGTTCCGGCATACCCGTGTTCCTGGAAATCCCGGTAGCGGTGATGGCAGATGAGAAAAGCGATCGGGCAACAACCAGGGGCCGGCCTTTCGGCATCGTCTCGCCATGTGCAACCCGCTGCGGAGAGCAGGCACAGTTCCCCTTCAGCCCCGGACTCCGCAAGCATGCCCTGCGACCAGGACCCGGAGCTGGAAAAACTACGGGAAAGCGAGTCGATCCTACGGAGTTTTTTTGATTCAACCGGTGTCCTGCGGGGCATCGTGGAAGTCATCAGTGAAGACGATATCAGGCATATCGCCAGCAACACCGTCTCCGCAGCATTTCTTGGCCTGACACCCCGGGACATGAAGGACAAACGCGGGTCTGAACTGGGAGAACCCCGGGATATCCTGCGGATGTGGATTGGCCATTATACCGAGAGCCGGAAAACGGGAAAGCCCGTGACATTCGAGTACGCAGACCCGCGGGCAAAGACCCTGATCTGGTTTCTTGCCACCGTCACGTTCATCGGGACACCCGCCGGGGGATTTCCCCGGTTCGCGTACGTGGTTATCGACATCACCGAACGTAAAAGGGCCGAGGAAACTCTCCGGAACGCCCGTAATGAGCTGGAAATCCATATCCAGAAACGCACCGGGGAACTGAAGCGGGCAATAGACGCCCTGACTACCGAGCGGCACCAGCTGTACGATGTACTGGAGACCCTGCCGGCCTATGTCTGCCTGATCGATGCGGAATACCGCATGCCGTTCACAAACAGGACCTTCCGTAAGATGTTCTGCGAACCGGCCGGGCGCCGGTGCCATGAATTTCTCTTTAACCGCGACACCCCCTGCGAGAACTGCGAGACCTTCATGGTGATGAAGACCCGCGAGCCGCACCACTGGTTCTGGACCGGCCCGAACGGCAGGGACTACGACATCTACGATTTCCCCTTTACCGATACCAACGGCTCGCGCATGGTCCTCGAGATGGGGATCGACATCACGGAACAGAAGATGGCCGGGGCAGCGATCGTGAAGGCGAATGCGTACAACCGGAGCCTGATCGAGGCGAGCCTTGACCCGCTGGTCACCATCAGCCCGGACGGGACGATCAGCGACGTGAACGAGGCCACCACCCGGGTGACCGGGTTGTCCCGGGATGAACTGGTGGGGACCGATTTCTCCGACTATTTCACCGAGCCGGCCAAGGCAAAAGCCGGTTACGAGAAGGTATTCCGTGACGGCTTGGTGACCGATTATGCGCTGGAGATCCGGCACCGGGATGGGCACGTGACGCCGGTGCTCTATAATGCGAGCGTGTACCGGGATGCATCCGGGCATGTCATCGGGGTCTTTGCCGCGGCCCGTGACATCACCAAGCTCAGGAAAGCCGAGGAATCCCTGCAAAAGGAGCACGACCTTCTCGAAGAACGGGTGAAGCAGCGCACGGAGCAGCTTGCGATCAGCAACGCCCACTTAAAGGACGAGGTCACCCAGCGCAGGGAGGCGGAAGCCCTTGTCAAAAAGACCGTGTCCGAACTGCACGCAGCCCTCGAATCCACGGCCGACGGGATCTATGCCGTGGACCGGAGCGGGAAGATCAGCCGGTACAACCAGAATTTTGCCTCGATGTGGAAGGTCCCGGAGAATATACTCCTGAGCGGAGACGACCGGAAGGTCACCGCGTACCTGAAAACGCAGGTCAGGAACCCCACGCTGTTTGCGGACTACAATAACGAGACGTCACGGAACAAGGACCGCGAGGTCTACGATATGCTGGAACTGGCTGACGGGAGGATCTTCGAGCGGTATTCCAAACCCCAGAAAATGGACTCTGCCATCATCGGCCGGGTCCTGAGCTACCGGGACGTCACCGACCGGAGGCATGCCGAGGAGAAACTGCTCCAGTCCCTCCAGGAAAAGGAGACCCTGATCCGGGAGATCCACCACCGGGTGAAGAACAACCTCCAGATCATCTCGGGCCTTCTGGACATGACCCGGATGCGGACGCCGGACAGTGCGACCCACGGTATCCTTACCGACATGATGATGAAGATCAAGACCATGGCCCAGATCCATACGCGGCTGTACGAGAGCAAGCAGTTCGACCGGATCAACATGGGGAGCCAGATCCGGGACCAGGTTGTGGACCTGTCTACTATCTACGGCCGTGCCGGTGCCGAGATAGAACCGGAGATCGATACGCAGGAGATCTACCTGCCGGTCGACCAGGCCATCCCCTGCGCCCTGATCGTGAACGAGGTCCTCTCCAATGCCTTCAAGCACGCCTTTATGGGGAGACGGCACGGGACGCTGCACGTCTCGGCAGTGCAGACCGGCGACCGGGTCCGCATCGTCGTGCAGGATAATGGTGTTGGCATCTCCGGAAGCATCGACGTGTACCAGACCACGAGCCTCGGGCTCAAGCTTATCCGGAGCCTCGCGATGCAGCTCGGGGGGTCCGTGGAGATCGCCAGTGAAAAAGGTACACGGGTAACGGTAGAGTTCCCGCTCCATAACAGGGGAAAATGATCATGTCGAAAATTCTTGTTGTTGATGATGAAGCGATCATTACCATGCAGCTGGAGGAACGCCTGACCGCTATGGGATACAGCGTTGCGGGGATGGCAGCGTCGGGCGAGGACGCCATCGAGAAGGCCCGGAGGCTTTCCCCCGACCTGGTACTGATGGATATCGTCATGCCGGGAAAGCTCAACGGCATCGAGGCGGCAAAGACTATCACCGGGGAGATGGGGATCCCCGTGGTCTTCGTCACGTCCTATGCCGATGACGCGATCATCGAGAAGGCCAAGCAGGTCGGGCCGTACGGGTATATTGTCAAACCGTTCAACGAGCTGGAGATCAAGGCCGCGATCGAGGTCGTCCTGTTCCGGAAGGCCGCCGAACAGGAGCTCAGGAGAGCTGACGTGGCAGCTGCCATGAAAGGGGGCCGCCCGGCCGCCGGCGAAGTGGGAGAAGGGGCAGAGTACATCGATCTGCCGGAGATCAAGACGCTCCTCTTAAAAGACATTGTCTCCGACATCCTCCTCTTCCTCTATGTCGACCCCGCGCTCAGGGAGCCGGTTTTCAGGTTCGCCATCGAGGAAGGCGTGAAGAAGGGCGGGCGCAACTTCTTTGCCTACCACCGCTCGGTGCTCCAGAAATATTTCTTAAAAGAGATCCAGGAGGGGGCGCTCCATATGCGGAGGGTGAAGAAAGGCGAGGTTTACCTCCTGCCGGGCATCCTGGAGAAATGCACCGGGTCGCTCTCCCCGGAACAGCCGCAGGGAACGCTCCAGGTGCTTTTCGATTTCTCGGAAACAGACGAGTTTTCCGACATCCTTGCGGTGAAGGACCTGGTCCTTGCCAGGAAAAGCCAGGGTGTCCCCCTGTCCGGCATCATCGCGGTGAACATGGCCGATATCGACCACAACCAGATCCGCGAGCTCTCGGCCGGCATTGCCAAGATCATCATCTCCACCGGGAAAGAGACGACCCTCTCCTTCGCCCGGCAGTCGTTCCCCTCGGAGGCCGTTACGGTCGTCCCGCAGGCAACCATCGACGACGTGGTGAAGAAGTCCCTTGAGCCCGTCGTGCTCTCGATGCTGGACAAACCCATCTCCGGCTACGACATCGTCCACGAGATCCACAGCCGGTACAACGTGCTCATCCCCCAGGCACGGATCTACACCTACCTCTACGATCTGGAGCAGAAGGGGTACCTGATGATGAAGGCATCCGGCAAGTCGAAACTCTACTCACCGACCGAGACCGGGAAGAAGTATATCCACAACCGGCTCAACGAGTTCAAGTTCGTCTTCCGCCATATCATGGGGGAGGGTCTGGCACCGGGAAGTCCGCCCGACCGGAAGCAGTAAAACGAATCATAAAAGTGCACCACGATCTCACAAAACGTGAAACAATCCCTGCAATACCCGGATACCTATATTGACTTCCGGAAAAAAGCAGGATGCGTGGGCGAGAAGGACCCACACAATGGGAAAATGCCGTGATGGCGGGTTGACACTATCACCTCTGGAACAACCTGCCGTCCCGGCCACGGGAAACAGGATATGCAAGAACGCCATGCACACGGGTGTCCGCAAAGGACAACGATCAGGGGAGTTTGATTCCTCCAGAATCACATCCATCCATTCCCGGGCACGGGCAGGCTGCCCGGGAACCATGTTCCGCCCCGGCGGTGCCGGAAGGTGATGACCGATGAGACACGAGAGACAAGAAAGGAGCAGTGCGTTCAACCCAAGCGTCCACCGAAGAGATGAAGGCAGGACGATCCACGTCACGGTTCCCCTTGACGGTATCGCGGAAGAGCAGATCCGGTTCGACCTGGAGAAGACAACGCTGACCCTTTCTGTCACGCGTGACTCGGAGGTCACAAAGAAGACCCTTCGGGTGCCCGGCGGGACGCGGTTTTTCAAAAAGAAGATCCACGACGGGATCCTGGAGATCATTCTCGAGAAACCAGCGCCGTGATGCCGGTCAGGATATCCCGGTTTTTGTCTCAAAATCTGTTTTGTACCGATGAGGCTATCATCTCCCAGCCGCCATGTCGGAAACGGGTGTTACGTATTTCCCATCCCGAAACCACAGACACGCTTTTCATGGCGGGCGAGGACCTGGACCAGATCTGGCGGGATCTCTTCCGCTGGAATGGCAACCGGATTGCCGGGGGGAGTTCCGGCCTCCGGAACCGCGGAGTCATCTGTCCTGCCCGGGGTTGTCACGGCTGTACGGAACCGGGGTGTTCCTATGCCGTGTTCATCCGCCGGTACTGGGACCACCCGCAGTGTGACTGATCGTGTCAGGGTAAGGAGTCATGGGGCAGGGAAGTTCAATGGAGGGGATAAGAATATGCAGCAGATTACCGGCAGTAAAAAGTACCAGAACGGGATTATGGTCTTCTGGACCGAAGAAGGAAACGAAAAGAAGGATTTCTTCTCGTACGATGAGCTTGTTGAACAGAGAATCAATGCGCTGGATCTCCTGAACAATCCCCGGCTCTACCTGGTGAATGTGCCGGGCCACCGGATCGAGTCCGCAGCCTCAGGATGCAGTTTTGCATCGAAGACCTGCGAGGACGAGATTGTCATTACCCGCTTTTTCGATGCCCCGCGGGAATTTGTCTGGCGGGCATGGACGGCGCCTGAACTCGTCATGATGTGGTGGGGGCCAAAGGACTTTACCGCCCCGTCCTGCACAAGCGATTTCCGGGTCGGCGGGTCGTACCTCTACTGCATGCGGTCGCCCGATGGGAAGGACTACTGGAGCACCGGTACATTCCGGGAGATCCGGGCACCGGAGCGGATCGTCTGCACTGACAGTTTCTCCGATGAGAACGGCAAGGTGGTACCGGCAACGTACTATGGGATGAGTGCGGATTTCCCCATGGAACTGCTCGTAACAGTGACCTTCGGGGAACAGGCCGGCAGGACCCAGCTCACCCTGCGCCATGCCGGGTTCCCTGACGGACGGGACCGGGACCTGGCACGGGAGGGGTGGAACGAGTCGCTGGACAAGTTTGCGGGCGTTGTTGCACGGAATGTCTTTCGGGGAAAGCGTGCCGTGCATGCGGCAGATAATGAAAGGAGGGCCTAAAAAGGCCGCCCGTGAGATGATCCCATGATCAAGGCAAAGCATATCGGGGATCCGGTCTCCGCTGACGACGGGCTCCGGGTTCTCATCGAGCCGGCCTGGCCAAAAGATGTTGGCCGGACACGGGCCCCCCTTAACATGTGGCTCAAGGACCTTGCGCCGAGCCAGAAGCTCTTTGCCCGGTTGCAGGACAATACGCTGAACTGGGGCGACTTCGTCCTGCTGTACTCGGTCGAGCTGGAGAAAAACCGCGAATATTTCCCGGGCCTGCAGGACCACAACCGCAACGGCGGGCTCACCCTGCTGCACGCATCGTCCGATGACGATCACAACGCGGCAGTCGCCCTGAAGATGATCCTTGAGGATGAAGACCGGATGGCAAAGGATCCACGGATTGTATGAAACCGGGATCCCGTTCTTTTACCGCCCAGGATCCGGAACCTGCGTTTTTTTCAGGACGATGAGTGCCGTGTCAATCTTCTGGGCAGGATATCCCAGCCTGAGAAGGGCCGAGCGGATCTCGTCTACAGGCAGATCGCACGAGATCCCGCGGGAAAAATCCGCAAGGAGCCGGGAGAACAGGAAGAGGAACCGCTCGGGAAGATGGTGGTGCAGGTGCTCCAGGAAGCGGGTGAACGCATAGTTCCACACCGAACTCCCGTAAAGAGCAGGATTGTCCCGGCCCAGCTCAAGGTATTTCCTCCATTCGTCGCATAATTCATGGTCCAGCAGGAACCTGATAAACGCTGAAGACGACAGGTAATCCTCAAAAGACCGCGCCCACAGCAGGGATATCATTTCCCCGATGGTTTCTCTCACTTCCTGGGTCATGACCTTCCGGCCCCGTGCCCGGTTCCTGCTGTTTCATGGGAGCTTCTCTGATTATTGTGTTGCTGATGGTTTCAGGAAATGTCTCAAAAACTGCGGTTCCGCCATAGCTTGATACCATCACAAAAAGATGAGTCCACCGGCAAGGGGCAGCCGGACGTGGGTACCAAAGGTAAGACGGGTGCGCCTTGTCATGCAGCCGGCCCGATCCAGCAGGTCCGGGCCGGATAACCCGGTGAAACAGTGACCCCCCGCAACACATCCCGATCAGAATTCCCAAGGGGGCGGGTCACTGCGCCCGGGATTTGGGAGGCACACTATGGTACGATGGTATTACCGATCAGTTTTTGACGAGCTTGAGGAGATGCGAAAATACATGGAAGCACTATCGCAGCAGATGTACGATACCAGTCCTGTTGCATTGTTACCCGGTTCTGCGGAGCCCGGCACAAGGATGCTTCCTGCAACGCGGGCGGCAGATCTTCGCGTGGACGTGACCGAGGATGAGAAGGAAGTCATTGTCACCGCCGACATGATCCCCGGGGTGACCAAAAAGGACATCACTCTCGATCTGATCAATCCGCAGGCGCTCGAGATCACCTGCGAACGGAAGGACGAGAAGAAGGAAGAGAAAGAGGGGTACTACATGCGCGAGCGGTCGTTCGGCTTGATGACACGGGTGGTCCCGCTCCCGAAACCGGTGACCGAGAACGGGGCAACGTCCACGTTCAAAAATGGTGTGCTCGAAGTGCACCTCAAAAAGACAGCCAAGGCAGCCCGGGGAAAAATTGCCATTGAGTAACGATGCCCGAACGGCAAAAACCCGGCCGCCGTCATACGATTGAACCCGGGGGCGGCTGCAGGACAGAGCAGGGAGTGGAGGCGGCGCTCGTATTCCGTTGATTGGGCAGCACATTTCCTGAGGTGACCCATGGACAAATTCGAAGAGACCATTCTATCGATGTGGGGCATGACCCCAAAAGACAGGGAGGAATCCGACGGGAAATTTGCAGCCCTGTGCACGTGCCCCTCCTGCCCCACCTATACCGCCTGCGCACAGGATGCCCGGGAACTGCTGTTCTGCCTGAAAGGGAAGAGTTTCCTCTGCATCTCCGAGGAAAAGGGCTGCCTCTGCCCGTCCTGCCCGGTCACTGCGGAGTACGGGTTCCGGCACACGCTCTTCTGCCGGCGGGGAAACGAGAAGACGCAGCGCTATGAGCACGGGCTCTGGGGAACGAAGATGATCTGATTGGATGCACAATGACGGCATTCCGGAGTCGATCAACGATGGTTCAGGTAACGAAAAGAGATGGCAGGAAGGAACCGTTCGTGCCGGAGAAGATCGTGGTCAGTATGGTCAAGACCGGTGCACCTGCCGATTATGCACGGAAGACCGCACAGGATATCGCGAAAGACGCTGTTGACAGCATCACGACAAGGGAGATCCGGAAAAGGTCCCTTGCTGCACTCAGGGAAAAAAACCCTGACTGGGAGCGCAACTGGCTCGTGTACGATGGCGCGGTCAAGAAGAGGACAGGTTGAATTGCGGGATTGCAGGAGGTGAGATGAATGCCCTACCGATGGAAGAAGAAAGTCGACGTTGACGAGGCCGTGGTCGTTGTCATGAATGTCCTTGACAAGAACCCTGAGCTGCCGAACTGGCTGCTCTCCACTCTCAACGGCTCGATCGCGGACTCGGATGCGAAGCTCGGAAAGTACTTCTTTGAAGAGATCAAGAAGCACGCCCCGAAAGCACTGCGGTATTTCGAATCACGGGAGTGACCCGGCTCCACAGGGTTTCTTTCTCTTATGGTTGTCGCGGGATCCCGACAACCATTGCGTGTATGATAATACAGTTCTGTCACATCACGGATCCCGAAGATCCGGCTTGTTGCCCTGTGCGAGGTACGTTTTTTCAATTTTTTTAACCGGATATGGGAATACATGGTGCCCGGAAGAGCAATCGGGAGAGGGATCTGCATCATGGCTGATCAGCTGTTCCGGTAGTACGATGGCGGTTGTTGTCAACTATTCTCCGATACCGTTGTCCTAAAATTTGAAAAACAGGAGTATTCCTAAATAGCAGGCTTGCCGAATTGACCTGCTGATAACACCGCACAGGAGTAAATGCATGGCTGATATCTTGGAAATGTACGTATGCCTTGTCTGCGGCTATATCTACGATCCGGAAAAGGGGGATGAAAAGAGTGGCATTCCCCCCGGCGTCCCGTTCGAAAAACTGCCGGCAGACTGGGTCTGCCCCGAATGCGGGGCAGGAAAGGACCAGTTCGCGATGGTGCAGGAATGATCCGGGTAAAACGCGTGTATGATCCGCCGCAGTCGGAGGACGGATTCCGGGTCCTTGTCGAACGGCTGTGGCCCCGGGGGATGACCCGGGAGATGGCCCATCTGGACCTCTGGCTTAAGGAGATCGCACCCAGCACCAGTCTCAGGAAATGGTTTGCCCACGATCCGGTGAAATGGGAAGGGTTCAAAAAACGATATGAGGGGGAACTTTCAGAAAAACACGATCTGGTCAGTTCCCTTACCAGGAAGAGCCGCACAATCCCGGTCACTCTCCTGTTTTCCGCGCACGATGTACAGCATAACAGCGCCGTGGTCTTAAAAGGCGTCCTGGAAAAACAACCGTAATGCCCGGGACCTGGTGCCCTCTCTTCCGTAATGGGCGGCGATGGCGGGACCTGCCGGAAACAGACGTCCGGAAAAATGGCCTGTGTCCATGGCATACGCCGATCTCGCGGATCCCCCATGCAGTGCGACCTTGGTTCTTCTCCTGGTTTTTCCGGTCCCTCCCGATGTTTCAAATTTTGTTTCATGGTTTGGTTTCTGGGAAAGAGCCTATACCCTTCAGTGGTGCACTCCCATGCAGGCGGGGAGGCTGCCGGAGTGGGCAGTCCCCTTGTTTTACGAGGAGAGAATCATGGAAAACAGCAGGCTTTATTCACTGCCAAAACTGCCGTACGAGTACAACGCTCTTTCGCCCGCAATTTCGGAGGAGCAGCTCAAACTCCACCACCAGAAACACCACCAGGCGTACGTGAACGGTGCAAATGCCATTTATGAAAAACTGGACAAGGCACGGAAGGAGAATGCCACAGCCGATATGAAGGCGGTGCTCAAAGAACTCTCGTTCCATATCGGGGGGTTCAAGCTGCACAACCTGTTCTGGGAGAACCTTGCGCCGGCAGGAAAGGGCGGCGGCGCCCCGAAAGGAGAACTCGCAAAAGCGATCACCGGCGAGTTCGGCACCTTCGACCGGTTCAAAACCGAGTTCACGCAGGCCGCGGTGAGCGCCGAAGGCTCCGGCTGGGCTGCCCTGACGTTCTGTCATAAGACGAAGCGGCCGCTCGTCATGCAGATCGAGAAGCACAACACGAACGTCTACCCCGGCTTTTCCATCCTCATGGTACTCGATGTCTGGGAGCACGCCTACTACCTTGACTACAAAAACGACCGGGCGAAGTTCGTTGACGCGTTCTGGACGATCGTGAACTGGGATGTGGTTGCACAGCGGTTCGAGGCCGCAAGGAAATGATCCGGGCAGGTCCCGGAGCAGAACAACCCCAGGAGTGAGAAGGAAATGCCGGAATTTGTAAACCCGTTCTCCGGGATGGTCCCGGGACGGGAGATGACGCTGGACGAGCTGGTCCGTGCCCTGCGCCTGGACCTTGCCTCCGAGCACGAGGCCGTCCACACCTACATGGCCCACGCCAATGCCACCGACAACCCCCTGGCAAAGGCGGTCCTCATCGATATCGCCAACGAGGAACGCGTCCATGCGGGGGAATTTTCCCGCCTCATCGCTATCCTGACCGGTGACGAGGAGAAGCACCTGGCGGAAGGGGCTGCCGAAGTGGACGCGATGGTTGCATCGCTTGCGCCCCCGGAACTGAAGTCCCCGCAGGGAGCGGATGAGACCACGATTGGATCGTTGAAATCCAGTTAGGAGATGAATGACATGGAGACATCATATCTCGGGCGCGAAGACGCCCCCCTCAGTGCCGGGACCTGGAAACTGCTCGATGCAACGATGATCGAGGCGGCAAAGAGCCAGCTTGCGGGGCGCCGGCTGCTCAGTATCGAAGGACCGTTCGGGTTCGGGCTCAAGGCCGTCCCCTTAAGCGACTGCGAAGTTGCCGAAGGGATCACCGCAAGCCCGTTCCTGCCGGTGAACCTCGTGACCACCACATTTTTCCTGAACAAGCGGGACATTGCCGCAGCCGAGCGGGACAACCTGATGCTGGACCTTGACCCTGTTGCCTGCGCAGCGATGTCGTGTGCCGCAAAGGAAGACGGGATCATATTCTCCGGGATCGGGGACACTCCCGGCCTCCTTGGGGCGGAAGGCTCGGGGTCGCTCGCCCTCACCACGTGGGACAAGGTCGGGACTGCTGCCGACCAGATCATCAGTGCCGTGACAAAGATGGACGACGCCGGTTTCCACGGCCCGTACTGCCTCGGCCTCGCCCCGTCGCGGTACAACCTGCTCCTGCGCCGGTACCCGCAGGGCGACGGCACCGAGCTCGACCACATCCGCTCCATCATCGGCGGCGACGTTGTCAAGGCCCCTGCCCTGAAGACCGGCGGGGTCCTGCTGGCCTCCGGGAAGCAGTACTGCTCGATCGTGATCGGCCAGGACATGAGCATCGGCTTTGTCGGTCCGGCCGGGGATGCGTACGAATTTTCCATCTCCGAGAGCCTGGCGCTCTTCATCCGGGCGCCGGAGGCGATCTGCGTCCTGACGTGATGCAGGGATACCTGAGGCGGTGATTGCCATGAAGGAAACAACGAAAGAACTCCTGAAACAGTTCGAGAGAGACTACGAGATCTATGTCAGTGCCACCGAGGCGCTGACCTACTGGATCCTCTATGCCCGGGTGACACGGGAGAGCGATCCCGAAACCCGCCACTTCCACCACGGGCTCAAGTACGTGTCCGGGCCGGGGCAGGATGGCAACGTCCTCGTCCTGCGGGATCCGTTCATCTCGGACTCATACAGCGTGGAGGACTGGGGGAAGATGGAGACGATCGACGATTTCGTGGAGAAAGGGCTCGCCCGGATCCTCGAAGAAAAGGAGACGATGGCGGGCATGCCGGCGGGAGGGTGCGGGACCGGTTGTGCCTGAACCGCCCCGGGAGGAGAATGATGAAACCGTTACCACCATCATCAAAGATCGTGCTCAGGATCCTCGGCCGGGGGGGCGCGATGACCCACAAGGATATCGTGAACAAGACTCACTGCTCTCCGAGGACCGTGCGGTTTGCCTTAAAACGGCTCAAGGAGCACGAATTGATCATCGAGAAGATGAACATGCGGGACATGCGCCAGATCCTGTACCTGAGCAGGAGTATCCCGCTGCAGAAAAGCCCTATGGCCGGCAGCGTGTCGGGCAGCTGAGGGAACCGGCCCTGTTGCCGGGAACGCCAGGGAAATGCCTGTGGCGGGAAGAAGACCACAACGAGCGTGATACCATATGCCACCCCATTGTGATACGCGGGACGGGCCTGTTGTCAGGGCTGCACAGAAAGCGCTGAAGACAGGAAATATCAACCATGTCCTGATCTGGATCCCCCGGGAATCCGAGAAAGAACTGAAGATGATCTTTGACCGGACCCAAAAAGCGAGAAAGGCCGGGCCTTATGCACAGGAAGTTGCCGATGACTGGTTCTTTGAGAACGCTATCCGGCTCCACCGGGCCGGGGAAGGTGCACCGTATACCGGCATGAAACCGGCAGGGCTTTCCGAGGGCCCGGTTGTGCCGCTGGCGGAAAAAGCGATCGAGACCGGCGATCCCGGGGAGACCATCGCGTTCATCCAGAAGACGGTTGAGGAAGACCTCATGCGCCGCTTCCACCACGTGATGGAAAAGAAAAAGTTCGATGTCAATGACGTGGCCTCCGGCCGGGAGTACATTGAAGCGTTCATCGGCTGGGTGGTACATTCCCACCACCTCTATATGTCGATCATTGAAGCAGGCGGACATGGGAAACACCATGGCGAAAAGAGATGTGCATGCAGTGGCGGACACGATTGACCTGCCCTTGAGGTGAGGGAAACACATGAACGTCAGTATCCAACGTGATGCCTGCACCAGCTGCGGGACCTGCTGGGAGACCTGTCCGGACTTCTTTGAAGAGAATCCGGACGATCACTTCAGCCAGGTCCGGGAAAAATTCCGGTCCGCGGGGGCCATTGCCGAGGGCATCTCGCCGGATGACCTGGAAGCCTGCGTGCGGGATGCCGCAGACCTCTGCCCCGTGCAGATCATCAGCATAGCGGACTAAAAAGGAGAAAGGCGATCCAGGATATGTTCATCGGGCACTTTGCGGTTGCCTACCTCCTCATCGCGCTCTTCCCGACAGTCCCGCCCCTCGTCGTCCTGTTCGGCGTGAGTTTCCCGACCTGCTCTGGCCCGGTTCCGGTATGCCCGGGTGAAGCCCGACCCGTCAGGACTGCACGGGTAAAAAAAGGGAGATGCTCAGATACCGGCCCGCTCAACAACGAGATCGGCAACGGCCTTTGCGCTTGTGAACGGGAAGTCCGAGGCCTTCAGCAGCAGTGCCGCTTCCCCGGCCGTCATCTTCAGGTCGCCGACCCGGCAGGTTGTGTTCTCCCCGTCCGGGAACGCGGCGATGAGATCCTCCGGGGTTTTGACCGGGAATTTCGCGCCCTTGAGTGCACCGACAATCTGTTCACGGACCTGTCTCTTCACCGACTTTGTCATGGTCTCGTTCACCTTCCTCTCATGAATGCCGGAAGATGGCCGGCACGGGAGAAAAACCCGGGGCCGGTTCTCATTTTTTGATGCAAATCCTGAAGGGAAGGGGTGGCCTTGTTCCGGGGCGGTCATGCCCGGGAAACGACCGTTCCTGGCGCCGGAGAATGCCCCTTTTGGCGTTCTTACAAAATTTGAAAGGTGAACGATACTTTATCCCTGCTATCGGCGATACCACGCAGTAGTCCGGTATACGGAGTTACCAGGAGGTCATTATGGAACAGGAAATCATCAGAAAAATGATCAAGGAGGCAATGGCTGCCCAGCACGCCGACGTGAACCAGGTCAAGAAGAAGCGCGGGCAGAAGTTCGTCATCGACGACACGAAAGCCTATGTCGATGCCGTCAAGGGCATGAAAGCCGCCGGGAGCCAGTGCAAGGCGGTCTTTGCGCTGCATACCGACTCGGTCAACGCCCACTACGCGATCTTAAAGGGCCTGACCACCACCATCCGGCCCGAGGACGACCCGTTCGTCGAACATTACCAGACCCCGGTCATCATGGAGATGCTCTACGATGCGGATCCGAAGTTCCGAAGGAGCGTGGACGCATTCATCAAAGCGGTCGGGAAGGCCGAGGCCCTGATCGGGAAGGAGTCGGCCCGGCGCTATGCCGGGTTCTACGGCCCGACCTGCGTCGTGGACTTCGCCCTGATTCCGGGCAGCAGCAGCAACATCGTCAACCAGATCTTAAAGACCGTGGACATCCCCGTTGCCCACAAGCAGACGATCCTCGCCGCGAAATCGTGGGCCATGAACACCTCGTACGGCATTGGCGATGTCTTTGCCCATGCCCTTGAAGGCGGGGCGACCCTTGCCGATGCGGTGAAGCAGGAGGTAGCAATGGTCCAGTCCATCTACGACACGCCGGTCGATGCGCAGGCGAAGCTGATGGACGGCGTGGGCCAGTCCTCATTCGACTGCCGGAAGTACATGAAGGAGTACCGGAAGAAGATGGAGGGTGCGGTGAAGGCATCGCTCGACGAGGGCGTCCACTACGGCAACATCGTGACGGTCCCGGCCTACTGCGTTGGCGATATCGCCCACCACATCTCGCAGTCCACGTACAACATGTGCAAGGACGACGTGATCATGGCGGTCATCGAGTCCGTGACCGAGGTCATGGACAGGACGCTTTCGAAAGCGGCGCCGAAGATGAAGACCGAGCACGAGGTGCTCTCGGTCGCCACCGGCGCCTCGGCCAGCGCCGCGGAGTATATCCTCGAACTCGACGGGTTCAACGCTATCATGGTCGTGGACATGCTGACCAAGCGCTACCACAACTACGTCCAGCTCTACCCGAAGCGGGGAGCGGCCATCGAGCTCCACAACTGCGATTTCATGGACATGATCTACCGGGGCTGGAAGATGGTGGACAAGGCCCGGAGGATGCAGGCAGCCGATGCCGGCCCGGTGGTTCCGAAGGCCGGCGGGTTCGATGTCGACCTTTCGCCCATCACGAAGAACGAGGTGCTGGCAAACCCGCAGCGGTACGCGTACCCGGCCTGTGCGATGACGGTCCGGTTCTCGGCAATGATGCGGCTTGCCGATTACCCGTGCCTCTTAACGAGCGAGCCGGTGACAGCAACCTTAATGACGAACATCATCGCACTTCACAAAGAGGCTGCAGCGGCTCCTGCACGGATCTGCAAGGACTGCGCATCTGCGGCCCTGATGGATTTCCGGCACTGCTCGTGCCAGTGGAAGGATGCAGTCTGATCCGTGCCGGGAGAGGTGTGTCATGAAGTGCTACGTCTGTGCAAAAGAGGGCAAGGAGAGCGACGCGGTCGCAGTCTGCGTTGCCTGCGGTATGGGGACCTGCATGAAACATACGAACCGCAGTGCGGCCTTGAAGGAGGGATAAGCGGTGGCAACGCTTACCAACCGCAGTATCGCTGAGGCAGTCGGGACGGCGCTCCTCGTCTATTTCGGTGCCGGTGCCGCTGCGATCACGCTGATGATCGCAAACGGGACGAAACCCGCAACCCCGTTCAATATCGGGATCGGGCAGCTCGGGGGGCTCGGCGACTGGTTTGCGATCGGCCTGACGTTCGGTATCGTGATCGCCGTGGTCATCTACGCCCTCGGCCGGGTCTCCGGGGCCCACATCAACCCTGCGGTGACCATCGCCCTCTGGGCAACGAAGCGCTTCCCGGCCGGGGATGCCGTTGCCTATATCATCGCCCAGCTCATCGGCGCTGCTGTGGGAAGCCTTCTCTTCTTCCTGACCGTGGGGATGGACGCAGTCACCATCGGCGGCCTCGGGGCTACCGCTCCCTTCCCCGGCATCGGGTACGGGCAGGCGATCTTGGTCGAGGCAATCGCGACCTTTGTCCTGATGCTTGCGATCATGGGCACGGCCGTGGACAAGAAGGCCCCGGCGGGGTTTGCCGGACTCGTCATCGGCCTGTCCGTGACCGCGATGATCACCTCGACCGGCAACATTGCCGGAGCCTCGCTCAACCCGGCCCGGACCTTCGGGCCGTACCTCATGGACTTCCTGCTCGGCGGCTCGAACCTCTGGGGTTTCTTCCCGATCTACATCATCGGCCCGGTTGCCGGTGCCCTGCTCGCTGCGTTCTTCTACGACCGGATCACGGCAGAATAAAATTCCCTTCTCTCCTTTTTCGCCCGCGTACCGGCACGATCCGGCGGTATCTTTCTCCGATGTAACCATTGGCACTATCCAAACGGTTATTGAAGCAGCCGGGGATATGCCGTGTATCTGTACGAAGGTGAAAGACCATGCCAGCTGCAAAAGACGGAAACCTGGAACTGCTCACGGACAAGAACAGTGCGCTCGTGCTCGTGGACTACCAGCCCACGATGTTCTCGGGGGTCGGTTCGGGCGACAAGACGATCATCCGGAACGCCGCGTACTGCTCCGCGAAGGCCGCAAGCATCCTCGGGGTCCCGGTCGTGCTCTCGACCATCAACCCGGACCACAACGGGAAGTTCATCAGCGATATCCAGAAGCTCTTCCCCAAAGAGGAAGCGATCGCAAGGAAAGTGCCGAGCTTCGACGCGTTCGAGGACGAGAAGACCTATGCTGCGTTCAAGAAGACCGGCCGGAAGAAAGTCGTGGTCTCCGGGCTCTGGACCAGCATGTGCTTCTGTTACACTGCGCTCCACGCTGTCCGCGACGGGTACGAGGTGTACGGCCTGATGGATGCGGGAGGCGATTCAACGCCCGATGCGCACAAGTGCGGGATCAAGCGGATGCTCCAGGCCGGCGTCATCCCCATCACGACCGAATCGCTGGTCTCGGAGTGGATGCACGACTGGGGCAACCCGAAGGCGATGGAGCTGGTCAGGGACGTGTACTCGCACTACGGGTACATGATCGGGCTGCAGTGAGGATGGATCTTCGGATCCACCCCCTCTACCCGGTTCAATGCATACTCCGATCCCTGGATCGCAGACCGATCCTCAAACCGGGAGGTCCTATACTGACAGTTTTCCGGGGCAGTCTCTAATCCTGTAGGGGGAAATATCTCCAATAATTATTCCGTTTCAATTCGCTGTACTCTGATTCGCCAAAAAGTGCGACCTGCCGAAAACCGGTTCTCCAAAATGGGCTCTGATTCGAAAACAGAGCGATTAAACGATTTTCATATTCTCCGGGCTGGTCTGTCCGGAAGCAAAAAAGGTGGTAATTTCAGCGGTCCCGGGAATGGATATGGCATATTTGGTTCCGTCACCCGATCCTCACATCCTTCGGCATCTCTTGATCACGACCTAACAGGAGATTATTGTTTGGCAGACGCTTCCAGCCACAGGGAATGCGATCTGCACAGGAGAAACACCATGGATATACTTGCAAACGAGCCCTTCGGGTCGATCAGTTCGATCCGGAACCTGGCGTCCGCTGCACCCAACAACCGCACTGCACCGGGCAGCACCGGATGGTATGAATCATACAACAGAGGAACGAGCCGCACGGGAGGTGAGCCGGGAAATCCCCTGCCATGCCAGTGAAGAATGTCACGCACAAACTCACCACTCCATACGCCCCGGACCACACACCGGCATTTCGCACACGCGATCCACTCATCTCCCCCGGCAGCCGATGACAGGCGTTCCTGCCGGCAGACTTTCGACAAAAACACCTTGTTCCTTTTTTTTAGAAAAACGGGCAATCCCGTTCATCACAGGGTTTCCCCTGCATGGGTGCCGTACCCACAAGCGCAGGAGGGCAATTGCGGTGGCGGTAACCACATGAAGAAACGGGTAGTGTTAAGAATTCAATGATGCGGGCTTTGCCTTCTTCACAGCCATGAAACCTGCAAATGTTTTCATGGCATCCGCTGCCCGGGGATCGTCTTTGAGATAGGAAAGGAACATCCGGATCTGCGCAAGGGTCTCGGGTGAGAGCTCGTGCTCCATCATACAGGCATCCTTTGTTGCGATCGAATCCGGAACAAGGAAGAGGTCGAGGAAACTCTTGAGCGTCACGTGGCGGTCCCTTATGACCTCTGCAATCTTCCTCCCTTCCGGTGTGAGCGTCACGCCATCGTACTTCCGGTACGTGATCATCCCCATCCGGTCGAGTTTCTGGACCATCTCCACGACCGTGGGCGGCTGGATGCAGAGCTCGCGGGCAATGTCCTTGGTGCGGGCATAGCCCTTCTCAAAGGAGACATTGAGAATGGCTTCCAGGTAGTCTTCCGCTTTCCTGCTGAGCGCATGCATGATCGATCTTGGCTGTCCGGGGATATAAAAATTTAGGAGTTCCTAAATTCAATTATCCATGACCGTTTTAGGAAAAACAGAATAATCCTAATGTTTTTCGGCGCTCGTAAGGCAAGCCGAACAGGGTTCGGCCGCCTGTTATCACGACCAAACATGCTCTTTGTTCCCATGGATTGTTCACAAAATTCACGTACTGTCCCGCGTTCCGGGGAATACCTGACCACGCTCGACCAGGTCCTTCCTCCCGGGACCTGTCGGGTCGTAGCGGTATTGGCAGGCGGGCCGGTCCGGAGGAGGCTGTTTGCGCTCGGGTTCGTTCCCGGCGCACCGATCGAGTCCGTCCGTGCCGCACCGCTGGGCGACCCGGTCGAGTACCGGATCAAGGGATACTGCATCTCGCTCCGGAAGGAAGACGCCCGGCTGATCACAGTTTCATATGAGGGAACCTGACGATGCAGCGCATGCCACTCTCGTTCCTGACTCCGGGAACAGAAGCGGTTGTCACGGATGTCCGGGCAGGACACGGCATGCTTAACCGGCTCTCTGCCATGGGCATCTGCCCGAAAAGCCGCATTACGGTAGTCTGTGCAGACCGGGGATCCCTGATCGTATCGGTCGCTGGCTCGCGTTACGCTCTCTCGAAAGGGATGGCAATGAAGATCCATGTCGGCATCAGCGCCCCGGGAGGTGCGGCATGAAAGACCGCCTCCGGATCGCCCTTGCCGGCAACCCGAACGTTGGCAAGAGCACGATCTTCAACGCCCTGACCGGGTCGAACCAGCATATCGGCAACTGGCCGGGTGTTACCGTTGAGAAGAAGAGCGGCGTTGCCCGCCTTGGAGCAGATGAAATCGAGGTTGTCGACCTGCCGGGCACGTACAGCCTCACGGCATATTCGGTGGACGAGGTGGTTGCCCGGGACTATATCATCGACGAAAAACCCGATGCGGTCATCCAGGTGATCGATGCCACCAATTTCGAACGGAACCTGTACCTCACCACCCAGCTCATGGAACTTAACGTACCGCTCGTCATCGCTCTCAACATGTCCGATGAAGCGGAGAAGAACGGGGTTGCCATCAACCGCACCCTGATCAAAAAATACTTCGAGATCCCTGCGGTGCGGACCATCGGCAGCAGCGGGGAAGGCCTCGACGAACTCCTCCGTGCTGCGGTCAGCGAGGCAGCGACTTCGCCCCACCATGAGCACGCCATCGGATACGGGGATGAGATCGAGGAAAAGATTGCCCTCCTGGTCCCGGCGATCAGCCGCGATGCGGCCCTTGCCTCGCGGTACCCGCCCCGCTGGCTTGCCATCCGCCTCCTCGAAGGCGATGAGAACGCCCGTGCCCGGGTTGCGGAGAGCCCGGTCCGCGATGCGATCGCTTCTGAACTTGCAAAGACCGGCGCGGAAGAGACCGAGGCTGCCATGGCCGACCGCCGCTACGAGGTCATCGCGGCCCTCCTGCCGCAGGTATGCACCACCTGCGTCCGGACGCTGAACGCGTCAGACCACATCGACCGCGTGGTCACGAACCGCTGGCTCGGCATCCCGATCTTCCTTGCCCTGATGTGGGGAGCATTCGAGCTGACCTTTGCTGCGGCATCGCCGTTCGCCGCTGCCATCGATGCGGGAGTAGCGTATGCGGCTGCGGCCGTAAGCTCGGGGGTGCAGCCCGCATGGCTCGGTTTGCTCCTGGGAGACGGTATCATCGGGGGCCTTGGGGCCGTCCTCATCTTCATCCCGAACATCTTTATCCTCCTCCTCCTCCTCTCGCTCCTGGAGGACAGCGGGTATCTTGCCCGGGCCGCGTTCGTCATGGACCGGCTGATGTATGCCATCGGCCTGCCGGGGAAGTCCTTCATCCCGATGCTGATCGGGTTTGGCTGCAATGTCCCGGCCATCATGGCGACCCGGACCATCGAGGACAGCAACGACCGGCTGATCACGATCCTGATCACCCCTTTCATGTCCTGCGGGGCACGCCTGCCGGTCTATGTCCTCTTTGCCGGGATCTTCTTTCCGCAGAACGCGGGCACCGTGGTCTTTGCCCTGTACGTGCTCGGGATCGCGCTTGCCATCGGCTCGGCCTGGCTCATGAGGAGAAGTATCCTCCCCGGGAAACCCGCAGCGTTCCTGATGGAGATGCCCCCCTACCGAATCCCGACCGCACGGGTGTCCCTCCGTCACATGTGGGACCGGGGGCAGATGTACCTCCGCAAGGCAACCGGTGTAATCCTGATCGGTGCACTGGTCGTCTGGTCCCTTGCCTCCTTCCCGGCCGGTGCCGAATACGGCAGCGCGGAGAGTTACGCCGGGATGCTGGGGCACCTGCTCCAACCGCTCGTTGCCCCGCTCGGGTTTGACTGGAAAATTGCTGTGGCGCTCCTCTTCGGCTTCGTGGCTAAAGAAGTCGTTGTCGGGTCCCTCGGCGTCCTGTACGGCGCGGGAGAGGGATCGCTCCCGGCGGCCCTGCTCGCCGACCCCGCGCTCTCACCGGTCACGGCATTCGCCCTCATGGCGTTCGTCCTCATCTACCTGCCCTGCCTTGCCGCGCTTGCGGTGATAAAAAAGGAGACCGGATCCTGGAAGTGGACGGGCTTCTCGGTCATCTATGGGCTTGTTGTTGCCTATCTCGTTGCATTCCTCATAACCCGGGCCGGCACGGTTATCGCCGGGGGGATCTGACATGACCACGTTTTCAAAACTCCTGTTTGCCGGGCTCTTTGGCATCCTGTACACCGCGTTCGGCCTCACGATGATACTATCGGCGCTCCTGCCCGGGGCTGCTGAGATTACGTTACCGTGGATGATCCCGACCGACCCGGCCGGCGGGTTCGTCCTCTGCATTGTTGGTACCGTCTTTCTCTTTGCCTGGCAGAAACTGGCAGCGGCCTCGGGGGACGGGTACGCGTTCCTGTGCATGGGAATGGCCCTTGCCGCGCTTTTCGGTATCGTGGCACTGGTCGCCGGCCTGGCCCGGGGGATTGAGATGCTTGTCTTCGGTGACGGGGAGCCCTGGAGCCCGGCCGGGCTCCTTGTCCCGATGTTCTGGCTCGCCCTTGTGCCATCCCTTGCGCTCTTCACCTGGGGCCGGGTATTCATGCATGACCTGGTGGGGGCATGATCATGGCCGGTGTCACCGCGACAATCGCCCGGATGGTGGGCAGCGGGAACGCAACGCTTGCGGAGTGTGCGGAGCGACTCGGGCTTTCCCGGGAACAGCTGGAGAACCGGCTCCGGCTCATGGAACGGCAGGGATATCTCGCCCGCAGGAACGAGGATGCGGCACCGGGCGGGAACGCGTGCAGCTGCGGGCACTACTGTTCCGGTTGCAGGAGGATCCGGGACCTGCCGGCCCCGGTCATCTTCATCCTGACCCCGAAAGGAGAACGCCTTGTGGGTGGTGAGGGGAGCGGGTGATGGGTGGGGTGCCGGAAAGACGCCTCCCCGGTCTTCCCTGTTCACCGATCTCCGGCTTGCAGTCCGATCGTTGAACCGGGAGGTCCTATACTGACATTTTTCCGGGGCTATTCCTGCCTCTGTAGGGGAAAATGTCTCCAATAATCTTTCCTTTTCAATTCATTGTACTCTAATTCGCCAAAAAGTGCGACCTGCCAGAAACAGGCAATCCAAAACAGCATCCGATTCGAAAATAAACCGATTTACGGCCCCCTCTTTTTTTTCTCAGGATTCCTGTAACAATGCCAAGCTTTTAACCATTTATGCGCATATGAGTAATTATCGTACGACAAGCGTACGGTTGGTGAACACATGCCAGAAGAGACCACACATACCACACCCCGGCAAAACGACGATGACAACCTCCCCCTGCATACCTGTGCATGTGGAGAACAGCACCGGCACCGCCCGGGCGGCAGCCGGAGCCACCGTGATGAATGCACGTCCGAGAAAAAATTCGGCGACTCCTGTTGCTGCGGGCCGAACGCCGGCTCGGGAAACCAGCACCGCTGCGGCCACGGGCCACGGTGCCAGTGAGATCTTCTCTCACCCGATTTTTTGGAGTTTTTCAGTCATGCACCGCCATCCGGAAGTCCCTGAGCTGCTGGAGCAGTACATGGAAGCATCCAGAACAGCAGAGTGCTGGGTAACGGTCCGGGAATTTCGTTCCTTTTTCCGGATGGACGAATCGGCAGGCCCCGCCATCTCGGGATTCCTCCAGCGGATCCACCACGGGCCGTTCCACGCATGCCGGTACCGCGTCACCCGCATGGAGAAGTTCCGCGACACTGCACCGCCCTACCGGATTATCAAAAAGTATCTCGTGCAGGCCCGGCCTGCCCCCCGGTCATCCCGCAGTGCTGCAGGGAGAGAAAAAAACCGGTAAACCTGTTATACTATTCAGGCTCCAGTATTATTCAGGAACAGCGTATGGCAGCAGAAGAGAATCCTGTAATGAACGAGTGCCCCCGGCGCGGGCGGCCCCGCGTCCGGCGGACGATTGCGGGTATCTCCGAGTCCCGTTGCTACAAGCCCTGTTGCTGCGAGGGGGAGGGGGAAGGCATCACCCTCCAGCCCGAGGAGATCGAGCTGATCCGGCTCATCGACCTCGAAGGCCTCGAACAGGAAGAAGCTGCCGAGAAGCTGGGCGTCTCAAGGAAGACTGCGTGGCGCGACCTTCACGAGGCGCGCCGGAAGATCGCCGATGCACTCGTGAACGGCAAAGGAATCCAGATGGCCGGCTGCACAAAAGCTGCCGAGGGCCGGTGCCCGAAGTGTCCGCGGGATAATTCACCGGAATAACTTTTTTTTCAACCAGGCGGGCGGGAATGCCCGGCATGCCGGCTGCCCGTGAGGCAGCCGGGAGATGCACGCCGGCGCCCGTTCCGCAAGACTCCTCTTTGATCCCAATCCTTAAATCTTTATGCTCATATGTGTAATAATTCCGTACGAGGAAGTATCATGCCGAACTATGACGGGACCGGGCCGCTGAAACGGGGGCGGGTTATCGGGAGGGGGATGGGACCCTGCCATGCCCATCCCGGGGAATGCCTGCACAACGAAGACCTGCCGGAACAGGTATCCCGGCAAAAGAAACCTGTGGAACCTCATTGGGAGTGAGAACCGACCATGCCACAACCGTTTATCAGCGTGTCTGATCTCTGCATGGAGTTTGACGAGACCCGGGTCTTGAACAACATCTCCTTTGAGATCCCGGAAGGCGAGGTCCTCGGGGTCATCGGCAGGAGCGGCGCCGGGAAGAGCGTGCTGATGCACCTCCTCCGGGGCGTGGAACAGCCCCCGACGAAAGGGTCGGTTGTCTACCACATGGCAGCCTGCAACCGCTGTGCATTCATGGACGTGCAGAGCCAGGCAGGCGGGAAATGTCCCGAGTGCGGTGGGGAGCTCGTCGCGGTTGACGTCGACCTCTGGGACGAGAAAAGCGACGGGATGAAGTCCCGGGTCATGAACCGGACCGCCATCATGTTCCAGCGTACGTTCGCCCTGTACGGCGACGACCGGGTCATCGAGAACGTGCTCCACGCGCTCGACGATATCCGTTACCCGCAGGAGCATGCAGTGAACCGCGCCGCCGACCTGATCGACCAGGTGAAGCTCTCGCACCGGATGATGCACATCGCCCGCGACCTCTCGGGCGGGGAGAAGCAGCGGGTGGTCCTTGCCCGGCAGCTGGCCAAGAACCCGGCCATGCTCTTTGCCGATGAACCCACGGGGACTCTCGACCCCGAGACGGCGAAGCTTGTCCATTCCATGCTCATCGATGCTGCAAAAAAGAACCGGATGGGGATGGTCGTCACCTCGCACTTTTCGCAGGTGATCGAGGACATGGCCAACCGGGCGATCCTGCTCGCCGATGGCGAGATCGCGGCCATCGGGTCACCGGACTCCGTCATCAAATCCTTTGCAAAGGGGTACCATGAACTCGAAGAGACCAGCGTTGCAGAGGTCGGGGAGAAGATCCTTGCGGCCCGGGACGTGACCAAGCGTTACATCTCCGTGGACCGTGGCGTGGTGAAAGCGGTCAACAGTGTCACGTTCGATGTTGCCAGAAAAGAGATCTTCGGCATCATCGGTAAGAGCGGGGCGGGCAAGACCACGCTTTCCCGGATCATCTCCGGCGTGATCGAGCCCACGGGAGGCGAGATGAACGTCCTGATAGGAGACGACTGGGTGGACATGACCAAGCCAGGTATCGACCAGCGGGGCAGGGCCAAGGAGTACATCGGCCTCCTCCACCAGGAATACGACCTCTTCCCCCACCGGAGCGTGCTCGACAACCTCACCGACTCCATCGGCCTCGAGATCCCCAAGGAACTGGCGGCGAGGAAGGCCGTTGTCACGCTCCGGATGGCAGGTTTCACCGAAGAGAAGGCAAAGGCCATCCTGAACCGGATGCCCGGCGAACTCTCGGACGGGGAGCGGCACCGGGTGGCGCTCGCCCAGGTGCTGATCCGCGAGCCCCGGCTCGTGATCCTCGACGAGCCGACCGGGACCATGGATCCGATCACGAAGCAGGACGTGAAGCACTCGATCCTGCATGCCCGCGACGAGATGGACGAGACCTTCATCGTGGTCTCGCACGACATGGACTTTGTCCGCGACATCTGCGACCGGCTTGCCCTGATGCGGGGCGGGAAGATCCTCTCCATCGGCCCCACGGAGCAGGTCCTGGCCCAGGTGACTGACGAAGAGAAGGCAGACTGATCACGAATAACCCCCCTGTTTTTTTGAAATTTTCCCTGAGATGAGACTATGACACAAGAGACACGAAAAAATCCCGATACCTGCGATGAGAACTGCACCGATAACTGCGATACCTGCCCGTCAAAGAAGACTGCCGGCGCACCCAAGGGACTGCCCCCGAAAGCAAAGATCGACGTAAAGCACGTCATCCTCGTGCTGAGCGGGAAAGGCGGGGTGGGCAAGTCCACCGTCTCCGTCAACCTCGCGTTCGCGCTCGCAAACCACGGGAAGAAGACCGGCATCCTCGACCTTGACTTCCACGGGCCCAACATCCCCAAGATGCTGGGCATCGAGGACCAGCGGCCTGCGGTCACCGCCAATACGATTGAACCCGTCCACGTGACCGGCAACCTCTCGGCCCTCTCGATGGCGTTCCTGCTGCCGGACACGAGCACGCCAGTTGTCTGGCGCGGCCCGATGAAGATGACCGCGATCCAGCAGTTCCTTGCGGAAGTGCACTGGGGGGCGCTTGACTATCTCGTGGTCGACCTACCGCCCGGTACGGGCGACGAGGCGCTTACGATCGCGCAGCTCGCCCCCAATGTCCGCGGCGCCGTGATCGTGACAACCCCGCAGGAAGTCGCGGTCATGGATGCCATGCGGGCGGCGAAGTTCATCGAGAAACTGGACCTGCCGGTACTCGGTGTCATCGAGAACATGAGCGGGATGGTCTGCCCCCACTGCGGCGGGGTTGTCGACCTGTTCAGTACCGGTGGCGGGAAGAAGGCAGCAGAGGACCTCGGCGTCCCGTTCCTCGGGGCAATCCCGCTGGACCCCGAGATGGTGAAAGCCGGCGACGACGGGCGCCCCTACATCCTGCGGCACGCGGACTCCCTCACGTGGAAGGCCGTGGATGCCGTGATGGAACGGCTGGTCCGGGAGATCGATGCACCGAAGGCATAGGCCCGGCCTGCCATTCTATTTTCAGGAGCCATGAGAAAATACAACGGCATCCCGGAACTGCTGGAGCAGTTCATGCAGGCAGACGGCTCTGACGAGCGGTGGGTGACGGTGCAGGAACGCGCGACCGCTATGGCCTGACACGGTATCAGTGCAACACCGTTTCGGGATTTTTGCGCCGGATCCATGACGGGCCGTTTGGCCAGTGCCCGTGTATCGTTCTCCGCATTGAGTTGATGGAACGACGGAATCCTTCCGATCCACCGAAATATCAGTACCTGGTGAAACGAAAAAAGCCGGGATACTCTCCGGATCACGGCAACCAAGTCCAAACACAGATTTGGCTCCAAGATCCCCGTTGAATGCACAAGGGGGGTCCCCACCCGGTCTCTCGCACACTCCAGTCCATGGATCGTAATCAGATCCTCAAACCGGGAGTTCCTATACTGGCATTTTTCCCGGGCATTATCCGTCCCTGTAGGGGTAAATCCCCCCGAAAATCGCTCTGTTCAAAATAACTGTACGTTAATTCGCCAAAAAGTGCGATCCTCCGGAAACCGGTTTTCCAAAATAGCCTCTGATTCGAAAACGGGGCGATTTACGAGGATTTCAGATTTCTGGGGTCCGACCCGAATAACAGCCTCAACTACGACGCTCTCCGACAATGGGGATATTCGGGGAACCAAAACGCCAGCCTGTCGACCGCTGGTGGAGATTCCTTTTGTAAACAATCGCTGGTTCAGGTTTTCGACCTTCACCAACTCGATGATTCTGGCGAATTATCTCATTGCTTGGGTCTTGCGACCCTCAAAAAAAGAGGGTTATTTTGGCGGTCCCAGGAACGGGCAGGTGTACGTGTGCTCTGCTGCCGGAACAATGCCGGGGAGTGCCTTCGGATCCGGCCCGGGCGCATTGCCCCGGAGGCGGCTTTTCCCTGGTTCCGGAGGAGGCAGTTCGGATGGGATCTCCACGATCCGGTCGCGCAGGATCAGGAAATACTGCCATGTTCCCGCAGAAGTCCGGACCCAGATCTCACGGATGAAGACCGGCGTTGCCGGGACCCGGCGGATCCGGGCAATGTCCCGCGGGTAGGCCGCAACGAGGTCCTCTGCCGTGATGGCGATCAGCTTTGTCCCCCTCACGCGGACGGCGATCGTGAACGAACTCAGGTGGATAGAAAAGTCATAGAGCGTACCGCGGCCTTTCGAGTTCTCGCAGGTTTCCCCAAGACGGCTGGCGATCTGCTTTGCCTCCTTCAATCCTTTTCCCGGTGGAGGGCCGCGTGTCACGGGAACGCCCCTCCTGTAACCACTCTTTTGTCCGGGTTTCTGGAATTCTGCACCCGGGCCGGCATCCCAAGAGCGGGCATCAGCTCGCGGGGCAGGGTCTTTGTCCGGATCGAGACGCTGTAGTGGTGGTGCTCCGTCCGCTTCACGCTGATCCGGTAGATCCGGTCGCCCATCTTTTTGATCTTCCCTTTTATTTTATCGGGAATGAGGAAGAGCGGGATCCCGGTCTCTTCGTTTAAGCGTATGCGGGCCATCACGCCCACCGCCGCTGCCGGAATTTTCCGATTGTCCGCTCGAAGCCGGCCAGCTTGTTCCGGAGCCGGCCGGGTATCTCTCCGGACCATCTGTCGTCATGTACGAGATGGACACCGGGATGTGGCAGTTCCCCCACGGATCCGGTCATTGCGGGGCCCCCGCGTCATTGGCGTGTTCTTTCCGGTTCACCACGGGAAGATCCGCTTCGATATCTTCCATGCGGTACTGGAGATCGATCATCCTCCGCAGGAGTTCCCCGTTCATCCGGTCCTGCCGTTCCATGAAGGAACAGACAAGGTCCCGTAAGGCATTCTCGAATTTCACGTACGGGATCTCGGGATCGCGTTCGTTTAAAAGAGCCAGGGTCTGTCTCCGCATCGACCCCCGGGGAGCGGGGGCTGCCCCGATGTGCTGACCGCGGAGGCCGGTACGGCGCTCCACGAGATACGGAGTAGTCTTTGCAGGATCTGTACAGGGTTTGTAATTTTTCGATACCATCCTATCACCTCACAGGTGTGGTTGCTGTTCTTCGTTCGTTACCGCGAAGTCACACAATCCCCGTGAGATGATTCCGAAATACTCCCGTTAACCCTACAATCCGGGAGTATCCGGCCGTTCCCAGACGGGAACGAGCATGGAATCATCCGGGAGATGGCATTCCTTCTGTCACCTCTATCATTTCCGGCTGCCCTCTCACTGCACACACGCACCCCGGAGGGGGCGCGGTTATGCACGTGATTGCAAAATTCTTCGATATTTTTTATTAAATATTCGGACGATAGGATTGGTTTGTTGATCTATCTTCCGGGTTACATGCTTCATGCCGTTACGAAGCGAAATGCGCCCGGCTTGCCGGAATATATTTTTCATTACGAATAGTTTTCCGTCCTGAATTCGGGACTCATTCGCCCCCCTAACCAAAATGCATTTAATGGTATAATAATAACAGGATGAATCAATCCAAAAGGAAATGAATCATGATCGAAAAAACAATCCACCTGTTTACGGACAAGGAGGAGGAATTCATCAACCTCCTTGTCAGGATCGGAACAAAGCAGACCATCGCAAAGACGCTCGTGCTTTTTGCAAGACTGAAGACGGCCACAAGCTATGACATCGAACACGGGGCAGACCTCCGCCAGCCCGAAGTGAGTGTTGCGGTGAAGTACCTTGAAAGGAAAGGCTGGATCGAGAACCGGGAATCCGTTACCCCCAATAAGGGGCGCCCGATAAAGATCTGGACCCTGAAAGTGCCTTTCAAGAATATCCTTGACGCCATCAGCAGGGAGAAGCAGGGCGAGCTGAAGGCACGAATAGAGATGATCGGGAAGGTCAGGAATTTTGCGTGAATGGCCTGAATCCCGGCCTAATTCCTTTTTTTACAATCCGTGGCACTCTCTTTCGCGCAGGTTTACCAACCCGGGCATGGACTGGACAGGAGGACCGGCATTTCCTCGTACATTCCGTAAAGAACAACTGCACCGTGCAAAGCATTGCTCCGCGACCGCCTCGCCTAAAAAAAGTTACCGGAGTCTGGTGTCTTTTCCTTTTCCTGTGGTAAGGATCTTCACGACGAGGATACGAACCACAGCATTACTCTCGTTCTTCCAGGTGTGTGCAATCATCGCGGGACTCTCCACAACAGAGTCCCTGCCAACGCTCTGCCGCTCCTCACCGGTTTCAACGACACCCGTTCCCTCAAGCACGTAGAAAAAGACAGCGACCGGTGTGACGTGCTTCTTGAGCGATTCACCGGGCTTCAGCGTGATGACCACGGCTGAGGTATCAGGGGCTTCGAATACTTTCCGTACATCGACATTGTGCGGATTTTTCACTGATTCCAATTGTGCTACTTCAGTAATTTTCATCTCATTATATCTGTTTAACTGGTACATACGGCAGGAGCGATAAGAGCGCGGATCGGATCGTTTCCATTCCGACACGCTCCATGAACCGGGCGGTCCTCTCATGGGATTTTGCATGGATCCGGTAAAATTCGGCAAGCCTCTCAGCGCAGTCAAGCGCATCCGCTGCCGACAGGTTGCGGGCGATGATGTCTGCGAACCGTGGCCGCGTCCCGGCATTGCCCCCGAAGAGGATCGTCCATCTCTTGTTCGTCCCCATGATGCCGATGTCCCGGGTATGGCTCTCGCCGCAGCAGCGGGGGCAGCCCGAGACCCGATCTTGATCTTCGCCGGGAACGTCCTGTCCCTGAACCGTTCACCGACCGCCGGGATGAAACCTGCCGGCCTGAGCGAGGGCCCGGTCGTGCCAAGAGCTGAGAAAGCAATCGAGACCGGCGCTCCCAAAGAAACGATCGATTTTATCCTGAAAACCGTTGAGGACGATCTTACCCACCGCTTCCATCATGTCATGGAAAAGGAGTAGTATGACGTGAACGATGTTGCTGCCGGCAGGGAGTTCAATAGAAGCCTTCATCGGCTGGGTCGTGTATTCCCATCACCTGTACGTGAATGTGACAAGCACCGCAGGCCACGGGGAGCAGCACAGCGAAAAAGCCGGGTGCGGGCACCACTAATCCTTTTTGGGGAGTCCGTTTCATCAGAGTGAGCATCTATCGTTCAACCAGTGTCAGCTGCGATTCCTGCCGGGATGCCTGCCCGGGCTTCTTTGAACAGAACCCGGATGACACGTTCAGCCAGGTTGTTGAAAAATACCGTTTGGGCGGGAATCCCGGGACAGGGACGCCCCTGTCAGATCTTGAAGCATGCGCACAGGATGCTGCGGATCTCTGCCCGGTGCAGATTATTACCATTGATGGTTCCTGAGCACCGGATCATCCCGGTTGTAAGTGATTCGTCAACTGTATCCGGTGAAACCCAGAATGCCCCTGCGGTTCCGCGTGCCGAAATAGATCTCCCGCTCACTCATCGTTGAGACATCCTCGATGGTGAAATGCGCATCGGGATACTTCGTCTTTAAGACTTCAAGCAGGCGTCCCGTCTCTTTTCTTGGCACCATACTCAGCAGGACCGCGACGGACGAGACGAACTGGCCGGCGCCATTAATGCGGGTAGTCCCGTACCCGAGATCCCCCAGATGCCGGATGAGCGGTTCCGGATCTTTTGTGCAGAAGATCCTGATGATGACCGTGCCAAGGCCGATCCACGATTCGATGGTCATGCCAAGGAGTGTCCCGACACCATATCCCAGCATGTAGGCGACAATACCGGGAATATTGTCAAGGTTCGTCAGGACAAGCCCGGTGGAGAGCACCCATATGCCGATCTTCAGCGTCCCGATTCCCGACGCGAGATACTTGTGGCCTTTCGTTACGTACACGAGCCGGATCGTCTCCATGGTTGTCTCGACAATCCGGGCAACAAGGATGATTAAGGGTAAGACAAGGTCCATTATGCATCCATAACCTGTGACCGCAACTCACGTACGGTAGCGTATCCGTCCGTGAGTATGTGTGTTTTGTGGAGTACCGGCCTGTTGTCCCTGCGTGCAGGAGCCTCCCGCGCTGTATTTCCCGGGCCGCACGATCCTGTCTGGCTAACGGGTTTGGAAATTTTTTGGGGCATTGTGCCGGCAGTCCTTTGCGACCCTGCCCTCCGGTATTGTGCCCCCCTCATACCGTGAGCGGATCCAGACGTGAGCCCCAAAAGGGGCATTCCGGCAAACCGGCAATGCGCCGGTGAAGAGTTACAGGTCGTCATGGAGCAGATCGAATGCCGGTTTATCGCGGAATAGCAAGCGATAGAAGACCTTCTTTATGAGAAAAACCAGTCTTTTCCACACGCAAGGTACCTCCGTTTATGGACAGGCCTCTTTTGGCACCGGAGTGCTGTCCCCAGTCTTCTTCCGGATGGATTATGGAGCCGGGCCGCCCGGAATAATAAAAGGGCCGGCGGGGCAGCCGGTCCTTCTTTTGGGATATCAGGTATCCCCCGGTTCTGGTGTCTGCCGGCAGGATCAAAAATATGCGGACCACAAGAATACCGGCTACCGGCCGGGGCTGCCCCGCATTCCGGGAATTCCTGTTTTTTTCCGTGAATTACTCTCGTTCTCCTTTATCCAGCAGTGATAGTGGTAGGTTTTGTTATCCTTCCAGACGGTGTCATCGTGAATGAGCAGCAGCTGACCGCACCGGTTGCATGGCTTACGTATCCATCTCATGGGCATTGTTTTCTTCATCAGTATTACCTGCTTTTGCATTGCGGATATCCCGGGTCCTGATGCCCGCCTGGTTCAGCCTGTGCCAGATAACCGAGGGAGGGACATCGAACTCCTGTCCGATGCGATAGGTACTCCACTGGTCATCAAGATAGAGATGGACAATTTTTTTCATATCGAGATCGTACCGCTTTTTCACGTCCGACCGGTTCCGGGTCGGGATGCCTGCACGGAGAATGACGTTCCTCGCACCGCCATGAGTGATCTTCCCTTCGAAATACCGCTCAATCTGGTAAGGGCTCATTCCCCCCCGGTATAGTGTGATAATCTCTTCCTCCATCTCATCAGGTGTACGTTTCATGCTTTTTTGTATCTATTGCAATAGATAATGAAATTTTCCGCGTGCATATTCATGGATTGAACACCCCGGCGTCCGGCATCCCCAGCGTTCTTCCCCGCTTTGTCCTGACGCAATCGGGAACATCGGCTTCCGGCAGACACCGCAGGGGATCTTCCTCACGGATCGTTTCACAATCTCCCCCTTGCGCTGGACGATGTCGAAAAGGCAGGCGATGCCCGGCCTGTCCGGCAGGGCAACGATTGCCGGACACCGGGAACAATCGCGGGCATCGTCGCAACTCGGCCGGGTCCGGAGTGCAAGCGTCCGGATGTCCTGAATGGCGATGTAGATCTTCTCCATTTTCTGATTACTCATAGTATCCTCCTCCTGCGTTCATTTCAGGAGCCTGGTATTCCCGTTCAATCCCGTAATTCCGGGAGGGCCGCAACAATGTGAACCGGTACCGTTATTCAGATGGCAATCCCAGTATCCATACGACAACGCACCAGAGGATCAGGAGCATCACGAGCCCCCAGAAAACCTGGTTCACGGTATAATAATCCCTCCCCGGGACCGGCCGTTTCACTTCCGAAAAAGCCGGTCTTTGCCGGGGCTGCTCCGGATCCCGTTCCAGATCCGGGTTTTTGTGTGAAGATTCCATGGGGCCCCTCCTTTCTGTATACCTGTACCAGGCCGCTGTAGGCCCGCGCTTCTCATCAGGCTGCCGGCAATCGATCCTGCGCTGTTCATACCGGGTGTATCCGTCCCTGTAAGGTGTGACTCCCCGCGATCCGGTTTCCGGGGCCGGCCGGTCACCCACGAAGGGGGAACATCTCACCGGCTCTGGCAGAGCGTACGGTGTTTAAATCTATTATAATACATACATGTCTCCCCCATCATATAAACCTACCGACGTTTCAGGCCCTGCTGCACGAACCATGCCCCTTCAAAAGCCTGAGAGGGATGTCCCGGCAGGCACCACATCACCACCGCACCCCTGCGCCCCCCCCGAAACTACTTATTGTTGTCTGCCCCACTCCGAATCCGGAGTGATGCGATGAGTTCGGGTATACTATTGTGTAATGGCTCAAACCGGATCAATCTGAAAGATAATTACACTTCAAACGATCTCCAGTCCATCATCGAAATAATGCAAGTCCCGTTTACATTTTCAGCTATTCCATAAACCCTCCTCCTCTTTTTTGGTAATACGGTCTTCTGGCAAAGGGCAGTATTCAGCTTCCATAACCATTGCCCGGATACGCTGCCAGGTAATGCCCGACGAACATGCACTACAGGTCATGACGATGAGTATTCATGTATTCTGCACGGGTTGTGAACACATCTTAAGACGGATGGTCCCGGGAATCCATTCGCCGCACGTTGAGGAAATACCGTGCCCGGCCCGGTTCAACCCGATGGAGGGGAAATGGGACCCGGCGCATGGGATCAACCCGTACGAATGTCCGCGAAACCCGCAGTTCGTACAGCTGCTGCAAAGGCGGAACGCACGTTCATCCCGCATCGGGTAACGTGATTGGAATAATCTCCCCTTTCTCCCGGTACACTTTTCACCCGGAATGCCGGTTATGGCGGTCTCATCCTCCGGTGTCCCGGTCTTTCCTGCGAACCTGGCATCGCAGGCGTTTTCCTGATGGTTTTTTGCATCCGTATACCCGGAACTGTTTTTTTAAAGCGGCCTGAAAACCGGCTGGTATGAGATCATACCATCAGTTTTATGGCTGCAGATCGCGATATGCCCGGCCTTCTTTAGTCAATTGCACGTCCGTTATTATTTCTTCCGGCCCTGGCCGGCAAGGGTGTGCACCATTCCCAAAAAGGACCGAAAGTCCCGGGGCCGGAACACCCCTTCGTTCACGTACCGCACATCCTCGATAGAGAAGAACGCCTTCGGATTGATCCGGTCGATGCGGCCCGTGATACGGGAGATCTCCGACCGCTGGACGAGCGAGAGGATCATCGTCACGGATCCCCGGGAGCCCTCGGCTTCGATACAGGTCACTCCATGGTTCTCAGACTGGAGAGAGGATACGATTGCATCGCGGGATTCATCGGCTGTGACAATCCGGAGGATAACCATGCCGAGGGATAACCGTTCTTCAACAACGAGCCCGACGTAGGTCCCCATCGCAAACCCCAGCGCGAACGCGAGGAAGTTTGCGATATTGGCAAGATCGTTCATCACAACCCCGGCCGCCAGCAGCCAGATCACGATCTCGAAGAACGCGATCACTGTGGCAAGGAGACGGATCCCTTTTGAAATGAAAACGATGCGTACCGTCTCCATCGTAACATCACAGACGCGGGCCAGAAAGATCAGCAGGGGCAGAATCACCCATGCATACAATTCAGGGCTGATTATGAAAAGTGCCATTCACTCGCCTAATGGTGTCATCCATACGAGGACGATGATCAAGAAATATTGGATAAATCTATATCAACATTCTCTTCTCGTTCCGATCCACATATATTGATAGACCGTGAACAAATTTCCAGTTGCATCTGCCGGAGGGAGGTCCCGGCAGTTCTGGAATACCATCCCACGGGACTGAATGTCGCATGCTGTCGCTCCGCCCGTCTCCCGAGCTTACACCGGACGAGATTGAGCGCGGCTTATCCAATATCATTTTTGATGGGCTTACCACGCATGCATTCGCTACGCTCACAAGCGGCATCTTCCTCATCGCGTTTGCCCTTGAACTCGGCGCATCCAACGTCGTGATCGGCCTCCTTGCTGCAATCCCCCCGCTCGCCGAGCTGGTCCAGATCCCGGCAGTGAGCCTCATTGAGAAGGTGCGAAATCGCCGTCTTGTTACGGTCATCACCTCCCTGGCATCACGCGGGCTCTGGATCTTCGTCGCCCTCATCCCGTTCCTACTCTCACCGCAGGCGGGGATCGTCTGCCTGGTACTTCTCCTCATCGTGTACTCGTGCATATCCTCGGTGAAACACTGCGGTTGGAAATCCTGGATGCGCGACCTAATCCCGGAACAGATCCTCGGCATGTATTTCTCCCGCCGGATGGCGCTCTCGTTTGCGGCCGCTATCGTGCTCAGCCTCGGCGCCGGATATTTCCTCGATCACTGGCAGAATGGCGGAGGGGGGACAGCGGTTACGGGATACGCCGTGATCTTCCTTGTCGGCAGTCTCATCGGCCTTGCCGGGACGTATTTTCTCGTCAGGACCCCGGAACCGATGATGATCATACGGCATGACGTCCCCCTGCGGCGAAGGCTTACCGCATGGTATGAGGATATCAATTTCCGGAACCTGATCATCTTTCTTGCCCTCTGGAGCTTTGCCGTCAACCTTGCCGCACCGTTCCTGACCGTGTACCTGCTCAAACGCCTGTCGCTCGACATCACGACCATCATTGTCCTGTCCATCGTCAGCCAGCTCACAAGTATCCTGTCACTCCCGCTCTGGGGGACCATCGCCGATCGGTTCAGCAACAAATCGGTACTCAAAGTAGCCGGGCCGTTATTCGTCCTCTGTTTCCTCGCCCTGACCTTCACGAACTTTCCCGAGCCGCATTTCCTGACCATGCCGCTTTTGGTCATCATCCATATCATCATGGGGCTCTCAACGGCAGGAGTCACACTTGCTGCCGGGAACATCGGCCTGAAACTGGCGCCGAAAGGGTCCGCTACGTCGTACCTGGCCGGCATCAGCATATTCACGGCACTTGCTGCCGGCATCGCTCCGATTATCGGAGGATTCTTTGTCGATCACCTGGCTGAATGCGAACTTGCGTGGAACCTGAGCTGGAAGAGCCCGGGATTTGCGATCATCATCCCCACCTTCCATCTCCAGCACTGGGACTTCTTCTTCGTGCTTGCTTTCGTCCTTGGCCTGTACTCCGTTCACCGGCTTATTTACGTGAAAGAGGAGGGCGAGATCGACGAGCCGATCTTTATCGACTCCCTCATCGCGTACGGGAAGGACATGCGGAACTTCTCGACAGCGGGGGGAATCAGGAATATCATGCGGTTCCCGGTCAACGGCATGGACATCCAGTCCGACAATTACGCCCTGCGGTGCCGGCCCGACCTGAAACTGCAGAAGAACCGCGACGGACCGGTTCCCTGAGGGCAGGATACCAGTGCGAATTCCCGGCAGTGCTGGTATAAATATCTGGAATACAAGAGGATACATCCATGGAACCGATTTCATGACGATCACCCTTCCGGTCATGGTTGCTGAACATGCCTGAAAAGATCCCGATACTGTACGTTGATGACGAGCCCGATCTGCTCGAGATTGGCAGGCAATTCCTCGAAACTCTGGGCGATTTCACAGTAAATACGGCCGAATCCGTTGCTGATGCCAAGGCTATGCTCATTAACAAGCCCTTTGATGTGATTGTCTCAGACTACCAGATGCCGGGAACGAACGGGATCGAGTTCCTGAAGTATGTACGGCAACAGTATCCGGACACGCCGTTCATTCTCTTTACCGGCCGGGGCCGCGAAGAGGTCGTGATCGAGGCAATCAACAATGGTGCTGAGGCCTATCTCCAGAAAGGCGGGGCTCCCCTTCCGCAGTTCACGGAACTCGCCCAGAAGATCCGGGTTGCCGTGGACAAGTACCGGGCGACCCGGGCACTACAGCGGCAGACCGTTGTCCTTGGGGAACGGGTCAAGGAGCTGGCCTGCCTGTACAAACTGACGGAAATCGTTAATGCGCCGGAAATATCCCTTGAGGGGATGCTGAAAGAGACAGTCGATCTCATTCCATCGGGTTACCAGCATCCAAAATTTACACGTGCTCATATCATGTTCAGAGGGGCGGAATTTAGTACGCCGGGATTCCAGCGCTCGATCTGGAACCAGAACTTCCCGCTTTTCGTTGACGGGGAATGGGCCGGATCTGTCGAAGTCTCATATACCGGGGAATGGGCCGACGCAAATAGCGCACCGTTTCTGGCAGAGGAGAACTCCCTCCTCAGGGGTCTTGTTCGCCTTCTGGAGAATGGTATCGCCCGGAAGATCGCTGATGACCGGCTCAGGGATAACTGCGGAATCAGAGCGCCCGAAACCCTGAATGTCGCCGATCCCGTTCTGAAGGGCGAACGGGATTTGCGCCTTGCTGCCGAAAAGGATCTGAAACGATCGCGGGCACTGCAGGAGCAGCTGCTCCGCGAGGTCCGGCAGCGCGTGAAGAACAACCTGCACACCGTCCACGATCTTCTCGCGCTCCAGTCAAAATATATTCGCGATGACAATGTCCTCAATGCCCTGCAGGAGAGCCAGAACCGGATAAAAGCGATGGCCCTTGTCCACGAAATAGTATACCAGTCCCCGGAAATCGCCAACATCGATCTCGACCTCTATGTGAAAACCCTCGGGAAAAACCTGCTTGAATTTTACCGTCAAAAAGGAAGGGAGGTTATTCTGCGAACCGACATCCCCGGTATCACGCTTGGAGTGAATACCGCAATTCCCATCGGCCTGATTCTCAATGAGCTGATGTCGAATGCACTGAAACATGCATTCCCGGACAGGGACACGGGGGAGATCTTCATCAGGGTCCGCAGGCAGGACCGGAATATTTCCATCGTTTTCCGCGATGACGGGGTGGGGATGCCGCGTGACCTGAACTGGCGCGACACCCGGTCGCTGGGACTCCGCATGGTCTTCTCAATCGTGGAGCAGATGAAAGGCACGATCGGCCTTGACCGCAGCAGGGGAACGGAATTTTCCATGGTGCTGGAAGAGCGGAAATGAGGGGTATTTTGCGGGAGCGGCATGCGGGGCGAGCAGGCCCAAAAACCAGAAATCATCATATATTACGTTTGCATCATCGAAAACGTATTATAATTTGAGAAGAAGGACACATGTATGCCCGCAATAATTGCCGTTGTGGCCCTCATAGCGTTTCTCATCAGCCTGAACTTTGTGATCTTGTTTATCGCCCAGAAAGAAGGGTTGATACTTGCTACGACAATCTTTTGTATTGCTCTTTTCATTGATCTTTATACACTGGTCATCGCAGTTCATGAATACAGGGCCGATCGCCGTCGCGCGAGTCTCTGAAACCGGCTATGCCTCCCCAGCCGTCCACTGAAAAGCCGGTTCATGCCGGTGCTTCTGAACACGTTTCCCCAGCCAGCCTGAGGCCTGCCCCATGATTACATCATTCATCCTCGATACTATCGTCATCCTTGCCCTTGCCATATTCGTGATTGCCGTCGGGACCCGCATGAAGATCCCCGGCGTTGTCGGATTTCTTGTCACCGGCATGATCGCCGGGCCGTATGGTCTCGGCCTGGTCCGGGATCCCCAGATGGTCGATGCTCTCGCGGAGATCGGTATCATTTTCCTGCTCTTCACCATCGGCATGCAGTTCTCGTTCAAGACCCTCTTTGAGATGAAGAAGATCGTGCTGGTTGCCGGGACGCTCCAGGTCGTACTGACGATCCTTGCCGTGTATGCCATCATGGTCATTTTCAGTATCCCCGCCGCCATCGCCCTCTTCTTCGGGCTTTTAATCTGCCACAGCAGCACGACCATCACGCTGAAGATATTCCAGGACCGGGCGGAAGTAAATACACCCTATGCCCGATCAACGCTCGGGATCTCGCTCTACCAGGACATCATGACGGTCCCGATGCTGATCGCCCTTCCCATCCTTGCGGGGCACGAAGCGGACCTGACCGGAGCCGTGCTGAACCTTGGCCTTACCCTTGTCCTCCTCCTGGCACTGGTTTTTGCTGTCGCGGCATGGGTACTTCCCCGTGTCATGCCCCGTATTGTCTCGGTGCGGAACACGGAGATCTTCCTGTTGAGCATCATTCTCGTCTGCTTTGTCATCACCTTCCTGTCATCGAAACTGGGTTTGTCGCTCGCGCTCGGTGCATTCCTGGCAGGGCTGACCCTGTCGGAATCGGAATATTTCCACCAGGCATTCGTCAGCATCGTGCCGTTCCGGGACATGTTCACGAGTTTCTTCTTCATCTCAGTCGGGATGCTGCTCAACCTCTGGTTCGTGCTTGAAAATCCCGTTCTTATCATCGTTCTCGTGATCGGTGTCCTTCTCCTCAAGATGGTCATTGCAGCGGGGAGCACGCTTGCCATCGGCCAGTCCCTCCGGACCTCGGTTCTTGCCGGGCTTGCCCTGTGCAATATCGGCGAATTTGCGTTCGTGCTCTCCGTGCCCGGGAAGGAATATGGTCTTTTTCCCGGGACAAGCGGCCAGGCTTTCCTTGCTGTCACTGTCATCACCATGGCGCTGACCCCGTTTATCATCGCCGCCGGCCCGCAGGTTGCCGACCATGTCTGCCGTTTGCCACTCGGGAAGCGGCTGCGTGCGGGATGTAATCTTCCCGAGCCGGAAGGCCGGGACGTGCCTGCCCTCTCGGATCATACCGTGATCGTGGGGTATGGCCTCAACGGACGGCATCTTGCAAAGGTAGCGAGGATCGGCAACATCCCGTACATCATCATCGACATGAACCCGGAGACCGTTGAACAGGAGCGGAGGAAGGGGGAACCGATCTTTTTCGGGGACGCCACCAATGAGGCTATCCTGACCCATGCACGGATCGAACAGGCCCGGCTTCTTGTTGTGGCGGTCAACGATCCGCTCTCGACACGAATCATTACCCGGATCGCCCGTTCCATGAATCCCCGGCTCTGGATCATTGTCCGGACCCAGTTCCTTCCCGAAGTGAATGTTCTCCGGGATCTTGGTGCTGACGAAGTGATCCCGGAAGATTTTGAAACTTCGGTCGAGATCTTTTCCCGGGTGCTCAAAAAATACCTGGTCCCGAAGGGGACCGTCGAGAACGTGATTCGTGATATCCGGGCAGATACCTACCAGGTCCTGCGGGAGCAGGCAGGGTCCGGCACCGACCTGTCCGATCTCCGGCAGAACATTCCTGACGTGGATATCACAATCCTGAACGTATCACCGGATTCACCGGTTGCCGGCAAGACTCTGTCGCAGCTCAATATCCGTCGCGATTACGGAGTATCCATCCTCGCAATACGCCGCCAGAAAGAGATCCTGGCTAATCCTTCCGGTGAGACAAATATATGGCCCGGGGACGATGTCGTTGTCCTGGGCGCTCCCGCGGACATCACGCGGATGTCGCTGCTGTTCCGGCCGGGAGATGTCCACTGATATACGTGGGATTCTGCGGGCGGGAATTTCAATTCTCTCTGCCAATTTGTCGATATCCTCATGAAAAGGATCGTACTAAATCAACATTCTGATCCTGACCTGTTTCGTCGTTCCATGAAAACCCGGGATGTCACAACACGATTGATGTGATGATCCCAATAATCTGCCGTGCCGTTGCCGGGTCCAGGATCTTTGTCAGCACCAGCCCGAACACCGCAGCAAACACAGCCCAGAACACCTTCTTTACCTGCTCGTTCTTCCCGAACGCGTCGACTACTGAATCGACATCCGCTTTTCTTGTTCGCTGGATCAGCTTCGGCAGGAAAACGAACAACGGCAGGAACACCACGGCTGCTCCGATGAACGCAAGCGTGATCTCTGCTTTTCCGGCAAGGAAGATCCCGGCCGGCACCGCGAAAGTACCGGCCAGCACTGCTGCCATCGCAACCTCGCCGAACCAGAAGTAATGCCGTTTCTCCCGGTAGTTCTCTTTCTCCCGGTCCGTTAACGAAGCGAGATCGAAGATCCCGAGTACGGACAGCATCCCGTACCAGACCGCGTGCGTCTCCTCCGGGTCAGCGGCAATGCCGAGAAAGAGGATTGCAACCGGTATGACCATAAGGATCAGAGGCAGGTGGGCGAAGAGAAAAATGAGGGCAGGCAGGAGTCCGGTACCGCAGATCGCGGCCCGGGTCTGCACCTCTGACTCGAACATCTTCATTCCTTAAAAATCCGGTATTCGTAGCCCTTCACTGCCATCACTCCCGGTTTTCACTCGTGTCCGCTGCAATCGCAAACTCGTAGACCGGGCTGATGTACCCGTGGTTTTCCGGGGAGAAGTCCCGCTTCTTTCCGCGCTGGGTGATCTTCCGGCGGGCTGTCCTGATTCGTACCGTGTGGATGCCCGGGGCCCGGGGATAGACCCGGTGGCCGTCCATGTCCAGCATCTTCTGGTATGGTGGGATGTCGAACCAGTCCGGCCAGAAGCGGACACCTTTAGGGATGTCCGATCCCCGGAAGAGGTCCTGCAGGCGCATCGGGGACATGTTGTCGTAGATGATGTCAACGATCAGGTCCGTGTCCTCTTCGTCCGGGTCCAGTTCGAGCTCGTAGAAGACCGGGTTGCGCCGGACTTCATCGAGCGTGAGCGGTGTGTCTTTCGTCAGCGGTTCAAGACCGGAGAAGGTTCCCCGGTACAGGCCGGTCACGGTTGCGACCGGTTTGTTCTCATTAATCATGATATTCCTCCTTTATTCGTTCGTGCTCGTCCCTCAGCCGTTTGAACTCCTCAACAATCTCATCGTACCTGCCGATCCGCTGGTGGATCATGAACAGGATGGGATAGAGGGGAAGGACAACGCCGAGGACGAGCCCGAGGATTTCTGTTTCCATACTGCTGTGGCTCCGAGAAAAAAACCGGGGAGGGATTTGACGCTCCCGGGGGTGTCGAGGGTCATCAGACCCGAGACAGGAGAAGAGCCGAAGGCTCTTCGACTTCCGCGTCGAAGAATCGCTCCGCAATTCTTCTCCTCCGCGAGGTTCTTGCGAACCTCTCGGACCCCGCCGCGTGGGCACCCCCCGGTGGCGATGGTGCTGTATTACCTGTTACCGGATTTACGAGAGTTTCCTGTACGGGTAATGCAGGGGCATCGCAATGCGCCCCGTCCCCCTCCGGGGGGTGTTGAGGGTCTTCAGACCCGAGACACGAGAAGAACCTGCAAGGTTCTTCGAGTCAGGGCTTTCGAAGAACGCATCCGCGTTCTTCTCATCCTCCTGGTTTTTCAAACCAGTCGGAGGCGCAAGGGGGGAGCTTAATCTCTTACGGACTTTTCCTTACGCGTGAACACCGTTTACGCGAGAGCCGCCACCGAGTCCGCCCAGGTCTCGACCCGGGTCCGGATCGCGTCGTCCGAGTACGAGGTGATGCTGACCGATTCGCGGGTGAACGTGACCATGTAGATCTCCCCGCCGGCGTCGTGGCACTTCAGGGTCGCCGAGTAGGTCTCTTTCGGGGTGTCCCGGACTGCTGTGCCCCCGTGGGCGGTAGCAAGGTCCGTGTTGCTCAGGAGCGCGGTTGCGCCGGCATTGAACCCGGCGATCGTGGTGAACTTCGCTGAGTCCGTTCCGACAACGTTTGCATCGTTGTTCTGGTACGCGATCTTTGCCACGTAGGCTTCCCGGGTCTTCTCGACCGGTGCGTGGTTGACACCGGCGCTCTCATAGGCTGAGCAGGCAAACGGGTTGTCGGTGATGACCGACTGGATGATCGTGTTGAACGCTGCCACATTCTCTATCGGGGCCGCGAGCTTGCGGACCGCCGACTTTACTACGGTTTTCTGTACGAAATCTGCCATTTTGTAATTCCTCCTTTTTTTCTGACTGGTTCGAAGAGCCTGCGGCTCTTCTCATTCTCAACCTTCTCATGAAGGTCTCGAATTCATCAGAACCCAATGGAAGAGAAGAACCCGTCAGGGTTCTTCGAACTCCTTGGATCCTTTCACTCCTCTCTATTGTTCTGAAGTCGGTCCGGTTTCCGGTGAAGGATTGCGCAGCCTTCACCGCCAGAGGAGAAACGTTGGTTCTGTTCTCCGGGTCATCGGGGCCCCTTTGACATACAATAGTAGAACCTGATAGGGTATGTGCTTGGATGAATAAATTTTGAAACGAGAAAATGGAGAGATTTGCGCGGGATATAGGATAATCGGGGCACGATGGCTTGGAATTGAGGTGCGCAAAAATGTTAAATGGATTTGGTTAATGCCGGGGATTGCATCTGGTACTGACCGGAGAATGCCTATCGGAAAAATGATTAATCCAGGCCCATCAGGTCCCGGATGAGCGCCGCGATTGCGAGCCGGTGCTGCTCGTCAGCGGGACAACCACGACAAGGCCGTTGGCGCTCCCTATAATGATCGCAGGGCGCATCCCCCGCTGCTCGTGCCCTTTCGCATCGGTGAGATCCACGAGCCAGATATCGCCGTTCTTCATCCGATCAATGCCCCAGGGATTTGAGTGCGGCCCTCTGCCAGATCCCCGTCTCCCGCTTCAGATCCTGGAGATCCTTTGGCGTCGGCTTGAACAGGAACTCCTTTGCCTTCGAGACGCCGAGCGCGATCTGCGCCTCGGAATAGAACGGTTTGAGTTCTTTGACCTGCCTCAGGGCTTCGAGCGGGCTGCTCTGGTACCGGAGCGCATAGAACCCATAGGTCGCTCCCACTTCGAGCGGCACGGGTTTCAAGCCGAAGATCCTGCCAAGGTCCGCGGCGATCGCTTTCTCGGCCGCATTCAGCCGTGTGCCGGTCTCGTGGTTCTCGAATTCGCGGGTATGAGCGAACAAATCTTTCGTCAGGTCCGGCGAGTAGGGTCCACGGACAGACAGGCTGCATGGGTACCCGAGGTCGATGCCTTTGAGTTCAAGCAGGCAGACGAGTTTCTGGGCAATGAGCCGGTCGTCGAACTGTCCGATATCCGGATTGAAGCCGAGTTCTTTATAGAATGCAATGACTTTTTTCCGTTTTTCCATAATCATGCACCACAGTGGAGGAACCTGCACAGCCAGGTTCGGATCCTCTCCCATTCGCCTAAGCCCTCGGGCGTGATGGTATAGAGTTCGAGTTCTTTTCCCTCGGAGACGATCTTTTCCGAAGCAAGGTATCCCATCTCTTTCAGGACATTCAGGTTGGCATACAGCACACCGTCGCTGATGTCGAGCGCCGCCCGGAGTTCGCGGTAGGTTGCCCCGTCCGGCCCGAGCACCGAGAGGCTCGCGAGCAGTTTCAGCCGCACGAGCGAGAAGACTTTCGCGTTGAGCCCCCCGGATTCATCCAGGATAGTGAGGATATCGTTTGGCACCAAGTCCCACTCCCGTGTTCTATTCATACCGGTCGGCGGCCCGGGTTATTTACTTTGTTATTTACTTAAAGTTTAAAGTGGGAGGGTATGGAAATAAATCAGGGACATGTGAGTGATATGAAAATATATGGACCTGAATGATTTCTAATACTCGTTATCAGGGGTTGTTTTTTTTTAAAAATTCACTTTCACACCACAAATCAACATATTTATGGTGTGATATTTTGATATCTAAAATAGCAAAAAAATAAAATGTTGAGACTGGCAGACACACTTCGAACATCCTTCGCATTGAATTTTGATGTATTACGCTCATTCTACGATAAATCCGAATAAATCAGACTGGCAAGCTCTGAAAAAACATCTGAAGAACGTTGCAGATCGCTCTCAAGAATTTGCGAACGATTTTCACGCAGGCAACCTAGCATATGTCAGCGGTCTTCTTCATGATATTGGGAAATATTCTCCAGAGTTCCAGAAACGGCTAGACGGGGAGAAAAACCCTGTCGATCACTCGACCGCAGGATCGATTGAAGCGACACGGATATTCAATGGCAAACAGTCCGCTGCCGGGTTATTATTTGCCTATATCGTTGCCGGGCATCATGGCGGACTTTTGAATTATGGGAGTGCCGAGGGGGGACTCTGTGAGCGGCTGCGAAAACCGGTACCTGATTATTCTGCATACTGCAACGAGATCTCAATAGACTCACACACGATCGGGCCGCTTGGGTTACGTCCGTCTCCCGGAAAAACCGGATTCTGTATCTCGTTCTTCACGCGAATGCTCTACTCCTGCCTTGTGGATGCAGACTCGCTCGATACGGAACAGTTCTGTAATCCGGATAAAGCCACACTCCGCACGAATTACGAATCGTTTGATATACTGGCGAAAAAATTTGATGCCCACATGCAGAAGATACAATCCGGCGCAAGCGATTCCCTCATCAATCGCGAACGGAAGAAAATTTTCAGCCAGTGCATTGAGGCCGGTGCTCTACCGCCCGGCATGTTCAGCCTGACCGTCCCGACCGGGGGAGGAAAGACACTCTCCTCCATGGGTTTTGCCCTCGAACAGGTAAAGAAGAATCACCTGAAACGGATCTTCTACATTATTCCGTATACCAGTATCATTGAGCAGAATGCAAAAGTATTCCGGGATATTTTCGGATGGCAGAATGTCCTGGAGCATCATTCCAACTTTGATCCGGCAACGGTTGATACGGATGACCTGGACACTGGAGGGGAGTCTCTCCGGCTTGCTACCGAGAACTGGGACATGCCGATCACCGTAACCACCAATGTCCAGTTCTTCGAATCGCTCTTCTCCAACAAGAGATCCCGGTGCCGGAAACTGCACAGCCTTGCCAAGAGTGTCATCATCCTTGATGAGGCGCAGATGCTCCCGACCGGATACCTGCTTCCCTGCCTTGCGGCGTTGTCGGAACTTGTGCGTAATTATGGTGCAACGGTCGTGATCTGTACTGCCACCCAGCCGAGGCTCGGGGATCTGCTGGATGAGAACGTAAGGCCGCGTGAGATCATGCAGTCCCCGGATCGATTGTATGAGACCTTCAAAAGAGTGCGGGTGACGGATCTTGGTCTCCTCAGTGATGCAGATCTCTCTGCCCGTTTGAAAGATCACTGCCAGATTTTATGTATCGTCAATACCCGGAATCACGCAAAAAAACTGTACGATGCCATCAAAGATGCCGGGAATTGTTATCATCTCAGTGCCCGGATGTGCCCGGTCCATCGCAGGAAAAAGATCGCAGAGATCAAGAAACGGCTGAAAGAAGGACTCGATTGCCGGGTTATCTCAACACAATTGATCGAGGCTGGGGTGGATATCGATTTCCCGGTGGTGTACAGAACTATGACCGGGATCGACTCGGTTGCGCAGGCTGCCGGAAGATGCAACCGTGAAGGAAAATTGCCCTTCGGGGAGGTTTTCATCTTCAAATCCACGGAATCTCATGGGAAGGCGACTTCGTGGCAGAGTTTTGTTGCCGAGATCGGAGAGATGACCCTTGCCGGATCGGATGACCCGCTCTCGTTCCCGACAGTCTCGGAGTATTTCCAGCGTTTGTATCACTACAAATCGGATGGAGGACTTGATGAGAAGGAGATCCTGCGGCAGCTCGAAGAGCGTGCAGGGGAATTCGCATTCCCGTTCGAGGAGATTGCCGATGAATTCCAGATTATCGAGGAGGGTACAAAAGATGTGATCATTCCCTTTGACGAACATTCCAGATCAGTGATCGAGAGACTTCGGACAGCAGAATTTCCCTGGCGGTTTGTGCGGGATCTCCAGGGGTATTCAATCAGTATCTATCCCAACGAGTTCCGGGAAATGGAACGCATGAACCGGATCGAGACAATTACAGACCGGTTTTATGTATTGCGATCCTGTGAGGATTACTCCGATGAAACAGGATTAAAACTCCGGCAGGGGGCCGGTTACGATGGATCATTACTGATACACTAAGGAGGTGGTGGATATCGGATTTGGAGTCAAACTGAAAGTCTGGGGCGATTATGCCTGCTTCACACGCCCCGAGATGAAAGTCGAGCGGGTCAGCTACGATGTGATGACCCCTTCGGCTGCACGCGGGATTCTTGAAGCGATTTACTGGAAGCCCGCGATTGTCTGGGAGATCGACCGGATTCATGTGATGAAGCCGGTGAAGTTCGACAATATCCGGAGGAATGAAGTGCTGGGGAAGATCCCGCTCGCCCCGGTGAAGAGCGCATTCTCCGGAAAGGAGGCAGTGCTTTTTAAGGATGCAAATGACGAGCGGGTGCAGCGGGCTTCGATGGTGCTCCGTGATGTCGAGTATTACATTGAGGCGCACTTCAACATGACCGACAAGGCCGGGCCGGAGGATACCGTTGAGAAGCATTACAATGTCGCACTTCGGAGAATGCGAAAAGGCCAGTGCTTCCATCATCCATATTTCGGGTGCCGGGAATTCCCGGTGCAGTTTGAATTCATGGAAGGAGAGATTCCGAAGTCTGACCTTGCCGGGAAGAAGGATCTCGGTCTGATGCTCTGGGATATCGACTTCGCGAAGGACATGACACCAGTCTTCTTCCGGGCTGAGATGAACGATGGCGTGATCGATGTGAAGAGGTGCCTGAACGGGGGTGTCTTCTCGTGATCATCCAGTCGCTGGTCCGGTATTATGATATTCTTGCGGGAGATCCTACTGTAAAAATTCCTGAACCCGGTTATAGCTTAGCGGACATTTCATTCGCGCTTGTGATTTCACGAGATGGAAAACTGAAAAATATTCTTGATCTTCGGAGTGACGATAAGAGAAAAACACCAAAGGAAATGGAAACTCCGTATCAAAAATCCCGAGCTGTTGGAATAGTACCATACTTCGTGTCGGACAATGCAAAGTATATTTTTGGTATCGAGAAGGTCTCAAATGGTGAAAAAAAGAAGACAGCTGCTGAGATAGTCAAAATACTCGAAGAATCCGATGGTGAAAAAATTGTCGTGACCAAAAGATCCCTTGACTGCTTCAGCCGTTGTCGGGCACTTCACCATATCCTTATGGATGCGCTTGACGATTCTGACGTTCATTCATTTCTGGCATTCCTTGACAGTTGGAAACCAGAATCATCATTGCAGGATCCGAAACTTTCAGAATTCAAGGATCTCATCCTTGACGGAGGTCTCTTTGTTTTCGATATTGGTGGTAGATATATTCATGAAAATCCTGTCGTTCACCAAGCTTGGGACGAGTATTATGTCAATGGGAGGGGATTGGAACAGACTGAAATTGCACAATGTCTTGTTACCGGAAAGATGGCTCCAATCGCGGGTACTCATCAAAAAATCAAGAGGGTGCTGGGTGCACAACCTGCAGGTGCCAACCTTGTCAGTTTTAATGATGGTGCCTTTTGGTCTTACGGGAAAAATGATAATAAACAGGCTCTTAATGCCCCGGTCAGCGAATTGGCAATGTTCAAGTATACAACAGCTTTGAACCATTTGCTCAAACGCGACAGCAAAAACCGGATCCAGATCGGTGACACATCGACTGTCTTCTGGGCTGATACTACGAAGAAAAACTGCGAAAATCTTGCACATTTCCTCATTGATCCGGTAGAAGATGAAGAGGAGGCAGATCCGAACTCGGAGGGATCTTTAAGACAGCAGGATCGCGGGACACGTCAGCTCGTGAACGATATCCTCCAGAAAGTAAAAACCGGGAAATATCTGGAGGAGAAGGATCTCGGAGTCGATCCTAATACTACGAACTTCTACATCCTCGGGCTGTCGCCCAACAATGCCCGGCTTGCAGTCCGTTATTGGCACCAGGACAATTTTGGGAATTTCATCACACGGCTTGCCCGCCATCACCTCGATATGGAGATTGATCGTGACAATCGCGGGGCGCAGTATATTTCGATGTACCGTCTTCTGCGGGAGACCGTCCCCCAGAGTTCAACGGATAAGGCAGCGTCGCCGCTGCTTGGAGGGCTGCTGATGCGTTCCATTCTTGATGATACTCCGTACCCGGTCCCGATGTACAATGCCATCGTGAACCGGGTCAAGGTCGAGCGTTCAATTAACTATGCCCGGGCCGGTTTCATCAAGGCCTGCCTGATCCGGATGGCACGAGCGAGAGGAAAACATGAAGAGGATATGATTACTGTGAGTCTGAACGAAAAGAGCACCGATGTCCCGTACCGTCTCGGACGGCTGTTTGCGGTACTAGAGAAAGCGCAGAGCGATTCGAACAAGGATCTCAAGAGCACGATCAACAGCAAGTATTTCAGCAGCGCCTCAACAACCCCGGCGGTTGTATTCCCGGTCCTGCTGAAACTGGCGCAGCACCATATTGCCAAATCCGACTGGGGATTTAAATCGAATCAGTGGATCGAGGAAGTTGTATCGGGTATCGATGAATTCCCGGCATTCCTGAACCTTGAGGATCAGGGCAAATTCATGCTGGGATATTACCATCAGCGGAAGGCATTTTTCAAAAAGAAGGAAGCAAGCGAGGATAACAAGGAGGATAAGAAATGAGCGAAGTGATCAAGAGCAGGTATGAATTCGTATTGCTATTCGATGTTGAGAACGGGAATCCGAACGGCGACCCGGACATGGGAAACATGCCACGGGTTGATCCGCAGACCGGTTATGGTATCGTGACTGATGTCTGCCTGAAACGGAAGATCCGCGATTATGTGGATATGGTGAAAACCGGAAATGAAGGGTATGACATCTACGTGAAAGATGGTGTTGTTCTCAACGAACAGCACACGAAAGCCTATGCTGCTCTGAAAAGGAAACCGGATTCCAAGAAACCCAAAGACGATGAGCTCGCGAAATTCATGTGCAAGAATTTCTTCGATATTCGCGCATTCGGTGCAGTCATGGCACTCGAAGTGAATTGCGGACAGGTCCGTGGACCAGTCCAGCTCACCTTTGCCCGGAGTCAGGACCCGATCTTCCAGCAGGAGGTTACAATCACCCGTCAGGCGGTGGCAAATGTCAAAGATGCCGATAAGGGCCAGACCATGGGTAAAAAACAGATCGTACCCTACGGCCTGTACCGGGCTGAGGGCTATGTCTCCGCGCACCTTGCGAAGAAGACAACCGGATTCTCCGAAGACGATCTCGCCCTACTCTGGGAGAGCCTCGTCAACATGTTCGAGCATGACCATTCGGCTTCACGCGGAAAACTTTCGGCAAGGAAGCTGATCGTCTTTAAACACGACAGCGAGCTTGGCTGCTGCCAGTCCCATGTCCTGTTCGACAAAGTGAAAATCGAACGGCTTGGAAAAGATCTCCCGCCGCGATCATTCAAGGACTACAAGGTTACGATTGACAAAGATGTGCCGAAAGGAGTGACAATCATAGAAAAGTTATGAGCGACAAGCGCTATACCGAAGACGAGTTGCTCCTGCTATCAGGTATCCAGCACTTCCGCTTCTGCAAACGGCAGTGGGCGCTGATCCATGTCGAACAACAGTGGCAGGACAACCTCCGCACGCAGGAGGGACACTTTGTTCACGAGCGGGTCGATGACCCGTTCCTCAACGAGTCGCGGGGAGATGTTATCATCTCACGGGCATTTCCCCTTGTCTCATACGAGCTCGGACTTACCGGCATTGCGGATGTGATCGAGTACACCCGGTCAGATAATGGAGTTCCTGTATCCGGCTTTGAGGGCCGGTGGATCATGAGGCCGGTTGAATACAAACGGGGCAAACCGAAGATCGATGAACGCGATGAGGTTCAGCTCTGCGCACAGGTCATGTGCGTTGAGGAAATGTTCGGAGTCCGGATTGACGAAGCGGATCTCTATTACAACGAGATCCGACGGAGGCAGCGGATTGCAATTACTGATGATCTCCGGAGCATAGTGCAAGCGCTGGCGGAGGAGATGCATACAGTCTTTCGGAATGGAATCACACCCCCGGCAGAACCCGGGAAACACTGCACCCTGTGTTCGCTTGTTGATGTCTGTGTCCCGAGACTGACGAAGAAAAAAAGTTCTGTCCGGAATTACATCGGGAGCCATATCCGGGAGGCATGCATTCCCGATACCTGATTATCGATGATCGTCCGGGTTTTCGATCAATCCGGACAGGAATTTCCCTATGAGAAAACTGCTCAATACCCTCTACGTAACAACTCCGGAATCCTATCTTCACCGTGACGGAGAAAATGTTATTATCAAAGTCGGCAGCGCGGAGACGTTCAGGATCCCCGTACACAACCTTGAAGGAATTGTCTGCTTCGGGTATATGGGTGCAAGCCCGCACCTGATGCAGTTATGTTCGGAGCATAATGTCGGGCTATCCTTCCTGACACCCCACGGGAGATTCCAGGGCCGGGTAAACGGCAGGGTCCGGGGCAATGTTCTATTACGGCGCACTCAGTACCGCATTGCCGACAATCCGGAAGTATCTCTTGCTATTGCGAAATGTCTTATCACGGCAAAGATCGTGAACTGCCGGACCGTTCTCGGGCGCAGTCTCCGTGACCATGGTACAGTAATCGGATGCGAAAAGATCCGGGCTGCTGACAATCTTCTCATTGAAAACCTGATAAAAATTGAAACCTGTAAGGATGCTGATACGCTCCGTGGCATCGAAGGGAACTGCGCGAAGTTCTATTTCGATGTCTTTGATGAACTGATCCTGAAGCAGAAGAATGATTTCTTCCTTCACGACAGAAACCGCCGGCCTCCCCGGGACAACATGAACGCACTCCTGTCGTTCCTGTACACACTCCTCGCCCATGATGTGGAATCTGCGCTGGAAACGGTGGGACTCGATCCCTATGTCGGTTTCTTCCACACCGACCGGCCCGGCCGGGCCAGCCTCGCACTGGACATGATGGAAGAGCTCCGGCCGTTCATCGCAGACCGGCTTGCGCTGAATCTTGTGAACCTGCAACAGGTTTGCGGAGAGGATTTCCTGAAAAAGGAAGGCGGAGGGATCATCCTGACCGATAAGGGTCGCAAGGCTGTGCTCGCCGCATGGCAGAAACGAAAGCAGGACGAAATTACTCATCCATATATTGATGAAAAGATCCAGATCGGTCTTCTTCCCTACACGCAGAGTCTCTTAATGGCGAGATATTTACGCGGCGATATTGAGGGGTACCCGCCCTTCTTCATGAACTGAGGTTGCACACATGATGGTCCTGGTTACGTATGATGTCAACACGGAAACGCCCGAAGGTCGGCGAAGACTTCGACACGTTGCCCGGGAATGCGTGAATTATGGTCAGCGGGTCCAGAACTCGGTGTTCGAATGTCTCGTTGATCCGGCACAGTTTGCAAAGCTTAAACACTCCCTGGCAGGAATAATCGATAAGGAACGGGACAGTGTCCGGTTTTATTTTCTCGGCGCCAACTGGAAGAACCGGGTCGAACATCTCGGGAGCAATACCGGATATGATCCCGAGGGCCTCCTGGTAACGTGATGCGTGCGAACCGGAAGCGATCATGGTTCTCCCCGAAGGTTCGCGGAAATTTTTCCGGTTTTCTATTTATTTGATTCCCATCCCCCGCAAGATTTGAAAGGACTTTGAACTATCTAAGGATTTATCGAAAAAATACGTAAAGGAAAATCCAATTGTTATTATTCGGGGATTTCTCATTTACTGCACATACATCAGGTATTTCTTCATGAACACTTAACGAGTATTTTACAGTCACTCCCTTCGCGGGAGTGTGGGTTGAAATAAATTTAAGGGTTAAAAACCAGGGAAACGTAAAAGTCACTCCCTTCGCGGGAGTGTGGGTTGAAATACCATGTTGCACACCATTTAACCGATAGATAAAGTCACTCCCTTCGCGGGAGTGTGGGTTGAAATTGGAAATTATACAGCAACAAATTTAGAACCTAAGTCACTCCCTTCGCGGGAGTGTGGGTTGAAATCTTTGCCCTCCAATCCCTGTATTCAGCGTAATAGTCACTCCCTTCGCGGGAGTGTGGGTTGAAATCTTAATGGGATTGCGCGTAAACAGTAAACTTTACGTCACTCCCTTCGCGGGAGTGTGGGTTGAAATCGATGAACATCCAGATCACATCCCGAGCTCATCAAGTCACTCCCTTCGCGGGAGTGTGGGTTGAAATTCATGGATGTAAAACGGATACTTGCAATAGTAGTCACTCCCTTCGCGGGAGTGTGGGTTGAAATATACAACCCGGTCCACTCGCACCCTATCAAGGGAGTCACTCCCTTCGCGGGAGTGTGGGTTGAAATTATCAAGGTCGGAGCGAGTCGCTCAAGGATCCCCGTCACTCCCTTCGCGGGAGTGTGGGTTGAAATCCGTCAGGACATGCGGCCCCGTCTTCAGGAACGCGTCACTCCCTTCGCGGGAGTGTGGGTTGAAATATCCGGAACGGGTGAATACAATTGCCCATCTAAGTCACTCCCTTCGCGGGAGTGTGGGTTGAAATAGTTCGATAACCAACGCCTGCTGTGCAGGAGTGAGTCACTCCCTTCGCGGGAGTGTGGGTTGAAATACTCTGTTTCTGCCGCTTCCTCCTCTCCCTCCTTTTCGTCACTCCCTTCGCGGGAGTGTGGGTTGAAATAGCATCTCCACGATCAGCAACGCGATCTCGGAGCGTCACTCCCTTCGCGGGAGTGTGGGTTGAAATTTTGATTACCGGCGCGATGCAACGCTGGTGGTCCCGGTCACTCCCTTCGCGGGAGTGTGGGTTGAAATTTTTGTGGTAGATATACGGTCAACAAAAGAGACGTCACTCCCTTCGCGGGAGTGTGGGTTGAAATCGCTTACCATCCTTGATCCGGTCAACAGACCACCGAGTCACTCCCTTCGCGGGAGTGTGGGTTGAAATAATTTTAGACAGATAATGAAGTGGTTTTGTATTAGTCACTCCCTTCGCGGGAGTGTGGGTTGAAATCCCCATTGATCCGCAAAGGCATCCGCGATTCCCCGGAAGTCACTCCCTTCGCGGGAGTGTGGGTTGAAATACCGTGAATGGTGCAATAAATGCCGTCACCATGTCACTCCCTTCGCGGGAGTGTGGGTTGAAATCAACGCGGGTCCGGTGGAATCCATCCACCACTTCAGTCACTCCCTTCGCGGGAGTGTGGGTTGAAATATTGCAGCGCAGGCGTTAATCTGCATGATCGCAAGTCACTCCCTTCGCGGGAGTGTGGGTTGAAATTTATATTAGAGCAGGAGATGAAAAAGAATGGTAACGTCACTCCCTTCGCGGGAGTGTGGGTTGAAATTGCGTAAGGCTAACAACCTTTGAAACATTGCAGGTCACTCCCTTCGCGGGAGTGTGGGTTGAAATTCTTCCACGGCACGATCCAGAGCTTTGAAACACTGGTCACTCCCTTCGCGGGAGTGTGGGTTGAAATTATAGAGATTGATTCTAGTACAACATATTTAAGTCACTCCCTTCGCGGGAGTGTGGGTTGAAATCTGATTACAAAGATTGTCATGACAACCAGTAAAAAGGTCACTCCCTTCGCGGGAGTGTGGGTTGAAATTACAGATAGCGTTGCATCTACTAAACCGTTAAGTCACTCCCTTCGCGGGAGTGTGGGTTGAAATAAAGTGTAGCATACAGGGAGATGCAAAGCGCAATGTCACTCCCTTCGCGGGAGTGTGGGTTGAAATTGCATAAGGCTAACAACCTTTGAAACATTGCAGGTCACTCCCTTCGCGGGAGTGTGGGTTGAAATTTGATAATGTTATTTGAATCGGGAGTAATGCCAAGTCACTCCCTTCGCGGGAGTGTGGGTTGAAATTGCGAGATGCAGACGTGGCCCGGGTGCTGGCAAAGTCACTCCCTTCGCGGGAGTGTGGGTTGAAATTGATCGACGAACAAAAGACAGGTGTGCAAAATGGGTCACTCCCTTCGCGGGAGTGTGGGTTGAAATAATCTCCCATGAGTACACCAGACAATATGTGGAGTCACTCCCTTCGCGGGAGTGTGGGTTGAAATACACATCCTTTTCCGCATTCCACCGAGGAAAGCGGTCACTCCCTTCGCGGGAGTGTGGGTTGAAATAGGGAGGATACAAGAAAAAGATCAGGGACGCATAGTCACTCCCTTCGCGGGAGTGTGGGTTGAAATAAGCTCCTGATGTACATGGCGGGCACGTACGGCGTCACTCCCTTCGCGGGAGTGTGGGTTGAAATCTGCACTCTTTCAAGGCACCCTTCGCAGCAATCCGTCACTCCCTTCGCGGGAGTGTGGGTTGAAATCGAAAGTCTATGAACGGATCTGGGATCTGAAACGTCACTCCCTTCGCGGGAGTGTGGGTTGAAATCGGACGAATGCGGCCCGGACGATGGGGCCGGACCTGTCACTCCCTTCGCGGGAGTGTGGGTTGAAATATCGAGCTCGAACCTCTCCGGGGCGGGTAATGCGTCACTCCCTTCGCGGGAGTGTGGGTTGAAATTATTACGTCAATTGGAGGGGGCGGTCCATCTGAGTCACTCCCTTCGCGGGAGTGTGGGTTGAAATAGAGTTTGCGACCGGGATGAAAACTGCGATGGGGGTCACTCCCTTCGCGGGAGTGTGGGTTGAAATTATCGGCATGACAAGCCATCCCCACCATACGAAGTCACTCCCTTCGCGGGAGTGTGGGTTGAAATTCCAGATGTCTAAAAAATATCTCTGTGATCAAAAGTCACTCCCTTCGCGGGAGTGTGGGTTGAAATCCGCTGCAGGCTTTGCGGGGGAAAGGTTGATCCGTCACTCCCTTCGCGGGAGTGTGGGTTGAAATATACACGACACCGGACTGCATCCCGTCGAAGGGTCACTCCCTTCGCGGGAGTGTGGGTTGAAATTGTAATATGTTTGGGTGATATTATGATTGATGAGTCACTCCCTTCGCGGGAGTGTGGGTTGAAATTTTAATTCATTGTGCAGATTTATTATCTATATCTGTCACTCCCTTCGCGGGAGTGTGGGTTGAAATTTTACGTTAACCATGTACTTTCATCTCCTGAAAATGTCACTCCCTTCGCGGGAGTGTGGGTTGAAATTCCGCGATCGCGTAACGGTGAAGGTTAAAAAATAGTCACTCCCTTCGCGGGAGTGTGGGTTGAAATCATGATTCTTTCGGGTTCGCGATGTACACAAAGGCGGTCACTCCCTTCGCGGGAGTGTGGGTTGAAATACAGAGTACCCATTATGCACATACACATTTTTTCGTCACTCCCTTCGCGGGAGTGTGGGTTGAAATATGCCTCGGGAAGTTGAGATCCACGGAAGCGAAAGGTCACTCCCTTCGCGGGAGTGTGGGTTGAAATTATGAGGTTGAACTGGAACTCCCCGACATGCTGAGTCACTCCCTTCGCGGGAGTGTGGGTTGAAATACAGAGCTCCATAAAATCCCCTGCTTGAAAGAAGTCACTCCCTTCGCGGGAGTGTGGGTTGAAATTGCATCGATCTTTCGGTATACTCTGCCATTTGCAGTCACTCCCTTCGCGGGAGTGTGGGTTGAAATTTCCAGAATACGATAAACTGCGGTCAAACCAGGAGTCACTCCCTTCGCGGGAGTGTGGGTTGAAATTTTCCAACGGGATGGTCATTGACGAGCGGGGCAGTCACTCCCTTCGCGGGAGTGTGGGTTGAAATTGGTCCATCAATAAAAGGTGGTTCACGAATAGCGTCACTCCCTTCGCGGGAGTGTGGGTTGAAATATTCCATCGCCATTGAAACAAAGGGCGATGCAAGTCACTCCCTTCGCGGGAGTGTGGGTTGAAATACGGGTTACCTGTTGGTCCGGTCGTGGCTCGACAGTCACTCCCTTCGCGGGAGTGTGGGTTGAAATTGAACAAACCTGCCGGTACGGGAACGACTCCTGAAGTCACTCCCTTCGCGGGAGTGTGGGTTGAAATATCAAAAGCCCATATTCTAGGGTCATCTCCTAGTCACTCCCTTCGCGGGAGTGTGGGTTGAAATGGATAGTACCGGGGGCACTGTGCTGTATTCCGGAGTCACTCCCTTCGCGGGAGTGTGGGTTGAAATCAGGCGCTTGTCGTGATGGGAGAGAAGGACGGTGGTCACTCCCTTCGCGGGAGTGTGGGTTGAAATATAGAGCTCCTTGACGTATGGCGGATCGGTGAAGTCACTCCCTTCGCGGGAGTGTGGGTTGAAATTCCCCACTTCCCTGACCATGCCCCGAGAATCGAGTCACTCCCTTCGCGGGAGTGTGGGTTGAAATCCCCGGATCTACACGCAACAGATTTGAAAAAATAGTCACTCCCTTCGCGGGAGTGTGGGTTGAAATCTTCGGCACTCGTCACATGAACGACCGCCATAAGTCACTCCCTTCGCGGGAGTGTGGATTGAAATATTATCGGGCCGATTATGAATTACCTGATCGCGTGGTCACTCCCTTAGCAGGGGTGTGGATTGAAATGTTGATCAACGCCTGCAACAATTCCCTAAAATGTGGCACTCCCCCTGCGGGAGTGTGGATTGAAATTGGACATACTGATTCAGGGAAATGGGATCCACCAGTGCCCTGCACCCTCACTCTCCCGATCCCAGCCAGATCCTCAAACCGGGAGTTCCTATACTGTCATTTTTCCGGGGCAATATCAGCCTCTGTAGGGGGAAATATCTCCAAAAACCCTCCCGTTCCAAATCGCTGTACTCCAATTCGCCAAAAAGTGCGATCCTACGGAAACCGATTCTCCAAAATGGCCTCTGATTCGAAAACGGAACGATTAAAATGGATTTTGTTTTGGGCAGTCTGACTCGCGGGAAGATCCCGTGTTTACGACGATAACCCGCCCAACTCAGTCCCCCATCTCCCGCACCCGGGACTCTTGCAGGGATTCGATGCCGGGGATCCGCTCAGGTAGTTCCTGACCACCTGCTCCGCTATCTGGTGGGCATAGATGGTGAACATCTCATCCGGCACCTCATCGATCCCGAACGGCAGGTCGAGATTGTAGATGAGATCGGCCCGGACGATCTCCGGCTTCAGGTCCGGCAGGACGCCCTGCATCATCCGCGACGAACAGTTGATGAAGCACCCTTCGATGGCGATGACCCTCTCCGCCCGGCGCACGAGGTTCCGCTGGCCGGTATCTTTCGTGAAGGCCCCGCCCAGGCAGATCCGTACGGTGGAGTCCGCTCTGAGCCGGTGGGCCACCAGGTTTGCTGCCCGCTGCTGCCCTGCCGACTGCCCCCTCCGGAGCGACTGGGAGGACGAACTCGCGCAGGAGAAGGCTGAGATCACGGGATCCCGTGTTGAAGAACTGAACCGGCTCATGAAACTGCTCGAACCACAAGATCTACAAGATCGATGAGAAGAAAATTCCGGTTCTCAGAACGATTGCCGGTGCCGTGAACTGATTCCTGCAAAATTTTTTTTTATTTTCCCGCGTTCTCTGTGCATTGCATCAACCGGCGCCCGCGTCCGGTGATGGAATAAATGATCCAGTTCCCGTGGCTTTCGCCTTCGATCAGGCCGCTTTCCTTTAAGATCGTGAGATGATAGGACAGCTTGGAGTTTGCCAGGCGCATGAACCGGTTAATGACGCAAACGCAGAGCGGCTGATCCCTGATGAGATAGAGAATCGTAAGGCGGAGCGGGTCAGCGAGCGCGTGATGGATCCTGGCCTCTTCTTCGAGTTCCGATCGCGCGGGAATGCTCCTGGTGAGCGCTTCAAAACCTCCGCACGCTTCGAGATCTTTCTGGATCTGCTCGGGGATCTCCATCTCTTCATAATCAGGAGCACTCCTCCGTTTCGGACTGCAGCAGGATGCGGTCACACGTTTCATTTCAAAATAATCTGAAATAACAAGATATATAACCTTGCCCTGTGCATGCTATTTCAACAAAATTTGAAATATCGGAATATGTTCCGGAGCAACGGAGATGGAAAACGAAGACAAACCGTGCTGCGCTGCGGATGCTCTCCGGCGAATCCGTCAGGTGAAGATCAACGGCATCATGACCGGGATCACGATGCTTGATCAGAGCATTGCCGCTGTCAGGGCAGAGGGCCTGACCAGCGAGACCGCGATTCGCGAGGCGCTCATGAAACGGGTGAATGTGTACAACTACGTCCCGCCCGCGGTCGAGAACCACTACGCCGAAGCACTCATGGAAGAGTACAGGAACGTGACTAAAAAGAACGAACAATGAACAATGACGGTGAAAAAGACCATGACAAAAATTGAAGTGCTCGGGACCGGCTGCGCGAAATGCAAGCGGCTCCTTTCGAATGCTGAACAGGCAGTGGATGAACTGAAGATGAACGCAGAGGTCATCAAGGTCGATGACATCGACGTGATCGTTGACCGGGGCGTGATGATGACACCAGCGCTTTTCATCAATGGCGAAGTGCGGGCGGAAGGCCGGGTTCCTGATGTGAACGAGATCAAGAAAATGCTGATGGAGTGATACCATGACCGGGAAACCAACCTGCTCCTGCGGGGCGAACGAACCGAAGCGGATCATCTTTCCCTGTGCGGGACAGGCGAATGTCGGAGAATTGACAAACCTTGCAGCGCTGCAGCTGACCGAAGAGGGGTATGGCAGCATCGCCTGCCTTGCCCTGCTCGGGATCGGTGCAGAGAACCTGATTGCGAATACCCTCAGTGCGGATGAAGTCGTTGTCCTTGACGGCTGCCCGATGCTCTGCGCAAAGAAGATTGCCGGGGCACAGGGTGTTGCTGCGGGCCAGCACCTGGTCCTGACCGAGATGGGAATCGCAAAGGGCCCTTCGAAGAATTACACCGATGGAGACATCGAGAAGGTTGTTTCCGCCTGCTGGAAGGGCGAGGGGCGCGTAAAGAATGTCGTACCTTCCGATAAGAAGTCCGGTGGGGAGGAGAACGGGTGCGGCTGCGGGTGCAGCGGGACCTGTTAACGGAGGGGGAGATCATGACATCTGCACTGGTAACCTGTTCCGGCGTATCCAATACCGGAAAACTCACGACACAGGCCGGGATGATCGTGATGCAGCGAAAGCCGGGAATGTTCCAGTGCATGAACTGCAAGCAGTCTGCAGAATCCCTGCGGACAGAGGCGGCTGGATCTGACCGTCTCATCGTCATCGACGGGTGTACGGATTGTTGTGCAACCAAAAAACTCTCCGCTGCAGGCCTTGAACCGGATATCCACATCATCGCCACCGAACTGGGGATTGAGAAGAATGGTATGGCCGAAGTCCGGTTCGAGGAGATCGAAAAAGTTGTCAGGGCGATCCTGGACAATGGGAGCATCACATCGTGTACGAAGACCTGATCCTGACCGGTGTTACCGGGGGAATCGCGGCACTTGTCGATTATCTCTCGGCGCACGTCCTCACCTGCCTCATCCCCGCGTTCTTCATCGCAGGCGCAATCAATGCCCTGCTGAACAAGGACGCGATCACGAAGTATCTTGGAGAAAAGTCGCCGGCATACAAGGCATACCCGGTCGCGGTCATCGGGGGGCTCCTCCTCGCGGTCTGCTCCTGCACAATCCTCCCGCTCTTTGCCGGGATCAAGAAGAAAGGTGCGGGTATCGGGCCGGCCATCGCCTTTCTTTACACGGCTCCGGCAACCAATATCCTCGCCGTTGCATTCACCTGGAGCGTGATCGGGGCTGACTTTGCCATCGCCCGTATCGTCCTCTCCGTCACGTTCGCCATCATGATCGGGCTGATCATCTCGAAGCTCTTTTCCGAAACGACCACATCGGCGCCGGCCCCCATTGCCTGCGCGTGCGGTCCGGCCGATATACCGGAGAGCGGGAAGAGCCAGAAGCACGTTGTCCTGTTTATCGCGACACTGGTTGCTATCCTCTTCGCCGGCACCTGGGCGATCTTCATGGAGAACCGTCTTATCGGCATCCCGCTCCGGTTCCTCCTCCTCCCGTTCCTCATCCTCCTGATCGTGATCGAGGCACGGAAATGGTTCTCGAAGGATGAGCAGAAGGCATGGCTGGAGGAGACCTGGTCATTCATGAAGAAGATCTTCCCCCTGCTCTTCATCGGCATCTTCGCCGCCGGGATTATCAGCGCCCTGCTGCCGAAGGACTTCCTCGGCCTGTATCTTGGTGATAATACGGTCATGGCTAACCTGATCGCCGTGCTTTTCGGGACCTTCATGTACTTCCCGACACTCGTTGAGGTACCGATGGCAAAGATGTTCCTTGACCTCGGTATGGCAAAGGGGCCGCTGCTTGCGTACGTGCTCGCGGACCCGGTCATCTCCCTGCCAAGCATCCTCGTGGTCCGGAAGTTCATGGGGACAAAGCAGACCATCGCCTATGTGCTGCTGATCGTGTTCTTCTGCACGATTGCCGGGTTGATCTACGGTTCATTTGCGGGGTGAGGTGAATATCTGTGAAGATCGGTATTGTAAGCGATGGGAAGTTTGGCGACCGGGCATTCGAGATCATAAAAGAGAAGTTCCCCACGGAATGGATACCGGCGCCTTTCATCCAGAGCCCGATTGCCGATGATATCGAACTCGCCCTTCCGGAGTGCGATCTCTACATCTCCTATGTCCGCCACCCGGATGTCGCGCTCGCGGTCATCGGGAAGAAAAAGCCGGTTATCCTTGGCGTCAGTTTCGGCCCCGGGTTCCTCCGGCAGGCAAAGGCGATCAACGAAGATATCATTGCACCACCGACCATGTGTTCGCTTGAGGACAATACCTGGGTACCAGAGATTAACGAGTTCGCAAAGGTATTCGGGAAGCCGCAGTTCGATGTGAAAATCCGTGACGACGGAACAATCGATACTGTCAGGGTACTTCGGGGATCTCCCTGTGGCTCTACCGTTGCGGCAAGCGCGGAACTGCCCGGGACACAGATCAGCGAAGAACAGCTCCGGCACTACGGTCTTCGGATCTGCCACTTCTGCCGGGCTCCCCGGCTCGGGAAGACCTGCGACAAGGAAGTTTCGGGGCTTTTCCATATCCGGGAGCTGGTGCGGTCGGTGAATGCCGTAAACCCAAAAGCCAGTGAAGGAGTGAAGGCATTTGTCGAAGGCCTTGAGAACGTTATCGAAGAGCGGATGGCCCGGTGAGGCGTCTTTATAATGCAATACCGGGACAATATTCCGGAGAAGTGACATGTCCAAAGCCGATGATGCACACCGCTTGTTCCTGAAGAGGTTCACCTGCTCGGCCTCAGTCTTCTCCGCGTTCTCCGGGGAACTGGGGCTTGATCCGGATACGGCAAAGAAGATTGCCTGCGGATTCGGGGCCGGGATATCGAAGACCGGGAACATCTGCGGGGTGGTCTCCGGCGCGATCATGGTCATCGGTCTGAAGTACGGCAAGTGCGTGGAAGGTGACGACGCAGCGACCGGGAAGACGCGGGCGCTGACACAGGCGTTCATCGCTGAGTTCACGAAGAAGAACGGGTCCATCAACTGCACGGAGCTGCTCGGGTACAACCTGAGCAACCCGGAGGAGTATGCGCAGGCGCGGGATGAGGAAATTTTCGTCACGAAATGCCCGGCCATGGTAAGGGATGCGGCAGACATTCTTGAAACTATCCTGAAAACCGGGGAGTGAACCAAACCATGACAACAATAAAACAACTCGCATTTCTTGACCGCTACCTGACAGTCTGGATCTTTCTCGCAATGGCGGTCGGTATCGCTATCGGCTACTTCTCGCCCGGGGTTCCCGCGATGATCACCGGCCTCTCGGTGGGGACAACGTCGATCCCGATTGCCATCGGGCTCATCCTCATGATGTACCCGCCGCTCGCGAAGGTGAAGTACGAGGAACTCAGGAATGTCTTCCGGGACACAAAGGTCCTTGGCCTCTCGGTTGTCCAGAACTGGGTCGTGGGCCCGGTCCTGATGTTCGTCCTTGCCGTGGTCTTCCTCCGTGACCAGCCGCTCTTCATGTACGGCCTGATCCTTGTCGGGATCGCCCGGTGCATCGCGATGGTCATAGTCTGGAACGACCTTGCCGGGGGCGACTGTGAGTACTGCGCAACGATCGTGGGGCTCAACTCACTCTTTCAGGTCTTCTTCTACTCGGTGTATGCCTGGTTCTTCATCACATACCTGCCCCCCTTGCTCGGTATCGGAGCTGGATCTGCGGTGAACATCACGATCCTTCAGATCGCGACCAGCGTCTTCATCTACCTCGGCATCCCGTTCCTTGCCGGAATGATAACGCGGTACGCCCTGCTCCGCGTGAAGTCGAAGGAATGGTACGAGCAGTCCTTCATCCCGAAGATCTCGCCCGTCACGCTTATCGCCCTGCTCTTCACCATCATTGTCATGTTCTCACTCAAGGGCGAGTATATCGTGAATGTCCCGCTTGACGTGGTCCGGGTCGCGATCCCGCTGCTCATCTACTTCGTCATCATGTTCTTTGCCAGTTTCTGGATGTCCTGGCGCCTCGGCGTTGACTACGGGAAGTCCGCGTCGCTCTCGTTCACTGCTGCGTCCAACAACTTCGAACTCGCCATCGCGGTCGCCATCGCGGTCTTTGGCATTGCATCTCCGGCAGCGTTTGCCACCGTCATCGGCCCGCTTGTTGAGGTGCCGGTACTGATCGGGCTTGTCAACGTGGCGCTGTGGTTGAAGGAGAAATGGTACAATGGGCAGCAAGCCGGATCATTTGGATGCAACCCGTGATCCTCAACAACCCTCTCAACAATTTCTTCTGAACAACTACGGTTGGCCACAATCCTCTTGCGAAGGTATGCCGGAGCAAGAGGTCAGTCTCTCAGCTCCCGCACCAGCCGGCAATCCTCACACTCGCGGCACTCGAACTCCAGCGTCGAATGCTTGATCCGGAACCTCTCCAGCCGGTGTTTTATCTCCGCTTTGATCCCATCCAGCCGGCGCACATCAGTCTCGCAGGAGTACACGTGGGCGTCGAGCACATTGATGTTCGAACAGAGACTCCAGAGATGGACGTTGTGAACGCCATCAACGCCCGGCACGGATTCCATCTCCCAGATCACCTCATCCATATCGATCCCCCGCGGCGCGAACTGGAGGAGGATGGAGAAGGATTCCCGCAGGAGCGAGAATGACGATACCAGGATAAGGAGGGAGATCGCGATACTGAGGATGGGATCGGCAAGGGTCTGGCCGGTGAAGGCGATCCACAGGGCAGCCGCTATCACGGCAACCGAGGAGATGGTGTCGGCGAGCACGTGGAGGAACGCGCTCTTCACGTTCAGGTCATGGCTCCCGTGCAGGAAATACATCGAGACGACATTGGCGGCAAGGCCAATCACCGCAACGCCGAGCATGATCCCGCTGTCGATGGGCTGTGGGTGGAGAAACCGCTCGTAGGCCTCCCGGATGATCAGGGCGCTCACGAGAATGAGAGCGAACCCGTTCACCACGGCAACCCCGATCTCCACGCGGTGGTAACCGAATGTTCGCGATGGCGTGGGCAGCCGCTCGGCGATGACGATGGCCCCAAGCGAGAGAAGGAGCGCCGCCACATCCTGGAGCATGTGTGCTGCGTCACCGAGCAGGGCAAGGGATCCTGAGAGAAGCCCCCCGGCAACCTCGGCGAAGAAGATCGTTGCGGTGAGGCCGATGGCAATGAGGAGCGACCGTTTGGGCAGGGGGCCCCTGTGGCAGTACTCTTCCTCATGGGGGTGGTCGTGCATCGATAGGTAGTATCAATTTAATAGTTAATGAGCAGAAACGTTCCGTGAGAGATAGGTAGTATTCATGAGGAAATCGCAGCCCGACCATACCGACATCTGTTTCTGCCCACTATCAGGCCTCCTCGATGTCCTGGCAAAGAAGTGGGCGCTCCTCATCATCGCAATCCTTGGCAATGAGGGCGAAAAGGGATTCAATGAACTGAAAAAGGAGCTTGGCAGCATCAGCCCCAAGCCCCTGTCTGATACACTGAAGAGCCTGGAAGGGACAGGGCTCGTGCACAAACGCATTCTTGCGACCTCACCCCCCAGTGTGAAGTACTCGCTCACTCCTGATGGCTGGCAGTTCCGCGAGTACCTTATCCCGATACTGGTCTGGGTCTCGGAACGGGGCGGCAAAGATCAGCCCGGGTGCCCGATCCACAGATCTCCTCATAGAAACTCAAATAATCCAAAGTAAACCAATGTGAGGAGACCTTCTTGAACTGATGTAATCTCTCTTGTAGGTTTTTTACAACCTCACCTTTCCCGTGAGTCCAGAATATCATTGATCAGGCAGGTCAGGTATTCCTTCCCCTCATTGGAATTCAGCCATTCAGCGATCTGGGGCTTCACGTCGGCAGGGTGGCTCTCAAAAAAAGTGCGCAATGCCGCAGTAATGAGATCATTACGCGAGGCGAATTCTCCCATCTCAATTGCCGTGTTGATCTTCAGTAGCAGGTCATGGGGACACTTATACGATATTTGTTCTTTTGGTTTGCCTTGAATCGGCGGCATTCATGTAAGAATGCAATGGATATGTTAATTCTTTTTGTAATTCTTATGAACCTTTAGAGAAACTTTTTATTATATAATCTTGAATTTTCTTGTAATATGAAATTTGCTGAAATATTTTTAACGCAATCCGTACAGGGCAACGATCTGTTATTAACTATCAAGTCCCGCACAAAACGGCTTTGGAGTTGCTGGTGGAAATGTCATCCTGAAACAGATGCGGGCGGGTACCAGGATGATCTCAGTTCTTTATGTTGACGACGATTCGGGTCTGCTGGATCTCACAAAACTGTACCTTGAGGAGACTGGGGAGATCCATGTCGATACTGCAACATCTGCCCGCCAGGCGCTGGATATGTTCAGACATCAGGAATATGATGCCGTCATATCCGATTGCCAGATGCCTGTTATGGATGGGATCGAATTCCTGCGGCTCATCCGTAGCAGATATCCGTTACTTCCGGTTATCATGTTTTCCGGTAAGGATCGTGATGAACTGGCGATGGCGGCTTTTGAAAGTGGGGCGGATTCTTATCTCCGGAAAGGCGGCAATCCGAAAGTCATGTTTGCGGAGTTGTCGCATACCATAATAAAAGCAGTTGAACGGTACTTGGCACAGAAGGCTCTGGCAGAGATCGCGATCCGGCTCTTCCGGGAGATCCAGAATGCATCGGATTTTGTTGTTTTCTATAACAACCAGGGCCGGGTTATCTACAATTCCCCATCAACAACAGATATTCTCGGGTATCCGGATCGGTTCTTCGTCGGGCAACACTTCGGGGATCTTATTCATCCGGATGATCGTGCATCGGCACTCTCTGCATTCGATCAGGTATGCAGCGGGAAAAAAACCGGCCTGCCGTTTGGATTCCGGGTGCGGAAATCCAATGGAAATTATCTAGATATAGATACTAGTTTCATGAATCTTATCGGAATTCCCGGTTTAGATGGGATCGTTCTCACAGCGTGGCCCTCCCTGAAAAAGGATCGCCTTACCCAAATCGATCCGGAAGAACGGTGCGCGAGATCATATGCCGCGCGTGAATAAATCTTCAAGAAATGGTGTCAATACCAGATTCGGGCCTGATGACCTTCACACGGTTCGAAGATTCTGATGAATCTTCTCATGACTCGGGTTCTTTGAACCCACGTTAAAAGAAAAAATTTAGATGTAGGGGTTCCTGAGTGCCTTGCCGACACCGAAGGTCTTGCGAGCCTCGAGGGTTGCCTTGTTCTTCGTGATCTTCTCGTTGGCGAGCTTGGTCACGAGTTCAAGGCCGGGCTTGACCTTCTCGATGGGCTGGGTCTCGAAGACGCCTGCTGCCATTGCCTTGGCCCAGACCGAGTCACCGATCTTGGACCTGACAAAGACGGTGCTCCAGCCGTCGGGGCTGCCGACAGAGCCGGTGGAGATGTCACCGAGGTTTGCAACATAGTCAAGGCAGACGTGGCAGCCGGGCTGCTCGTACTTGTGGGTCACCTTGAGCGGAAGCTGGACGACCTGTCCGCGCTTGCCGTATACCCAGAACTTGCCCTTGCCGATCTCCATCTTCTTGACGGACTCGAGCTTCATCGCAGCGTGGTCTTCCACGAGCTGGAGGATGCTCTGGTAGGGGAAGTTCTCCATGCAGAAGATACCTACCGCGAGGGCGATGCTTGCGCCGACATCCCTGAACCCGATCGGGTAGAGCTGGGCCTTCCGGACAGCCTGCATCTGGCACGGGGTGCCGACGATACCGATCTTGTCCAGGCCGAATGCACGGGTTGCCTCCTTTAAGAGTGCAACGTTCGGGCTGATGTTGTACTTGGTACCTGCTGCTGCAAGCAGCTCAGCCTTGGTGTTGACGATCGCCGGGATGGGTCTCCAGGGCTCGATCATGTCGAAGTTCGAGTTGTCGAGCATGACCTTGGAGGGGTTCTTTGCTGCGAATTCCTTGCTTGCTGCAACGATGGCGCCGTCGATGATGCCCTCTTCGAGTGCATAGGCAAAGAGTGAGGTAACGATACCGCCATCCTGGGCGTGCTTGAGAAGCTCCTTGTCGGTGCTCCGGGCTGAGACGACTGATTTGTATTTACCGAGTTCTGCTCCCATGTTAATCACCTTCACTGGAGTGCCGCCATAATGGCCTCGTTGATCGCCTCGTAGTTCTCAACCACGTCGAAGCTGAAGAAGCTCCGCGGGCACTGGCTGTAGCACGCGCCGCACTTGATGCACAGGTCGCGCTCGCCCTGGGGCTTGCCGTACTCCATCGTGATTGCATTGACCGGGCAGGCTGCCGCACAGGTTCCGCAACCCATGCACAGGCCCTGGTTGATGACCTGGGTCATCAGTTCGCAGAAGCATGCCTCGTTCTTCTCCGTGAGTTTCATCAGCGGGGTCAGGAATGCCGTTGCGAGGTCCTTCTGTTCCTTGGTTCCCTTGAGGAGCAGGTATGCCATGACCGCGACGTTCCGGATCATCTGGGGGGTCGGTGCGCATCCGGGGATGAACACGTCGACCTTGATCAGGTCGCCGATCGGCAGGTATGCCTCGTGGGCGGGCTGGTTCTGCTGGCCGCCACGGGAGAACCGGGTGATGTTGCCGTAGCAGGCGCAGCCGCCGAGGGCGACAACGATTGCTGACTTCTCACGGGTCTCCTTGATCTCCTGCACTGCGAGTTTGTCGTTAATACAGACTGAACCCTCGACGAACGAGACATCGACCTTCTGGATGTGCCTTGCGTCTGCAAGTGTCGGCATATACTTCAGGTCGACATACTTGTCGAGGAGTGTTAATAATCCGGCATAGTTGTCTGCTAATGCTACAGTACAACCAGTGCACCCACTGAGGTGGGTGTAGCCTAATGTAATCTTGTCTGCCACAGGCTTAACCTCCTTTTTAGTTTCTGCTGGTTTTGATGCTACGCTAGCGGGCTTTTGCGGCTCTGCGCTCGCGTCCTTCTTCTTGAAGATTGATAGTAGTCCCATAATCCACTCCAATTTCAGCGAGTACTACCTGGATTGCTTTCGGGATCGCGCTCTGGACCTCATCTGAAAGACCCATCTCGACCTCGGCATCTCCCTTCTTGATGGCCTTTGCCGGCTGGCAGAGGACAACGGTCGTATCAATCTCGTCTTTGATACGGCAGAGCTGGTCGACACCGTCCCAGGAATGGGGGTCCACGTAGGCGCCCGGCTTGAGTTCCTTACCGGACATCTTCGATACCGATCCGGGTGGTGCATTGAAATCGGCAATATCGACAACGATAAGCTTCTTCGTCACTTCAGGGTCGAGGAAATTAAAAATAAAGTGCGGGGCGCCAGCGCCACCGTCCAGTATTGTTACATTGTCGGGAAGTGTGAGCTTCTCCATCTCCTCGATCACAGCGGGGCCGAAGCCGTCATCGCCGAACAGGGGGTTTCCGCACCCCACGATTACGATCTCCGAATACAGCATCAGGTGCAACTCACTGGATGAGCTTCTGAGCCACTACCTTGTTTTCTTCGTCCAGAACGATCATGTGGGTTGCACATGAGACACACGGGTCGTACCCGCGCATGATGACCTCGGCGAGCTGCCAGGGTGCGCCACGGAGGGCTGCACTGCAGGTCGCAAAGTTCCAGGTGGTCGGGACGAGCATGCTGAAGTACTGGACCTTCCAGTCCTTGACGCGTGCAAGGTGGACATCGGTTCCACGGGGTGCCTCGTTGGATGCCCAGCCGAGGGTGCCGTCGCCGTCGGGGATGTAGTCTGCAACGACCTTACCGGCAGGGTTGAGCTCGTCAAGGCAGTCGATCATCTCGTAGAAGCAGTCCTGGTACTCCATCTCACGGGCAATGTTCTGGGCAACGGTACCCTTCTCGTCAAAGTTCTTGTAGGTGACGAGACGGGCGCGGGGGCCAACTTCAACGGGCTGGCCGTCGTACATCGGGATGCCGGTGCAGGCCTCCATCTGCGGGTTGACCTTGGTTCCCACCTTGGTTGTTCCGCCGATCGGGTAGCGGGGCTCCTCGAGGTCGACAGTCATCTCACCCATATACCAGTCCCACGGGCGGACTTCCTTGAACCGGCGGATGTCCCAGGAGGGGCACTCGTCGAGGCTCGAGGATCCGTAGAATGCATGGGTTGCAAGGTAGCCCTGGTTGTGGTAACCGAGGGTCTTGGGGAGCGGGACCTTCATGCCGCCGACATCGACATGCTCGCGGGCCTGGTAGTTGCGCAGGACTGCGATCATGAAGTCTGCCTGCTGGTGGGCAAGGACAAGTCCTTCCTTTGCAAGGTCGTACATCTTGGTCTTAGCCTGTTCCGAGACATTGCGGTACATACCACCGACGCGGGTGTTCCGCGGGTGGATGCAGTCACCGGCCGCGATCTGGCCGATGGTCTGGCCGATCTCACGGAGGCGCTGGATGCGCTTTGCAACGGAGCGGACGGGCTCCTCTGCCGTGAACGGGTTGATCTTGGTCTCGGTGCCCGGGATGTAAAGGTCGGGCAGGATCAGGATGTCGTGCAGTGCAATGCTGTGACACCGGTTTGCGAGCTGGAGAATGTGACGGAGCATCAGTGCGTCCTTCGGGATCTCGCACTTGATGGATGCTTCCATTGCTTCGGTAGCCGCGAGGTTGTGGGCAATCGGACAGATACCGCAGACACGGGATGCAATCTTGGGGACCTGCTCGGGGGTCTTGCCCACGGCAAGCTTCTCGACTCCACGGACCGGGGTGATGGAACACCAGTTGCCGGTCTCGATGATGCCCTGGTCGTTGACCTTGAGCACCAGCTTGGAGTGTCCCTCATGTCTTGTGGTTGGGGAAATCTCTACAACTTTCGACAATATTATCGCCTCATGTTATGTTGTTCTAATTTCTGTACAAAATTAACTCTATACATCTCTCATCTCTAGAGATTGGTGAGCGTACAAAGTACGTTCATCTCTATCTTGATCCATCCGTTTTATAATCTTTATGAAATGTGTTCCCGCCGGAAAAAAGCATAAACCTGCGTTATTTTCGCCGCATGTGCCAAAAAAAGGGAGTTCCGGAATATTCGACGAAAAAGTAAGACGAACGCGAAAATAAATGCAAATTTTTTAACTTTGTAATTATTTTAAAAGGATTTTACAGTTTTTAACCGCTCTCGTGCCGTTCGCCGTTCAATTCATCGACCAATTCGGCAATCGTGGCTTTTCGTTCGGCATAGGCATCGTGCTGGTGGATACTCTCCTCGTTGGTCTGCTTGATCGTGACCACGGAATCCCCGCTCAGGTACTCGAATTCAGCCAGAACTTTTCGTGCCATCTCCCGTACGCAGTCCTCCACGAACCGGGGATTTTTGTGCGCGGCCAGAACAACGGCTCCTTCATCGCCGCGTTTTAAGAGTTCGTAGATCCCGCTGCTCATGGACTCCTTTAAGATGTGGATGACCCGCTCAAGGTCAACATGCTGGTCGTCATCGGTTTCGATACACAGGAAACCCTTGCCGCGCTGGTTGTGGGTGGCCATCGGGACTTCCGCGAAGAACGCATCGATCTTGTCCTTGGGGACGTCGATGCCTTCGAGGACCCGCATCGCCCGCTCCTTCATGATGTTCTGTGCGCAGGGGCAGGCCGTCATGCCGGTGACCTCGGCACCGATGCTCTTTCTCACGATCGGTGCGCGGAACGTTCGCCGGGCGATTGCCCGGGCATGTACCTTGACGACCTCATGGCAGGCAGTCTTGCTGATCGGGGTCTCGCGCTTGACCATGAACTCGCTGCGCATCAGGACTTCCGTTCGGTCTGCGTACTCATGACGGTCGAGGAGTTTCCGGGCAACAACGCTGCAGAGCTGTTCGATCTGGTTGACGTCCCCGTCAATTGCCTGCTGGAGGACCTCGTCGATCACCTCGAAGTTGCGCGAGAGGTTCGCTCCCTTGAGGCTCCCGGGGAGGTCGACGTAGACATCGAAGTTGGAGATGAAGATGACCGGGCGCTTTCCGGTGCGGTGCACTTCAACGAGTTTTTTGACGTTCTTTACTCCAACTCTCGTAAGGTTGATCCGGACATCGGGCGAAGAGGCCTGGATATCCGGCAGTTCACGGGTAAATGCTTTGTCAGGGGTCTGATCTGATGCTTTGCGGCTAATAGGTCATCGCATCCATAAAATTTTCGTGTGTCTCTTTAGTTTTTTCATATAATATTTATGTGCTTTGTTGCTGATATCAAAGGGATCATCTATGATGAAAAAATATTATGAGGCAGATGCTGACCTCGGCGTTTTAAAAGGCAAGAAGATCGCCGTGATCGGCTACGGGTCGCAGGGCAGAGGGCAGTCGCTGAACTTACGGGACAGCGGGCTCGACGTTGTCATCGGCCTGCGCCCCGGCAGGAGCTGGGACGCCGCAACGAAGGATGGCATGAAAGTGATGAAGGTCGCCGATGCGGTCAAGGCGGCAGACATCATTCAGATCCTTCTTCCGGACGAGCACCAGGGTGCAGTGTTCAGAAGCGAGATCCTGCCTCACCTTGCGGAAAACAAGTGCCTCATGTTCTCCCACGGGTTCAACATCCACTTCGGCCAGATCGTGCCCCCCGCAAATGTTGATGTCATCATGGTCGCGCCCAAGGGCCCGGGTTTCATGGTCCGCCGCCAGTACGAGGAGGGCAAGGGAGTTCCCGCGCTCATCGCCGTCCAGCAGGACCACACCGGCAAGGCGCACAAGATCGCGCTCGCATACGCGAAGGGTATCGGCGCAACCCGCGCCGTAGTTCTCGAAACCAGCTTCCGCGAAGAAACTGAAACCGATCTCTTCGGTGAGCAGGCCGTCCTCTGCGGCGGGATGACCTCCCTTATCAAGGCCGGGTTCGAGACGCTGGTCGATGCCGGGTACTCCCCGGAGATGGCCTACCTTGAAGTGCTCCACGAGACCAAGCTCATCGTTGACCTCATCTACGAGGGCGGGCTCACCAACATGCGCAAGTACATCAGTAACACTGCGCAGTACGGCGACCTCACCCGCGGTCCCCGTGTCATCGGCCCCGAGGCCTACGAGGCAATGCAGGAGATCCTCGAAGAGATCCAGACCGGCCAGTTCGCCCGCGAGTGGATGCTCGAGAACATGGTCAACCGCCCGATGTTCAATGCCCTTACCAAAGCGGATGAAGAGCACCTCATTGAGGAAGTAGGAAAGGAAGTCCGGGGCATGATGCCCCAGTTCAAAAAGTGATTTCTCACGAAATTACTTTTTTCTCCCCTCGGAGAACGCTTGCGCGTTCCCTTGGGGTTCAAAAAATAATCCTCTTCGCTCTTTTTCCCATCCCGACATTTCCAACGAACATATCGATGCTTTTTCTTGTGGCGATCCCAATACTACCACAATGAACGTCTGCATCATCTACCATAGCGAGAGCGGCAACACCCGCCACGTGGCCCAGCATATCGCGGAGGCCTGCCGGGGGCAACTGGTCGAGGTGACCGACAGGACGGAATACGGCAGGCTGACCGGATTTCTGGTCCGGTGCAAGATGGCCCGCGGGGAGGAGACGACCGTTGTCGAACCCGGATCCATCGATGTCTCGGGCTATGACCAGCTGGTGTTCGGCTCGCCGGTCTGGGCCTTCAAGCCAACGCCCGCGATCCATGCGGCTATCGACACGCTGAAGGGATGCGAGGGTAAGCGCGCAACGGCGTTCTGCACCCACGGGGGAAAGCCCGGGCAGACGGCCGAGGTCTTCCAGAAGTGGATCGAGGCACGTGGCATGAAATGCGTGGGGAATAGCGGCATCCACCAGAAGGATATCGAGAACGAGAAGAAGACCCGCGAACTGATCGAGACACTGGTCAAGGACCTCCCCTCGGCCTGAACTTCAGCCGTCCGGTGCCGGCACCCGGGAATGAGGGCAGGTCACAGCGGGCCGGCCGGCTGACCTCCTTTTTCATTTGAGAAAGCCTTTTTGTCCGCCATCGCCTTTCTATATACACTATGACGGACCCGTACGAAAAACTCCTCAAAAAGGCATACTCCTCCATCACGGAGAAGACCGAGTCCTCGGAGCGGTTTGTTGTCCCCGAGGCAAAGGCCTATGTGGAAGGCAAGACGACCGTTCTTGAAAACTTCGCTGACATCGTCGGGAAGGTCCGCCGGGATCCCGACCACCTGATGAAGTTTTTGCTCGGCGAACTCGGGACCAGCGGCAAGATCGATGGGAACCGGGCGATTTTCAACGGCAAGTTCGAGATCCAGCTCATCAAGGCCATCTTCAAGAGTTATGTCGATGACTTCGTGATCTGTTCCGAGTGCGGCAAGCCGGATACCCGGCTCGTCAAGGACGACCGGGTGACGCTCCTCCGGTGCGATGCCTGCGGGAGCCACCGCCCGATACGGAAGCGGAAGGCCCGGACCGAACCGGTCTCGGAGAACCTCGAAGAGGGGCAGGTCATGGACGTCGAGATCCAGTCTGTCTCGAAGCGGGGCGACGGGGTTGTCAAGATGGGCCGGTATATCATGTACGTGGCAAATTCCAAACCCGGCCAGAAAGTAAAGATCAGGATCTCCCGTATCTCGGGGTCTATTGTCTTTACCGAACGGGCAGAATAAACCTTCGGCCAATACCTTTTTTACTGATGTCTCTTCCTTTCTGCCATTGTTGTCGGCAAGGGCCGGAAACAGCGGAAGATCAACGAATCGTAACGGGAAAAAAGTATTCCGGAAGGACCCGGTTTTTATGCCTTCGTCTTCTTGATGCCCTTGAGGATCTCGTCGCAGTGGCCGGTGATCCGCTTGCAGGCTTTCCTGATGATGGGAAGGGGGTTCTTCTTGTTCTTTGTCGTGACGAGCAGTTCCGGGTCCGAGAACTGGAACTCGATGGTATAGCGGGCGACGTCAACGTCGGGATCGCTTAAGATCTCCTCAACAAGGGCGTTCATGAACGTGTGCCCCTCCCCCTGGATGATGAGCCGCACCTTGTCCTTCTCGAGCGCGAGTACTTTTACAATCATGCACCTATGTTTGGGCACCTGTAAACTATTAAGGTATGGGTTAGCGGATCGCCCTTCTAAAAGGACGGTTACGGGAAGGTGAATGTATCCCCGTCCTTTGCCGTGTGCGGGAGGTCCCAGGGGATATGGTGGCTTAGGTGCATGCACCGGAATTCTTTGGGGGCCAGTTCGCCCGCCAGCGTACAGGCATCGAGATAGTTCATGTGCTTTGCTATGCTGTAGTGGGACGGGGCGAGAGCATCGAGCAGTAAAAGGTCCAGGCCGGAAAGAAGGTCGAGGCTCTTTTCCGGTATCTCCCGGTTGGTGTCCGAAGTGAACCCCACCCGCGAGGTCCCGGTCTCAAAGAGCATCCCGGTGGTGAATGCCGGGGGGTGTTTGACCATGAAGGGGGTGATCGTGATCCCGAACAGGGTAAACGGGATGTAGGGATCGACCGGGAACGTCGGGAAATTCAGGAACCGGAAGAATTCCTTACAGTACGAGAGGACCTGTGGTGCGGCATAGACCGGGGGGATCTGCTGGACACGGTAGAACTCGCCAAAGCCCATGAAGTGGTCATAGTGCCCGTGGGTCCAGATGACGGCATCGATATGCGGCGAACCGCAGCGCAGGAGCTGCTGTCGTAAGTCCGGCGAGGAATCGACAAGGAGGTGCTTTCCCCCGTTCTCGATCAACAGCGATGTGCGGAGGCGTGTCGCACCGGTCCGGTGCGCATGGGTGCACTGGAGGCAGTTGCACCCGATACGGGGAGTGCCGACTGCGTCACCGGTGCCAAGAAGCGTAATCTTCATATTATAACCAGTTCTGGTGCCGGATCGCCTCGCGGTTCCGCACCATGGTGATGCCCTTTTCGATATCGCTCTCCCGGATATCGTTCCTCTTGTCCATGAGCGCCGAGAGGATTGCCTCCTTGATCATCATGCGGAGGTCTGAACCGGAGAATCTTTCTGTCTTCTTTGCAAGGGCTGCGTAATCGACAGTGCAGTGGAGCGTTGAGGTAACCTTTTTCAATATGTCTTTCCGCATCCCCTCATCAGGAAGGGAGAACTCCACTACCTCGTCGAAACGCCGCCAGGCGGCTTCGTCCAGCAGCTGGGGGTGGTTCGTTGCACCGATCAGGAGGACGCCGTTCCGGATCAAGTTGATCCGGTCGATGTTCTTTAAGAGGGAGTTGACCGCCCGCTTCATGGCGCCATGGTCGTCGGTGGTGCGGCTCTTTGCCACGAAGTCGAACTCGTCGACAAACAGGATCGCTGGGGCGAGCTGCTTGGCCAGGTCGAAGATGCGGTCGATGTTCTTCGAGGTCTCGCCAAGGTACTGCGAGGTGACCATCGAGAGGCGGACTTCGAGGACCGGCATGTGCATGGTGCGGGACATGGCAAGGGCAAGCGAGGTCTTGCCGGTGCCGGGCGGCCCGACAAAGAGGAGCTTGCCGATCTCGTAGATCCGGTGCCGGTGGAGGAAGTCGCGGTGGTCGAGAGCGTGCTGGATCTTGTTGATGATAGCGATCTGGTCGTCCGTGCAGACCAGGTCGTCGATATGCTGTTCGATCTCGTCCGGGGCGCTAAGGATGACGAGGTCAAGCGCTCCCCGGAGTTTCTCGTCCTCGCTGATGAGTCTGGAGATCCGTGCATCCAGGTGGGCCTTGGTGTCTTCGAACGGGGGATTTACCTTCCGCACGTCCTTATAGGACACCCCGTTGGACCCGCCTATCTTCTCGAAATAGAAGGCAAGCGCCGGGTTCTTTTCGAGGAACGGCTTGCCCCCCTGCTTGAGGAACCACTGCCCGGCCGGTTCGAGGGCCGTGATCTTGAGCCGCTGGCCGAACTCCTCGTACGAGATGAAGGGATTTGCCACAAGTTTCGTGTGGGCGTCGGCAATGGAGAGGGCACGCTTGATCAGCCCGTCGCTGACATAGACCGGGCGCTTGATCTCGGAACCGGTGGCACCAAAGACATCGCGGCAGAGGGGCGTGATGTCGTTGATGTCAAGTTCGGGGTTCTGGTTGAAGATCTCGGCGGTCAGCACGATCTCCATGATACGCAGGGTGTCAGAGTCTCCGGACATGGCTGTAACCTTAATTAATCGGCGCCGGCATGCATAAGGTTTCTTGTCGGTCTCTTACCGGGTTGTCACCAGACAGCCATCGCTGGTCACAATGACCGTGTGCTCGTGCTGGGAGACAAGGGAGCCGGGGATGTCGGCAAGGACCGGGTAGACATGGAGCGTCCCCGATCGCACAAGCGCGGGAAGGGCGAGATCGAGTTTCTTCTCCAAGAGCCAGCGGCGGGAAAATGGCAGCCCCCTGCGGTCCCGGATCTTTTCAAGGATGGTGCGGCCTGCCGGAATGCGTACGGGGCGATTTGAGATCTGGGAATAGATCTCTGCCCGTGATTTCTCCCCTACGCGACCACTTCCCGTTGTCGCGAACGGCTCGATGGCAAAGACCATGCCTTCTTCAATCACGGTCCCCCCACCCGTACCGACATTGGGAATGGTCGGAGGGCCGTGCTGGACGTACTGGCCCAGCCCGTGGCCGGTGAGGTTGGAAACGGGGCGATACCCTCTCCTCTCGATCTCCTGCTGGATGGCGGCCCCCAGTGTCCCGGCATGCACACCGGGTTTTATTGCCCGGATCGCTGCTTCAAGGGCTTCCTTCGATGCGTCGAGCAGCAGCGAGTTGTTCCCGAGGTCGACCGTCACAGCGGTGTCGGCAATGTAGCCGTCGATCTGCACCCCGAGGTCGAGCTTGGCCACGTCCCCCTTATGGAAGACCCGTTCATCGCCCGGGGAAGCCGTGTCGTGCGCAGCGTCCTCGTTCAAGGAGAGGTTGAGCGGAAATGCAAGCGCTGCCCCCTCGTTTTTCACCCGCGCCTCAATGGATTCGACAAGATCGAGGTAGGATGCCCCAACCCGGATCCCCTGCGCACCTTCGCGGAGGATCCGCGATGCAAGGGAACCGGCAGTCCGGTAGTTCTCCAGGATGTCGTCCTTCACAGGACCAGCTCCTCGGAGAAGTGCGTGAAATTGGAGAAGCCCTTTGCAGTGACGGCTCCCATGTCCTCAAGCCGGACTCCGCCGGTGCCGGGATAGTACAGGCCCGGCTCGATGGTGATCACGTTCCCGGCACTCAGCTCCGTTCCTGCCGGTCCCACGGTCGGCAGCTCGTGCACCTGCAATCCCACGCCATGCCCGAGGTTGTGGGTGAATCCCCGGGTATCGCTCTCGTACCTGTGGTCTTTAAAGAAGTCCACGACTGCCTGGTAGACATCAGCCCCCGGCACGCCCGGTTTTATCAGCGATGTCGCGAGGTGTTTTGCCTCGCACAGGACATCGTACATCTCCCGGATCTCGTTCGAGGGTTCGCCCTTGACCACCGTGCGGGTCATATCAGCGTAATAGCCGCTCGCCTCCTCGACCGGGAAGAGGTCGATGATGATCGGCTCGTCTGCCCGCAGGGGTCCGGTGCCGGTGGCATGCGGGATTGCTGTGTCCCCGCCGCACGCAACGATGGTGTCAACTGCTGTGCAACCGCAGGACAGAAGATGGGTGTGCATGACGAAGCGGATATCTTCCGAGGTCAGGGGCTTGCCCTTAAGGGAAAGGATCCCTTTCTTAACCGTGGCCTTCCGGATCAGCTCAACGCCGAGACCGAGCGCAGTCTCGGTCACCTTCTGGACGCGGCGCATTGCGGCGATCTCGGCATGTGACTTCTCTGCCCGCATGGACAGGATCGTCCCGGAATCTACGATCACGGTGCAGTATTTCTCCAGTGCACGGGCTAGCCCGACCGGGAACTGGGGGGGGACGAGGATCTTCTTTCCGGCCTGCCCGGCAATCATTTTCGCTGTTGCGCGGAGCGGGTCTTTCTCTTTTTTTAAGATCTCCGGCAGGTGCGCTTCGGCCCGTGTCATCACTGCCGCAGGCGATTCGCGGGACGCGCGCCCGACTTCCATCTGGGAGATGATGATCGTATCTTTCCCCCCGGATTTCCGGAAAAAGACGAACGGGTCGCTTGTCACAAACTTCGTCATGTAGCGCATGTCCGCGTCGCGCGAGCTGGCATACATCACGTACGCATCCGCCCCGCTCTTCCTGATTGCCTCGGAAAGTGGATCCATCTGCCCGGAATATGTGCGGTGAAACGTCAAGTACTTTTATTCCGGAAGCACAATTGTTGCGATGGACCAGAATGCGAAAGACCAGTTCCGGTGGAAGTTTTATCACCTTGCCGTAGAGCTGAACATCATCATTCTCCTTGTCGCCGTATCTGTCCTCTTCTTCTTCCTCCTGCCGCAACGTCTTGAAACCTACCGCCTGCCCCTGATAGCTGTCATGCTGATTGTTGCAGCGCTCCTCTCCCTGGATTTCCGGAAGCGGTACCAGCTGACGAAGGCATGGCTTCATCAGCAACCAGAGAAAAAGGAAGATGTGGATAAGCCGGAGTAAGCCGGACCATTGAGGATGGGTGAGGGAAGATGCTTGAGAAGATGAAGGACGAGGTCGAACTGATCAGCCGCCATCTTGAGGTTGCCCGTGCCGTGGCGGATCACCAGCCGATAGGGATCATGAAGCTCTCCGAACTGTTACGGGAACCTTCGCACCGCATCCGGTATTCCCTCCATGTGTTGGAACAGCTGGGATATATCCGCGCATCTCCGGAGGGTGCCGTGGCAACGGCCCGGACCGTTGAACTCTTTACCCACTTGAACGAGGACCTTGACGACCTGATCCGGCTGATCGAATCGATGAAACGCGAGGAATGAGCAGGATGGGAGTAATCTCTGGCTTGCTCCTGCCGGATCTCCGGTCCTACGACCTTATAGTTACCTTTAAAAGTACTCAGAAAGAATCTATTAGGACGCGAAGACGCGTGCCTCCCTAACTCAGTTGGTAGAGTGTCGGACTGTTAATCCGAATGTCACAGGTTCGAGCCCTGTGGGGGGCGCTTGGGGCCCGTAGCTCAGTCCGGTTAGAGCGCCCGGCTCATAACCGGGCGGTCATGGGTTCGAATCCCTTCGGGCCCACTGCCCGGTTTTTCTCTTCCTTGTCCTATACGGCTGTTTCCTGCCGGGGTGTTTTTTGTGGAATACGATATGAAAACCTTTGTATTCCGGGACTTTGATAGAAAGCACCATGAAGTGTCCCGTGTGCGCAAGCGACTGCGTGAAGTCCGCGCGGGACATCCTCTCAACGCTCCCCACGGTTTTTCTTCCCTGCGCGGAATGCAGCATCCGCATGTTGGACAAGCGCCTCCCCCTGCCATCCATGGACTATGGCGAACCTTGTTCCTGCGGGAAGCGGTTCATCGATGAGGTCTTTGCCCATATCTGGGTGGTAATGGTGGAGGAAGGCGACCTCAAAAAGACCGACCCGCTCATCGCAGCAGGGTCGCCGCTTATCCACCCCGGGTTTGCGATGGACCGGCCGCCGTTCCTTCCCGAAAAATCGCTGGTCCTCCTCTCCTCCCGCGTGACAAAGAAGACCGCGGAACGGCTCATGCGGGAAGTCCCCGAGCTGCGCGGCGTTGTCAGGACGGGCGATTTTGTGCCGGGGCTTGCTGCCGCTGACGGGAACACGGTGCCCCGGGTCTACGAGCTCCTTGCCGGGTGCGATGTGCGGGCCGATGTCTTTCCCCTTGCAACCGGCCCGCTTGTCATGTACAAGCAGCAGTCGCTTGTCCATATCGAGTTCCCGCGGGCCGGTTACCCGAAGATCCGCTCCGTGCAGCAGCGCGTGGGGAGCCCGCCGGTGCCGTACTTCATTGATGCCTGTTCCGGTGTCGGGACCCTCGGCCTCACGGCAGCCTGCCTGGGCGTTCCCCGGGTGGTGATGAACGATGCCTGGTACGCGTCGGCGTTCTGGTCCGCGTTCAACCTCGAGGTGAACCGGGAGTACCTCTTTGTCGGCCGCATCCGGATCTTCGAGCAGGTCGAGGACATGGCAAAACACCCGGTGGTGAAAGAGCCGGTGAAGATCGCCGAGACGGAAGGTGATCAGGTCATCGAAGTCTACCAGGGGGATTTCCGCGAGCTTCCGCGCATTCTCGCGCCCGGACTTGTGCCCCTGACAGCACTGGACCTGTTCGAGAAGAAGGATGCGGCTGCAACCGCGAAGATCCGGAAAGAATGGCTGGACCGGGCCGGGGGAGAGGTCTTCATCCCGTGACGGGAAACCGCGTTTTGGTTCTCGCAATCGCGCTTGGAGTAACAAGCCTTTATTGGCCGGTGTACAAAAGTATATGGGGACTAGCCCGGGTGGCTCGGCGTCACTTGTTACCCGAAACCGTCGGTACGCGGGGGGCGAAGTTTGACCGAGGCTGCAACGGCCTGCGGGAGCCTGTGTGTTCTGACGTTGAAACCTCGTCCCATGAGGTCGATGGACAGTGTTCAAAATTCCGGAGGGAATGGCGACCTGTTGCTGCGGGGACCGGTTCAGGCCCGGAAGGGAGCAGACTAACCGCAGACATCCGGCGCCCATGGGGTAACGGGGCGGAGGATGAACGCTTTGGTGAACGCAGAAACGTACAGTCGACCGAGAACATGTCCCCACTCTTACGATTATCATGGTTAAGGTGACCATTGTCGGCGCAACAGGCAATGTCGGGATGTTTGCAGCACATGCCATCTCATCGATCCCGCACATCGACGAGATCCTGCTCCATGGCAGGCCCGGGCGCGAAGCCCTCTTAATGGGAATAACCCAGGACCTGATGGACTCGTTCGCTGCACGGGGCACGGACATCCGTGTCACTTGGACAACCGACTTGCACGATGCTGCCGGTTCGGATATTGTCGTTATCCTTGCCGGCGTTCCCCGGAAAGCGGGGCAGGACCGGCTCGACCTGGCGCTGGAAAATGCACGGATCGTGGCACCGATAGCAGAAACCATCGGCAAGGTCGCCCCGGACACCAAGCTCTTTGTGGTTACCAACCCGGTCGACGTGATGACCAGCGTTGCCCTGCGGTTTTCGATGTTAAAGCCCCACCAGGTCTTCGGCCTTGGCACCCACCTTGACTCGATGCGTTTGAAGGCCCTGATTGCATCTTACTTCCATGTCCATGTCAGCGAGGTGCATACCCGTATCATCGGCGAGCACGGCGACAGCCTTGTCCCCCTCTGGTCTGCGACCACCATCGGCGGTATCAAGATCTCGAACCTGCCGGAGTTCTCGCACTTACCGGTCAAGGATTTCATCGAATCCGTGAAATGCAGCGGTCACCGCATTATCCAGAACAAGGGTTCAACCGTTTACGGCCCGGGAGAAGCGATCGCAACCCTCGTGCGGACAATCCTGCTTGACGAGAACAGGATCCTCACTGTCTCTGCCTTCATCCACAGGGAAGTCCACTGCATCGGCAACATCTGTATCGGGGTGCCTGCCCGTGTCAACCGTCAGGGCGTGTTTCCCATCACCATCCGGCTTGACGAATCGGAAGTGATCGCGTTCCGCGATTCCGTGGAAAAGATCCGCGCAAGTACCGATTCAGTTATTAAAACGCTGGAACAGGAACGGCAATAAAACGAAAAAAAGAAACCCGGCTGACGTGTTATGTCAGGGTTACTTCGATAATCTCTGCCCGTTCGACGCCGGGAATAGCACCGATCGTCTTTTCGAGCATGTCTGTCTCGCCACCGGCATCGTTGACAATGGCGGCGAACTTGATGGCCTTCAAGCCAAAACCGATGGGCTCTTCCTTGACATCCTGGATGCCGGGGAGCTTCTCCTTCAGCGCTTTCTTGAGCTCATCGAGGTTGACCTCAGGTGACTCGGGCATGACCCGCATGATGACTGCGACACTGCCCATGACTTACGGTCCCCCGAATCCGCACTTGGGGCAGGTATAGGGGATGCTCTGCTCCCGGCACCGGTAGCACCGGCTGATCTCGACACCGCACGCGGGGCAACCGAATTCTGTTGCGCCCTCATCTGCAAGCGGGGCATTGCAGGACGTACACTTCTTATCTGACATGTTTGGCTCCTCCAGGGATTCCTATAGTATCTCTTTTGGAACCTTTAAAAGGTTGTACTGATCTGTGTCCCCCATACCGGTTCGCCGCGGAGGAATCCTGCAAGGAGATCCGGGTGTCTCCCGTTCAGGATGAAGGTCTCGACCTTATTTTTTATTACAAAGGGGATGAACAGCGGGTCGACAACATCGGTCTCCACCACCGCGCTCACTTGATCGAGAACCCCGAGTCCTGAAGGGATCCCATCCACAGATTTGAGAAGGATGAGGTCGAGGCCGAGCTCTGCGGCAATCCACGCGGCAATCGTATCCGAGGTGACGTCCCAGGAGTGAGGCAGGGGGTCGCGCTCTTTCAGGCAGCGCAGCGGAAGGAAGACCGTCGGCGTTTCGGGCGGGACAGGCTGTTCTGTGACGGGCAGGCCAAATGACGCCACGTACTCTCCATACCGGTCCATTGCAGCGATTGCCTCCCAGTGTGCCATTTCGTCGTCGAGACCTGCCTGCCGAACCACATTGGCAAAGGGCCCCCCTCCCGGGACAATGAGGAGCGGGCGCGGGGATACAGAGAGCACGGGAATGAGCGATGGGACGCTGTCGTACAGGCTCCCTCCGAATTTCACGACCAGCGGTCTTCTGTTCTCTCTTTTCGGTGTAGGCACCATCTAACCATCCCCAAAGAAAAATATTTCACACAATATAAGTTAGTTGACACGCAACACTTCATCTATGCGTTGTCTCCTCCTCCTCATGGTTCTTCTTGTCATTCCTGCAACAGCCGGTGCAGCAGGGACGGTCCTGATCACCGAGTTCTGCCCGGATCCCTACCTTGCAGGTGACCCCGACGAGTATCTTGTTCTCTCGGGGTACGGCCCGCTGGACGCGATCACGGTATCCGATGGAAAGAGCGGTTTTTCCTTTCCCCCGGGCAGTTCCATCGCTGGTACCCTGACCATTGCACGGAACGGGACTGCATTTCTCCAGAGCCACGGGAGGTTGCCGGCATATGAGTGGCAGGATTCGTCGGATGTGGTTCCGGACGTGATCAGCAGCAAATCCCTGCGCATGGCCAATGCCAACGACTCGCTCATGGTATACGACCGGGGAACTCTCATTCAGCAGGTATCCTGGCCCCGTGATGTTGCGGCACGCGAAGGGCAGGTGCATTTTCTTGAGAGAGGAATATGGGATCCGCGCCCGCTCATGCTCGGGCAGTCCCGCTTCCTCCCAGCAGATTTCTCTGACGTGACCGTAACGGCGTTCGTCTCCCCGGATTGTTCCGATGAGGCCTTCCTGTCGGTGATCGGCAACGCATCCGGGGAGATCCTGCTCAATGTATACGAGTTTTCGAGCCCGGCCATGGCGGATGCGCTGGCACGCGCCCGGGCGCGTGGTGTCACGGTAACGGTTCTCGTTGAAGGAGGGCCGGTCGGGGGTATCGGTGAAGAAGAGAAAGCAGCGCTGTGGGACCTGAACCGGAGCGGGATCCCTGTGTATGCAATGGTGTCGTCCGGGACCGCACATGCTCCCTACCGGTATGATCATGCCAAGTATGTTGTCATCGACCGGACAACGGTCCTTGTCGTGAGTGAGAATTTCAAGTACAACGGATTTGCACCGGAAGGGATCTCGGGCAACCGGGGGTGGGGCGTTGTCGTGCACGATCCTGCCATGGCAGGATATTTCGCCACGGTTTTCCAGGAGGACTTGCGGAGCCCATCTGTTGTCCCTTATTCCGGCGGGCCCGGACGGCGAGAAGTCATCTCCACGGAGACGCACACACCGGTATTTCACCCGCAGACGTTTACCGGTGCAACCGTCAGCCCTGTCCTTGCGCCCGACACCAGCAGCCAGGTGACGGCACTGATCGCCTCTGCAGAGAAGAGCATCGATATCGAGGAAGCCTATATCACCAACGAGACCCGGTTCACGTTGAACCCTTATCTCGCTGCGGCAATCGATGCCTCACGCCGCGGGGTCACAGTGCGGGTCCTTCTGGACTCCTATTGGTACAATACCGAAGGAAAAAATGACAATGACGAGATGGTAGAAATCATCAACCGCATTGCCACGGCCGAACACCTCCCGCTCGAAGCCCGGCTGGCAGACCTGGAAATAAGCCGTCTTGCGAAGATCCACAACAAAGGGGTCATTGTCGACGGCAGAAAGGTTCTGGTCAGCAGTGTCAACTGGAACAGCAACTCCCCGAATTTCAACCGGGAGGCCGGTGTAATCATCGACCATCCCGGTGTTGCAGAGTATTTTACGTCCGTGTTCGAAGAGGACTGGAACCCGGGCGTAAAGACACCCGGTCCTGGAACGGATTATGCAAAATTTATAATAGCGCTGCTGGTTGTTGCTGCCCTGCTGGGATACGGGTACTATCGCAGGAGGACGTAATCCTGAGTTGCCGGAGAACTATCCCGGAATTGTTTGATGAGAAAAGGTCAGAACGGGGTCTTCTGTTTGGCACACTGGCATACATCACAGAGATTGATGTCGCTCTCACCCGTAACAACGGCAAGAGCCCAGCGGTCGATCATCAGGTCAAGTTCTGAGGAGATCTCGACCTCTCCTGCACCCCGCTTCCTGCTCATGTACTGGGAGACTGCCGCTCTCGTGACACCAAGTTTTTTTGCCGCGTCGCTCTGGCTCAGTCCCTGCTTCTGCACCAGGCGGAAGACCATCTCGGCCCGCATGGGGGGCAAAAGGTTCCTGACCATGGTGTCGCAGTGCATCAGGGTACAGCAGTGCTTGGTCATGCAAATGCACTCTGGGGCTTTTCCACGTAGGATGACCTGTTCTGGTAGATGATCTGGCGGGCATCCCGGAAGTTGAACTTCTCGATGATGAGGCCGCGCTCCTTGAGTTTCTTTAACGCATACCGGACGGTCCGCGGTGCAAGGCGACTCTGCTGGACAATGTCCTTGTGGGTCATCGAACCGCCGGCATCCAGGATCTGGAGCACCGTCTTCGAGGATGGTGGTAGTGTTGCTGGTTGCATGTGAGTGATGTTAACACTGTTAACATATCAACTTGTCGGTTATTTATACAATAATTTTTATACGATAGTCCATGTTCATGCGCCAGGAACGCATCGCCCTTCTCCTGCTTGTGGGGGTGGCGGTTGTCGTCATCACGGCAAACAGTGCCCTGACCCTTATCGGGAAAGAGCCGTTCGCCCGGCCGTTCTCTGGTGACTCGCCGGACGGCGAACTGGTTGTCATCGAGGGGACTGTCAGCAGGGTGAACCTTATTGAAAATGGCGGGCATCTCACCCTTCTCGTGGCAAATACCACCATCTTTGTTCCGGCACCTGTCGCTCAGGGGCGCGTGATACACCGGAACGATACGGTACGGGCATTTGGGATCGTGGAGACGTACCGGGGGAACAAGGAGATCGTGGTCAGCAATACCGATGATCTTCGGATTACGACGCACCCCTGACAGGAAAACAGCGTGTGGATCGTCCCGTAAGGAGGTGATGGTTATGATGGCGACGGGGACCCGGCCGGCTCCTGCGGCTCGGCACCCATAGAGAGTAGCGCATTTCGCGCAGCCTCGCGGACTGTCGCATCGGGATCGCCTAAGGATTCGGTCAGGTTGGGCACGACGCGCCTGTCTCCGATTGCCCCCAGCGCCCAGGCTGCCACTTTCCGGACACGGGTCTTCATATCCTTGAGGAGAACGATCAGGCGGTCAACAGCCCGGGGATCTTTCAGTTTCCCAAGACCCCACGCAGCACCTTCCCGTAACCATTTGTTATCTGATGCCGATGCCTCCAGCAGGGGCTCCAGCGCCCGTTTGTCCCCAATCTGGCCCAGCGACTTTGCGGCAAGCCACTGGACATCGACATACGGGTCTTTCAGGGCTTCGATGAGCGGGCCGACAGCTTCCGGATCGCGCTCGGGCCCGAGCATCTCCGCAGCCTGCCAGCGGAAATTCAGGTTGGGATCCTTCAGCAGGGCAATCAGGCCGCGGACGCGGCGCTTCCGCCGCTCTTCGATCACTTCCGGGTCTTCCACACTGGCCGGCCCTGCTGGTTCCGGTAATGGGGGTGACACCTCATTCTCCTGCATTGTTCCCTCAACAACCTCCCATTTGGGATGACCCAAGATAATGGTTTCTTTCCCGAATCTCACGGGTGAGGGAATAAAAAAGGAAAAGATCGGTTCAGGCAGTGGTGACCGGTCGGATCTCAAGGCTGAAGGAGATGTTCCGCACGCTATGGGTGAGCGAACCCATGCTGATCACATCTACGCCGCAGGCCGCATAGTTCGGAAGCGTCTCCTCATCGATTCCCCCGGAGATCTCGATGACAACGCGGTCCCGTACCCCGTTTTCCTGAAGCGATGCAAGCGTCTCCTGCACCTGCAACGGCATCATGTTGTCGAGCATGATGATATCTGCGCCGGCCCGGGCAGCCCGTACGGCATCTGCGGCCGATTCAACCTCGACTTCGATCTTCTTGTACGCCGAGTGCGCCCGGGCCTTATGGATGGCTTTTTCGAGAGGCACGATAGCAAGGTGGTTGTCCTTGATCAGGATCCCGTCGCTCAGGTTCATCCGGTGGGGATCGCCCCCGCCGATCTGCACGGCTTTCTTGTCAAACCTCCGGAAGCCGGGGCAGGTCTTCCGGGTGCCGGCCACCCGGCATGCCGGGTTCACGCGTCTCACGATTGCCGCCATGGCTGCCGTGCGGGTAGCAATACCGCTCATCCGCCCGAGGATGTTGAGCGCTGTCCGCTCGACAAGGAGGATGTTTTTCGCAGTTCCTGAAAAGGTGAGAACGGACTCGTCCCTTCTTACCGTGTCACCATCCCGTTTTCCGTTCGTGACCGCGATACCAAAGTGGGTGAAGAGGAGTGTCGCCTCTTCTATCCCGGCAAGGGTGCCATCCTGTTCCGCGCGGATGGCGGCCGTGCAGGTGATATCGGGAATAACCGCTTCTGACGTCACATCGCCCGCAGGGGTATCTTCTTTGAGGAAATCAAGCAATTCATCGAGAACCGTCATACCCATCCCATCTTCATCCCTTATGTTCCGACAACGATCGGGTCGTCCATCTTCTCCAGGAGCGAGAGCACGGAGAGGGCGGCAAGGTAACTGGTTGCAGGGTTGTCGGGGCTGGGCATGTTGGTGACGCGGACATAGGTCTCGCCGAAGTCTCCTTCAATGAAGAGTTCGTGGACGTTCTGGTCCACCGCGGGATCAACGAAGAGTTCGACATCGGCATCCATGCCGGCAGCAAGGCTCATGGCAACCGACACATTGACGTTTTTCGGGAAGGATTTAATACACTCGTTGGCCTTCCCGGCAAAGATCTGCCGCCGTTCGTGCGCCTCGATTCCCAGCGCTGCAGGGCTCTTGGTTGTCCGGAGCAGGAGCTTTCTGAGTGTCGATATCCTCCCGATCTTGAGGTTGTCGAGGCCGAAGATTGCCCCGCTCGGAATGTAGACTTTTCTGCCGTTCTCGCGGGCCTTTGCCCGGATCAGGTTCCGGAAGCCCGGGTCGGTCAGGGCGCCGACGCTCATGATCACCATGTCTTTTCCGTGAGCCAGCACGTCCGGCGCATGCCGTTTGACCGCGCTGACTGACGCGGCTTCGACCACGATGTCAAAGCCAGCCTGGATAAAGGAATCGAATTCCCGGTACGCTGTTGCACCGGAAATTGCCTCGATCTCCCGGGCGCGATCGGGGACCTGGTCAAACACTGCCACGATCGTGAACCGGCCTGCATGGCGTGCAATGATATGCCCGATGTTGCCGCAGCCGAGCAGCCCGATCCGTAACATGGTAAACAGGTTACGGGTGCAATCGGTTAAGTGTTGTGTCCGGAAATATCATATGGCGAAACGATGGCACCTGGTGAACCACAATCCGGTGACTATGATAACCTTCCGCCCGGGCTCTGCAACCGGAGGGTCTGTATCGAAACCTACGGGTGCCGGTATAATTTCGGGGATACGGCCAAACTCACCGAGGTATTGAAACACCGGGGCTGCAGTATTGCCGATTCTGTGGATGATGCCGACGTTGTCATCGTCAATACCTGCACGGTGGTCGGGCCGACAGAGCGGCGGATGCTTCGCAGGCTCTCGGCGCTGCGGGACCGGGATCTCTTTGTTACAGGCTGCATGCCTCAGGTCCAGAAGGAGGCTATCCTCTCGGTCTGCGATCCCGGTTTCATTGCACCGGATGCAATACAGGAGTGGTACCGCCGGGTGGGCACGGTTGCCGCCGGCAGTGTGGGGATTGTGCAGCTTGCACAGGGGTGCAACGGCACCTGTACCTATTGTATCACTCGGCAGGCACGGGGCCCGCTCCGGAGTTTTCCCCTGCACGAGGTCCGCAGGCAGGTGGCAGCATATGCCGCGTGTGGTGCAGCAGAGATCCAACTGACGGCCCAGGATGTCAGTTCCTATGGAAAGGATATCGGCCTGTCCCTTGCCGGCCTGCTGAACGATATTGGCGATCCCCCGGGGAGCTACTGCATCCGTGTCGGGATGATGAATCCAGCAACGGTCATGGACGATCTCGATGCGATCATTGATGCCTTCTCCGCAGAAAGGATCTTTCGATTCCTCCACCTTCCGGTACAGTCCGGATCCGACACCATCCTGGAACGGATGGGCCGGCAGTATACGGTCCGGGACTTCTGCAGGATTATCGCCGCATTCAGGAAACGCTACCCGGAGATCACGGTGATGACCGACATGATCGCCGGGTTCCCCGGGGAAACGGAGGAGGACTTCTCCGCCTCGATCGACCTCATCCGCCGCCTCCGGCCAAACAAGGTGAACGTGACCCGGTACTCGAAACGGCCTTTCACGCCCCTCTCGCAGGAAAAGGACATCCTAGATTCCGTCAAAAAGAATCGCTCCCGCATCATGTTGTCCTGTTCCGAACAGGTCTATGCAGAGGTAAACCGGCCCTGGCTTGGGCGGGAGGTCCCGTTCATTGTCACGGAAACGATCCGGGAAGGTTCCGTCATGGCCCGTTCCCCGGCCTACCAGGGCATCGTCATCAATGAGGACCTGCCGGTGGGATATGAAGGGCATGCCGTGCTCAGGAAAGACCGGAAGTACTTTTTCATTGGTGAGCGGGTGACCTGACTGCACGTCCACACCGGAATGTGGCCTGCTCAGATCCGGTAATGATAGTAAAGAGCAGCGCAGCCGAGTGCAAGGCAACAGAGAAGTATCCCGTACAGCAGCGGGTTGCCTTCGATAGCAAACCCGGCACCACCGTCCTCTCCGTGTCCTGCATCCTCCCCATGCTCCTCAAAAGAAAGGCCGGCGGCCGAATGGAACCGTTCCTCGATACCCTGCGGCCCGGTTGCCTGGAATGCCAGGATCGCGGCTGCAAGGAGGATGGCTGCGATCAAGCAGAAGAGAATCAGCCCCCGCTTTTCCAGAAGCCCTGTCATCGTCCCTGCTCTCCCAGAAGGTCCGGCCGGACATTCCCGATATATCGCACAATGAGTCCCGAGATGAGCGCCTCGATCACGGCCACTCCCATGTTCACGGCGACAATGAGAGAGAGGCCGGCAAGGACCTGTCCCGATGACTGGGCTATCCCCTGGACCCCGGAGAGCAAAATGATCGCGATCATGATGAGGTTGCCGCAGAAGAGTCCGGCGAATGTGGCAATCGCTGCCCGGGAGAAGAGATCGGGAATGAACGTGCGGGATCCCCGGAAGACCGCCCATGCAATGAGAACCTCGGCAAGGTTCACGAGCACGTTTGCCCCTACAAGGCCCCATCCCCCGTGGCCGATGGCTGCCGAGAGGATATTAATGACCAGTATCACGAGGGAACCGAGCACCGGCCCGGCAAGGATGCCGACAAGGGGTGTCAGGTTCAGGTGGACTCCGCCAAAGAGCGGGATATTGACCTGGAAGAGCGCGAAGGCTGCTGCCGTCACAAACGCGGCAACGGTGATCCTGCCGGTATCCTTTCGCCCCTGAGACCGTAAGATCCAGAGTGCAATCCCGATGCATGCAAGGGCAAGGAGCCACCAGACAAGGACCCAGGTGAGCGGGAACGCCCCGTCTTCGAGATGGATGTGTGCCATGGTTTCTCACTCCTCCCCGGGTGAACGATGCTGTCTGATCAACCATTATTCCGGGAAACATAAAAACATGAGGAAATGTTTGGTAACACCCCAAACTTTCCGGGTCCTTACATTCCGGTTACCTGCCAGGACCTGTCCCGAGCAGCCGCACCAGTTCCACCCTTGTGACAGGCCGCTCGTCCCGTTTCCCTCCCTGTGACCTGCAGTACTCAAGCCATGTCTTGACCGTATCCGGCTGTTTCAGCCCCGCCTCATGGATCAGATCGGAGTCATAGAACACATCGCGCGGACTCCCCTCTGCAAAGACCGCCCCGTTTCTGACAAGGCAGATGCGGTCTGCGATCCGTGCCGCGAGTTCGAGGTCGTGAGTGGCGATCACGACACTGATGCCATACCGTGTTTTCAGCTCCACGATGAGACGTTCAATCCGGGCACTGTGGACGGGATCCAGATCGGAGGTCGGCTCGTCCATGGCAATAATCCGCGGCTTCATGGCAAGGATCCCGGCTATCGAGACAAGCCTCTTCTGCCCGCCGCTCAGGTAATTGGGCAGCTTACCCACAAGTTCTGCGGCACCGACTGCCTCAAGCGCTTCGAGCGCCGCCGTTCTCGCTTCTTCCGGTGCCATGCCCAGGTTCAGCGGACCGAACATGACATCGTCAAGGACCGTTGGTGCAAACAACTGGTCCTCGGAACGCTGGAAGATCACCCCCACCTCTTTCCAGAGGCCCTCGCGTTCCCCGCGGGTGACCGACCTGCCGTTAATCACGATATCGCCTTTTGTGGGAAGGAGCAGGCCGTTCAGGTGCTCGATGAGCGTGGATTTGCCCGAGCCGTTGGGGCCGCACAGGGCAACGATCTCGTCTTTTAAGACATGGAAACACATCTCATGGATCCCAACGCTCCCGTCAGGATACGTATGACTGGCGCAGTCAACGTGGATCAGTTCACGCGAGGGATCCTCATGCTCGCAGTGCAGGTGGTCGGGATCGTGGCGCATGATTGTCATGGTTCACCACCCTCCAGCCGCATGCGGGGAGATCCAGACGAGCAGGAATACTGCAGAACATCCTGCGCAGATCAGCGCATACCCGGCAATCCCCGGCCCGGGTATCTTCGTGTGGGCGGAAAATGACCCGTTATATCCCCGTGCCACCATTGCTTTCTCGACGCGTTCAGCACGCTCGAAGGAACGGATGAAGACAAGGCCGAAGATACCGGCAAAGAGGCGCCCCTGGACCCGGATGGATCGGATGAGTCCCCCACCCCGTGAGCGGACTGCCTTTAAGAGGGATGCGGCCATGGCAAGGGTCAGGAAGAGGAACCGGTAGGCAAGGAGGAAGACCTGGTCGAGCGGCGAAGGAAAGATGCGGGAAACCATGGCCGAGAAGTGGGCATACTTCGTGGTCATGAGGAAGAAGAGCGAAAACGTGACCGAGATGAGCGCCTTAACGAGCAGGGTAACGACAAGGATGATGCCCTGGTCGGTAAGCGTGAGAACAAACCCTCCGACAGGAATGGAGAAGAGCGGGACGCCGGGCTCTGTCCACGCCAGGATCCCCACAAGCGAGAGCACAAAGATCACGGGCATGGCGTACCAGGCAATGATCTTCCTCATGGGGAGTCCGGCAGCAATGCAGGATACGAAAATCACGGTGTACAGGGCGGAAAGGATAGGGAGGGTGCTCGTGATGGTGATTGTGAGGACGATCAGGATGAGCAGGATGAGCTTGGTCCAGGGACTTGCCCGGGAGAAGACCGAATCCTGCCGTTCGGCGCAGCTGGTGATGATGTCGAGGTCCGGGATGTGTTCTGCGATCATGGACGGGCTCACGAGCGCACGATCCGTTTCTTCCCGTGTTCATGCCGTGCATTCTCAGCCAAGCATCCATCATCATGGGTGATCTCCCCGCAGGCGCCCAGTTGCGGGTGGCCCATGGCCCGGCACATGGTGTCGATTGCGTTGCGGGAGATGAAACTCTCGAACCGGGAGACCTCCCGGCATGCATCCTCGCGGGAGAGCCCGTTCCTGACAAGGAGGAGGCTTAAGATCCGGTGACGCTTCACCAGGAATTGCGCGTACTGCTTCCCCTCATCGGTCAAGCTTACGCCATAGTAGGGGGTATGGTGCAGGTATCCAGTCTCTGCCAGATCCCCGATAATCTTGGTTATCGTGGAGGGATCAACGCCAAAGTGGGCGGCGATCTCCGTTGTCCGCGCACTGCCGCCCCGTTCTGAAAGGAAGCGGAGAAACCCGACCTTCCGTGGGGCCAGTTCGAGCCCTTCGACCGGTGTCATCTATCCTTGGTTATCGGTGATCGCGGATAAAGTTTGGGGGGATACCAAATATTTCATGTTGTCACCCTTTCACCGTTTCCTGCAGCATGTCCTTTGTCATGGGGATGACCGGGTACCGGAAAGGAGTCGTTTTATAGCTCGGGCATGAACACTTCTTATCTTTGATACAGACTGTTACACGGGGAGTTTTTGAGAATGGACGATGTCGAGAAGGGATTTGACGCCCTCATGCAGAAGATTGAGGCACTGCAGGAGAACGAGAAGGCACTGGCGGAAACGATACGGGAGAACGAGGCCCGGCTCTTACAAAATATGGCAACATCGGCAATCCCGGTGGTGAAGATCGTGGGCCTCAACATGCTCAAGAAGGGCAAGCAGGACACCAAGGGGGAGATCTACGACCCCCAGTACTATTCCCAGAAGATGATCATCCTCGGAAAGTCCGAACAGCCATCCGCGTTCCGCCCCGACAACCCCTCAATGCCCGTTGTCGACCAGTTCTGTGTCCTCTCAGAGGACGGGGATTTCTTCGAACTGATGTACAGTTTCGACGGGTTTTTGACCGACTCCTACCTCAATCCCGTCACAGCAAAGAGGGCGCTCGAGGTCTACGGCTATGACATCATGTTCATGCTGTACCGCGCAATGCATGACTATCTTAAGAATGAGGAGGCGCTCCTTGCCTCGCTGGAGATTGTCATCGGGTACGTGTTCGGCAAAAAACAGCAGGAATGATCCTGCGCCCCTTTTTTTTATTCTAATGAAAAAGACCATCAGGTCTCGTTGCTGTGAAGGTATTGTAAAATTAGCAAAAACAATGAAAATGCGATGGGCCCGATGAGATTCGAACTCATGACCTCCCGGTTATCAGCCGGGCGCACCACCTGGCTATGCTACGGGCCCGATAGTTGGTTGGATTTTACCCTAATTACTACTCCACCGGAGTTTTTATAGGTTGTGAATCCACAAGCGCAGGTAACGGATCCTGTCCGGGATCTTTAGATAGGGATATGTGTAAAAAGACCACGGTAATTATACGGAACTGGGATCATGGAACGGAAGTATCTCCTTGGGAATGAAGCAATAGCGCATGCCTGTCTCGAAGCGGGTGTGGACTTTGTCTGCGGCTACCCCGGTACGCCCTCGTCCGAAGTGATCGATACGCTGCGGGCACAGCCGGAACGGCCGTATTACCTTGAATGGTCGGTGAACGAGAAAGTGGCGCTGGAGAACGCGCTTGCCGCAGCTTGGTGCGGTGTCCGCGCAATCTGCACCATGAAGCATGTGGGGCTGAATGTTGCTGCCGATCCGCTGATGACGAGCGCTTATACTGGTGTGACCGGGGGCCTTGTCATCCTGAGCGCGGACGACCCGTTCGCCCACAGTTCCCAGAACGAGCAGGACACCCGGTGCTATGCGCACTTCGCGCGGGTGCCCTGCCTGGACCCGGCGAGCGTGCAGGAAGCGCACGACATGGTCTCTGAGGCATTCGCCCTTTCCGAGGAGTTTGGTATTCCGGTGATCTTCCGTCCCACGACCCGCATCTGCCACTCGAAGGGTGATGTGGGGCTCGGACCTGTGACAAAGAGCACACGGAAGGGCGAGTTCAAAAAAGACCCACGGCAATATGTCGTGATTCCGGCCCATACCCGCGTACTTCACAAGAAGCTCAACGAGAAGCAGCCCGCCATCCGGAAGCGGCTCGTGGACCTTGGCCTGAACCGGTACGAGATCCGCGGGAAGACTGCGGTCATCGCGAGTGGTATCGGGGCTACCTATGTGCAGGAACTCCTGCCGGAAGGGGTCTCTTTCATGAAGATCGGGGCATACCCGATTGATGAGGAATGGCTCGGTGACTTCGTCAGGAAACACGAAAGAGTCCTGGTTATCGAAGAACTTGCACCGGAAGTCGAGGAGACGGTACGGCAGGTGGCAGGCACGGTCCCGGTATTTGGCAAGAAGAACGGGTATGCACCCTACGAAGGAGAGTTATCGCCGCAGGCAGTTGCGGCCATCATGGAGAAGGCAGGCATCCTCAAAAAAAGCCCGCTTGCCGCGCCCGCGCCCGTCACGGACCTGCCGGTCCGCCCCCCGATCCTTTGTGCGGGCTGCCTCCACCGCGGGGCCTTCTATGCAATAAAGAAGGTCTTCCGCGACGCAGTTTACCCTAGCGACATCGGGTGCTATACCCTCGGCCTCCAGCTTGGGGCCGTGGACACGACCATCTGCATGGGCGCGTCAATAACGGTTGGCAGCGGGATCGCCCACTCCGGTGAGACTCATGATGTGGTCTGTACGATCGGGGACTCCACGTTCCTGCACACAGGGATCCAGGGCCTGATGAACGCCGTCTACAATGGCGCGAACATGACTGTCGTCATCCTCGACAATCGGATCACGGCCATGACCGGCCACCAGCCGAACCCGAACACCGGCCTGACGGCGTGCGGCGTGGAGACCCCGACAATCTCGCTCGATGCGGTCTGCCGGGCCTGCGGGGCGACCTTTGTCGAGACCGTTGACCCGTACGACGTCACCGGCATGGTGAATGTCCTCTCGGAGGCAAAGAAAAGGAAGGGCGTCAAAGTCATTATCGCCAAGCAGATGTGCGTCATCACTGCCCGCCGCATGGGCGTGAAGCGCGGGCGTTACGAGGTCGACACCGAAGCCTGCACCGGGTGCGGGACCTGTGTACGGTTCGGCTGCCCGGCGATAGAATTCGCCGATGAGAAAGCGCGGATCAATGATCTCTGCAGCGGCTGTGCGGTCTGCGCCCAGCTCTGTCCTGTCGGGGCGATTGGCAAGGAGAGAAAGAAATGACCGGCAGCTTCGACATCCTGATTGTCGGTATCGGCGGGCAGGGCACGATCCTTGCATCCAATATCCTTGGCGAGGCCTGCCTCATCGAGGGAAGGCACATCAAGGGTGCGGAGACCCACGGCATGGCCCAGCGCGGCGGTTCGGTTGAGAGCCATATTCGCATCGACGGGCTGTACGGCCCCCTCATTCCCCCGGGGCAGGCAGACCTCCTGATCTCGTTTGACCTCCTGGAGGCGCTGCGGTACTCCCATTACCTGAAAAAGGAGGGAACTGCGGTTGTGAGCAGGAACCTTGTCATACCGACGTCAGTCTATACCCAGAAACTCACTCCCCCGACCGAGGATGAGATTATCGCCGCACTCAAAAAACACGGCCTCTGCCTTATCGAGGCAGACCGCATCGCAACCGAGGCGGGGAGCCCGCTCTCCCAGAATGTCGTGATGCTGGGCGCGGCTTCCCGGTGGATCCCGCTGAAACCGGAGAACCTGCTCGAAGCAGTGAAGCGGCTGGTCCCGAAAAAGACGATCGAGATCAATGCAAAGGCCTTCCAGATGGGGCGGGACGCCGGCGGGAAGAGCTGAATGAAGAAGCCCGGCGCATTCCGGCCGGATACCCTGTACCAGGGCGACGCGCTCGAACTTCTCCCCCGCATCCCGGATGGCACGGTCGATCTGATCGTCACCGACCCCCCGTTTGCCATCGACTTCCGGGCGCAAAGGCTCAATTACAACCGGAAGGGATCCAATGTTCTCGAGGGATACCGCGAGGTGCCGGAAGAAGAGTACGGTGAGTTCACGCGCCAGTGGATCGCCGAAGCGGCCCGTGTTCTCTCTCCGGCCGGCAGCATGTACATCTTTTCCGGGTGGAACCGGCTCCGGGACATCCTCGAAGGGATCGATGAAGCGGGTCTTACTACCGTCAACCATCTCATCTGGAAGTACCAGTTCGGTGTCTTCACGAAGAAGAAATACGTGACCAGCCATTACCATATCCTGTTCGTGGCAAAGGACCCGAAGCAGTACACGTTCAACAAGATCGACCATTATCCTGAGGATGTCTGGGTGATCAACCGCGAGTACTGGAAGGGGAAGATGAAGACCCCGACCAAGCTTCCCCGGGAACTGGTACGGAAAATTCTGTTGTACTCCAGCAACCCCGGCGATCTGGTCCTTGACCCTTTTCTTGGTTCCGGCACCGTGGCGCTGGTGGCAAAAGAGGAAGGCCGGCATTTCCTTGGTTTTGAAATCGTGCCGGAATATTATCTCTTTGCCAAAAACTGTCTGGATGAGCAATAAATTTCCGGCAGGTTTATTGACGGGCCCCGGTACGGGAAAAATGCAGGAGGGGTACCCACCCCACCCTCAGTGGCAGGGATGAGTAGGGATCTTGTCCTTCAGGTTTGAAAATGGCGGGGAGGGGGGTGACTACCCCCCCGTTTGAACCATGGAAAATCACAAAAAAATGAAAGAAGCGCTGAGGGGGGGAATTGAACCCCCGAGGCACTTTCGCACCACAGGCTTTCCAGGCCTGCGCCCTACCGCTAGACTACCTCAGCAAAAAGTGTATCCTATTTGTTAGCCGGGGCTTTTTTTAATGGTATCTCTTCTTCCTGCCCCGGTCGTCCGGTCTCCGGGCGGGTCTTCCGAATGACTTCTTACCGGTAGGCTTCTCCGTTTTTCCTGCGGGACGCGGGGACTTCGGCTTTGCCGCTTTTTGTTTTGCCTTTTTCTCTGCCTTCGAGGGGTAGACCTTGTCAGATTTTTTCCAGCTGCGGGGATAGGTGCCCGGCTGCATGAAGACCGTGGTCGGCGCGATGACAAGCCCGGTATCGCCGGGCCTGAAAGAACCAGACGGGACAAGCGCTCTCCCGAGGCAGATGAACTCTTTCTTCCCCGAGAGCACGGCAACGGTCTGATCCTTGGCAAACTCCATGGTGCTGACCACGCCCACGCCGGCAAGCGAGGCGCCATGGCAGAGCGCGTCTATTGCCGCATCGCGGACAACCACGATTGGCAGCTCGGGGACGGCAGCGTCAACAGATACAATCATCTTCTCCAACGCGGATCGGTCTCCCTCCCGTGCCGCAACAGCTGCGTCCTGCACATCGTGCAGGGTATACATCGACGATTCTGAGAAAGTGCCCGAGCGGGTCCGGCGCAGCTCCACCATGTGGGCACCAACGCCCAGTACGAACCCCATGTGGTGACAGAGCGAGCGGATGTAGGTACCGGCATCGCAGTGCACCCGGAAGAGGACGAGCCGCCCGTCCACGTCGAGGATCTCCAGTTTGTGGACCTCGCGGATGCGGAGGTTCCGCTTCACAGCGCTCTTCCGGGGCGGTCGCTGGTAGAGACGGCCGGTGAACTCCTCTGCACGTTTATCGATTCGCTCCCGGTCCACATCCCCGTGCAACCGCATCAGGCAGATATATTCCTTGTCATGCTGGAGCAGGAGCGGGGCGAGTCGGGCAGCATTGCCGAGCATGATGAGCAGCACGCCGGAGACCTGCGGGTCGAGTGTACCGGAATGACCCACCTGGCACCCCAGCATCTTCCCCACCCATGCAGCGACTTCGTGACTTGAGGGGCCGCGGGGCTTGTCGATAACGATGATGCCGGCCCTGTTCCAGAGATGGACCGCCTCCGAGTCCTCCCGTGAGTGGGGGACATCCATATCAGGCACCTCCGTTCTTTTGCAGATACGCGTTCAACGCACTCAAGGAACCTTCGAGCGAACCGTCACCAATAACGGCTGGAACTGTCCCTCCGGCGTTCATGACCGCTGCCGTTATTTCCCCAATAGCCATGACGAGGAGCGTGTCCCGCGGTGTCCAGCGGGCTTTTGCATACGACATGGCGCTGGTAAAAAGGATGGCATCTGCATCATCGAGGGGGAGGTCCTCACCGGTCGGCTCAAGCCCGTAGCACCGGAACTCGCGGACGATCCCCCCTGCGTTTGTTATCGAGTCAAGGAGGTTCTGGTTCGGGACATCTGCCCGTGGGATACCAATCCTCTTCCTCCGGATCCAGTCGCCCAGGTACGGCACAAAGTCCCGGGAATAGAAACTGGTGAGCGTTTCGCATTCGATAGCGTAATCCCTGAGTTCTTTTGCTGTCTGGGGGCCGATGGCAATCACCCGTGCAGTGGTTGAGAGGCGGGGGGCGATGATCTTCGCCGGCAGGGCGCTCGTGAAGAAGATGCAGTCAAACTCACCGGCGGAGGCTGCATCAACGAAGGCGGCAATCTCCGTCTCGCGCAGTTCTGACCTGAGCGGGTGGACGCTGAAGCATTCGTGGCCGTAGGCACGGCAGCGGGAAGCGTCGCTCTTCTCTTTTCCTTTCAGGCGGGTGACTGCGATCTTCATGGCGGATTGCTTTGGTGTAGTATTCGCGGGGAGATGATGGTATGCATTTCGGTTAATTTTTATTCACAATATCGTATATATTAATGATGATTGAGATCCTGCTGGGTGTCCTTGCTGGAGTCATACTGGGGACCATCAGCGGGATCATTCCCGGTGTCCATGCAAATACCCTTGCGGGCGTCCTCGTCGGGCTCCAGGCCGTGTTCCTCGCCCTGCTTGGGCCCGTTGCCCTTGCATGTACGCTCTTTTCCGCGCTCATCACCCATACCTTTGTCGACGCAATTCCATCGACATTCCTTGGCATCCCGGATGCTGATACAGCGCTTGCCGTGCTCCCGGCGCACGCGCTCTGCCTTGAGGGCAATGGGGAGGAAGCGGTGCGGATTGCGGTACTCGGGAGTGCCTGTGCGATGGTCATTGCCGTGCCCCTGTCCCTTGTCTGCTTTCTTCTCCTTCCGGCACTTCAGCCCTGGTTCGACTGGTGGATCGGGATTTTGCTGATAGCCGCGGTCGGCTGGATGCTGGTGACAAACGATGCACCCCTGTGGGGGCTTGCGATCTTCCTTGTCTCGGGTATTCTTGGCATATTTGCCCTCCGGTACGCCTTCCTTGGCTGGCACACCCTTACCGGGAGCAATGCCATCCTGATGCCGCTCCTCTGTGGTCTGTTTGGCATCTCTGGTCTCCTGACAGCATCGCGGGGGACGATACCGGAACAACAGTTCCGGGGTATCCGGATACCTGACCGGATGGTGGCACGGTCATCCGTCCTCGGGACGGCAGCGGGAATCGCCGTTGGCTGGCTGCCGGGATTGTCAACCGCTTCTGCAAACGGCGTGCTTGCATCCGTTATCGGGTATGACAGGGACCGGAGAGCATACCTCCTTGCCACCAATGCAGCGAACACCGCAAACGCCTTTATTGGTCTTGCCGCCCTGTTTGCGCTTGAGCGGATGAGGAACGGCGTAATAGCAGCTCTTGCCGAACTGCCCCTGCCTTCCATGGGCGATCTGATGGTAGCGGGAGTTCTGGCAGCCTGTGCTGCGTACCTCATTACCGTATGGCTGTCCCGCTCTGCCCACAGGATTGGCAGGCTTGATAACCTGCTCCTCAACCATGTGGTGATCGCTTTCGTGGTTGGTCTGAGCATTCTCCTCACCGGCCCGTTCGGTCTTCTCGTGCTCATCCTCGCAACGGCAGTCGGGTTCGTGCCGCGTCTCATAAACCTACCGGCAGTTTATTGCATGGGTTCGATCATGATTCCGGTCATGTTGTGGTCGTTTGGGATTACGTGAGCCTGACCTTCTGTTCAGGTGCAGGAATTAACGATCTTTATTGCCACTCGCATCCTTATTGTCCGGTATGCAGTCCTACTGGTTTGGAGATGCAGGTGACGGCAGGTGCCAGGCAGCTGACGGCGATCCCTTGGCGCTGGCGCAGCGCCTTGATTCGCTCCAGACTAAGATGGACGGTTTTGTCCCACTTAAGTGGGAAGAAGCAATGGCCTGCGGCATCTGCACGGACCGGGCCGGATATATCTCCCTGCTCCGCGAGGTCTGTTTTATCCAATCAGAGCAGCGGATACGCGAGGAATATGCGGGAAAGGACACCGAACTCCTCCAGATGGTCCGAACGCTCGACGAGATGGACGAGGTGATCAACCTCCTCTCCGAGAGGGTGGCGGAATGGCATCAGGTCAGGCACCCGACGTTCTCCCGCAAATACCGGAGAACGCCGGTTCATATCCAGATCCGGCGCCTCTCCGAAAAAGGCCGGGGTGCTCTTGGAAAGGTTGCACTCCAGGTGGAACTGTTGTCGGCTGCACGAACGGATCTGGCGAAGGAGGTCTCGCTACGTGCTACCCGTGTGCTGCCCAACACCAGCTCTCTTATCGGAGGGCTCGTAGCAGCCCGGCTCATGGCGCATGCAGGGGGTCTTCTCCCGCTCAGCCGGTTGCCGGCCAGTGCTATCCAGGTGCTTGGGGCAAGGACGGCGCTCTTTTCCCACCTGAGGACGAAGTCCCCTCCGCCCAAGCACGGGATCATCTTCCAGCACCGCCGTGTGCACAATGCTCCCCGGAACCTGAGGGGGAAGGTTGCACGGGTGCTCGCCGGGAAGCTTGCGATAGCAGCCCGGCTCGACTATTATCGCGGCGTTGCTGTCCCTAAATTCCTTGACCGCGCCCAGGATCGGATCGACCGGCTGGGAGGAAAGGAATCATGATCCGGATTGGTGACGTACTGGTCTCCCGTGGCGAGGGGGGCGTGTACGGGGAACGGATGCTTGCCAGTGCCCGTGTCTGGGATCCCTTCCGAAGCAAGCTTGCAGCGCTCTATTATGCAGGCACCGGGATTGAACTGGCACCGGAGATGAAGGTGTTGTATCTTGGTGCGGCAAATGGTACAACGGTCTCCCATGTTGCCGATTACGTGGAGGTTGTGTACGCGGTTGAGTTTGCCCCTCGGCCGATGCAGGACCTGCTGGAAGTGGCACGGCGGCGTGACAACATTGTCCCTCTCATGGCCGATGCATCCCGCCCGGAACAATATGCACCCGTCATGGAGGCAGTCGACCTGCTCTACCAGGACGTTGCGCAGCCGGACCAGGCTGAAATTCTCATCAGGAACTGCGTATTCCTCAAGCCTGATGGGAAGGTGATACTGATGCTCAAGACACGAAGTGTGGATATCCGGAAGAGCCCCGATGAGGTATTCCGAGAAACGATTGAACGACTGGCGGCTTTCGGACTTGAGGTCATCGAGAGTACCTGGCTCTCCCCCTATCACAAAGATCATGCAGCTATCGTCTGCAAAAAGCATTCGAAAGGGGTCGCTTGAATCATGAACGGCATTCGTGTGCACTCAGTCGGGCCCCTCTCAATCCTCGCCCTGCTGCTGCTGATCGCACTTGTTATCCTGATTATCCCGCTCCTGTTCCTCGGGCTTGTCGGGGCAGCCTTCACCCGCCTTGGTTTCTCATGGATCGCGGCGCTTGCGGTTGTCCTCCTCATGCTTATGGGAAGTCTTGTGAACCTCCCCCTTTACCGGATCAAACGGGACATGGTCCGTGTCGATACCCTGGAAATGCCCTTGTTTGGAGCAGGAAATTCCTTTGCCCGCCAGCCGGTCTGGGAGACGGTGGTTTCGCTTAACTTGGGCGGCGCGGTGATCCCGCTTGCAGCATCGGCCTACCTCTTATACCGGGCATATGTTGTTGAAGGAAGTGGGATCCTTCAGCCAGTTGCAGCTGGCGTAATCATCGTTGCCATCGTTGCCTGGCTTGCAACGCGATATATTCCGGGCTACGGGCTCCGTGCCCCGCTCTTTATGCCCGGCCTTGTGGCAATCCTGTGCGGGCTTCTGCTCACAGGGGGAACAGGCCTTTTTGCCGCGGTGACGGCATTCGTGGCCGGGACTGCCGGGACGCTGCTTGGTGCAGGAATTGCCCAGTTGCCACGTATCCGGGATCAGGAAATACCGGAAGTTAACATCGGCGGGAGCGGGATGTTTGGTGCAATCTTCCTTGCCTGTATTCTTTCGGCGGTAATTGCCTGAAGGATCAACCGCATCAAACATGAAAATCGTACGAAAAGAAAATAGCCCGGAGCAGATTCGAACTGCTGTCAGAGGATCCAGAGTCCCCTATGATTGACCGCTACACTACCGGGCTGCTTGACCCATACTTTTTGCCGCTGTTGCCTAATTAAGGTGACGGACAGGCTGCCGGATCAGTGCCGCTCACACGCTCTTTGCCCGATCACAGCGCTGACAGGCCCGGCATACTTCCCCGATCGGCTGGATGAGTTTTCCTCTCCCGCAGAAGGGTTCGATGTCGTGCATGTCGCGGATGAAGTAGATGTGGGGGACAAGTGAGATGTGGGTATATGTCCCGCACGGCACACCCAGCTGGTCGGCAATGGACTTCTGGAGCTGGACGAGAGCGTACATGTTGGCGCCGGCGGCCGTGAGCATGTCATTGGACCGGAAGATCACCCGCATGTTGAGCTTACCGTTGCGGAGCACGCACTGGATGAGCTGGAGGCAGGGACAGTCATCGAGGCTTTCATCGATAACCGGGTTCCAGGTAATCGAGACTGCCCGCCGGGATACCGGTGATGACCGGAGTTTTTCGACTATGTAGGCGATCTGGTCGACATGAACCGCCTTCCCGTCAGTTGTCAGCCGTTCCCCCCAGTCGAAGAGCCTGCCGTGGTAGTCATATTCAAACGAAGCCTTCGATCCTTGGAGGAGATCCTTTGCGTACTGTTCGACAAACCTCTGCTGGAACCGGGAGTGCGGGCTCACCGTTGGCTCGGCAAGGGGAGTATCCACCTGCATGGCGATCTCTTCAAATTCGACCGTTGCCTCTTGGTCCTCGGTCTGGAGCACCCATCCCTTCTCCAGGATCATCTGGATGACCTGTTCGTGTGCCTTTCCTATGCTTGGTGCCCGGATCACTCGCATATCCAGTTGTTTGTCATAGCAGGTTGTATAACTGTTGAATGGTGATTTTGGATTATGGCAGGGTGGTGAAATTTGTTATATTTAGAATGTGCAAAAAATAGTCAGAATTGAGTTGTTGAAGTAATCTGACATATTCCTGAAATATGGTGGTAAAAAGGATGAGTGGATTATGGAACGTATTTGTTTTCTATACTGATTCATTAAGTATCCACGCCACTCCGCATTTTGAATGTCAAATATTGTACATTTCTGTAGACAATTGTATATACAATAATCAAATCAAGTGCGCGTGATATAGGGTATCAGTGAATTATCCATTCTGTCTGGGCCTCAACAAACAGCTGCCAAATGCCTGAAAAAAAACCGAAATTTGTGGCATAAACTAAAATTCAGTCATAAATTGGCAGCGGATTGACTGGTAAAAACAACCACAAAGGATATATTGGCACTTTTACAAATACTGTTTCATATTCCGTCTAAACGGAGTATGGGGCTCGCAGAATCGTTATTCGGCATTTGTCGAATGCGGTTCGCGGCTTGAAATGTATGATGTAAACTTTGGAGGAATTGAACACATGACTAAGCGATTAACTATTGCACTGGTTGCAGTAGCCCTGTTCGTTCTGCTCGCGGTAATGCCGGTTTCGGCAGCATGGCCGCTTGACAACAACACGGTAATCAACCGGACTGCAACTATCTTTATTGGTGAGCAGGGTCTCAACCTGACTCATGCACTGAATCAGGCACAGAGCTATGCTACTAGCTTCACGCCTGGAACCAATCCCGCAATGGATAATGTACCCCTCAACTACACCGTTGGCTGGTGGGCATCGGCAGCAACGATTACGTCAACTGCCCCGTCTGCAAAGGTTGATCTGGAGAACAGCTACAGGTCATTCACTGTTGACCAGCAGTCCTTCGTTGGATACACCGGCAACTGGTATCTCCTTGCTGCCGACAAGGCAACCCCGTTAACCGACGGCACAAACCCGATTGTTGTCTTCACCGTCGCGGACCCCCGGCTTGAAATTGCTGTCTGGGACTTCGTACAGGCAAGCGATGTGACCGGCAAGTCCGTTACGCAGGGTCAGAAGCTTGGTTTCTCAGTCAAGACCAATATGGTTTTCAACCCGGCTGACAACAAGCGTGGAAATGTCAGCAATGCTCTGACTGCCACCAATGAGTACAAAGACGGGTACATCACCATCAAGGTGAAGGACGAGTCCGGCGCTACTCTGACTGGACTGGCCAACAATGCAAGTCAAACCCTTGCGACGATCCCGCTTACCAAGCAGTTCATCAACAGCCAGCCTTGGTACTGGCCCTACAACAACGGTTCCACTTCGACTACCGCTCTGGACTATTGGAGGACCGATGCAACGGACTACAACAACCAGTACGCTTACCCGGTTGGCACCTACACTGTCTGGGCAGAGTCCACACTCAACAAGATGAAGGACAACTACAAGAACGCAGGCGCTGACTACACCGGCAAGACGGTATCCGCAACGGGAACCATCACCCTCGTCTCCGACACGGTCAAGATCGAGGCCAACAAGGACTCCGTTGTCCGCTCCAAGGCGTTCTCCGTCACTATCACCGGTAAGCCCAGTACAACCTACTACGTCTGGGTCAAGGACACCTCTGCCATGACCGGTGGCTACGATGACCAGCCCCCGATGATTGCAGCAAACCAGGAGAAGGTCTACTTCGACAGCTCAACTGTCCCGGCAATATTTACTGCATCAGGCAATGCATTCCACCCGATTGGTAACTACACCATGGAGAACGGTGGCAAGATCTGGTTGAATGTTGCGAATGATACTACTACCCAGTATTACAACAAGACCCACTATTACGCACTCATCAACACCTCAACCTCTGGTACGAGGACTGTAGAATTCCTCACCAACAACTGGACCAAGGCGCAGAAGTACACGATCCGTGTCGAGCAGAGGTTCTTAAACGGTCTGCCCCAGTCACTCTCCGATGGTGAACCGAATGGTGTCACAGCAGGTACTACCGTCAAGAGCGACGAAGTTGACATCAACGTCGAGAAGGGCGCAGTCACCATCGTAGCAGCGGGCGACCAGTCCTACTACCTTGGCGAAGAGATCAAGTTCTCCGGTACCAACACCGAGACTTACAAGACCTACCTGTTCATCATCGGTCCCAACCTCAAGCCTCAGGGTTCGCAGATTGCAGATCCTAACATGGACCCCAGGAACGCTGCAGTCCGTGATGGTGTTGCAGGCGACTTTAAGCAGGTCGATGTCAATGGTGACAACACCTGGTCATGGAAGTGGGGAACCGCCAATTATGCACTTGATGCAGGTACCTACACCATCTACGCAGTAAGCCAGCCCCGCAACAAGGACAGCAACAACCTTGCAAACGCAGCATACGGCACGGTTTCTATCATCATCAAGAAGCCGTTCGTCTCTGCAACAGCATCCCAGTCCACCGTTGCAAAGGGTGACAAGATCTTCATCACCGGTACCGCAGAAGGCGACCCGGGCACAGTCCAGATCTGGATTATGGGCAAGAACTATGCAGCTCTGAAGAGCTCATCAGTGAACTCCGACTCCTCGTTCAAGTACGAGATCAAGCAGGAGGACACCAAGGACCTTACCAGCGGCCAGTACTTCGTCGTCGTCCAGCACCCGATGCAGAACAAGGAATTCGATGTTACTCTCGACACTACCACGGGATACGTCTACAACCGGCTGCTCAACGCAGTTGGTGGTGGTGCAACGTCAGGGACGAACATCTTCAAGCTCCTCGGATCCAGCAGCCTGCAGGGCTCCGATGCAGCTGAAGCACTTGCAGAAGGCATCAACGACGCAAATGTCGACGATACCTACACCAAGCTCCAGTTCCTTGTCGAGGAACCCACCATCACCATCGACACGATTGGCGACAAGCACGTTGGCGACAAGTTCACCATCACTGCAAAGACCAACCTTGCCGTTGACGATGAAATCCTCGTCCAGGTCTACTCATCATCATTCAAGCCGACCATGAAGAGCCAGAGCGGCGAGTTCAGTGGCGCCTCGGGAACCGTCAAGGTTACCAAGGGCGACAGCGGCTACAACAAGATCTCGTTCGATGTTGACTCCTCAACATTCAAGCCGGACGAGTACATTGTAACCGAGGAAGCTGTCCTCCAGACCGCAACCGGCACGGCACTGTTCAACGTGCTCGAGACCACCGTCAAGACCGTGGCCCCGACCACTGCAGCAACCGCAGTCCAGACATCTGCCCAGACCGCAGTTCCGACCACTGTTGCAACTGCAGTCCCGACCACCGCCCCGACCAAGTCACCCGGCTTTGGTGCACTCGTTGCACTGATCGGCCTTGGCGCTGTTGCGTTCGTCGTTGTGCGCAGGCACTGAACTAACTTCTAAATTTTTCTTTTTTTCCGTCTGCCAGTTCAGGAAAGACAATTCATTTGAGTGAATGCTCTTTCACGCGATTTGGCTCCCTCTTCCTGCGATCCTTTGCACGGTGTGACATCTTTTTAAACCCCAAGGGGTCAACGTAGATCTGGCACTATCGTTCCCTTAGTTATTGTAAGAGCCCGAATTGGGAGGTGCGAGTAGCGTGAAACTGGTTGTAAAAAATATTGATATTGCAGCAAGAGGGGTGCTCCTGAACCGCTTGGATGCCCGGGGCATGGGTGTGATGAATGGCGACCGGGTTCAGGTCATCAACCCGAAGAACGGGCTGTCGGCAACAGCATTTGTCGAGATCACGTCAACAATCGCCCAGCAGGGGACCCTCGGGATCTACCGCATCACCAACGAGCGCCTCCAGATGGAGGATGGCGATGATATCGAGATCCGCGAAGCAGGCCGGCCTGAATCCCTCGACTATATCAAGAAGAAGATGGACGGGGGCAAACTCACCAAGGAAGAGACCCTGACAATCATCAAGGACGTTGTCCACGATGATATCTCTGCTGCGGAACTGACTGCTTACATTACGGCATCCTACATAAACCCGCTTGACATGGATGAGGTTGAGCATCTCACCCGTGCAATGGTGGAGACCGGCGAACAGATCAAGTTCGCCTCCCGACCCATTGTCGACAAGCACTCGATCGGAGGGGTACCCGGCAACAAAATAACCTTTCTTGTCGTCCCCATTATTACGGCAAGCGGCCTCAAGATCCCCAAGACGAGTTCGCGTGCTATCACCGGGGCCGGGGGTACGGCAGACCTCATGGAAGTGCTGGCGTTTGTTGAGTTTACCGCAGGCGAGGTCCAGCAGATGACCGACAAGGTAGGGGGGTGCATTGTCTGGGGCGGGGCAACGAACATCGCCCCGGCAGATGACCGGATCATCATCCAGGAATACCCGTTCAAGATCGATGCCCGGGGCCAGATGCTTGCGAGCGTGATGGCGAAAAAGTTTGCTGTCGGGGCGAACCTCGTCGTTATCGATATTCCTGTCGGCCAGAATACTAAGGTTGCAAACATGCAGGAAGGGCGCAAACTTGCCCGGGAATTCATCGAGCTCGGCGAACGGCTGGGAATGAAGGTGGAGTGTGCACTCACATATGGCGACACCCCTGTCGGACACAGTATCGGTCCGAAACTGGAGGTCATCGAAGCGCTGCGTGTCCTTGAGGGTTCGCAGGAACCCAACTCCTTTATCCAGAAAAGCATCTCCATTGCTGGGATTGCGCTGGAGATGGCCGGCAAGGCACCCAGGGGAGGGGGTATGGCCATGGCACAGGATCTTCTCTCAAGTGGTAAAGCGCTCGAGAAGATGAAACGGATCATCGAGATTCAGGGGGGCGATCCGAATGTCAAGTCATCGGATATCCTTCCCGGAGAACACCAGTTTGTTGTCAGGGCCCCGGCATCCGGGTACGTGATCGAGATGAACAACCGCTCGCTCATCACCCTTGCGCGGACTGCGGGGGCCCCGCAGGACCGGGGCGCGGGGATCCTCCTTCACGCAAAGAAAGGAAAGCTCGTGAAAGCAGGAGAGCCCCTCTTCACCCTGTATGCGGACCGGAACTGGAGGTTGCAGAAGGCAATCGAGGAAGGCCGACGCCTCATGCCGGTCCTTGTTGAAGGGATGCTGCTGGATCGTGTCCCGTCGTCATTTTCGGAGATATAGACCGATGTCCTGATATACGAGCAGGTCGCGATATTTATCATGTATCCTCGACCTCGTTTCCTTTTTGCCATCCTGCTTCTCCTGCTTCTCTGCAGTTCGGCACAGGCAACGACAAGCCTGCTGATCACGGTGCGGGATAGCATTGACAATGTCACTCTCTCGCATGCTACCGTGTATGTCAACAGTGCTAACTATGCACGGACAAACTCCCTTGGCCAGGCACTGCTCACCCATTCCGGATTAAACGATCAGGAGATCCGGGTTTCGATGAGCGGGTATAATGACTGGAGCCAGACGGTCAGTAAAAACACAACCGCACTGCTGGTGAACCTCAGCCGTAAGACGCTCACGTTCAAGAGCACCCTGTTCGATTCTGATACACTGAACCCTATCTCCGGCGCCCGGGTCAACCTTACTGCAGAGAATGTCACACAGACAAAACTGACTGATAGCAGCGGGACAGCAACCTTTGCCGTTACCGGCGCAACCATTTATTCAATAGATATCACGGCCCCCAACTACGAGTCACGGAGCGGGACGATTGTCATGGGAGCTGATGACCAAGAAGTGCAATACAAACTGCTTTCAGGGAACAGCTTCTCATTTGTCGTTACTGACAAGGATACCGGAAAAACTGTTCCCGCTGCCGAGGTGCGTCTCAATGCTGTGCTTGCGGGAAAAACCGATGAACGGGGTATCCTGATAACACCAATTACCCGGGGAAAAACGTATACCATTGAGATATCAAAAGACGGGTATAACTCCTACATGGAGTCCCGTGTCATCAGCGAGACTGATGCTATCTATTATGCCTCGATCTCAAAAACGCCCCTTGGTGCCTATATTTTTGTCACGGATGAGTCCAAAAAGCCCCTGGATGGAGCAGATGTCTACGTAGACGGGTCACTTGCGGGGACAACCAACGAATATGGGCGGATGAGTTCTTCGACTCTCGTGTCCGGTGATTATACTGTCGAGGTGCGGAAGACCGGCTATACGCCCCAGAGCCGTACTATAACGATTTCCAGCACAAGCAGGGACTACACCTTCACTCTCCCCCTGGCGAACGCTGCATTGACGGTCACTGTCCAGGATAATGACAACAAGGCGCTTCCGGGTGCATCGGTCCTGGTGGACGGAGCCAGTGTCGGTATGACGGATAACAACGGGCAGTTCGTTACCAGCATACCCTTCAATACAGACGTGAATATTTCCGTGACAAAGGAGGGATATGTCCCGCAATCCGTAAAGAAGCAGGTTATTTCTGGCAATGCTACTGCTGCCGTGACTGTTGTTGTGGGAAAGAGCATTGACTGGGGTCTTATCGGCATGATCGCACTGGGAGCACTTGCGATTCTTATCCTCTTTGTCATCATCAGGGCGCTGGGGAAGCGTTCAGGCAGACCGCATATCAGGCGCAGAGACGAAATATAGGCTCTCTTTTTTCCCTCACAAATTGTATTCAAAGTCCCGTGAATACGCTCCAGTGCATATTGTGCCGATGATCTCAGAATCCACACAAAAACAGGAACGGACCCAGCGGGAATCGAACCCGCGTCCTTGGGTTCGAAGCCCAAGAGGATATCCTCTACCCCATGGATCCTTCTCATCTTCTTTACATCAAAAGATATTAAGTATTTTCTGCCGATAAACTACTCCAATGATCCTCTCATCGTCCGAGATAGCCCGTCGCATGGAACAAACCCCTGCCGTCGGAAAACTCGTGATCAACCCCTATCTTTCGGAATGCCAGCAACCTGCATCGTACGATCTCCGTTCAGCCAGTGATATCACCCTTGAACGGGGGAAGTGTACGCTTGTTCCCACGCTTGAATGGGTTGAACTTCCCACCGATCTCGCCGGGACACTCATGTGCCGGTCCTCGTTTGGCCGGAAAGGGGTATTGCTCGGAGCCGGGTATGTTGATCCCGGATTCCGCGGGCACCTCACCCTGTGCCTGACAAACATGGGGGACGATCTTGTTGTACGAAAAAACGATCGAGTTGTCCAGCTGATTCTTCACGAGGTGAAGGGGAGCAGCAACGGGTATGCCGGCCGGTACCAGGACAGTGTCGGAGCAATCGGGGCGAGGTGACCATGATCCGGACCGAGAGAAAATATGTTGAGATCCTCCGTATCTTAAAGGAACACCGCGACCCGATGGGTGCAAAACGTCTTTCCGAGCTGATGTCGGAACGGGGTTTTGTCTTAAGCGACCGCGCTGTCCAGTATTACCTGAGTTATCTCGATGCAATGGGCTTTACGGAGAAGGTCGGGAACCAGGGAAGGATCTTAACCCCCCTCGGCCTGAAAGAAACGGACAACGCCCTTGTCGAGGACCGTATCGGATTTATTATCTCAAAGCTAGAACGCCTCGCCTACCGCAGTACGTTCGATCCGGCTGCCGGAACGGGCGATGTTGCGTATAATCTCTCTATGGTCCCCAATGAGCATGCAGAGAAGGTCACAACGGCATTCGATGAAGTCATCCGGGCGGGGTGCGGTTTCTTTAATTCCTACCGGATCATTGACCATGATCCGCGAATTCCCCACGGTTACACCGGGTTCATCACCATCTGCAGTATATCGATGGACGGCGTCTTTCAGCGCCAGGGAATACCGGTAAGGATGGCATATGGCGGAAGACTCGAAATTGAGAATGGATCACCCCGAGAGTTCAAGGATCTTATTGCCTACCGGGGAACTACGATTGATCCCCTTGAATTGTTTATTTCCGCTCACCTGACCTCCATATCCTCTTTTGCGCGATCGAAGAGCGGTATTACCCTTGCCAATGTACGCGAAATTCCCTGTGCTGCGCGATCCCGGGCCGAAGAGACGATTCGCCAGCTGAATTCCTGCGGTTTTGTCTTCCCGGTAACGATGGGGAACCATGTATTCAACCTGCCCCCGAATCCCTACAGGCTCTCGATCGTTGCATTCAGCGGGCTGAATTATATTGGGAATACGGTTGAGCACGGCATCCCGATAAAGACCGAGATCGGTGCCGGCAATATCCGGTTCTCTAAAATCCTTGAAAAGAATTGAATCAGATCCAAGAGATATCGTCAGGTTTTTTTCCTTTTTTTCCCTGTTGCCGTTCCGCCAGAGATTCGGCATCCTCCTCTTGTGGGACGGGCTTTTTCGGTTTCAGGCTCGTATGTATGAGCGAACCATCCCGTGCCTTTGGAACGGAGGTGTCGGTGACAATCTTCCCTTGGAAAACGGTGTCTTTTGCCCGGAATTCCTGCTCTTTCAGCATTACTGGTTCATCTTCTTCAAGGGAAACCTGCACGGATTCCAGCTGCTGGTTCAGCGGTCTCTCTTGTTCAGGAGGAGCAGGGATTACTTTCCGTGACATAGTCCTCTCGGGCAGTTCGTGGTTGTCTGGTGCACGAGTCCGTTTACGAATGATGACGGTCTTTTTGACACTGGCTTCGAGAATCCCTTCTCTTGGCGGGCGGGATACCGGCTCCCGGATTTCTGGCGGCGGGGCCTGGGTGACGACAACACGTTTTGTCCGGACCGCGGCTGATGGTTCCGTTGGAGATGGTACGGCACTGCTGCCTTTCTTCGCCGGTTTCCCTGAAAGTGCCATCATGCGCTGCCGCTGCAACTCTCGTTCAATCCGCTGGCGGGCATGTTCGTGGGATGGGAGAGCAGGAGCATCTTCCCTCGCTGGAACAGAATGATCAGGTATTCCGGCAAGGGATAATGGCTGTTGAGTAACGATTTTCCTCGGTGGGATCTCTGGTCCTGACTCAAAGGTCTTGTGTGGTGCTGTTGGCTTCCCCGGTTCCTGAACTGGTGCGGATCTGTCATGAGCTGCCCGGGGCTTTTCCAGAGGGATCTGCTGAAGTGTGGTGGGTCTTGGGGTTGTTGGCCGGACAGGTGGTGGTTCTCTTGGTTGCAGGATTTCTTTTACAGGAGATGCAGCCGTAGGCCTGGTGGGAGATTTCCTTTCGGGTGCAGGAGTTTGAACACGCTCCATCTGCGGACTATCTGGAACCCGCTGCATCTGTGTTGGGAGGACAATCATCTCATCCCGGAGTGATCCGGCATTTTCCTGGACTCGTGTTACTTCCTGCTGCCCATGTTCCGGCACCGCTCTTTGTGCCGGACCGGCCCTGATTTGTTCGCGGATTTCCCTGAGCTCGTTGATACGGGGAATATTCTCGAGGCCCGAGAGCATGACGATGATGGCAACGTTCTTTGTATTCATGACCGGGTAATCCCCGGAGCGTGTCTCGAGGCCGCGGATGCTCCGGTCAATCCATTTCCTCACCGTCATGAATCCCTGCATCGAGAGCTCGTGCGAGGGGCCGGCAATGAGGATGAGAGCCTTGTGAGCGCTGGTCATGTCACAGGGCGTTGATACCTCATGGTAGATTGCCTGTTTGGCCAGCTCGACAATCCGCGAGGCCCGTTTTTTCCCTTCTTCGTTGAACGGACCTGATGGCCTGAACTGAGAAAGGAATGCAAGGGGATTACTGGAGAGATGCTCCACGGCATATCCGATGGTGATGAATCCCCCGTCTTTCATGGTGTTGAGCACTTCCCCGGAATCCAGCACAACCTCCGCGAGATCGATGCCCCCGTCAGCCCTGAATTCTCCGGCTTTTAGGATGAGGCTGATACGGCGGACGATGGCTTCATTGAGGAGATGGTATGTCATCATCTCGGGGGAAAGTTCCGGCTCCGGCCTGCCGATCCCCAGCATCTGGGCAAGGCCTTTCTCCTTCTTTTTTTCGAGCCGTGCCTGTGCGAGGGGGCGCGTCTTTTTGTACCACGTCTCGTTGTCAAAGACGATCATCCCATCAAGAAGGGAAGAGAGGATATCGACGTCATCAGCGGCTTTCGCGGTTTTTTTCTCCCCCTCGGCAAGGCAGGGGAGGGTTACAAGACCGAAGATGGGTTCAATGATTGAGGAGCGGAGCCCGGCGATGACATGAGGGACGATATCCGTCATCTGCCCGCCCAGTCCGCAACAGATGAGAATCGCATCGTTCTCGCCGGTTTCGTAATTGTGGATCCGTGAGAGGATCTCGTCAATATCGATGGTGGCAGTCGCCCCTCCCTCAGCAGGGGCATTTGGATTCATGGGATCAAACGGGGGATAATACAGTTTCTGCGAATCAGGGAGTGCAAGGAGCTGTTGTAAGGATGCCTCGTCCACATCTGCAGCCAAGGCTTCGACACAGGCGACCCTGCTACTCTTCCGGTCAATGGCATACAGGCTGTCCACGATCCTGCATCCCGCTCCCCCAAGTCCCAGTGCCACTATTCGCATAGACTGATACCGCTCCCTCTTCTCATCCAATCCTTATGAGCAGACAAATTATCCTGCAGGGCCTCGATATTATGGAGAATACTTGATCCCGGGGAAATACGTCTTTGTTGCATATAAATTACGACAATGATTCTGGTTGGTTCTGTTATTAAAGATACATCACGCTGCAACGACAATCCGTGGGACTCAAAAAACCCCCCAAATGGCGCCTGATCCGGAATAGCCTGATGCGATCACACCCGTTTTACCGGATAAAGTGGGCAGATAACTGGAATAAACGCCAGATTGGGGTTTTTGCGGGCGGATAGCCGGTTCCTGTCAACGTAAAATCATAATTTATTTAAATGCGTGTACGGTAATACTCAAATGAGGTGAACATACCTTGACATATGGAATTGAATTCGTACCTGGTAATGTCAATGTAAAGCAAGTTGTTAACTTCTGTAAACTTGCTGAATCCAAAGACATTGATTTTGCATGGATCACCAACCACTACAACAACCGCCACTGCTACCCCACCCTTGCCGCCATCGCGCAGGCAACCACGACCCTGAAGATGGGCCCGGGTATCATGAACGCCTTTACCGACACCCCCGCGGCAATGGCATCCTTTGCCTGCACCCTCAACGAGATCTCCGACGGCCGTGCAGTCCTCGGTATCGGACCTGGTGACCTCTCCACCCTTCCGAAGCTTGCAATCAACCCCGAGAAGCCGGTCGGCCGCCTCGAGGAAGCAGTTGTCCAGATCCGCAAGCTTGTTGCCGGTGAACAGGTCAGCAAGTCCGGCATGAAGTTCTTTGACTACGACGGTGCAAAGCTGACTGGTGTCACGCTTCCCGGCAAGAAGGGAATCCCGGTCTACATCGGTGCACAGGGCCCCAAGGTCCTCGAGCTTGCCGGCAAGATCGGTGACGGTGCACTCATCAACGCATCCAACCCCAAGGACTTCCAGGTCGCAATCCCGATCATCAAGAAGGCATGCGACGCTGTTGGCAAGAAGAACTTCGATGTCGGCGCATACACCGCCATGTCCATCGACCAGAGCGAGAAGAAGGCACGCAATGCAGCAAAGATCGTTGCGGCATTCATTGCAGCAGGCTCCCCGCCCGAGCTCCTCACCCGCCACGGCCTCGACCTGAACAACGTTGCCAAGATCAAGGCAGCCCTTGCAAAGTTCGACTTCAAGAGCGTTGGGGAACTTGTCGGAGACAAAGAGATCGATGCCTTCACCATTGCAGGCACCCCTGAGATGGTCAAGCAGAAGTGCAATGACCTCACCAAGGCAGGCGTCACCCAGATCATCTTCGGTTCACCCCTCGGTCCCGACATGACCAACTCCATCCGCCTGCTCGGCAAGTACGTTGTATAAGGACAGAGCACAATATCTGCCCCCATATAACCGAAAGCGGCGATGGCGCCCTGGCAGAAAAACCCTTTTTCTTTTTTTTATGATTGTGTTTTTGGCAGATCCGCGTGCAAATGACTATGGTATACAGCTGGAAAGAGTAATATGAACGATATGTTTTCTGTCACGGGTGTGGAGACTCTGAACGGCGTTGTCCAGTTCCGGGAAGAGACATTTACCGGATTCAGGTGCAGAATCAGTCCGGATCGCTCCAAACGTCATGTCATCCATCCTGCAGTAATTCCCCAAGAGAGTGACGACTGCCCGTTTTGTCCTGAACGGATTTTTTCCGTCACGCCGTGTTTTCCCGACGGGAAACGGATTATTCATAACGAGAGTGTCACGTTTCCTAATATGTTTCCTTTTGGCCGGGGGCATAGTGTAACGGTAATCACAAAAGCACATCAGGTTGAAAAGTTCAGCAGACAGCAGATTGCCGATGCATTGTCAGGACAGATTGAAGCTTTGACAAAGTACGATGGTTATCCCAGTGTCAACATGAATTTCCTTCCATCCGCCGGTGCAAGCATGAATCATCCCCACATGCAGGGGCTCTGCGATGCCGGACCCTCACGTATTGTTGAGCGTTACCTGTATGCTGGCAAAAAATTCCATCAACTCACGGGGAAGGGTTACTGGGATGATGTGACAGGCGGTGATAAAGTGTCGGGGCGATATCTTTTCGGTGATGACATCGTCTGGTCTGCTCATGCTGTTCCCTGCGGGGAACGGGAAGTCCGGGGGATTCTTCCAATTGGCACTCTTGAAGAAACCCTCCCGTATATCGATACCCTGGCAGCCGGAATCATCGATGTGCTTGAATTCTACCGGAAGCTTGGGACAACTGCCTTTAATATGTCCATATTTTTCGACAAGGCCGGTTCGAAAAGCGGCTTCCACGCGTTCTGTTCGCTCATCTCCCGAATTAATCCCAACCCGTTATCGATGAGTGACTCTGCCTTTATGGAGCGGATGCACTTCGAGCCAGTGATCATGACTCTTCCGGAAGAGATGGGCAGACTTTACCGGAACCAAAAAAAGGAAAAGGATTAGTCGAATTTTGCAACAAGCTTGTTCTTCCTGACAAGCACGCCGTCCTTCTTGTGTGCCTGGCGGAGAACAGTGTCGCCTGCCTTCTCGATCTCGCGTGCCTCGTCACAGAGAGCGGCTGCGACCTTCATCATCTCGTGAGCGCTTGCAACGATCGGGATGTACTTCTCCCATTCCTTGGTCATGAAGCAGCCCTTGACGTTCTGGCCTGCAACTGCCATCGCGATCTCGTGGGCGGCGCGTGCCTTTGCGAGTGCATAGTTGTTGGTGAACTCGCCGTCGACTGCCTTATCAGTGGTCATGACGATCTTGGGGAGTACGAGCTCTGCACCCTTCTTGCCGGCCTTGACCTGGTCGATAACCTGATCGATTGCCACCTGGAGCTTGCGGAACGCACCGGTGCCTGCAAGAACCTTGACAAGGTTTCCGTTGAAGTCAGCCATCTCGATGGGGTCGAGGAATTCGCGGCGTGCACCGATCATGGAGTCTGCCTTCATAATGATGTAGCCGAACGAGCTCGTCTTGATGCCTTCCCATTCCTTCTTGGTCGTAACGTCGTCGGTGATGACGATGCACGGGATGCCGGACTTTGCCAGTTCCTCACGGGCACCGGTGGGGCCGGGGAGGACTCCGTTGGGGGAGACCACGATACAGAAATCGGGTTTCCATGCCTTCATGTTGGAGACAACGCGGTCGATATCCTCCGGCTGGAGTTTTGTTCCGCTGGTCGCCATGAATGTCTGCATATCCTCACGGTCTGCTCTCTCGTCAAGGAGGAGTTCTGCCATTACACCACTTGCAATGTTGCCGAGTTTTGCAACGCCTACTTTAACAACCATGTAATTTCACCTCGAAAATGTTATAACACGTTATTATGACAAGGGATTCTTATAAACATTTTGAAATGTCCTCTCTCGTCGGAAAATGGGCAATATGCGGATCAGGATTTCGCAACTTTTGCGTGCTGATAAAATATTACGCGAAATTTTCATAGGGCATGCTAAAAAATGATGCGCGGGAGGTATTCCTGATATCAGTGATGTTGCTTCCCTGGGAAGTTTTCAGGAGTGATATAAATTCCCCCATACATTGATCCAATTACCGACAGAGTGTCAGGTGGGTCTCCTCTGGAGAGCGTCGCCCACCCTGTCCTGAAGAACATGAAAGTTAACGAAAAGTGTTTAAGTCCGGGTTGTAAAGGTCTTACTATGAAGGACGGACTGCTTACTGAACGCCAGATGGAGGTACTCAGATACCGCAAGCAGGGGCTGACCCAGCAGCAGATCGCTGACATCATCTCAACTTCGAAGGCCAATGTCTGCACGATCGAGAAAAGTGCGATGGAGAATATCCGCCGCGCAAAGGAGACGCTTGAATTCCTCTACACCCTTGATGCTACGCATCTCTGTACCATCCCGTCCGGCACCGATCTTTTCAATGTCCCGTCAATCATTTTCGGGGAGGCCGAGAAGATCAATATCAAAGTAAAATACGATACCATCTCCCTGATCAACCGGCTGCGTGAATCGCGGGCACAGGCATGCAAGGCTCGGGTGGTCTGTGAAGATATCATCGTTTACATAACCGACCAGGGAGAGTTATATTTCGGGTAACAACACGTGACACGTTTGTCTTCGATTTTTCCCCTCTCCTGAAATGCTGGCATATATTTATATGCTATTTTCTACAATAATTATGGAAGCCGATATGAGGTTATCCTCTCCGGAACAGCACATGCCTCCGACGGAGGTATGCCCGAATCCGGGAACGGCGGGACCATACATCCGGACACTGGAGCGACGGTCCTGCCGTGGGAGAACCCCGATTGGTGGATCCCCGTATAACAACGGGGGTATCCCGAGAAGGAGTTGTGATTCGTCACAACAGGCTGACAGAGTGGGTCTGATCAGGCGCATGGGCGAACGTTCGTGCAACGAGCCCCTTCTTCGTGCGGACTAATGTCCGCGTGAAGATGCGCCATTGTCAGGATCTTCTTTCGCGAGACAGGAATACCGGTGCACACCGGTCCAGCGGTGGGAGTAATCTCATACGCACATCCCCGAAACGATGAACCAGTCTGCGGTCGGCAGTGTAATGTATCCCTACCGGATCCTCTGCACTGCCTGTCGCGACTGCCTTTCATCTCCGTCGCGTGTTGGCATCTGTAACCTGCAAAGGTTTCAGAAGAGTCTCGGATGAATCTCTCAAACGTGTCGCAATGAGAACAACCTACACGCAAAAGTCAGGATGGATTAATACATGCCAAAAATTAACAGACCACGCCGTGGCTCTCTTGCATTCAGCCCGAGAAAGCGCGCAAAGAGCCACATCCCGAAATACCAGTCGTGGCCCTCAGTCGAGGGAGCACCGATCCTCCAGGGATTTGCCGGATATAAAGTGGGTATGACGCACGTTGTCATGGTGGACGACCACAAGAGCAGCCCGACCGAGGGCAAGGAGATCATGGTTCCCGTCACAGTCATCGAAGTCCCCGCTATGAAAGTAGCAGCGATCCGCGCCTACAGCAAGGACACCTACGGCAAACACGCGTTCACCGAACTCTGGGCAGAACAGCTCGATGGCGTCCTTGGGCGCCGGATCAACCTGCCCAAGGAATACGACCGGGATGCAGCTGTAAAGAAATTCTCGGATGCCGTTGCCGCAGGTACGGTTGCCGAAATCTATGCACTTGCCTATACCCAGCCGGCATCAATGTCTGGTGTACCGAAGAAAGTCCCCGACCTCATGGAGATCAAGGTCGGCGGTGCAGACATCAAGAAGCTCTTCGAGTTTGCCCAGGGACTCCTCGGGAAGGAAGTCGGGTTAAGCAATGTCATCCAGACCGGTGCCTATGCAGACATTACGGCAATTACCACCGGTAAGGGTACCCAGGGCGCAGTCAAGCGCTGGGGTGTTGCACTACGCAAACGCAAGCACGCGGTCGGCGGTAAGAAGCGCCATGTCGGTACTCTTGGACCCTGGAACCCCCACCACATCCGCTGGGAAGTCCCGCAGATCGGTCAGCTGGGATACCAGCAGCGCACGGAGTTCAACAAGCGTATCCTCAAGGTCAGCGAGAATGCAAGCGAGATTACTCCCGCCGGTGGATTCCTCCACTACGGTGTGCTCAAGAACCCGTACGTGCTTGTCAAGGGATCCATCCCCGGCCCGGTCAAGCGGCTGATCCGTATCAGGCCCGCAATCCGCCAGGGTGAACATGTCGTCAGGATGCCGACAATCCAGTTCGTGAGCGTCCAGAGCAAGCAGGGATGATCAGAGATGAAAGCACAGGTTAAGTCAATTGATGGCGGTGTCGCAAAGGACATCGAACTCCCGGCAATCTTTTCCGAGGATTACCGCCCCGATCTGATCAAGAAAGCGGTCATGGCGCTCCAGAGCACCCGCAGGCAGCCCCACGGGACGTACCCGTATGCAGGCATCTGCTCGTCAGCAGTCGGCTGGGGTAGCGGTCGCGGCTCATCCCATGTTCCCCGTATCAGAAACGGGTCCCGCGCAGCAAAGGTCCCGCAGGCAAAAGGCGGGCGTGAAGCACACCCCCCGAAGGTTGAGAAGGTCTTAACGAAGGAGATCAACCAGAAGGAGAAACAGAAGGCATTCCGGTCAGCGGTTGCTGCAAGCATCAGCGCCGAGCTCCTCAAGAGCAGGGGACATGTCTTTGAAGGCGCAGTCCCGGTAGTTTTCGAGGACAAGTTCGAGACCCTTGCCCAGACCAAGGATGTCATCTCCGCGCTCACCGCAATCGGTGTCTACAATGACATTGAGCGGGCAAAGGACAGCAGGAAAGTCAAGGCAGGGAGAGGCAAGATGCGTGGCCGCCGGTTCAAGCAGAGGAAGAGCCTCCTGATTGTCACCGCAGACAAGCCACTCACGGCAGCACGGAACCTCTCCGGTGTTGATGTTGTGACCGTTGACCAGCTGAATGTCGAGCACCTCGCACCCGGCATGCAGGCAGGCCGCCTGACGGTCTGGACCGAGGCTGCACTGACACGCTTGGAGGGAAGGTAAATGACCCTCAAGTACCCGTTTGTCACGGAAAAGGCGATGGTCCTCCTCGAGAACCAGAGCAAGCTCCAGTTCCTTGTCACCCGCGAGGCGACCAAGGACGACGTCAAGCGCGAGATCGAGAAGTCCTTTGGCCAGAAGGTCAGGAGCGTTCGGACGCTCATGAACACCCACGGCCAGAAGAAGGCAATCGTGAGCTTTGAGAACGAGAAAGCCGCCGAGGAGATCCTCAGCCGGCTCGGTATAATGTAAGGTGGGAATCATGGGACATCGAATCACCACACAAGCCCGCGGAAGGGGAGGCCCGACATACCGTGCACCATCCCACCGTTACAAGGCTGAACTGAAGCACATTGGCGATGACACGCAGAAGATCACCGGCACAGTCATCGACATCGAGCACGATCCGGCACGGAACGCGCCGATCGCCCTCGTAAAGCTCGATGACGGAAAGAAGGTCTACATGCTCGTTACTGAAGGTCTCGGCCTTGGCGACGTTGTGACTTGGGCCGCAGCCGGCGAAATCCGGAACGGCAACACGTTCACGCTCGGGAACATCCCGACCGGTACCTACATCTGCAACATCGAGGCACGCCCGAACGATGGCGGCAAGTTCGTCCGTTCCACGGGTGTACAGGCCGTTGTTGTCGACAAGGCCGAAGACCGCGTCGGCATACGGATGCCCAGCGGCAAGACGAAGTGGTTCAATGCACGTTGCCGTGCAACCATCGGCATTGTAGCCGGTGGCGGCCGTGTCGAGAAGCCGTTCGTCAAGGCAGGGAATAAGTACCACAAGATGCACAACACCGCAGCCAACTGGCCACGCGTCCGTGGTGTCGCAATGAACGTCATCGACCACCCGTTCGGTGGCGGTGGACACCAGCACCCCGGCCGCCCGAAGACCATCGCTCGCGGTACATCCCCCGGAAGGACTGTCGGACACGTTGCAGCACGCAAGACAGGTAAGAGCAGGAAGTGATGGGTAAATGGCAGCACCAAAGAAGACTCAGAAAAGAATGCCAAGACGGCGTGAGGAGTTCACCTATCGCGGCTACAAGATCGACGAGCTCAAGGCGATGGGGATCTCTGAACTCCTCCCCCTGATGCCCGCCCGTCCGCGCCGCAAGATTACCCGCGGGTTCTCCCGCGGTGAAGAAACGCTCCTCGCGAAGATCCGCGATGGTGACGAGAAGATCCGGACACACCTCCGCGAAATGATCGTCATGCCCGAGATGATCGGGAAAACCATCGAGATCTACAATGGCAAGGAGTTTGTCAAGGTAGAGTTCCAGCCGGAGTCGGTTTTCCGCTACATCGGGGAATTCGCCCTGACGAGGAAGAGGGTTACTCACGGAAGCGCCGGTATCGGTGCAACCAGAGGCAGCAAGTATGTTCCGCTGAAGTGATGGTCATGGCACGCATTGATTATTCCAATAAAACCAAGGGCGACAATGTTGCGCGGGCCAAGGCCAATGAGCTGAACATGTCTCCCAAGCACTCGATCGAGATTGCCGGGTTCATCCGGAACAAGAAGGTCAACGACGCGATCGCGTACCTGAACGATGTTGTCAAACTGAAGAAGGCCGTGCCGTTCCGGTACTTCAACCGGAACGTTGCGCACAAGCGCGGTCTTCCCGGTAACTGGGATGCAGGACGCTACCCGGTCAAGGCATCGAAGGAATATATCCGGCTCCTTGAATCGGTCAAGAAGAATGCCGAATATATCGGTCTTGACGCAGAAAACCTCGAGATCATCCACGCATCCGCAAACCGCGGCCGTGCCCAGAAGGCATACTTCCCGCGGGCAATGGGCCGGGCAACCCCCAAGGTCCGCGAGTCCGTGAACATCGAGATCATCGTCCGCGAGGTGGCATAAATGGCAGTAGAGAGAAAGTTCATCGCCGAGGGTGTCAGGAAAGCCCGTGTCGAGAAGTACCTGTCCAAGGAACTGAAACGTGCCGGCTACGGCGGTATGGATATCGCCCGCACCCCCCTTGGGACGCAGGTAACAATCTTTGCCGAGAAGCCTGGTATCGTCATCGGTAAGGGCGGTAAGCTGGTCCACCAGCTCACCCAGGACCTTGCCCAGAACTACGGTGTCGAATCCCCGCAGATCGAGGTCCAGCAGGTCAACAATCCCAGCTTCAATGCCCAGATCATGGCGGAAAGGCTGGCCAATGCCCTCGAACGCGGCTGGTACTTCCGGAAGGCCGGAACCAGCATCCTGCGTCGGGTCATGGACTCTGGTGCACTCGGATGCGAAGTCGTCATTGCCGGCAAACTCACCGGTGCCCGTGCCCGTACCCAGAAGTTCACCGAAGGGTACATCAAGCACTGCGGTGAGCCGAGCAACACGATTGTCGAGAAAGGCTACGCAGTGGCAGTTAAGAAACTCGGTGTTATCGGCGTGCAGGTCAAGCTGGTCCCGGCAGGTGCAAAACTGCCCGACCACTTCTCTGTTGTCGAACAGGAGAAGAAGCGACCGGTGCAGAATGCCAGTGTGACTCCCGTCAGCGATACTGACGTGGAAGAGCCGGCACTTCCCGACGAGGAATTCGCGGAGGAACAGTAATGGCATTATTCAGGGCCAAGGACGTGAAGCAGTTCTCTGATGTGGAACTGCAGGAAAATATGGACAAGCTCCGGATGGATCTCGTCCAGCACTACGGCAAGGTCAGTGCCGGTGGTGCGACCGAGAACCCCGGTCACATCCGCGAACTCCGGCGCACCATTGCCCGCATGATGACCGAGCAGAACCGCAGGAGAACTGCATGATCACTCCCCAGAATGTCCTCCGTCATGAACTGATCGGGATGGACATTCTGGTATCAGGAGCTGCAAATCCAGACCAGAGAGGACTTTCCGGTCGCGTCATCGATGAGACAAGGAACCTGCTCGTGATCGAGACCCCAAATGGGGTCCGGCGCATACCCAAGATGCACAGCATCTTCCGGGTGCGCCTTCCCGGCAGGGAAACTGTTGAGATAGACGGGTCCGTGATGGTTCTGGCTCCTGAGAAGAGGATCAACCTGCACGAAAAGAAGAGGATACCATAATGGCACTTAACATTGGATTGGACGTCCAGGCACCAAAAGCGGAATGCAAGGACGTTAATTGTCCGTTTCACGGCACTTTACCGGTGCGCGGCCAGGTGATCACCGGTAAAGTCGTGAGCGACCGCATGATGGGGACGGTCGTAGTTGCACGGAACTACATGCACTACGTCCGCAAATACAAGCGGTATGAAAAGCGAAGCTCGAAGCTCCATGCCCACAACCCTGCCTGTATCGGGGCAAAGGTTGGGGACATGGTGAAGATTGCCGAATGCAGGCCGCTCTCGAAGAGCACGACATTCGTCGTTGTGGAGGTGCAGAAGCCATGAAGGCAAAGCAGTCCAAAACCCCGAGGTCGCTCGCGACCGGGACAAGGCTTGCCTGTGCCGACAATACCGGTGCAAGAACCGTCCAGATCATCTCGGTCTTCGGCTACCACGGGGTCAGGCGCCGCCAGCCCAAGCTGGGTCTTGGCGATCTCTGTACAGCCAGCGTCCAGAAAGGCACGCCCGACATGCGCCGGAAACTGGTGCGTGCGGTTGTCATCCGCGCAAAGAAGGAGATGCGCAGGCCCAGCGGCTTACGGGTTTCATTCGATGACAACGCAGTCGTAGTTGTTGATGAAAAGAACGAGCCGAAGGGGACCGAGATCAAGGGACCGGTAGCCCGCGAAGTTGCGGAGCGCTTCCCGAAGCTCGGCTCCATGGCAACAATCATTGTCTGAAGGTGTGCACGATGGCAAGAATTGCAAGCGAACAGCCAAGAAAACAGAGGAAGGCACGCTACACAGCACCCTCCCACGTGAGGACCAAGTTCCTCAATGCACCCCTTTCAGATGCACTGAAAGAGCAGTACAAGAAGAAGACGCTGCGCGTCATCAAGGGGGACACCGTCAAAGTGACCCGTGGTGACTTTGCGGGAAGCGAAGGCGTTGTTGACGGAGTGGACACGGCAAAATCAAAGATCATCGTCCACGGTGTTTCATCAACAAAGGCAGACGGGACCGAAGTCCCCCGGGCAATCGACCCCTCCAACGTCCAGCTGACCAAGCTCAAGCTTGATGACAAGCGCCGCGTTGCAAAACTCGGGGAGGCCTAAACCATGTCAGATCACCTGAAGCGACTCAACGCACCGGAATCCTGGCACATTGCCAAGAAGGCCAACAAGTTCATCACCAAGACCGCACCCGGTCCGCACAACGCGAACGCGATGCCAATTGCCGTCTGGCTCCGTGACCACATGAAGCTCGCACGGAACATGAAAGAGGTCAAGCAGATCCTCGGCCAGAAGGATGTCATTGTCAACGGGCGGCCCTGCCGCGACCCCAAGATGGGTATCGGTATCTTCGATATCATCGCACTGCCGAAGATCAACAAGTATTACCGTATCCTGCGCGACAGGGATGGCCGGCATGTCTCGGTCGAGATCGACGCAGAAGCAGCAAAGACCCGCCTGTGCAAGGTTAAAAACAAGACCACGATTGCCGGTGGCAAGGTCCAACTGAACCTCCGCGATGGTGCGAACATCCTTGCAGATAACACCTACAAGTCAGGGGATTCCGTTGTCGTCTCGCTTGAACCCGAAAACCGGTTCAAGATTGTCGACCACTTCCCCTTCGTTGTCGGTAACATGGCGATGATTATCGGGGGTAAGCACTCCGGAAATGTCGCACGGATTGTCGACATCGTCAAGATGCCCGGCTCTGTCCCGAACAAGATCATCCTCCAGGACGAGAAGACCGGAACAAAGTTCGACACAATTGCACCCTACATCTACATGGTGGGAAAACAGATGCCCGCGATAGCGAAATGGGGGCATGAAGAATGACCTCAATGCGCGATATCTACATCGACAAGGTCGTTGTCCACATGGGTGTCGGCGAGGCCGGCGATAAGCTCGTTAAAGCCGAGAACATCATGAAGGCAATCACGAAGCAGACCCCGATCCGGAGCATTGCCAAGAAAACCCAGCCGGCATTTTCCGTAAGGAAAGGCCAGCCTATCGGTTGCAAGGTCACCCTCCGTGGCCAGCCCGCCCGGGATTTTATCGCAACGGCACTCACCATTGTCCAGAAGACGATCTTTGAGAGCCAGTTCGACAAGAGCGGCAATTTCTCATTCGGTATCGAGGAGCACACGGACTTCCCCGGACAGTCCTACGATCCCCAGATCGGTATTTACGGCATGGATGTCAACGTCGTGCTCGAACGCAGAGGCATACGGATCACCCGCAGGCGGATGGAGCAGAAGAAACTCCCGGCAAAGCAGCGTGTCAGCAAGCAGGATGCGATCGCGTTCCTCAAGGAAAAATACCAGGCAGAGGTGCGCTAATGGCTGGAGAAAGGAAGAAAGTCTACGGTCGCGGTGCAAACGAGTGCAAGATGTGCGGCCGCAAGCAGGGACTGGTACGCAGGTACCACATCATGTTCTGCAGGCAGTGCTTCCGTGAGTGGGCCCAGAAGATGGGCTTCAAGAAGATGAGCTGAGGAGTTGAGCAGGAATGACACGACTTAACACAATTGCAGACGGCATGTGTGCCCTGAAGAATGCAGGTGACACCGGCAAGGCAGTCTGCATCATCGAACCCGCAAGCAAGCTCCTCGGCGCGATGCTCCGCATTATGCAGGACGCCGGGTATATCGGCGGCTTCGAGTTCGTCGAGGATGGCAGGGGCGGACAGCTCAAGGTCACCCTCAACGGCAGGATCAACCGCTGCGGTGCGATCACCCCGCGGTTCTCTGTCCAGCTGGACGAGATGGAATACTGGGAGAAGCAGTATCTCCCCGGCAAGAACTTCGGTCTCCTGATGCTCTCGACCTCCCGTGGCGTTATGTCCCACGAGCAGGCCAGGAAAGAGGGCATCGGTGGCGAACTGCTCGGGTATGTATACTAGAGGTGTGACGATGACAGCAGTACGTAAGGTAAAAATCCCCGGCGGCGTCAAGGCACAGCTCGAAGGTACCCGGCTTAAGGTCGAAGGTCCCAAGGGACAACTGGCCCGGAATGTCCGTTTCCCTCAGGTCACGGTAACCTGTGACGGAAAGGAAGTCACCATCTCCACGGAATCCAGGAGAAAAGAGATCACTTCGATGGTAGGCACCCTTGAGGCGCACACCAAGAACATGATCCACGGCGTCACTGAGGGTTTTGAGTACCGCATGAAAGTGGTCTACAGCCACTTCCCCATCCAGCTCAAGGTTCAGGGCAACAAGCTCGAGATCGCAAACTTCCTTGGTGAAAAGAAGGCACGGTATGCCCGCATCGAGACGGGTGTCACGGCAAAGGTTGCAAACGATGAGGTCGTCCTCACCGGTATCGATCGCGAACTGGTCGGCAACTCCGCAGCCAACATCGAGCATGCGACCCACATCCGCGACCGCGACCCGCGTGTGTTCCAGGATGGCATCTATATGGTCCAGAGGGGCTGAAGTCAATGGCAACAGAAGTGAAACGGTTAATCCGGGTACGCGTTGAGAAGGGTGCACGCTTCAAGCGCGACGGATACGGCAAGAAACGCCAGCTCTCCGATTCATGGAGAAAGCCCCGCGGCCAGCACAACAAGCAGAGGGAGCAGAAGAAGGCAAAGGGTGCCCTGCCCAAGCCGGGATTCGGGAGCCCTGTGGCCGTACGCGGCATGCACCCGAGCGGATTTTTTGAGGTGCTTGTCTCCTCGGTAAAGGAACTCGAGGGGCTCGACTCCAAGACCCAGGCGGTCAGGATCTCTGCAACCGTCGGCGACAAAAAACGCGTTGCCCTTCAGGAAGCAGCACTTGCTGCCGGCCTTAAGGTGCTCAACGCCCGCACGGTGAAGGCCAAGGCAAAGAAGGCACCGGCCAAGAAGGAAGAAGCCAAGGGCGAGGGCAAGCAGAAGAAAGAAGAGAAGAAGCCCGCAGCATCCAAGGCAAAGGCTCCTGCAAAGAAGGAAGTTAAGAAGGAGAAGCCGGCACCCAAGGCTGAAGAGAAGAAGGCACCGGCAAAGAAAGCAGCAGCAAAGCCCAAGGCAGAGGAGAAGGCAGCACCGGCAAAGAAGCCTGCTGCAAAGCCCAAGGCAGAAAAACCTGCCGGGGCAAAGCCCGAGAAGAAGGCACCTGCCAAGAAGCCTGCAAAGTCCGGGGTGAAGAAGAATGAGTGACGTTGCAAGCCAGAAACGCGTTGCAGCGGCGATCCTGAAGTGCGGTGTCAACCGCGTCTGGTTCGACCCGGCCCGCATCTCTGACATCGAGAACGCCATCTCGCGCGAGGACTTAAAGGGCCTCATCACCGAGGGTGTCATCAAGGCTCGCCAGAAGAAAGGCGTCAGCCGCGGCCGTGCACGCGCACGGATCGCCCAGCGGTCCTACGGCCACCGGAAAGGCGCAGGCAGGAGAAAGGGTGCAGCGGGAGCCCGCAATCCCAGCAAGACCGCATGGGTCCAGAAGATCCGCGCGATCAGGAAAGTGCTCGTTGAACTCCGCGCAGCCGGTACAATCGACCGGCACATGTACCGCATCCTTTACCGGAAAGCGGCTGGCGGACAGTTCAGGAGCGTTGCGCACATGAAGGCGCAGATGGAGATCCTCGCAGGGAGGATGAAGTAACATGGCAACAGGATCACGGTATTTTGTCCCCTTCCGGAGACGGCGGGAAGGCAAAACCGATTACTACCAGCGGACGCGGCTTGTCGTCGCAGACGTACCCCGGATGGTCGTCAGGAAGACAAACCGGCACATCATTGTGCAGCTTGTCACGGCTGAGATGGACGGCGACCGTACCCTCGTAGCTGCAAACTCGAAAGAACTCGAGCAATACGGATACAAGGGATCGACATCGAACACCCCCGCGGCATACCTCACGGGCATGCTCTTTGCCGTCAAGGCAAAGAAGGCCCAACAGGACAGCGCGATTCTCGACATCGGGCTCAACCGCGCAACTCCGGGTGCCCGCGTCTTTGCAGCCCTGAAGGGTGCTGTGGACGCCGGCCTCGATATCCCCTACGGCGAGGATATCCTCCCTTCGGAAGACCGCCTCAAGGGTGCGCACATCGCGGCATACAATAAGAATGCCGGTGACATTGTCAAGATCGTCGAGCAGGTGGCAGCAGCCATAAAGAAGGAGATGGCATAACATGGCATACGAACGAGAAGAATGGCAGCCGGTCACCGGTCTTGGCAAGCTCGTTGCCGCAGGTGAGATAAAAAGCATCGACCAGGTCCTTGAGAGCGGAAGGCCCATCAAGGAACCCCAGATCGTCGACTATTTCCTCCCTGATCTCGAGGACCAGGTCCTCGACATCTCCATGATGCAGCGTATGACCGACTCGGGCCGCCGTGTCCAGTTCCGCGCCGTTGTCATTGTCGGAAACCGCAACGGGTACATCGGCTTTGGCCAGGGCAAGGACGTCCAGGTCGGCGATGCCATCAAGAAGGCGATTGTCAAGGCAAAGATGAACCTTGTCAAGGTCCGCCGTGGCTGTGGCAGCTGGGAATGCGGCTGCAATGCAACCCATTCAATCCCAATGCAGGTCACCGGGGTTGCCGGCAGCGTCAAGGTCACCCTCAAGCCCGCACCACAGGGCATCGGGCTTGTCACCGGTGACATCAGCAAGAAGGTGCTCGAACTCGCCGGCATCAAGGATGCCTGGACCTTTGCACGCGGACAGACCCGCACAACCATCAACTTTGCAAAGGCCACCTTCAATGCACTCAGGGCCACCAATATGATCCGGACCGGGAGGGTAGAGTAAATGTACGCGGTCGTTCAGGTCCGCGGCGTGGTGAAGACCCGCCAGGATATCAAGAACACCTTGAAGATGCTCCGCCTGCACCACATCAACCACTGTGTCCTTATTCCGGATACCCCCGAGAATCTCGGCATGATCCGGAAAGTCAAGGACTACGTGGCCTTCGGCGAAGTGGATGCAACAACGGTCGAGACTCTCCTCCAGACCCGGGGCAGGGTCATCGGCGATGCACCGCTCACGGACGAGTACGTCAAGTCCAACTCGACCTATGGCGGCATTGCAGACTTCGCAAAGGCACTTGCCAGCGGTGAGACAAAGCTGCGCGACATGCCGGGCTTAAAGCCCGTGCTGCGCCTGCACCCTCCGCGCAAGGGATACAAGACCACCAAACGTACCTTCCCCCAGGGAGGAGCGCTTGGCTATTATGGGCAGGAGATCAATACTCTCCTCTATAAGATGAGGTGAAAAGGATGCCAACCAACAAGCGTTCAAAATTCCGCGGCTCGCGGACATGCGGTGGCGGCACTCACAAGAACCGGCGCGGCGCAGGAAACCGCGGAGGCCGGGGGCGTGCCGGCATCAACGCCCACCATTTTGTCAAGTGGTACAAGGAGATGGGAGGCCCGGTGTTTGGCAAGGACGGCTTCTGCAACCAGACTTCTGTTGACGTGACTACCATTGATGTCGGCGCGCTGGACCAGATCGTCCCCTCGCTCCTTGCGCAGGGAATCGCCAAAAAGGAAGGGGATGCGATCGTGATCAACACCGCTGATTTGGGGATTGAGAAAGTCCTTGGCAGTGGCAGGGTCACGCAGAAGATCAACGTCTCCGCAACGGCCTTCTCTGAAATTGCGAAAGCAAAGATTGAAAAGATGGGCGGGAAAGCCCAGGTTGTAGAATAACACAATAGTATTTTTTGGTGAAACCATGGGAGACCTGCTGGATCGAATGGAACCCCTGCTCGCTGCGATGCCCGCAGTCAAGAGCCCGGAGGGCCACGTCCATTTCAAAAACAAACTGATCTGGACTGTGGGAATCTTAGTCCTGTATTTTGTCCTCACGAACATCCCGGTCTTCGGACTGTCCCCGGACAGTGCGGACCTTCTCGCTGCCTACCGTGCACTCCTCGCCGGGGCAAGCGGTTCGATCGTCCACCTCGGTATCGGGCCGATCGTCACGGCATCCATCGTGCTCCAGCTCTTAAAAGGTGCAGATATCCTGCACATCGACACGAGCGATACGCGCGGACAGGTCATGTACATGGGTCTGCAGAAGATGCTCATCATGGTCATGATCGTCATCGAGGCCGCCCCGAATATCATCGGGGGGTTCATGCAGCCCGATGCGATCATCGCAAACCAGTTCTTCGGCGGCAACCTCTTTGCGGTATCCCTGCTCATCTTCCTCCAGATATGTATCGGCGGCGTCCTCATCTTCCTCATGGATGAAGTGGTGACCAAATGGGGTATCGGTTCCGGTGTTGGTCTCTTCATCATTGCCGGTATCTCCCAGGCGCTCGTCAATGGTTTCATCAGCTGGGCCAGCATCCAGGACCAGTACCCGGTCGGTTTCTTCCCCCGGCTTGTTGCCATCGGCCTTGATGGCGGGAATTACCTTGCCTATTTCGGCTCCGATATGCTCGCCTTCGTCACCACCATCGCTATCTTCCTTGTCATCGTGTACGTGGAATCCACCCGGATCGAGATCCCGCTGGCCCACGCACAGATCCGTGGAGCACGCGCACGGTTCCCGGTAAAACTCATCTATGCGAGCGTCCTGCCGATGATCCTCGTGATGGTGCTCCTTGCAAACATCCAGATGCTGGGCATGTTCCTCTCGAATGTGGGGATAACGACGCTCGGGACATTCAGCGGATCCACCCCGCAGGACGGTATCATGTACTTCCTTGCCCCGATCAACGGGCCGGCCGACTGGATGTGGTGGACAACGGATCTCGGCCACGCCCCATGGGAGGTGCTATTACGTCTTGGCATCAATATCACATTCATGGTGGTCGGAGGGGCAGTCTTCGCGCTCTTCTGGATCAAGACTGCCGGGCTTGACAGCAAAGATGTCGCCCGCCAGATCCAGATGTCCGGTATGTCCATCCCCGGCTACCGCCGGAACCCGCAGGTACTCGAGAAGTACCTTGACCGGTACATCCCCCGCGTGACGATCATTGGTGGCGTCTTCATCGGTTTGCTCAGTGTCGTGGCAAACCTCTTTGGTGTCATCGGTTCGGTCAGCGGGACTGGTCTGTTGCTTACGGTCAGTATCACCTACCGTCTCTATGAAGAGATAGCAAGCCAGCAGATCATGGAGATGTACCCGTTCATGCGGACATTCTTTGGAAAAGAGTGATTCAACAAGGAAAGGGACAAGGATGGAAGGAAAGAAGGTTATCATCACTGGTGTTCCCGGCGTCGGGAAGACCACGGTCGTCAACGAGGCACTAAAGAAACTCAAAAGTGAGGGCATCGAGTACCAGTCCCTCAACTTCGGCACCTTCATGTTCGAGGTTGCAAAGGCGGACAACATTGTCAAGGACCGGGACCAGATGCGCACGCTGGACCGCGCAGTCCAGAAGCGGCTCCAGCAGCGGGCCGGGCAAGCCATTGCCAAGATCACGGGCAATGTCCTGATCGACACCCACGCATCAGTCAAGACGCCCAAGGGCTACCTTGCCGGGCTTCCTGAATGGGTCCTGCGCGAGATCATGCCCGATATCATTGTGCTTGTTGAGACCGATGATGACCAGATCCTTATGCGGAGGCTCACCGATGAGACGCGGTCCCGGGACAAGGAAGGGTCGCGCTCGATTGCAGAGCACCAGCAGTTCAACCGGTCGATTGCGGCGGCATACGCAATGCTGACGGGTTGTACTATCAGGATCATCACCAATGCGGATTTCCTGCTCGAACGTTCGGCGGCAGATCTGGCAGACGTTCTCCGGTGAATCCATGAATTTCAAAAAGTTCTGGGACGAGTACAGCCTCTGGATCACCTTCGGCTTCATGTTCCTCATGATGTGGGCCTACACGGTCGAGTGGCTCCGTGTCGGGGTTGGCCAGGCTATTGATACCCTGTTTGCCCCGCTCCTCACCACGTTCGGTATACCGTTTTATGTCCTGATCATCATCCTGTCGGCACTCACCGGTCTCTACTCTTCGATTGTCCAGAAATACACGATCGATTACGAGAAGATGACCGAGTCGCAGGAACGGATGAAGGAGTTCCAGAAGGAGTACCGCGAGGCAACGCTCTCCCAGGACGAGAAGAAGATCAAGAAACTGGATGCCAAGAAGGACCGGATGATGAAGGATCAGCTCGAACTGTCCCAGCAGCAGTTCAAGCCGATGACCTACATCCTCGTCCTCTCGGTCCCCATCTTCTTCTGGCTGCTCTACCGGCTCGCCCAGACCACAGCGACCATCACGATGCCCTATTTTGGCACCGTAGACCTGAATGCAGCAATCATCTGGATCATCCCTGCCTGGATTTTCTGGTACATGATCTGCTCCATCACGCTCTCGCAGGTCATCAGGAAAGCCCTGAATATCGGGGGACTCTGATGCGGATCACCGTGAGCGGGTTGCCCGGGAGCGGGACAACCTCACTCTCACGGTACCTTGCACAGCGCCACGGGTTTACCATGATCTCGGCGGGAGAGGTCTTCCGCCAGCTGGCAAAAGAGCACAACATGGAGCTTGCCCGGTTCGGGGACCTTGCGAGGAAGGACCCGAGCTATGACAAGATGATCGACGCGCGCCAGAAAGAGATCGCCGAGGCAAGCGACAATATCGTTGTCGAGGGAAGGCTCTCGGGCTGGATGATCGATAATGCCGACCTGAAGATCTGGATCTATGCACCCATCGGGTGCCGGATCAAGCGCATCGTCTTCCGCGATCAGGTTGCCGATGAAGAGACGGCAAAGAGCCTCACGCTGGAGCGCGAGCAGTGTGAAGCGGACCGGTACCGCTCCTATTACAATATCGATATTAACGATCTTTCGATCTATCATATCATCCTCAATTCCGAGCACTGGGATGTTGACGGTCTTGGCGCCATCATCGACACTGCTATCGCCCGGCAGAATCCGGGCAAGTAATACAAGATAAACGATCTTTTCTGCAATCTGTGCACCCGCCTGCCGGACAGGTGTTTTTTTCATGTCTGCATTCTCCAGAGAGTTTTTCTTGAAAAAGCACGGTAACTATACACGAAAGAATGACTGTACAGCGTGACGGTATTGTTGTCCGTCTCGTGGAAACCTGGGACCCGGACGAGATTGTTCATCTCTACCAAGCCGGCGGGTGGTGGAAGGATGACTTCGATCCTGCAACCCTGCCGGAGCTTATAAAGAAGAGTTTTGCCTTTGCCGTTGCCATCGACCAGCAGACCGGGCGGGCTGTTGGCATGGGGCGGGTCATATCGGATGGGATCTCTGACGGGTATATCCAGGATCTCGTTGTCCTCCCGGCCTGCCGGAACAGGGGAATCGGAAAAGAGATCGTTGCAACTCTGGTGCGGAAGTGCACAGAATCCGGGATCAGCTGGATCGGGCTTGTCGCAGAACCGGATACCGAGATGTTTTACCGGCCGTTAGGGTTCCATCGCATGGAGGGGCATGTTCCCCTGCTGTGGCAAGGGGGTCACTGATGCTCAGGCAGGATGACTTCCGGCCGGTCACCCTTGCAGACCGGGCGTTCTTCGAGAAGCATTATACCGTCTACCCGCAGCGCCACTCGGACAACACGTTCACGAACATGGTCTGCTGGAACCATTTCGCGGGCTATACCTTTGCGTACGTGGAGAAAAACCTCATCCTTGCAAGCACCATCGGCAGCGTGACTCGGTTCCGCTCCCCCATCGGCCCCCGGAACCCGGCACTCCTGCGATCCCTGATCCGGCTCGCGTCCGATGTCAGCGACAATGAACCGATTGTTTTGATCGATCCCGACACCGCCGTATGGATGCGTGAGGTCTGCCCGGGAATCAACCTTGTGCCCGACCGCAACCATTTCGAGTACGTGTACCGGGCAGCCGACCTTGCCGAGCTGCCCGGGGGAAATTACCTCACCATCCGTCGCCAGCTCAATAAGTTCCGGAAGAATTGTGCCAGCACGGTTGAACCGATCTCGGAGAACAACTGTGACGATATAAAGCGGTTCCTGATCGAGTGGTGCGAATGGAAAGGCTGCGAGAGCGGGGACCCGGTCCTTGCAAACGAGAAAGAAGCCGTCTTTTTTGCAATCGACCACATGAAAGACCTCGCGCTCAGGGGACTTGCGATCCGTGTCTCATCGAAGATCGGGGCCATTTCCCTGTACGAACCCATGACGAGCGATACCGCTCTTGTGCATTTCGAGAAAGGGCTTCCCGATTGCGATGGCATCTACAAGGCAATCAACAGTGAAACCGCTGCACGTCTCGCGAAAAAATTTACCTATATCAACCGCGAGAGTGACCTTGGCGTGCCCGGCCTTCGCGAGGCAAAGCTGCGTTACCACCCGCACCACATGGTGGAAGTCTGTTCGATGAAACGCGACTCCTGACCGTCATCCGAAAAGAAGAATGAATTATATTCCTGCCAGTGTCAGGATGCCGGAGGTGATGAGGTTCACAGCGATTGCGGCAAGGAACATACCCAGTACTTTTCCCATGATGTCCGTGACAACCTCGCCAAGCACCCGCTGGATCAGTTCTGAATAATAGAGGATAATCCAGGTTGCAAGGAGCGCGAGCGTTATGGCGACAAAGGGGATGAGAAATCCGTAATCCTTCGAGAGGAGCATAACGGTTGTTATGGCTCCGGGCCCACACAGGAGGGGCGTCCCGATGACAACGCCTGCGGCACTTTTGGCATGTCCCTTGGAATGCCCCAGCTCGATGCCCAGGGCTTCCTGGATGCCGAGCAGGAAGAGGAGGATCCCTCCCGCGATCTGGAAGCTGGGGATACTGAGGCCGAGGATATCGAAGATGACCTGGTTGAAGACAAGGAAGAGGTACATCAGGCTGCCGGCAACCGCAACGGCGATGAATGCCTGCTTGTGGATCTCGGCCGGTGACTGCCCCCGTGTCATCGCCGCGAATATCGGTACCGAGAGGAGCGGATTTAAAATAATGAAGAGAGTCGCAAACGCGTAGAGGATGCCGGAGATATCGTCCATTGTGGCTCTTAGCTGAATAATACGCATTTCGTGCGGATAAACATGGATGGTCATCCTCGTCCACATGCCCGACGCTGGCGTGTTGCATCATCCATAATACATAATATCATAGCCTTCCATGTTCCAGTAAAGCGGCTCTGACTCCGGAAGACCGGCGGCAATGGCCGCACAGGTGAATGATTATGGCAAAGACCAGAAAGACTGGAATGAAAGGTGGTGTAAAGAAGGCCGCAAAGACCGTTGCAGCGAAAAGAAAAACCGCAGCCCGGGTGACAAAAAAACCTGTGGCCGCGAAAAAGACTCTGGTAAAGAAGACCACTGCCAAGACCGTCGCTGTGAAGAAGAAACCTGCCGAAAAACCGGGTAAGATGGTGGCGGCAAAGAAAACGCCCGTTGTGAAAAAATCCGCAAAAAAACCGGCAGCAAAGGGTATGACCCGGTACCGCTGCACGCTTTGCGGGTACATCTACTCACCGCTGATTGGAGAACCTCATAACGGCATTCCCCGGAATACACCGTTTGAAGACCTGCCGGACACGTATGTATGTCCAGTCTGCGGCCAGCAGGGAAAGGGAAAAATCGGGAAGTGGGGCTTTGAGGAATGGCGGCCCACGAGATACATCTGTTCCATGTGCAATTATGTCTATGACGAGAAGCGCGGAGAGCCGCACCGCGGGATAAAACCGGGGACAAAGTTCGAAGACCTGCCGGATGATTATGCTTGCCCGGTCTGTGCCCTCGACCCGAAGATCAGCGTCCAGTTTGGCAAGGTCCGAAAGAACGGCTTTGAAGCGCTGATGATCTGAACTCCCGAACCTTTTTTGTTGTCTGCCATCCGGTGTCTTCCTGTGATCCACTCCACCGGAAGAGTATCTTTCCAAAAAACGCACGAACTTATAATCTTAAACATCCATCCTTCATTGTAGAGACAACGACGGAACGTAAGGAGACGTCGGATGCAGACCATACAGGATCCCTCCATGTACCAGAAACGGCAGGCCCTGGCAGCCTTTCTCCATGTCGACCCGGAGGTTCTTCAGGAATCCAAAGGAAACCTCTACGGGTTCCGGGCGTTTTTCCACGGGAATGACGAGGCCTATCTTGTGCTCACTGATTCGGAAGCGACACGGGCTGCAGAGCATGCGGTATCGGAAAAACTCTGGCTGATCTGCCTTGAAACGCTCTTTGCCTATTTTGATATCGATGCCTACCCCTCGGATGTGCTGGGGAAGATGAAGACAAAGGAGATCCGCCGGGTCAACGAGGAGTTAAAAACCCTCATCTACAACACAACCGGCATGGATACCCTGCGACAGAAGATGCTATCCTACGGTAACAGGAAGAACCTTCTTGCCGATTACGACCAGGCCGAACATATCCAGGACGGCTACTTCATCTACCGGCTGTACTGATTCCCCGGCCCTCCTCTCGATCCTCTGGTGTCTGCACTTCCAGCACCGGCTCTGCCACCATTCCGCCAGGACAAATCTATAAACCTCTCCGCGGTTTACTTTGTTCTGTATGGCACCGATTACATCGTTTTCCCAAAACCCGGCCGCATGGGGCCGCCCCCTGCTCCTGCTCACGGTTCTCTGTGCCGTCTTTCTGATGCCCGTTGCGTCTGCGTACGGCTACAGCGAGGATTACGAGGGATATCTTGGTGAAACCATTGCACTGCACGGTGTTTCGTATAGCGGAGACACCATCTACCTGTTCATGACCGGTCCCGGTCTCCCGGCGAACGGAGCCCCCCTGACTGACCCGACCAAACGAGCCGACCAGGGATATAACACGATGGTTGGTCTTGCCAGCGATCAGACCTGGTCGTATAAATGGGACACGTCAAAACTCGAGCGCGAGATCGATCCCGGGACCTATCTTGTGTATGCGGTCAATGCACAGGCTGATGCCTCAAGTCTTGCAGGACACAGTTACCAGACGCTGAGCGTGTACCTCAAGGACGGCGCTCTCTCAAAAGACCGGGTCAGCACCGGAGCGAAGTATACACTCAACCTTCTGGATGATGATCCGACTGTTCTGACGACAGCAACCACCGTCCCGCCAACACCACCGGTAATAATAGCCCCTGAGACAACGGCTGTTACGACAAGCGTGCCACCTGCACCAGCTGCGACAAAGTCGTCCCTTGTCCCGCTCCTAGTGATCACAGCTATTGCAGCAGGGTGCCTGTATGCCCACTACCGGCAAAACCGGTAACTGCCTGAGTGGACTTGACCTTCACTACTAATTTCAAGGGATCATAACATCACGCACAAGCGGGAAGGAATGACCTGCAAGGTATTATTTACCCTCGTGTGAATGATACTATGAGCCATATGGACATACCGTCGGTTTTGGACAAGGCGCATCGTCAGATGAAAGTCGGGCGCTATGATGATGCGATCTCCCTGTATGATCAGGTCCTCGAGATCGACCAGAACAATACCACGGCCCTGGAGAACAAGGGCAGGATCTACTATGATCTCGGGCGGCACGAGGATGCAATTGCCTGTTATGACAAGGCAATCGTCATCAACCCCGGCCTGATCTCGGTCTGGTTCGAGAAAGGGTACACGCTCCGCAAGATACGCCGGTACGAAGAGTCCATCCAGTGCTTTGACCGGGCCCTTGCACTCGACCCCGGGTATACTTTTGCCATCGCCAATAAAGGATATTCTCTTAACGAGCTGGGAAGACACAAGGAAGCGATTACGTGTTTCGACGCCATTCTCGAGGAGAGCCCGAAAAATATCCGTGCCATGACCGGAAAGGGCATTGCCCTGCGGGAACTCGGGAAAAACGAGGAGGCCCTCGCATTTTTCGAGAAGGCGATCGGGCTCAACCCGATCAACTCCTTTGTCTGGTACAATAAGGCGATCGCCCTGCGTAACCTCGGGCGGCTGAAGGAAGCCGATGAGGCGATCCGGATTGTCAACCTCCCCCAGGGCCCGTGGAAGCGGTGAGACGGAAGGGCGAAAAGTAGTTCTCTTTTTTCAGGAGTTTTTTCAATATGTTGAAGCGCTGGCGAGGCCTCTCCACCACGAGGTCTGTGATATCTTGGAACTCGAAGAAATATCGTTGAGTAAGGTTCTTCGCAAGTCGAAGAACTGTTGCACAGTTCTTCTCCTGGTTCGGGTTCTTCAAACCCTCACCAATTCGAAGAAATTCTGATGAATTTCTTCTCTTCCTCGAGGTCTGCGACCTCTCGGAGAAAAAAAATTAAATGAGTTTAAAGATTGGGTGGCTTTCTGATTTGCACTCGATCCCGAGCTGGCGGGTTGCCTCAAGGACGGTGATGTCCGTGTAGGCCTGTGCCGTGATCATTGCTTCTACGTTCTCGATGGGTCCGTACATGATGAGGTCTGCACCGAGAGTGGAGGCAATCATGTTGCAGCCGATATCGGGTGCGGACCATGCAGCCTGCTTGATGCCCTCAATACCGCCAAGGTAGTGGTGGGACATCTGCTGGAGCAGGGTATCCTTGCCCTTGTATCCCTCTGCGAGCACGGAAGGTGTCTTTGAGGTTCCCTTCCAGCGCTTGAGCCAGGTCCAGGATACGGTCATGTTGTGGTATGCACCACCGGTCGGGTAACCGTGGATTGCCTTGCAGGCAAGGATCTCACGGTATGCGCCGCCACTTCCAAGGCCGAGCGGGGTTGCTGCAGTGTCAAGAATCGGGCGGGTGATACCGCAGTACTCTGCGATCTCGAGCATACCCTTGGTCTGACCTGCAACACCGCCCTCTACGAGCACCTTCTCTCTTCCTGCGACCGAGGGGTCAGCAGGGTTGAAGGCGAGGACGATTGCTGCGTCGACATCACTGTTCTTGAGTGCCTCGATGCTCTCCGGCAGGATTGAACCGTTGATCGAGTTGTAGATCGCACGCTTTGCGAGACCGACTTCGGTCACGTACTTGCATGCGTGGGCAAGTGCCGTGGGCACGGACGAGTCCATCAGGAACGCGGTCTTGTTGTCGATCGAGTCAAACCAGTTGAAGTAGCTCTCAAATGCCTCTCCATATTCCGCGATGATCTGGATGAAGTGCGGAATACCGGTTGCGTCAGAAAGAACCTGACAGCGGTTCCAGAGTGCTTCTGCCTTTGCCTTGTCGATAGTGCCTTTCTTGTCATCAAGTACGCATTCATGCTTGTTGTAGAAGATTGAGGCACCCAGTACGGTCGGGTACTCGCCGGGCTGTCCACCAATCTTGGTGCCGTTGAAGTCCCAGACACTCTGTTCTTTTTCAAATCTGAACATGTTCTATTACACCTCCATTATACCATTGCCATTAATTTCTGGAACAGGAACAACATCATGATAAATACCATAACGCCTGCCATCAGGCCGTATAGTATACCGATATCCCGTCCGATTTTTCGTCCAACGCGCTGTGCAACTTCCGCATCCACGAACTCGAGTTTCTTCTCGATCTTATCGAGCCTCTTCTCGATCTCGAGGAACTGGGGATTAGCACTTGCGGCGCCTGCTTCCTGCCCACCGGCAGCTTCCTTGACCTCGACGACCATGGGATCGGCGGCGAACGCACCCGGGTCTTTAGCCTTGAGTTCGTTGATCTTTGCCTTGACAGCGCCGACGTCTTCGGTTTCCATGATGTTGACGATCTCAACCTGTTCCTGGAACCGCTTGATGTGGGTGTCGTTGAGGTTCTCGATGAAGGGGATAGCGCCTTCAGCGCCGACGACGCGTCCGTCCTTGACGCCGTTCTTGTGGAGGGCGACGAGGGTCTGTGCGGAGAGGTGACCTTTCACTTCCGTACCGACGAGGAGGGCGAACCTGATGTTGGGGTTGGCGATAACGTTGGCGATGACTTTTTCGAGGCCGAGGTTTTCGGTCTTACAGGACCCGCAGAGTGCCGCTCCGGCATCGCAGATACCCTGTTCATCGAGGTGAGAACCCATGGTGATAACAGCAACGGAGCTGTTAGCGTCGCCTGAGTGGAAGTCACCCTTGATGAGCGGCCAGCCACTTGCTGGTGATTTCTTGTCAGCCATCTTCTTCACCCCATTAATAATACCGGCAGCACGATCAGGATCAGTGCCGTGAGCAGGCCTGCGACAAATCCGACTAAGCCGGATGCAGTGACTGCCGAGTCGATCTTGTTGGTCCTTGCCAGGATCTGCGACTTATAGCGGATGTTCTCCACCATGTTATCGATTGCGACCATCCTGACGGGTCCGGTTGATTTAGCTTCTTCTGCCATCTTGTTCACCCCAGCATAAGGAATCCGACCAGGGCAAACGAGACGATCAGACCGATCATCAAGCCTTCGATCTTACCTGCATAGACCCCGGCGGCAAACTTGTCCCGGTATCCGATATCTGTCACCATCTTCTCGATGACTTTCATGCGGGCCGTGATGAGTGCCATCTCACCGGAGAGCGGGCGGACTTCCCCGCCAGCTTCTTCGGCACCGCCTGCAGCTTCCTTGACCTCGACGACCATAGGATCGGCAGCGAACGCACCCGGGTCTTTAGCCTTGAGTTCGTTAATCTTAGCCTTGACAGCGCCGACGTCTTCGGTTTCCATGATGTTGACGATCTCAACCTGTTCCTGGAACCGCTTGATGTGGGTGTCGTTGAGGTTCTCGATGAAGGGGATAGCGCCTTCAGCGCCGACGACGCGTCCGTCCTTGACGCCGTTCTTGTGGAGGGCGACGAGGGTCTGTGCGGAGAGGTGACCTTTCACTTCCGTACCGACGAGGAGGGCGAACCTGATGTTGGGGTTGGCGATAACGTTGGCGATGACTTTTTCGAGGCCGAGGTTTTCGGTCTTACAGGACCCGCAGAGTGCCGCTCCGGCATCGCAGATACCCTGTTCATCGAGGTGAGAACCCATGGTGATAACAGCAACGGGGCTGTTAGCGTCGCCTGAGTGGAAGTCACCCTTGATGAGCGGCCAGCCACTTGCTGGTGATTTCTTGTCAGCCATGTTAGACCACCTTGATCATCTGGAATGCGATGATTCCGGCAATGAGTAATCCGACTGCAAGACCGTACCAGAACGAAGTGATTGTGCCACCGATTGCAAGGCCGCTCTCCCTGTTCGGGAATGAGGCCAGGAGGTTGCCTTCTCCTGAGAGCATGTTGACGAGATCGTCACTGGTTGCTTCAAGGACTGCGACCTTTTCAATGACCGGTGCGAGTGATTCTCCTGCAGAGGTTACAACACCGATTACGGGGTCGGCTACAAGGCCGAATTCCGGGAGTACAAGTACGTATCCCATGTCAGTGTCCCTCCACTTCAGGAATCGGTTTTGCATCGAGCCATGCTGCTGCATCGCGCTTCGAGAGCACCATGTATTCCTTGTAGGTGTATGCCCAGCCGATAATTGCAATGACGAGCGAGATGATTGCTGATCCCGTGCTGATTAAGGCAAAGGACATGACGGCTGCCACAATCATGGAGAGGAAACCGCACTCTGCAGTGAGCATGAGCATGCGGTCCTGCTGCCAGCCGGGGCCAAGGCACGCGTTGAACGGGTGCTGGATGGCGATTGCACCGAGCAGGAATGCGACTGCGATGAGACATCCTCCGATGAACGACTGCTGGTGTGTCATAAGTGACATACCAAGGACAGTAACATGTCCGGTGGTCAGGGCGTCAAAGGTGAACCTGCCGGTTATCAGTGCTGCAAAGCCCATGAGGGAGAGTGCACCGACAATCGCCATTTCCGTGAGCGACTGGACCATGGCCGGGATCTTCATGTTCAGGATGTTGTTCGAAACATACCCGAGGATGAACCCGATGACTGCTGCAAGGACTGCTGCAACGATCGGCGCCATGATGCCGAACTTGGTTGCAAGCAGCATAGCGATAACACCTGAGCCGAATGCGATCATACCTGCCGAGGGCACACCGGTACCGATACCGTAACTGCACAGTACCTTGATGGTGTGACTCCCCCAGATCAATGCCGCGATCACCGCAAAGCCGCCGAAGAATGAGAACATCTCGGTGGAGGTGAGCACATTGAGGTAGGTCAGGTAGAGACAGACGAGTGTGCTGACAATACCCGCAATCATAATCTTATTGTGCGGGATGCCACCTTCAATTACTTCAACTTTTACTGTCATCTTCAACACCTCAGAGTGCAACGATCAGGATCGCCACAAGGCCGCAGAGTGCTGATGCAACTGCGGATGCAACGACTGACCGGGGCCAGCGCTTGAACTTCGGGTCGTGGGGTCCTTCGATGGTTCCCGTGATGTTGTACGCGGTAAGCACTGCGTTCACGAGGAACATGCCCACGGCGAACATACCTGCTGCGGAAACGGCAATCGGGAGTACCTGTGCTGCGGTGATCTGCATGACACCGGGGAGCGCTGCCTTGTAGACTTCGAGAAGCTCAAGGTAGATGAGCGTACCGCCTGCACCTGCGAAGAGACCCCCGATGACACCGCCGACGAACGAGACGAACGGAAGGCCGTGTCCTTCGGTACCTTGGGACTTGTATTCTGCCTGGCTGTCACCGGTGATCGGGTCATTTGCGACCTTACCGGATGCTGCCGGGATACCCATGCCGAAGACATAGACAAAGTTCACCATCATACAGGTGATGGCCATCATCAGGCCGCCGCCAATACCGCCGGTGATGACGACAACGAGGGCGTCCTGCCCTGCTGCTGCTGCCCATGCACCGCCGAAGAGACCAGCGAGACCGCCACCGGCTGCAAGCATCGCGACACCGGTCGCAATACCGGGAGCCTGTCCCATTGCAGCGGGTGCACCGCCGACAGGAACGAAGTGGACACCGAAACCGATCATGACACCGCCGACAACGATAAGAAGCAGCGGCATGAGGCCGGTCGGGTAGATGTAATAGCAGATCCCCATGAGGATGAGGAACATCACAACGCCGACTGCCATTGCAGTCCCGTTGATTGCGCCGCCCGCTGCGGGCTTTGCTGCAACTGCGCTCATGAGGATGCCTCCTTTGCCTCGGTGTAGGGTCCGTAGGTCTTCCGTGCCCAGACCTCGATGTAGCGGTCTATGACCGTGAAGACGAGGATGATGAGGACACCGACAACGATTGCGCCCCACCCGGCTGCTACCTGCTCAAAGAGAATGGTACGCCAGAGTTCGAGGAAGACAATCAGGCCAAAGCAGATACCGGATGCCGAGCCACCGATCTTTGCGGTAAACCAGCCATTGTCGATTGAGTTTCTTTCGCCGGCTTCTGCATAGCGGACGATGTTACCGGACGCCGAGATCGGGACACCTGCACCGAACTTCTGGTTCTGGTACTGGCGTTCCTTACCGTAGTACGGGTTGCCCGTTGCAGATCCTGCTGCACCGAGTGCGATACCCCAGATGAGACCGAGCAGCGGCAGCGGGAACGGGTGTCCCAGTGCACCGTTGATCAGCTGGCAGATCGCCACGGTTGCGAAGATTGCAATAAAGGCATGTGCCATGGTAACCGTCGTCATGGACTTCAGGATGTCCACGTAGATCGGCTGCCCGAACTTGGACAGGCTCGCGGTCCTGCCAACGTAAGCGGTGGTTGCATAAACGCCCTGTACAAAGACTGCGAGTACAGAACCGAGAACGATAGCAAGAACCGCGTTAAACTGCATGGCCATGAATGCCCATGCGAGTCCGGCGCCAAGACAGCACCAGAGACCGTATGCCGGGGGTTCTCCTGCAACCGCCTTGTTGAAGATGCGGTGCAGGAAACCCATCTGCGGTGCGAGCTGAACCTGTGAGTTCGGGTCACCCTGGGACCCGATGTTGGATTCAGTATCTTCTGCAGCACCGGCTACAGTGGCAAGAGCTCCTGTCAATGCAGTAATTCCAATGCCAAATACAATATGTTCCATTTAGCCTCCTCCCTGCGTGCGAATGCACGAGAGTATTCAAAATGCAATGCCACGCACATCGAGTACATAGTAAATACTCTTTGTGGTCAGTCTAACGTTGGAAGGATCTTAATTAAAAGGTTTCGAATTTATTCCGCCGTAGAAGGATATATTAAGCCCGAATTAAAAATCGGACGGTTTTACGGAATTTTTAATCATAAAAATTTGTGTTAAGGAAAGTCTGCTTGTGTTCAAAGCAAGAGGGTTTGTGTTGACCGGGGAGAATCCGGCGAAGATTACCGATCGGTCAGGAAATGGCTGTCCGCCCCGCCAGGTGATTACCGGTGCGAGATCTCCCACAGGTACAGCGATGCCACGGATCCATAAGGGGAATACCGTTTCCGGTACCGTTCGAATGCTGCACGGTCGATGGTACTCTTTCCGTACAGGTGCATCATCCCCCTGCGTATCGCCAGGTCTCCCCAGCTCAGGACGTCCGGCCGTTCCATGGAGAAGATGAGGAGCATTTCGGCAGTCCAGACCCCTACGCCGTTCAGGGCCGAGAGGCGGGCAATAACATCGTCATCGGAAAGATCACGGAGCCCGGCAAGGTCGAGGCTGCCATTGGTCACGGCATCCCCGATTCCCTTGATGTAACCCGCTTTTCTCATTGACATGCCGCACTGTTGGATCTCCTCAGGAGTGGCACCGGCAATGGACGACGGGGTGATCGTTCCAAGTTTCTCCTCCATCCGGCGCCAGACAGTTTCAGCAGCCTTTGCCGAGATCTGCTGGCTTGCCACGCCTACGACAAGGGCCGTGAACAGGTCGGGTGTCACGTCCCGTTCAATCATCCCGATCTCATCGATGGCGGCTCCCAATTTCTTATCCCGCTTTTTCAGGTGGGCAATCTCGGTCCTGCCATATCGGAAGGTCTTCATGACAGCATCCTCTTCAAAAGAGCTGTGGAGCCGTGGCGGTTACTTCTCCACAATCGACCGCATCAGCGCCATCACGCCGGGTCGTTTTTTGTAAGCTGCCGGCATCCCAAAATTCATTCCCACAGGGGGTTCCGCATACATCTCCTCGTTCAGCCGGTCATTGAGCTCGTCGAAGATTCGCTTGTAGGCTGCGCAGTGCGGATCCACGCCCTCAAGCGATCCTCCCGATGGGGCGATGGCATTGTACGGGCACCCTCCCCGGCAGTACCGGATATGCGAACAGTCTTTGCAGGCGGAGTTCACATAGGCCGAAAACGCCGTCATTCGCTTCCCCGGTTCGGACTGCATCAGCTGCTCCATTGTCGGCCTGTCCCGGACATTGGCCATCACCCACTCCGACATGCCCACGAAGCGGTAGCAGGGGTAGATGCTCCCGTCCGGGCCAATGGCAAAAGTGCTGCCCATGCAGTCCACGTAGGTACAGACTGACCCCCGTCGGGTGAAGACGCAGCGGCAGAGGTCGTTGATATTCATCACCTCGACCTTCCCGAGGTTGTCGAGCGCCTTGTCGAGGAGGAAGACCAGCAGTTCGCCATACTCCTCCGGTTCCAGCGCCCATTCCTTCGGGTTCTCGGACCGGAGCGACGGCAGTGCCGGGTGGAGTTTTAAGACAAAGCCCCTCTCCTTGAAGAAAGTGAAGATCGCTTCTTTGTGCTTCACCGATTTGTTGGTGAACGTGCAGATGAACCGCACCTGGAGGCCGGCAGTCTTTGCGATCTCGTACCCCTTCATGCACTTCTGGTAATAGCCCTCGCCCCTCTGGGAATCCGTGATCTCCTCCGGGCCGTCGATGCTTGAGCCAAGAGGGACGTGGTATTCCGCGAGGACAGAGGCAATCTCCGGTGTCATCCGCCAGAGGTTGGTCTGCATGGCAAAATCGGGGGTAAGTTCGCTGAGTTCGCCGGCCAGCATCGGCAGCGCCTTGCGGTAAAACTCTGCCCCGGCAAGGAGCGGCTCCCCCCCGTGGAAGGTGAAGGTCACCCGGTCCTTCCGGAATCCCTTAAGCCATTCCACGATATCCCGGACCGTGTCAATGGTCATGACCGGTGATCCCTCCTCCGAGCTCCAGCAGTATTTGCACTTACCCGGGCAACCCAGCGTCGGGATGATCATGATGTGGAATGGATTCTTCATTATCCCAAACGTTCCCTCCGGCAGGGTAAAAGAGTTATTATCCCGTCTTACGCTTTTTTTTGAGGAATTAAAAAAATCCTTATCTTCTTACGGCATGATTGTTGATCTATGGCGACAAAAGAAGTGTTCCACGGCGTCCCGGGCATCCTGCGCCCGTTCAAGGAGTTTATTGAGTCAAAGGGCCTGAAAAAGGGCGACCAGATTGTCTACTATGGCGTTCCGGGCACCTGTACGCCCTTTATTGAGCTGCTCGGGTTTGCCCTCCGCTCGCTCGAACTGGAGCAGGTCTTTGTCCCGTATGTGGACGAGACGAAGGCGAAAAAGCTTGTCCATGTCGATAATGTCGGGATGCAGGCAAATGCAACGGCACCGGCCCTGAAGCCAAAAGCGCTTGTCATCATGGGCGGGCTTTCGATGCCCAATGTTCCGGTCAAGGCTGAGCAGGTGAAGGCTGTGATCGGGAAGCATGCCGGATCAGCGGTGATTGGTGTCTGTTTCATGCACATGTTTGAGAAAGCCGGCTGGCTCAATACCGTCTCGTTCGACTGTTTGATCGATGCGAATATCGACCCGGTTGAAGTGACAAAATAAGGTTCTTCCCCTCCTTTTTTCTCTCCACCATTGTACCTGCCGGCAGGGCCGTGAGGGGGGTCGGGCTGGGGTAATTCATCCTTTTTGTGATCGCGATTGTAAAAAAAATCCCGGTCGGTTCACTTTTTTTTCAGCTTATTGTATCGTTTACGTTCCCGGGAGAATCTCTTCAATCCTTCTGAAATTTTGTAAAAAGAGTTATTATTGACCCCTGACTGATGATCAGACCAGCCTGCCCGAGCCGGTGTTTCCCCAGGAATTTACTGCAAAAAAGATCGCCCCTGTTCCGCGAACGAAAATCCTGCCTCTGCCCAACCCCCCTTTTGCTAGTGGTAAAAAAGACCTTAATTTCCAGTGGAAATCTCTTCGGAAAACGCGGGGATTTTTGTCCATGGGAAGCCAAGGGGGGTCGGGCAGGGGATGAGTGTTTTTTGAAACCGGCCGGGAATTTTTTTTAGCGATCGGAATCGTGATCCAAAAAAAGCATGGGGGTTTCTTCTCATGCTTCTGGTCAAGGACCTGTTGATTGTGAAAATGAAATCAGGATATGGGGTTACGTTTGTAATCGCACCCGCAATCACGATATTAATTCGAAGAAACCTGCGGTTTCTTCTCGTCCTCCAGGTCTGATGAATCCGAAACCTTCCTTGGAAGGTTGAGGAAGAGAAGAGCCGCAGGCTCTTCGAACCTGTCGGAAAAAAAAGAAAAAATTGGGTAGGTGGGGATTCGTGCTTACTTCGCGGGGATGATGAGCGAGCGCTCGCCGGCAGGCATGAACTCGCGGATTGCACCCTTTGCGAACTCGCGGCGTACCTCGGAGAAGTCGAACTTGAGCGAGGGGTCGGAGAAGGTGATCTTCATCAGCGGGGACAGTGCCCAGGCATCGCCGCGGGCAATGTGTGCTGCACCGGCGATACCGGCGTATCCACCCTGGTGTCCGACGTTCATTGCGTAGTTCGGGTAGTTCGGTCCACGGAGCTCGCCGAGCAGACCCTCGTCGGGCCGGACGGACATTGAGTTTGCGGAACCGCACTGGTCCTGCAGGTCGTAGCCGAAGAAGCCGAGACGTGACCATGCTTCCTTGTGCATGAGCATGGACATGTACCAGCCGTTCAGACCAGCGTTGGAGTTTGCCGTGGCGAGTGCCGTTGAGACACCAGATGCTGCGGCGAGGACGGTTGCACGCTGGGAGCCGCCGAAGTGGGACTCGAGCGTGGTCGGGAACTCCTCGTACTGCTCCATACCGTAGAGGGTGACCTCGGAAGCGATGTCGTTGACAACGTCCTGGGTTGCCTTGACCTTGCCGAGAGCGCCGTGCTTCTTCTTGACGTAGTCGACACCGTAGCTGGTGAAGTCGTCAAGGATGTTGTCGGTGTATGCAGCGGTTGCATACTGAGTGAACCCGACACCGCCGGACATGTAGCTGCCGAGCCAGATCTGGTCGAAGAGCATGCAGCCACCAGCGACTACTTCGAGGGATGCCCTGACGGGGTCGTTGGGGTACTTGCGGTCGGACTGGATCATGTCGGCGAAGTGGCCGAACTTGATGCCACCGGGCTCGTTCGGGCCACGTGCACGGCGTGCGGGCAGGATGTCTGCCATCTGGATGACACCGGCGTGCTTTGCGGCGAATGCGAGATCAGCGACTGCTGCCTCACCAGCGCACATCTTATATGCGCCGATGAAGGACATACCGATCTGCATTGCAGACCACCGGGAGGTGGTTCCGCCGTCGCAGGTCCTGGAGACAATGGTCGGGATGTGGACAGCCTGCCACATGGACTTGCCGACAGCTGCCTTGAGCTGGGCTGCCTGCTTTGCCGGGAAGAGCTTGTCGACGTTTAAGACGAACTGGGGCTCGAGGTCATCTGCCATCTCGTCGTCACCGGTGAAGACCTTGACGTAACAGTCGTCCACGAGGGACGGGTGGGTCTCGACCATGTGTTCCTGGACAACGGCTGCACCGGGCATTGCGTGGTTCAGCACATGGAGGTACTCGTTGATTGTCTCAGGGGTGACTTCCTTGCCGAGACGCTTCTGTAAGGTGCCGTGGGCAAGGTCGAGGCCGACGATGATGGTCCTGCGGATGTCGTCCCACATCTGCTGCATGGCGGCGTTGTTGACGAAGTGGCAGTCATCACCCTCGACGAAGACGCCGGTGGAGCTGATCTCGTAGGTCATCAGCTGGCGCTGGCCGAGCGGGATACCTCCGCAGTGGCAGCGGGCCGGGTCGTACATGGAGATACCGCGGTCCATCTCGGCTGCCTTGCCGGCCTTGACGAACTCCATCTTGCGCGGGGACTGGGAAAGGCCTTCGCGCTTGAAGACGGTTGCCTGCGCCTGGGGGTCCTCTGCGAACTTCTCCTTCATTGCCTTCAGGAAGAGCTTCTGGGTCCTCTCGATCTTTGCTGCTTTTGCCATAATTATGCCTCCTTGGGCATGAAGCCGTACTTGACACGGAGCGTGTGGATACGCTGGATGTATTCAACATACTCGGGGTCGTCCCGGAAGCCAACGCCGGATACGGAGTGGAACATGGTGGTGTTTGCCTTGAGCCACTTGTTGTCCATTGCCTTGCCGATCTTGACTTCTGCGTCGAGCGGGACACCGACCTGGTCCTTGACATACTTGACAACACCGGACTTCTTGTCGATGACACAGCGCTGGAGCATGTCGAACATCATGCCGTTCTCGTCGAGACGGAGGGAGTGTCCGTGGACAGTGCAGCCACGGATGCCGGTGAGGTTTGCATCGAAGAGCTCAGTTCCGACGAGTTCCTTGGCGTACTTCTCAAGGTCTCTCTCACGGCACTCGACGATCTGACGGCCGGACAGGGTACCCGGGTCAATGCCGCGGAAGCGGTATGCCTCGAGGTAGCTCCTCTGGTAGGGCTGGCAGGGTGCGTTGTACATCGAGTCAGCGAACTGGATGTAGCGGACGCGGTCGCCGGCCTTTGCACCATCGGTGGGGGTCACGATCTTGCGGATCGGGCATGCGGGCTCCTGCTGCTCGGAGAGCGGCGGGTGGCAGCTCGGGTATGCAGAGCCGGGTGCACGGTGTCCCATGACGAGGACGAGGTCCTTGTCGGAGACATCACGAAGCTTAGCGAGCTTACGGCTGGGGTCCATCTGCTTGCGCCTGTTAGCGGCGGGTACAGACTGGCCGGGACCATACTGGGGTTTGTATGCCATTATTTTATCACTCCAATGGATCTTTCTTTTTCACGATTCTCATTACGGATGAAATGACTTCTGCCATCTTCTCGCGTGAGGGGGTCTGGCCGCGGGTCACGCCGCTCACGATAGACATCACCGTACCTTTCGTACGGATTTTGTCTTCGGGAGGCATCACGACCGTTGTCTTCACACCCACCTTTGCGAAATCCTCAAAATCAACAGGGCACTGGGAAACGACAATTGCCTTCACATCACAGGCCTGAAGAATATACCTGACCTTCTCGACGACATGGGAACGTACGTTCCCGTGGTGAAGGATGGCGACTTTGTGTTTCTCAATCTGTGCAATCTCTTTTTCGGTAACTCCCATCGCGGCACCAAGGACGCCACCTGCTAGTTTCGGTGCGTCCGCAGGTACGCCGCTTCCGGCGTTCAGCACCAGCGTACTGATGCTGTATTCAACGCCCTGCTGCCGAAGGCCCGAGGTGATATCGCAGACCGGCTTGGTCACGTGGCGGCGTCCGGGGGACATCCCGACCACGATGACGTCCGGGTACCGGCATTCGGAGATGGTGCCCCGCTGGGCAAGCCCTCCTCCTTTACCCATGCCCATCGCCTCGCGGCAGTCAACAACCTGGGTTACTCGTCCGATTGGCATCTTATTTGGTTCCCTGAATGATTACGGGTCTGGACTTGCTGTTTGGATCAGCAAGGCCGAGAATTTCCTTGTCCGCATCCGGACCGTACTTGCAATAATCCACAAGCGACGGCTCGGTCTTCATGAACCTGCCCTCCTTCATATGGAAGGAAAAATCCTTGAAAACCGGTTCGATTGCGGCCTTCAGCGCAGGGATGATATCCCGGTTCTCGAGCTCGAGCAGGACCGTGCCTACATGAACCTGCAGTTCCATCTCCTGGTCGCCGACACGGATGGTCTTCCGCATGGGATGGGGATTTGCGATGCCCTTTGAAGGCCCGTAGGGAACTGTTGCCGGAAGGCGGGGTCCGTTCAGGACCATACGCCGCACTCCGGGAACTGAAATGATCTGGTTCAGCAGGCGTTCGGTGGTCTCGGGGTTCATGAACCGCTCGGAGTCAATCCTGCACTGGGGGAACGTGGCTTCCGTCATTTGTATCGAATGGGGTTATACACCCTTTGCAACTGCCTGCATCGGCTTCTTGAACGCGTCAATCTGGCCGAAGGTGTCTTGGTAGACCTTGGATGTGGCCTCTGGGCCGAACATCTGGGTGCCTGCATCCAGTGCGCATGCGGCTGCAATACAGGGCATACCGACACCGGCTGCGTGGCGGGTCACGACGTGGTTACCGTTGAAGGTACCGGGGCCGCCGCCACCGTAGATCGAGTGGCTGAAGAACGAGAATCCGACTGCGACACCCATGGTGCGGCCGAAGTCAGCGCCGGGGAGGCCGGTCTCGTGCTCGAGCAGGTCGTTGAAGTAGAGCAGGGTTGCGGAAACTGCCTGGGCGAACCGTCCGGCACCGCAGTTGACCATGGTTGCTGCAAGGGTGCCTGCGGATGCGTAGGCGTTCCAGAGCATGGGGTCCTTGGTCTCGTAGAAGATGTAGCCGCTCTTGCCCTTCTTGCCTGCCTTGATGACTTTGTCCTCAATGGCACGCTCGACAAGGCTCTGGACGACAGTACCGATGGTACCGGTCTTGCCGTTCTTCTTGACGAGGTCGTAGACGATGTTGTTTGCGTTCAGTCCCTGGTATCCGTAGAGCAGGAGCTGGGCACGCTCGAACGGGCCGATTGCGGCGCCCATCTCGAATTCGCCGGCGTGTTCAAAGGTTGACATGAGGGCTGCTGCCTGCATCGCGTTCCGGTGGGTCATCATGACCGCGTGGTTTGCAGGGATGTTGCGCAGTGCATAGCCGAGGCCTTCGTTGTTCTGCGGGATGGACATGATGGTGACGACATTGCCGCCGTCCATGCTCATGGTCTGCGGGTAGGTTCCCCAGACTGCACCCTTGACGTACGCGCCGTCGAACATGCCTACCTTGTACTGCTCGATCAGTGCATAGGTGGTGGCTGCTGCAACGGCAGTTGATGCACAGTCATAGGTTGCTGCTGCCCTGATACGGGCAGTCGGGATCTCGACAAGGATCATCTTGCCGCCGCCAACCTTGGTGATCTTGGTGTCGTCACCGGCTTCGACCTGGACATACTCCTTGATCTTGGCTGCGAGTGCATCGCAGTCCTTGACACAGCTGCAGCTCATGCTGCGGCCGAGGATCTGGTTGGACTTGCCGCCAAACTTACCGGTCTTGAGTGCTTCCTCGATACCGGCGAAGTTGACTGCAACAGTCCTCTTCGTAAGGTCGATGATGCCAGCCGTGCCCTTGTTGACCAGCGGGCTGATCTTGTCGATAGTGACGTTGCTCTTTAAGAGTTTACCCTCATCGTCGTAGAGGTCGATTGTGTCTTTGTATTTTGCCATTTGAATTCCTCCAAATTTCATTTAACCGCGATACAATACTGTCGCTGAACGAGAGCGTGTCCTCTGCAGGAACACGAGTCATGAATGAAAGTCGCTATTGCACGTCCCCTTAAGATGGGACAACCAATAATTCCCAACTTCGCCATATAAGTATTCCTATTTTATCCCGGAAAATAATTTTATATCATTGGGCGAATGAAAATAAAAACATGAGCAATGTTCAAATACTACATATTTAAGTGGTTTCATTTTTTTACACAGTATTAACAAAATCAGAATTGGTACAACTGATTGTTATGATATATATAAGAATTTCCGATTATGGTATGCGCTCTGTATAAAAAATGTGCTTTTGGGGCAGTCATCATCCTTCATGGCTCTCACCCCGAAAGCTGGATTTGCAGTGCTTTCTTGTGCGATTTTGAGCTGGAATGCGGAAAAAAGGGAGATTCCGTCGTCCCGGTTTTACCGTTACTTGATCTCCATCTCTTTCCGGATCTCGGTGATGGGGCTGGGACCAAGCTCGTTGATGGTCTTGACCACATCAGTGATCACAGCGCCCCACTTCGCGCCTTCGGATGCCGAGACAAAGGTCATGCGGAAGCGGCGGTCGTCAAGGCCGATGCTCTTCATCAGGCGCTTGACCATGAACATCCTCTTGGCTGCCTTGTAGTTGCCTTCAAGGTAGTGGCAGTCACCGAAGTGGCATCCCGATACAAGGACACCATCAGCGCCGTCAGCGAAGGCCTTCAGCACGAAGAGTGCATCGATACGGCCTGTGCACATAACACGGACGATCCGGACGTCGGGCGGGTATTGGATACGGCCACCGCCGGCAAGGTCGGCACCGGCATAGGAACACCAGTTGCAGACGATACCCTGGATCTTAGGCTGCCAGATGCCGGGGCCACGCTTGGGGATGGGGAAGTTTCCGGGTGCAGACATTTACTGCTCACCTCCGAGCAGGAAGGCATCGATCTGTGCCACGATCTGGGGTGTCGCGAAGTGGTTCATCCAGATTGCACCACCGGGGCAGAAGCCACCGCAGGTACCGCAACCCTTGCACTTGGCCTCGGTGACCTGCATGACGGTCCGGCCGTTCTTCTCAACAAGCGAGAGCGCGGAGTACGGGCAGAGGTTGACACACATGCCGCAGCCTGCGCACTTGTCTTCAATGCACATGGCGAAGTACGGTTCGAGTTCGACCGCTCCCATGTGGATCGGGATGGATGCAGCGGATGCCGCACCTTCTGCGGATGCTACCGTGTCCGGAATATCCTTCGGGCCCTGGCAGACACCGGCAAGGAAGACACCGGCTGTTGTGGTACCGCACGGGTTCAGCTTCGGGTGGGCTTCGAGGAGCCAGCCGTCCATGGAGCAGGAGACACCGAAGAGCTTCCGGGTCCGGTTGGTATCTTCCTTAGGCTGGATTGCTGCTGCGAGCACGACCATATCGACTTCCATGTCAATCGGGCGGTCGAGGAGCGTGTCGTCAGTCATGACATGGAGGTTCTTGGTCTTGGGGTCCTCGATGATGTTTGCCACACGGCCGCGGATGAACTTGGCACCCTCGTCCTGGATACGGTAGTAGAACTCCTCGTACATCTTGCCGAAGGAACGGATATCCATGTAGAAGAGGTACGGGATGCACCCAGGGATCTTCTCGATGATCTGGTGGGCATGTTTCAGCGAATACATGCAGCAGAACCGGCTGCAGTAGGGCTTGCCGGTACCGGTGTTGTCACGTGACCCTGCACAAAGCACAAAGGCGACCCGCTTCGGGGTCTCGCCATCGCTTGGGCGGACCAGGTGGCCACCGGTCGGACCGGATGCACAGATAAGACGCTCGAATTCGAGGCTCGTGATGACGTTCTCGTACCGCTTGTATCCCCACTCCTCTTTCCTCTCGATGGGGAAGATATCGTAACCGGTAGCGAGAATGACCGTACCGACCTTGACCTTGATGAACTCGTCTTTCATCTCGAGGTCGATTGCACGCTTCTCGGGACCGCAGGCGGTCACACAGAGCCCGCACTTGACACAGGAGTTGAAGTCGATGGTGTAGATGAGGGGAACGACCTGCGGGTGGTTGATGTAGATCGCCTTTCTCGGCTTCATCCCGACTTCGAAGTCGTTCGGCTTGACGACCGGGCAGACGTTCTCACAGTCACCGCAGCCATTGCAGCCTCCACCGGAAATACCCTTGGCTTCGGCTTCCTTGGGGGTCATGACACCGCGGGCCTTCTTCCGGATGGTGACATCGAAGTTACCGATGTACCCTTCGACTTCGTGGACCTCGGACCAGGTCATGAGATCGATGTTCTCGGCCCTGCCGACATCCACCATCTTCGGTGTAAGGATACACTGCGAACAGTCGAGGGTCGGGAAGGTCTTGTCGAGCTGGGACATGCGTCCGCCGATGCTCATGTCGGATTCAATAAGGTAGGTCTTGATGCCTGCTGCATTGAGATCAAGGGCTGCCTGCATACCGGCAACACCGGCGCCGACGACCATGGCGGCCTTCTCAACGGGCACGGACTTCGGGTGAAGGTCCTGGAGGAGTGCGGCCTTTGCCACGGCGATCTTGATGGCATCGATTGCCTTGTCCGTGGAGCCCTCGCGGTCGTGCATGTGCACCCACGAGTTCTGGTCGCGGATGTTTGCCATCTCGAACCGGAAGGGATTTAATCCTGCGTCCTTGGTTGCTGTACGGAAGGTCGGCTCGTGGAGACGCGGTGTGCATGCTGCAACAACAACAGCGGTCAGCTTGTGTTCCTTGACAGCCTTGTTGATAACGGTCTGCCCGGGCATCGAGCACATGTACTTGTAGTTGTCTACATAGGCCACGTGGGGGATCTTCTTTGAGGCTTCCTCAACGGCGGGGATATCCATCGAACCGGCGATGTTGGTACCGCAGTGACAGATGAACACACCGACGCGTGCATCCCCCGGGTTCATCGTGGGCATGACTGTTGCGGCCTGTGTCGGGGCATCTGCCGGAGCTGCCTTGGGCTTTGCGGCGGGTGTTGCCGCCTTCTTGACTTCCTGTTTCACGGGAGCTACCTTCTTTGAGTCCTCTTTCTTGGACGGGGCTTTCTTGGTGGTTGCTTTCTTTTCTGCCATTGTTACCACCTCACAGCACCTTCTGCAGGAACGGTTCGCAGCTGATACCATGGAGGTCCAGCCCGAGTTCCTGCGGGCTCATTCCCTGTGCGAGACCGAGGAGTTCAGCGAAGTGGAGCACCGGCAGGTTGTAGGTGACCCCGAACTTCTCCTGGATCTCGATCTGGCCGCGGTCAAACTGGAGCTGACAGAACGGGCAGATGTCGGTGAGTGCATCCGCTTTCGCCTCTTTGAGGTTGATCAGCTTTTCGTTGGTGATGTCCAGCGCGTGGACAATGTCGTACCCGCGGACACCGCCACCGGCACCGCAGCACTGCATCTTGTTGCGGTACTCGACCGGGGTTGCACCGGTTGCGGCAACGAGCTCTTCCATCCAGGTGGGGCACTCGGTGTTGAGCATGACTTCCTTCTCGAACTCGCGGTCCTTGTGGGGCTTCACCAGGTGGCAGCCGTAGTGGACGGCAACGCGGGCGCCGGTCAGGGGGTTTGTCACGCTGTCGCGGACCTTGTCAACGCCAATGAACTTGTCATTATAGAGGAGCTCGGCGGTATGGTAGACATTGATAGTACCCTTGTACTCCATGTCAACTTCCTTGAGCACTTCATTGACATCGTCGCGGAGGTCCTTGTTGTGCTTGAGCTTGTGGTTGACCTCCCAGATCGACTTATAACAGCCGTTGCAGACAAGGGCGATATCCATCTTCATCTGCTCGGCGAGCACGAGGTTGCGGGCTGCCATTGCATAGAAGACCTTGAGGTCGATCGAGCCGAATGCACCGGGGGCCGGGCAGCAGCTTGCACCCTTTAAGGGGACGAGCTCCACGCCGAGTTTCTTCATCGCCTTGATCGAGGCGGATTCGACACCGGGATACCGGTTCGGGGCAATGCATCCGAGATAGAATGCGAACTTGTGGTTTGCGCCTGCTTCAGACATGGCTTAGCCCTCCCTTTCCTTGACGATCCGGTCTGCATTGGCCTTGAGTTTGTAGTGATCGAGAATCTTCCGGATGCCGGGCATGTATTCAGGATACATGTGGGTGGTCGGCGGGTCGCGGGTCAGTCCGAGCTTCTCGCGGGCTGCACGGTTGACGTCATTGTTGGGCACACCGTGGCCTGATGAATAGATCGCCTGCACGGTCTTTAAGAAGTTGACCGGGACGATATCCCTCTTGAAAGCGAGGTTCCGCATGGCCATGATGACATCGGTCGGGATGATGTCACGCGGGCAGCGGTCCGAGCAGCTGTAGCAGGTCGTGCACAGCCAGAGATCGGGGTCGGTGAGCGCTTCGTTCTCGAGCCCGAGCACTGCCCTGCGCATGAAGTGACGGATACGGTAGGAGCTGCGGGGTGCTGACGGGCAGGAGCCGGTGCAGGTACCGCACTGGTAGCACATGTGGGCGATCGTGCGTGAGATCGACTTTACATTCTTTAAGAATTCTGGATTCGAGTCCTCACGGACATATCTCTGGTCGCGGAGTTTCTTCTCCAGCGCTTCGGGGTAACCTTTTGTTCGTGCCATGATGCTCACGCCTTCCCCATAATTTTGAGGTTAACCTGTCCGGTGACTTCCTCTTTCACCTTCGAGCTCCTCGTGGTGCAGAGTTTAGCCTTGATCTTCTTGAACAGGTCGGTTTCCGTGCCCTTCATACGGACGCCCGTCCTCTTCAGGACGATGATGTCCTCACCGGGGCATGCATTGACGCAGGCACCGCACAGGATGCAGAAGTCCTTGTTAACGGCGATCTTTTCCTCGATGCCGTCATGCTTCAGCTCGGCTGCGGGCTTCGGGGTCGGCAGGTAGATCGCATTTGCCGGGCAGATCTCCGCACAGGTCGAACAGCCGCCGGGGCATTTCTCTGCGTGGAACTCGATGTCGCCTTCGAAGATCTTCTCGACGGTGATTGCCTCGGTCGGGCAGTTTACCGCACACCATCTGCAGGTGCAGCAGTTGTCCTGGATAATGTCGACCTTTCCATCGATCTTGTCGGAGATGATCTCGCGCTCGACCGTGATGCATTCCTCGGGGCAGACTTCAACGCACACCTTGCAGGCATCGCACTTGGTCTCGTCCCAGATCACGTCACCTTCCACCTTGCCGGATTCGGCGGTGAATTCCTTGTGCTTCACAACGATTGCCGGGCACAGGGCGCCGCAGAGGCCGCAGAGCGAACACTTCTCCTTGTCAACGGTGAAGGTCGTCTTCTTCTTCATTGCGGAAGCCTTGGGCTTTGCACCGGCAACGGGGCCCTTGTAGGTCCCTTCGTAGGCGGGGACGTTCCGGTCGATTGCATCCCGCGGGCATACCTCCTCGCAGGTGGTGCACTTGACACACTTTTCGTCGTTGATCTCCGCCTTCATGTCGTACTGCGGGAATCCTTCCTTCTCGATGATCGGAAGTCTCTCCTTTCCATCCACCTTCAGTGTCAATGCATTGAACGGGCACATGATGACGCAGACACCACAGTAGGAACACTTGGTCTCGTCAACATCGATCGGGGCAGCGTAGTTGATAGCACCACGCCTCGACGCACCGACAAGCCCGAGGACGATAGCCTCCTCGGGACAGGCGTCGACACAGATACCGCAGCCCGTGCAGGTCTCAGCATTGAGAATAAGGTTGTTGGTGTTCTGAAGGAGCCTCTGCTCCATCACAACGTTTACCCCATCCTTCTTTTTCGAAAACTTGGGAAACAATGCCATGTATTCACCCTCACGCTGTTTCTTATTGCACACCTGCCTCGGGTATTCCATACCCGGGGCCTGCAATTCTGATAACACCGTATGGGCACGCCCGGACGCAGACGCCGGATCCGGCGTGTGAGCTTCCCTCTGAAATCAGGAAAAACGGAAACCCGTTCCCGACCCGGCAGACATCATCCGTTGGCACAGAATCCGCTGCACGAAGCTCACCTGCGAAACCAGGACAAGCAACCACACAATTTTTACAGCTAGTACATTCGTTTTTTGTTATGTGCACTGCAAATGCCATTTTTGATCTTCACGCACCAGCTATAGATCGATTCTAAAAATCGACTAACAAAAAGTGGTAGAAGATGATAGATAAATGTTCTGAAATTTATTGGCGATGTACCCCCGTTTTATAGACGATCGTATTATTTTAGTTTAAATACCCGGTTCGCATGTTAATAGGAAAAAAGCCATAGTTAATGAATTTTGATGTACCTCTTGGGATTATCTCTTGTTATTTTGCTGCGCTTTCATTTATCCTGTCCTGCCCGGAAATGTAATTAGAAACTTTATTCAGTGACCATCATGGTACCTTTGTGGTACCAGAGGTTATCTCATGGAAATCAACGGCGTTACTATTGACAATACCTATGCAGAGGCATTCCCGACCTGGGTCTGCCGGGTCATCATCACTGCAGTGAACAAGGAATGGGCAAAGAAGGCAGCAACCGAGGCTACCGGGTTTGCCACATCCGCGATCGGCTGCCCGTGCGAGGCAGGTATCGAGTGTGAGCTGGACGGTTCACAGACCCCCGACGGACGCCCCGGCGTGGCAATCCTGATCTGTGCCAGCAAGAAGAAACTCAAAGAACAGGTCGTAGAGCGCCTTGCGGAGTGCGTCCTGACGGCACCCACGACTGCTGTCTTTAACGGCATCACCAATGCCGAAGAGAAGATCCCGGTCAAACTCCACTTCTTTGGCGATGGCCACGAGTACCAGAAGGAAGTCGGCGGCAGGAAGTGCTGGGTTATCCCGATCATGGAAGGCGAATATGTCGGTGAGGAAGAGTTCGGCATCGTCAAGGGCGTTGCCGGCGGGAACTTCTTTGTCATGGGCGAGAACCAGATGGCAGCCCTCATGGGTGCCCAGGCAGCAGTCGAGGCAATCGACGGTGTTGCCGGGACCATTACGAGCTTCCCCGGCGGTGTCGTTGCGAGCGGCTCCAAGGTCGGCAGCCTGAAGTACAAGTTCATGCCCGCATCCACGAACGAGAAGTACTGCCCGACCCTCCGCGAGAAGGTCGCAGACTCCAAGATCCCGGCCGGTGTAAAGGCCGTGTACGAGATCGTCATTGACGGTGTTGACGAGAAGTCGGTTGCAGCAGCAATGGCAGCCGGTATCAAGGCGGCAGTAACTGTGCCGGGTGTCAAATTCATCTCGGCCGGTAACTTTGGCGGCACGCTCGGACCCTTCAAGATCGAGCTTCACAAAGTCCTCTGATTTCATTCCTTTTTTTCAGTTCTGTTAAAATTACCATTCCTGCTGTGTGAATGCCGCTCTACTAAGATAGTGCAGACTCACAGCTCCTGTTCTGTATGTTAATACACTTTCTGTGTGAGATATTGCACGGGAAAGATCGATCTGTATAAATAGAGTTATTGCCGATTATTTTGTTAACGAAATTTTCGGCGATAACATGGTCACCCTTATTCCCAACGAAGTTACGAAGCGGTTCGGACCGCTCTTCTCGCAAAAATTCCTGGTTATGGTCGATGAGCAGAGCGGCAGGGCCGAGATCCTTGAGCAGTGCCGGGCACGAGGCCCCATTGAATGGGATGCCATGAACCGGAAGAGAGCGGGCGGTGCTGTTGAAGGATGTTCTGTTGAGGGGACCAGCATGGTGATCTCGGCAAAACTGGGCAGGCACCCGGTGAATTTTGGTGCTGCGGCCGGGGAGATTGGCGGGCAGGCTCTCGAAGCAGTCGAAGTATCGGGTGACGAGGTAATCACTTCATGGGCCGGCATTGCCGGTGCCGGTGTCGGTGTTGCTGCGTGCCTCCCCCAGGCACCCGGAGTTATCCGGGCCGAATACCCAAGCGAGGAGGACCTGAAAATTGGCGGGGCACGCACCAACCGCGTCAGGATTGTATCCCCCATGTATGAGAAGATCTGTATCGGGATCGATGATACCGATACTAAAACGGAAGGTGCAACCTGGGTGATGGCGCTGAAATGCGCCGGTGCATGCACGATCCCCGGGGTCGAATTTTTGAACATGCGTCTCATCCAGCTCAACCCGGCGGTTCCCACCAAGACCACGAATTGCGTTGGTTCAGCGCTGAACTTCGCCGTCAGGCCGGACAAGGTGCAGGCACTCCTCGATTTTGTCAGGGCATACGTGGAGCAGAATACGTTCTCGAAGGATACCGGGATAGCGTACCACCGGGGGATCGGTTTCTCCCGTGACTCTCCGGCATTTGCTGAGGTGAAGCAGGAGATCATGACGGTAGATCGGGCAGAAGAAGCGGCACGGGAGATGGGCATTACATTCATCGATACCAATGGCCGGAAAGGCAGGATCGGTGCACTGGGTGCGGTGCTCTGGGGCAACCGAGGTATCGAGGCAGCGGGACTCTATGGCGAACATCTCTGATCCCTACGTCATCCACTATCCGCGGATCGTTGCGGTGGCCGATGCCACCGGGGCTGCAGTTGAACTCATCGAGTTTTTTGACTGTATTGGCGGTGCAATGTGGTCGAAGCTCCATTACGCACAGAGCCCGCTCGTGCGGGATGTCCGGTGCGTGGGATCCACGATGCGATACCTCCTGAAGACCGGAACCGTTGACCTTGCGCTGGAGGGATCGCGGTTCCCGGCAGGAATCTCTTCCTGCAGGATCGAAGGAGACGAGATCGCCATCACCTATATCGGAATGGGCGGCGGGGGAGTCGGTGCTGCGGCATGCCGCTCCGATGCAGCCGGCGTCCTCCGGAGCCGGAGCGATCCAGCCGGCGGGGGGAAGATCGCCGGGGCAACGGTATGGCTCCCGAGGATGCAGCGGGTATTGATTGGTGTCGATGACACGGACACTCCTGAAGAAGGCGCAACGTGGACCCTTGTCCACAATATTGCCCGTGCTGTTGAGGATGACCGGTCGATCTACCTGTCACATACCATCGTCCAGCTTTACCCGGTACCGTACCGGACCAAGAACTGCGTAGGGCTGGTCGCTGAGTTCGCGACAAGTGATCCCGAAGGGCTGACGGGCCGTTTCCGGCAGCTGCTGGAACAATACACCTTGTCGAAGAAAACCGGCATGGCCGTATATTCCGGTTTCGCACCCTCGGAAGAACTGATGGCATACGGGCGCCGTGTCAAACGGGGAGAGATTGATGCAGGTGAGCTGGACACTCTCGGGGACCCGGATCTGAATATTCTCATGAAGGGCAGAGGAATTGTCGGTGCGGTGGCAGCCATCCCCTTTTTCACACGGTACGATGAGGCGCTGGAACTATGCAGTGGAAAGACCTGAAAGCACAGCTGCTTGAAACCGGAGCTGTACATCTGACCGGTGAACCGGCAGAACGGTTTGTTGCGCGCTCCGCAGCAGGTCCCGGGGCCGGTGGCAGTGGTGCAGTATTTTTTGCCATGGGCAGTCACCGGGTGAAACTCGCCCTGGACCCGGCAAGTCCCGTGGAGGTTGTTCACCGGGGCAATGGTGCAGCTGACCTCTACCTTGATGGAAATCTTATCAGCGGCAGGCTCCTAGAGCCGGGTTTCCACTGCCCTGACCAGGCGTTCATCACGGTCACGGGCAGCTGTATCTTCCGGTGCCGGTACTGCAATGTGCCGAATACCCATGGGAAAAGAAAGAGTATCGACGAGATCATGGCGATGGTGGAATCCGTGCGGCATCGTATCCATGCGATCTCGATCACGAGCGGGGTGCTGGAGAGTATTGAAGAGGAGGAAGCATATGTGCTGGAAGTGGTCAGGCGTCTTGCCTGCTTTCGCCTTCCGATCGGCGTCTCCATTTACCCGACAGAGAAGACTCCCGATCGGCTCCATGAGATCGGCGTTGCCGAAGTGAAATTCAACCTCGAAGCGGCGACGCCGGAACTGTTTTTAAAGATGTGTCCCGGTCTGGATTACAGCCGGATCTGGCAGGTTCTCGACCGTTCGGTAGAACTCTTCGGGAAGAATCGTGTCTTTTCGAATGTCATCATAGGCCTTGGCGAGACGGATGCTGAACTGGTGGCCTGTATCTGGAGGCTTACAAGCCATGGCGTGATTCCGGTCTTCCGCCCGCTCAACCCGGTTGCTGAGCTTTCCGATGTGCCCCGTCCGTCTGCCGGTCGGCTGAAGAAAATCTTCGCAGTTCACGGGCAGGCTCTTGAAGCGGCAGGACTTGATGCCCGTCTGGCGGAGACGATGTGTACGAACTGTGCCGGATGCGACCTTGTTCCTGGGAGGGATGGATGAAAGGCATTGATGTCATAGCAGAGGCATTGCTGGCATGTACAGACCGGCAGTATACCGTGCCGGGCTTTCCGGTAACGGATCTTGGCGCACGCGTGAACGCGGAGATGGTGATCAACGAGAAGACCGCCCTGGAATATGCTCTCGGCGATTCGCTCGAAGGGCGGAGAGCCGCAGTCATCATCAAGAATGTTGGTGTGAATGCCTGTGCAGATCCCCTCCTGCAGGCAACAGCACAGGGCCTGATCGGCGGCGTGGTGCTGGTTGCAGGCGACGATCCGGATGCCGAGGGATCGCAGACCTCGCAGGACTCCCGGTATTACGGCGAACTTGCGGAGCTGCCGGTCATCGAACCCGGTACTGACAGCTGCTACGCAGGCGTAGTATCTGCCCTGGAAGCCTCGGAACAGTTCTCACGGGTTGCGATGCTCCGCCTTACCCCGTCCCTGCTGGATTCGGAGGCAGAGCATGTCCCCGTTAAGCCAAAGGTTGGGAAAGGCAGGCTCTCGGAACGGAGCTGGACAATGAACGGCCGGGTTACCGCAGCCGAGGAGATCTACCGCACCATGTTTGCGTGGTCTTCCACCTCGTCCCTGAACCAGTGGAACGGGGAGCCGGCGGGTGCCGGCCCGTGTCCCGGGAAGACCCGGATTGTCACCGTGAATCCCCCTCCGGAGCAGGTGGCGGGGATCCAGGACATACGGGAGCGTGGAAGGACGTTCATCCGCGACCATCGCGGGATCCTTCCCCCGGTGCCGCAGGACCGGCCACAGTCCTGGGAAGACCGGGGCTTCTATCGTACGTTTTGCAGGAATTGTCCGTTCCTTCCGATGATGGATATTCTGAAAGAGCGGAGGATGGCGCTGATCTGCGATGCCGGGTGTTCGGTACTCGGGATGACCCCGCCCTACGAACTGGGGGCAGCCAGTTATGGCATGGGTTCCAGTATCGCTGTTGCGGCGCGGAGCACGAAAATCGCCCTGATCGGGGACTATGCCCTGCTGCATTCCGGCCTGAATGCGCTCATCGACGTTTACGAGAAAGGTCTCCCGATGCTCTGTATCGTGATGAACAACACCTGCACCGCAATGACCGGTAAGCAGCCGTCATACGATCCGCTCCCGTACCTGCGATGGGCGGACCCGGTCGCCTGCCGGGCTGATGATGTACCGGCACTTGAACGCGAGCTCGTGGTTACGGACAGGCCGCGGACGCTCGTCGTGAACGGGACTTGTCCGGAAGGGAGCAGCCATGAAACCATTGAATATTGAGATCTGTGATGTGACCCTAAGGGACGGCGAACAGACGCCGGGAGTTTCGTTCTCCTGCAAGGAGAAAGTCGAAATTGCCACCCTGCTGGACGAGATCGGTATCGAGATGATCGAGGCCGGTTTTCCGGCAGTATCGGAAAACGAGAAACATTGCGTGAAGACGATTGCGAATCTCGGGCTTGACGCCCGGATCAGCGGCTTCTGCCGGGCGAAAAAACCCGATATTCAGGACGCGATTGACTGCGGTGTTGACATGGTGAGCATTTTCATCCCGACGTCCGAGCTTCACGTCCGGCTCAAGTTCAAAAAACCCCGCGAGCAGGTACTGGAAGAATCCCTGGAGATGATCGACTATGCCCGTGACCATGGCACGCAGGTGCGGTTTGCCGCAGAAGACGCATCCCGCACAGATATCCCGTTCTTAAAAAAGGTCTACCAGCGGGCAGCAGAACGCGGGGCAGTCCTCCTCAGCTATGCCGATACGGTGGGTTGTCTCATCCCTTCCGAGATGCACGCGGTGATGGCAGAACTCGTCTCATCAGTCGATCGCCCGTTCTGCGCCCACTGCCACAACGACATGGGCTGTGCCGTGGCAAACACGCTTACCGCAGCGGAAGCCGGCGCGTTCCAGCTTCATACCACGGTGAATGGGATCGGTGAGCGGGCAGGAAATACATCGCTTGAGGAACTCCTCATTATCCTGTGGACAAAGAAGGGCATTGACCGGTACGATCTCTCGAAACTGACGGAACTGTCGCATCTGGTCGAGAAATATTCCGGTATTTTCCTGCCCCGGAACAAACCCGTTACCGGGGAGCTGGCATTCTCCCACGAGAGCGGCATTCACATCGCGGCCATTCTCGATGATCCGTCTGCCTATGAATACTTCTCTCCTGACCTCGTGGGGGGAACACGCCACTTCATCCTCGGGAAGCACACCGGGAAGAAGGCCCTTGAGCACGTTGTCGCATCCCTTGGCTGCGAACTTACCGAAAAGCAGATCTGCGCCGTCCTCGACCTGGTCAAGGACCACTCCGAACAGAAATGCAACATCACCCCGGAAGTATTACGAAAACTGATAAGGAAAGTGAAGGAGTCCCCTGCATGATCACGTTATCTGAACGTATCCTGAATGCCCCGGCCGGAGAATATGTCGACCGGAAGGTAAACCGTGCATTTGCCTGTGACGGTACGGGCATGCTTGCCCTGGAAGCATGGAAGAACATGGGTGCACGACATCTTGCCGACGATACCGAGTTCTCCATCTTCTTCGATCATATCGCCCCTGCCAACAATTCCACTGCCGCCACCCTCCAGCACGAGCTCCGTGAATTCGCAAAAAGTTCGTTCATGAACTTCTCTGAAGTCGGCGGGGGCATCTGCCACCAGCTGATGGGCGAGGGAAATGTCCTGCCCGGCGAGATCGTTATCGGCGCCGACTCACATAGCGTCACGCTCGGCGCCTTTGGAGCATTTGCGACTGGTGTCGGGGCAACGGACATGGCGGCGATCTGGCTGACGGGTGAGACCTGGCTCCGCGTTCCGGAAACAATTGGCATCCGGCTCGAAGGGCGGTTTGCCGGGGCTGCGGAGGCAAAGGATCTCGCCCTTGCCTACGTGGGCGAGCTCGGGACTGACGGGGCAACTTACCAGGCACTGGAGTTCATCGGAGATGCGGTCAAAGATCTGTCCATTGACGAGCGCATGGTGCTCTCCAACCTGTCCATTGAAGCAGGTGCTAAAGCCGGGTTGTTTTATGCCGACGATGTAACCGCGCGCTATCTCAGGGAACGGGGGCATACCGTGAAGCCACAGATCCCCGAATCCTGTACCTATACCCGGGAGCAGGAATTCGACCTCTCTGACATTATTCCCCTTGTTGCGGTCCCGCACCGCGTCGACACGGTGAAACCGGTTGACGAACTTGCCGGGCTTCCCCTTGACCAGGTATTCATCGGTACGTGCACCAACGGGAGGTACTCCGACCTGGCACGGCTTGCCCGTATCGTGAAAGGGAAGAAAGTGGCGGTCCGGACGATTGTCGTCCCCGCATCGGCCTCTGTTCTCCTCCAGGCAACAAGGACCGGTGTCCTTGCCGACATTGTCGAAGCGGGATGCACGGTCGGTACCCCCGGTTGCGGCCCCTGCCTTGGCGCCCACATGGGCGTTCTCGGGGAGGAGGAGGTCTGTCTATCCACGGCAAACCGCAACTTCAAGAACCGCATGGGTGTCGGGGGAGAGATCTATCTCTCATCGGTTGCCACGGCGGCTGCCAGTGCACTGGCAGGAGAGATCACTGCCCCGGAGGTTGCCTGATGAAAGCAGAGGGGCGTGCTGTCTGCCTGCCTGCCGACATCGATACCGATGTGGTGATCGCCGGGAGATATTTGCGGACCAAGGACAAAAGCATCTGGGCATCCCATGTCTTCGAGGACCTTGACCCCTCTCTCGCGCACCGGCTCAAGGGAGCTGTTATCGTTGCCGGGAAGAATTTCGGGTGCGGGTCGTCAAGGGAACAGGCCGCAATCGCGATCCGGGAGGTCGGGGCGGTCGCGGTGATTGCGCCCTCGTTTGCCCGGATTTTCTTCCGGAATGCCATCAATGTCGGCCTCCCGCTTATCGAAGCCGACATACCCTGCGATGATGGCAACATGATAAAATTCAACCTCGCGCAAGGCATTGTAGAAGTTTCGGGAAAGCGGTATAGCGTAAAAACCCTATCGCCCAGGATGCAGGAGATCCTGGTGGCCGGTGGTCTCGTGGAGTACTGGAGAAAACGACAATGATCTTTCCGGAGCACTGCAAGTACGTGGGACACGCATCGGCAAAACCCTGTGGCGACCGGGTCTATTTCCTGAGCCGGTATCTTCTTCATGAGACCGCGAATGGTACCGAAGTGCTTGAGGTCACTCCGGATCCGCAAGGAAAAGGGATGATGCGGGAAATTGTCGCGACCCGGGTACTGGCAACCGCAGATCAGGTTTATCGTTTTCCGGACCGGGTGCAGTTGCACGACAGGACAAGCCTCATCCGGTTGGCGCTCGATTCCGGCTACCGGTGCACGGTCTTTACCGGTGTGGATGAACATACGACCTTTGTGCTCGATCCCGATCTCTCGGGGCTGCTGGAAATCCATGTCTATGATATCAGTCCCCCCCGGCCGAATCTGTCGATGTGCCTGAGAGAACTGGAAGCAACGGGTCTGTTTGGTGACCTCTCGGTCCGGTTTTGTCATCACGTACGGGACATCCGTGAGATCGGTGCGGAGGTCTATCCCTGCCGTGCAGCCGGGTTCGATCGAACTCTCGATGAAGATCCCGTATCTGGGGGAGAGCATATTGCCGGATGCCAGACAGGATTGCAGCTATGCTCGGAATGCTATGGAAAAACCATCACTCTGGAAAATATCTGCCCACTAAGCCAGGTGCAGGAAGAACCATTCATTGCACGGTGCTGCCGGGCAGAACGTGAGGGGCCCGACACCTGGAACGGGAAATCCGGGTATGTCGTCCACTGGGGTGCAAACCCTGCAACCGTTGCCAGGGCGGTTAATAATCTGGTTACGGAATGGAAGGGGAAATGACAAAGATCGCCGTTGTTGAAGGGGATGGGATCGGGCACGAGGTCATCCCGGTCGCCCGCAAAATTCTCGAAACCCTGCATCCCGAGTTTGAGTACTTTCCTGTCGAAGTGGGGTACGGGAAATGGGAGCAGACCGGTTGTCCCTGCGCCGACCAGCAGATAACCGAACTCAAAACTGCAGATGCGGTCCTGTTCGGGGCAGTGACCACACCCCCCATGAAAGACTACCAGAGTGTTGTCCTGCGGATCAGGAAGGCACTCGATCTGTACGCGAACCTGCGCCCGGTGAGAGGCGATGGGTTTGATATCATGATTGTCCGGGAAAATACCGAAGGCCTCTACTCCGGGATCGAAGAGTTCTCCCCCGACCGTGCAACAACGCTCCGGGTCGTGACCCGGGCTGGCAGCGAGCGGATTGTACGGTCAGCAATCCGGCTCGTTCACCAGCGAAAGGGGCACCTGACAATCGGCCACAAGGCAAACGTCCTCAAGTCAGACGTCCTCTTCCGCGATATCTGCAACAGCGAAGCGCAAAAAGCCGGTATTGAATGTAATGACCGGTTCATCGATGCCCTTGCGCTTGACCTCCTCCAGCACCCGGCTGCCTATGACGTGGTCGTGACAACCAATATCTTTGGTGATATCCTCTCGGATGTTGCCTCGTTTCTTGTCGGGGGTCTTGGGCTCGCACCGAGTGCGAATATCGGTGATCGCTATGCCCTCTTTGAACCCGTTCACGGGAGTGCACCGGATATTGCAGGAAAGAACATCGCGAACCCGATTGCTGCGATAAGAAGTGCCGCAATGCTCCTTGAATACCTGGGTGACTCAAGCGGGGCTGCCCGCATAGAGAGCTCGATTAACCGGGCACTCGATCAGGAGGGGATACGCACCCGAGACCTCGGTGGTTCTGCCGGCACGCGGGAGTTTGGGGATGCCGTCATCCGCGAGATCTGCGGTGAATAACCGGTATACCGGTGTTTCTTTGGTCCGCGCTGTTCCGGGGGAATCCGTAAGCTATTCAAACCCGCCGGTGAGACTATTCTGATCAGGAGTTGCAGGGTATTATGGCTGATATGGTTGCGCTGGTCTTCTCTATTCCTGTCCTTATTCTGGTCGCACGGGTTGTCGAAGCGGCGCTCGAGACCCTGCGCACCATCTATGTCAGCAAAGGTCATGCAAACCTTTCTGCCTGTGTCGGTATCGTCAAGACCGGGATCTGGCTGATCTCCACCGGCCTTGTCATAACCAACCTGAACGACTACTGGAACCTCTTTGCGTATCTTGCCGGGTATGGCATTGGCACGCTCCTTGGTATGCAGATCGAGAACATGATCTCGATTGGCCATGTCATCGTCCGGCTCATAACCCCGGGAGATCCCCAGCCGGTTATCGCCAACCTTGCTACCCTCGGGTACGGGATGACCCGGATCGAGGGGCAGGGCAGTTTTTCAACGGTCACCATTATCTTCATGATCGTCCCGAGGACTGAACTGGGGAGGCTGCTGAGCGTTATCTCAAAAGAGTATCCCGATATCCTCTATACCATTGAAGATGTCCGGACCATCAAGGATGGCGCACGGATCTTCTACAAAGATCCCCGGCGCAGGATCCTTGGATTTTTCGGGCTCTGAAACCGACAGTGGGAATCCGCAATGCCGCTATTCATACCTCTATTATCCGGTTGCCCCATGACTTCAGCAGGAGTTATGGATAGCTTATGCATTCTCCTGTGGAAAAAGAGGGTACGATACCAATCTTCAATGTCTGGACCAGTGTTGTCGAATACCTCCCCCCGGTGATCAGGTCTGATGATGAGTGGAGGAAGCTCCTCTCTCCTGAACAGTTCGAAGTGGTGAGAAAGAAAGGGACCGAATATGCGTTCACCGGAAAATACCATGCCTGTAAAGAACCGGGGATCTATGCCTGTGCCTGTTGCGGGACCGATCTGTTTGATGCGAAAGTGAAATTCGATTCCGGTACCGGCTGGCCGAGCTTTTTCTCTCCTGTATCGGAACTGAATGTACAAACCCGCCCGGACCTGTCAGGAGGCATGGCCCGGATCGAAGTCCTCTGTGCCCGGTGTCATGCTCATCTCGGACATGTATTCGATGATGGGCGGGCCCCCACCGGAAAACGCTACTGCATGAACTCGGCTGCGCTGATCCTGAAGAAACTGTAAAAAAAGGCAGAGGGCTGGATCTCAGTCGTCTTCCCGCCGTTTCCAGACGTGGACAACCCAGAGCAGGGAGACGAGCGTTGCGATTACCGTTGTTGCGACCAGCATGGGAATATACCACCACTGGGCAGCCATGGTCCCCTCCATAACCCCGCTGCCGGCTATAGTTGCGATGGTATTCGGGACCAGAGCTGCTGTGCCGAGGACCGTCAGGTATGCAGTTACGAGAGCAAAGCGGTTGTTCATGGTCTGGAGCTGGTTGTTGTAGATGCTCTGCATCACTTCAAGCCCGGAGGAGAGCACGTTGGACATCTGTTCGGAGAGTTCGATATGACGGTCGATATTATCCGAGAGGATTCCTATCCTCCCCAGGAGTTTCTCATCGTTCGTTATGAGATCGGCATCACCGTACCGCAGCGAATCAACCACGTCCTTTGTCGCCCAGAGGACGTTTAAGTAATCGATGAGGACGTGTTTCATCCGGTAAATGTCATGGGCAACTTTCTTCTTGGCAACCTTCTCTTCAATCAGGGACTTGCTGATAGCATCCCCGTGCATCTCGATCTCGCGTAAATACTCGAAGTTGCGGTCATTGTTCTCATCAATGATCCGTTCGAGCGTGAGAGTGATCTTGTCCGGGGTGTTCTCAGCAGCCACCCGCTTGAAGAATTGTTGGGCATAACGCGAGAACCGCAACAGCCGGTTGATCTGGTCGGAGTGGACAGTGAGGACGAGGTTGTCACGGATCAGGACAAACAACGGGTGGATGGTCATCTTCTCGCCCTTGACCGTGACCGATGGCAGCATGATGCCCAACTCCGTATCGTAATCCTCGTACGCAGAATAGAACCCGTGGGTCAGTTTGGGGACCGGGACTTTCGTGAAGCCGGCCAGCTGGGCCAGCTTCTCGATCTCCTTGTCCTCGTCATGGATGCTGCAGTCGATCCATGCGATGCTTGCGTCCCTCACTGCAGAAAAGTATTCTTCGACTTTCAGGTCTACCAGTCTCTCAATCCTGCCTTCTGGGTGAAGAAGGATACAGAAGCTTAACGGAACCGTGACGGAGCTTGACGTTGTCTGCTGGCTGTCATGCATCTTCATGGTAGCACCGTTTCATCCTTTTGCCCGGATTGATCCGGGAGATCTATTGGGTAATTGAAACTGGATACGTAAATAGGTAGTTCTCTGGCACTTTTCCCACGGTTTTTTATAAGATTCACTCAAAGCAGTCTGTAATAAAGGGAGCCTGATATGAACAACGTGTCCCTGGGAGTAATTTCCCTGATTTTTCTTGCAGGCATATGCATTATCCCTGCCATGGCCGATACAGCATCCGAAGAAGGCGGTCAGGGATGGTATGTCATTCACTGCAATGTTGAGTGGGCCAAGGTCTATCTCGATGACAAATATGTCGGTGAGACTGCCCTGGGGGCCCTGACGGTGCAGGTGCCTGCAGGCTCGAGTTACAAGACAATCCGCGTCCAGAAGAACGGGTATGCAACGTTCACCGATTCTCTCGTGAAATCGCCGTTGCAGGATGAGATTGTGCACGTGTACACAGCCATCAGCCCGCTCCCGGAAACAACCGAGAGCTCCGTTGGAGGAGATATGGGCTGGTATGTGGTTCACTGTAATATCGAGGGTGCGACCGTCTTTTTTGACGGATTGAACAAGGGGGAGATTACGCGGGGTGTTGTCTATGTTCCGGTATATAGTACCGGGACGCCGTACTTGGAATACACCGTCAAGAAAGACGGCTATATCACCTATACCGGATCGGTCCCCACCATTCCCGGGAAAGGCGAGACCTATGACCTCTACGCCACGCTCAACCCGACCACAACCCCGTCCCCCGGTGCGACAATTGGCGGGGATATCGGGTACTACAAGGTGAATTGTAATGTCAATGGTGCTATGGTGCTGTTCGATACGGAAGAGAAAGGGAAGATTGAACAGGGCAACCTCCTTGTGCAGGTCTATGTTACCGGTACGCCGTATAAAACGTTCACCGTCAGCAAGAGCGGATATGTTCCCTACACGGGGACAATCGAACGGTATCCCGTGAAAGGTGAGACCGTCAACCTGTATGCAACGCTGGCAACCGACCTTTCGGCACCGTCATCATTCGAAACAACGTCGGTCGAAAAGTCATCTCTTCTCGTCTGGGCCACCACGATTGCGCTGATCATTGCCGCGATTGCGGTGTCACGGGCCCAAAAATAACGTTTTTGATCATTCCAGTGTTCGACGGTACGTTGCAATCCCGAGGATAAACATCGCGCCGGAGAACAGCAATAGTGCGATGAGGTCGATACCGATCACGTCAATCCCCTGTCCCCTGAGTATGATCCCCCTGAGTGCGTCAACGCCATAATATTCAGGATTGATCACGGTTACCCATCGCAGCCAGTCCGGCATACCGATGACCGGGTAGAAGGCACCTGAGGTCATGAACAGGATCAGGTTGAGGAATGCGACGACGGAGGCATATTCCTGCTGTGCGGAGAACCGCGAGGCAAACGAGACCACAAGACTGGTAACCCCGATGCAGGCAATAAGGATGACCAGCATTGCCAGAAGGAACTGCCCGATGCTGTGGATCACGATTCCCGTGATGAGGATATCGATGAAGAAGATGGCAAAACCGGCGATGAATGCCCGGATGGTCCCGCTGGAAATGATGCCTGCTATGATGCTCGTCCGCTGGACCGGTGTGACCAGGTACCCCTCGTGGATACCTGCTTCGCGGTCACGGATCAACGCAATCCCTCCTCCGAACATGGTTGACGTGAAGATAGCCATCATGATGACCCCCACACCAAAAAACTGGATATACCTGATATCCCCGTAAATTTTGTTGACCATGACCGGATTGTCTGCATGGAGTCTTGCGAGGACTTTCATGACTGCGGACTCGACAAGCGCGGGGGTGACGGAGTCCGAACTGTCCACGTACAGGCGGACAGCATGGTCATTGGAGATGTCGGAAGGGACGACGACGACTGCGGACACCCTCCCTTTTGTGAGATCCTCTTTTGCGGCAATCTCGTCATTGTAACTACGGACATCGATAAGTTTCGGGTCGTCTTTCTGGGTAATATGGTTGAGCTCGTAGCTCATGTCCGTAAACAGGGTTGTCGGGGTGTAGGGCGGGCCTTCCTGGACAACTGCCACGGGGATGTGGCTGATGGTCCCCCCCATTGCGTTGCCAAAGATCACCAGGTACATGATCGGCATCATGAGGGTCATGATGACGACAAAGGGATTGCTTAAGAATTTCTTGAAATCCCTGTTGAAGATGGCGATTGCCCCGCGGATCATGGGAACCTCCTCCCGCCTTTTACGCCCCCGGCATCCCCGCTGTCGGCACTCAGGGCACTCCCGGTGAGATAGATGAAGATATCCTCAAGGGAGGGCGAATGGATTGAGATCGAGTTCATCGGGAGGGAATACTGTTCAAAAAGGGTAACAAGCGCGGGAAGGACCCTGCTCCCCTCCTTCGCAGAGAGGATAAGGACGCTGTTGTTGATCTCTGCGGCACTGACCAGCGGATTGGCCCGGATCAACGGCAGGATCCGGTCATCCGTTGCATCGAGCCCGATTGTGATGAGATCCCCTTCGGGGACCATCTTTTTTAAGTTCTCCAGGGTGTCGAGAGCAATCAGGCGCCCCCTGTCGATGAAGGCGATCCGGTTGCAGAGTTTCTCTGCCTCTTCCATATAGTGAGTGGTGAGGATGATGGTGGTCTCTTCCCGGTTTAATTCTTCAATCTGCTGCCAGACTTCACGGCGGGCTTCCGGGTCGAGACCGATGGTGGGTTCGTCAAGGAAGAGGATGAGCGGCCGGTGGATAAATGCCCTGACAATCTCAAGTTTCCTGCGCATCCCTCCTGAGAACGTGCCCGCCCTCATGTATGCCCGGTCGGAAAGATTGGTCATTTCGAGAAGTTCCCAGATCCGTTTGTCGAGAATGTCCTCGGGGACATCGACAAGTTTCCCGTAAAAATCGAGATTGTCGTATGCGGTCAGTTCCATGTCGAGCGTGCTGTTCTGGGGGCATACGCCGATGATGCTGCGGACTTTTTCCGGCTGCTTTGTGATATCGTACTGATCGAGAACCGCAGTCCCGGAGGTGGGTGCAAGAAGCGTGGTCAGGATCCGGATCAGGGTGCTCTTTCCGGCACCATTCGGGCCGAGGAGACCGAAGATCTCCCCGCGTGCAACGGAGAAGGAGACATCATCCACGGCTGTGACGGACTTGTGTTTGTTCACAAAGACCTTCACAAGGTGGTCGATGCGGATCACTTCGTGTCCGGAATCATGGGATGTCATTCCGCTGCTCCCGAAAAATGATCCTGCCCTGGCATATCAATCCATCCGCGCGATGATCTTCCGTATCGTGGAAAGCGAGGAAGAGAGGTCATCGAGGTCCTGGGGTCCAAGGGTGTCGAGAAGTTCCCGGATGGTGTCCCGGTGGTGCGATGCAGCCTGTTTGAGGTGTCGTGCACCTTTCCGGGTGATCGAGATGTTGACGATCCGGCGATCTTCCGGGTCGCGAAGGCGCTCAACATACCCCATTTGGATCAGCTGGTCCACAAGCACGGTCATATACGGTTTCGAGATGAAGAGCTGCTTTCCCAGTTCTGACATGGATAGGGATTTTTTCTCCCGCAAAAGGACCCCCAGCGTCCGGTATTGCGCGATCTGCATGCCGCTGACTCCCTGCTGCGGCCTGAATATTTTCTTGTGGTAGAATGGCAGGAGTGCGATGAGATCGTCGGATATCTTCTCCCTGACTCGCTCGTCCATGAAGCGGGTATAGGCAGTACGGGATTAATAGTTTTACTATTGAACTGTTTTATTATTGAACAAAATCCAGGCATTCTCACCGAAATCGGCAAGAGTGTTCCAGCAGTAAACGGCAGCTGCACGGAGGTCTGGTGGCTGTCGCAAGCCTTTATCATCTTCATGGTTGTTCATTATTGCAGATACGAAAACATCCCATTCAGGAGAGAGACCTATGATAGCGCTCCGGTTTTACCGGATTTATGATATTGGAAGGGAGATCGATCTCGACTGGCTCGAGAAGGCCCTTGCCCAGAATTATTTTACCGCACGGACGAGTTTTGTCCGGGTCAAGCCCAAGTCCATCATGATCGAGGATCCCCCGCTCATGATCCAGATGCACCCGATACGGGTGGAGCGGGACGGCAGGCCGTTTGAGTTTTCTGTCCTCGCCCGCGTATACGATATCGGGGCCATCAGTTTCTGTTTTATCTACGAGACCCCGGATGCAGATATCAGCAGGCTGGAAGAGATTGCCTTCCTGTTTGCCGGCCAGGAAGGGCTCTCGGAATTTTACGTCCAGTACCTCAAGACGCTTGGCGAGATCATCCGCCCACATATCAGGAATTTTGCCATTGACCCGGACTTTTACGAGGATTATTCCGTGTACGTCACGGACAAGAGGGACGATTCCATCGATCCGGTCGCCCTTCTTCTTGGCGAAAAGACTAATATCGCCCCGCAGATGCGCGAAGAGATCATCAAGAACTCCCTCAGTTACACAACCGATGATCTCGCAATCCTCTCCTGGGATTCAGCCCTGCTCTGCAACCCGGAAAACCCGACGGACCTCATCGATCTCATCGAGTTTGCAAACGTGCAGGTGCTGGAACTCCGGTACTATGACCGTGAACTGGCCCGAGAGATGGAGAAGATGTATGACGACATCGAGCATGCGGACCAGATGTCACCGTTCTTCCGGAGCCGGCAGTACCATGCGATTATGGCAAAACTGATGGAGACATCAGCCGAGATCTCGGAGATCATCGAGAAGGTCGACAACCTGATCAAGGTGACCGAGGACGTGTATTATGCCCGGGTTTATGCAACGGCGCTCAAGGTCCTCCGGAGCGGCCAGTGGAGCGAGAGTGTCAGCAGGAAGATGAGGGTGATCAAGGAAAACTACTCAATGCTCTCGGACGAGGTGCGGATCCAGCATTCCAACTCCCTGGAATGGATCATCATCATCCTGATTGCCCTTGAATTCGGCCTCGCGATCTGGCAGGCCCTGCTGATGGTGCGCTAGTTTTGCGGGGGCACCCATCCTGCCATTCGAGTGTTTCCAGTGCGGGGAATGTTGCAGTTATCTTGGCGATGTCCATACCATCAGGGAGGAGTACGGGGATTACAAGTTCCTCGTCCACAACAACTATACCGGGGAAAATACACCGGTCACGATAGACCCCGACAAACACGATCTATTCGATGACAAAAGTATCTTTGAAAAACTCCCGCATACCTGCCCGTTTTTCCGTCACCAGCCCGGGACAGAGAAGGCCTGGTGCACGGTGCACCTGACACGCCCCGAGATCTGCCGGGACTACGGGTGCTGGCGGCTCCTGATCCTCGACCACCGGGGGAACAGGGTCGGCCGTATCCAGAATGCCCGGACCCTCATCTCCGATAATACCAGTCTTGTGAATCTCTGGGAGAGTTGTGTCGAGGAGCACCGGGAGCCGGATGACAAGAAATGGGAGGATGCGATGATGCGGATCCTCAGGAATGCCGGGTACTCGGTCCGAAGATAGGACATTTTACTTTCTCCCCGCGCACTAACCCCTTAAATGCCTCCGGTCCTTCTGTAATTATCCTATGATCGGGAAAGGTGCCTACCTCCGCCAACTGACGGCATCGACCATGCCGATGAGATCGGTTGCCATGGGAAAGGAGATCGAAGGCAGTACCCCACCGTCTGTTTTTATCGGGAGCTGGAACTACCCGGATGTCTTTGCGGGCCCCATGGTCGTCCCTGAGCATGGCGACACCATGGTCATGGACATGCCCGAAGCATGGATACCGGGAAACCATACGCAGGAAGAGATCATCGGGTACCGCATGAACCTCATACGGGGGAAACAGCAGGTGCCTGCAGCGGACCTCAACAACCGGTTCATCGGTACACTCCAGGAGATCTCGCTTTCCGCAGCATCGCTTGAGAGCGAGGTTGCCTTTACGGCCACGCCACAGGGGCAGTCATTTTCTGAAGAACACACACCCTTTGGACCAAGCGCAGGAATTGAGCGGTTCGATGTCGAGCCCGGGCGGTGGAACCCAAAGCTGGAACGTACGTTCTATGATATGGACCTCCGGGCGGCGGATGCCGTGGTTGACCTGCACAAAAACGGGGTACCGTTCTCCCGTATCCAGAAAGCATTCTCTGTCGGGACAATGGGTCAGGGGAGGGCACGGCACCTTGTTCCTACGAGGTGGTCCATCACGGCCTGCGATACCATCATCGGCGACCGGCTCCTGTCGGATGTGAAAAGAAATGCCGTGATCGACACTTGGAGGGTGCACGAGTTTTCGAGCCTGAACAACCATTACGCCGTGATCCTGATGCCGACAGCATGGCAGTACGAATGGTCGGAGGCATTCCTCCAGGTTCTGGGAAATGAGGAACTGGTCTTTTCCGACCACGAGGGCACCAGGAAAAAGACAACCTACTCCCCTCTTGGGGGGTGCTATTACTCCTGCAAGATGGCGGTGCTCGAAGCACTTGCCCGCGAAGGAAAGCAGGCAGGAGCGATCATTTTACGTGAGGCAAGGAAGGGGTATGTCCCGATGGGAGTCTTCAATGTCCGGGAAAATGTCCGGAGCGCGATGCAGCAGACCCCCACCGAGTTTGAAGGGATTCGACCGGCACTCCGGTACCTGACGGATAAATTCATGCTGCCGGTGACCCGGTTCATCGAGGAAGGGCCGCTCTTGCAATCGGTGATCCGCGAGAGGCAGTGCCGGCTTGGGGATTTCCTCTCCGTCGGCGGGTGAGGGGGCTGTATGGTGCTCGTATCGCCCTTCCGGGAAACCGGCCACAGGTTCATTGAGGCTACACCCGGTGCAGCAGGAATTTCTGCTCCCTCCGGCGGCCTGATCATTTTCCATCTCGATATGGACAGTTTTTACGCATCCGTTGAGGAACGGAAACGACCGGAACTGGTGGGAAAACCTGTTGTCATCGGGGCGGATCCCAAACAGGGAAAAGGACGCGGGGTTGTCTCGACCTGTTCGTACGAAGCGCGGAAGTACGGCATCCGTTCTGCCATGCCGATATCCCGGGCGTACGTCCTCTGCCCCCATGCCGTCTTCCTTCCCCCGGATTTTCCCGCATATGTCCAGGCATCGGCTGCCGTGATGGCGATCCTCCGGTCATATGGCTTCCGGATGGAACAGGTGAGCATCGATGAAGCGTTCCTCAATGTCAGCTCCCTGGGGGACTTTGGTACAGCACAAGCCTTTGCAGAGGAAGTCCGGGCGTGTATCCACAAACGCCTGGGCCTCTCGTGCTCTATCGGTATTGCCCCTTCGCGGATCATTGCCAAGATCGCCTCGGATTTCCGGAAACCTGGCGGACTCACCATTGTAACGCCACCAACAGCCCGGGACTTTCTTTCCCCGCTTCCCGTACGGAGAATCCCGGGAGTGGGAAAGAAAGCCGAGGGAATGCTCTTCGAGATGGGAATCCGGACGATCGGCGACCTTGCACAGCAGGATGTCCAGGTCCTGATCGGCAGGTTCGGGCGAAGTGCGATCTTTCTCCACCAGCTTGCCTGCGGGATCGACAGCAGCGGAGTACCGGAAGGATCGGGTGAGACCAAATCAATCTCACGGGAGACAACCTTCGAAATCGATACGGACGACAGGGAGCATCTTCTCTCCGTAATTGATGAACTTATCCGGTGTGTCGGGGCAAGCCTTGCTGCTGAGGGGCTCCGCTTCCGGACGCTTACGCTGAAAATCCGGTATTCCGGGTTCATCACACGGAGCAGGGGACGAAGTTTCTCCCATGGTACGGATAACCCTGCAGCAATGAAGTCCCTTGCTCATTCTCTCTTCTGCGAGGAATATCGTGGTGGGAAGGTCCGGCTTATAGGTATCCGGCTCTCATCATTTGAAAAGCGGGATGCATCCCAGGCTACGTTACCTCTCGGACCCTGACGGGGAGACAGGTACGGCCGCGTTCCTGAACGCCCGTTCAACATCCTCCGGCTCGACCGTGAATGCATCGATTCCCTGTACCAGTGCCCGAACGTCCGGGCAGGGAAGATCCACCCGGCAGCCTGCCGATACCAGGATCTCTTCTGCAAGACGGTACGCAGTCCTCCTGTTCCCCTCGCGGAAGGCAGGGTACGCGCACAGGGACCAGAATGCAAGGGCAGCCCGGGAGAACGGGTCATCGGTCATTGTCACCCGAAAGACCAGCTGGAGAAGGTTTCCCTCCGAGATGATCCGGAGATCTGCCTGTTCGTCATGGGATAGTACCTTTTTCTGGAGAGCAATGATGTATTCGAGCGACAGATCCTGCATTTTAGCACCTCCCCTTTCAGCCTGTACGGATACGCAGCGGCAGCTCATGAAACCGCTGTTGGTAACGTAACGATCGGATATCCCTGACTATGGTTTGGAGAAAATCTGGGGACTCTCCCTGGTCAGAGATCTCATCTCACCCCCCTGCTACTAATGGAGGGGTAGGTAGGGATCCTTTATTGCACTGGCAGCAAGGGTTATTCAGCTGAACTCACTGGCGGAGCACTGTATGTTAGCCAGGCCGGGACACAAAAAAAGGGAAGGGTAGCTACCCCTCTCATGCCATGGGGGGTGGGAGGGGAGTCCCTGGCGCCACATCCGGTCCAACAGGTCAGGGAGGTAGGTACCCCCTGAGTTGATGAACGTGCGCCTGGTTTTCCAACATGGGGATCTTGTCTGCCTGTGGTGCCTGACAACACAAATCCAAATGTTCATATCGGCACGGGCATGACGCTTACCATCCCTGAGGCGATCCCCTGTGACGTACATGGACCTTGCTATCTTCGATCAGATGACGGATGCGGAAAAACACCAGTACCTGGAATTCCTCCTCTGGCACTATCGTGTCGTGGATGCATTTTGGTTCATCAACATCGCAGATACGTACGGTCAGGGTATTGCCGAGCAGCTCAATGAACAGGTCTGGGGAAGGGTGGCCGGTATGGCGGCAAAAGATATCGTCCGCCGCTTTACCATCACCGAAAAGGGGCTTTCCGGCTTTGTCAGGGCACTCCGGCATTTCCCGTGGGCAATGATCGTCGGGTATGAAATCGAGGAGAAAAAGGATGAGGTATTCATCTCGGTCCCGTCGTGCCCGACTCAGGAAGCCCGGCTCCGAAGGGGGCAGGGCGAGTATGTCTGCCGGGAGATGCACCGGGCGGAGTTCACCAGTTTTGCCCGGGAGATCGATCCCGCGATCCGGGTTGAGTGCCTCTTCGCGCCCCCCGACCCGCATCCTCCGGACATCTTCTGCAAATGGCGGTTCACCCTTGACAACGGTCACGGGAGCTGATCGCGATCGATCTCCTCTCGGTTCTGGCAGGTGTTTACCTCTGCCTGAACCTGATCGCGGCACTGGCCTTTGCACGCGACAAATCCCGGGCAAAACGGAACACGTGGCGGACGAGCGAGAACCTCCTTCTGGTACTGGCGTTCCTCGGGCCGTTCGGCGCGTTTCTCTCAATGCAGCTATTCCACCACAAGACCCGGAAACTCAGGTTCCTCCTTGTCCCCGTCTTTCTGATCCTCCATGGGGCTGTCATCCTGTACCTCCTCCTGATCCTACGGCTTTAATACCGGGATTTTCCATACTCTCTTGAATGCGGACCAACAGGCACCAGTACTTCCTCGACCTTGCAACCCGGTGCGCCCACCAGGGCACCTGCTTACGACGCAACTTCGGGGCCATCATCGTTGATGAGTACAATACGATAGTCTCAACGGGATATACCGGGGCACCCCGGAAGCAGATGGACTGCACGGAGCTGAACCGCTGCTGGAGAAAGGAGCACAATATCCCGTCGGGCTCGAACTACGAGCGCTGCCGGAGCGTCCATGCTGAAATGAACGCGCTCCTCCAGGCAGGCAAGCATGCCCGCGGCTGCACGCTCTACCTTTCGGGGTTCGATGTCGAGACAGACGAGACAACCCAGATCTGGCCCTGTTTCCTCTGCTCGAAGATGATCGTCAACAGCGGGATCACGAACGTGATCATGCGGACCGGCCCAGATACGTTCAAGGAGATGGATCCGATGGTCCTGTACCAGATGCGGAGCCGCGAGTCGCTCGGCGACGATAATAAGTAACTTTTTTTGAATTCTTCCGGCCTGTCAGGTGTGTCCCCTGCGGATCTCGTTGTAGAGCGAGACCAGGGAAAGGCTGATCAGGTTCATCGTGGTTGCACCATACCAGAGCCAGGACTCTGCAGGAGTGAGCGTTGCGATCCACCCGGTCCAGAGCATGGCGCAGATGATCGCGAATGTCAGCAGGGTATCGAACGCGAGGAAGACAAGCGGCATCCGGAAGATCCTTCCGACTTGCGCGATGGTGCAGAACTCGAATGGTGCAGTGCTGTTGAGCAGGTCGAACAGGGAGCGCCCCGTGTTCATCAGGAGATCTGCAAAAGCCCAGACCGTTACCGCGAGTGCCAGCAATGCAAGGATGCCTCCGCCCGGCGAGAGGTGACGCAGGGCGCTTATCCCAAAAAGGATCTTGAAGATGCAGAACGGGATGCCGATGGTCAGGCTTAAAAAGAATGGTCGGATAAAGAACCGCTGGATGGCATCCATTTCCGGGCAGTCAGTACCGTTTGTTGCACAGGAATTGTCAGTCATGTTCGGGCCAGCAGGGACTTTCTCTTTTTAGGGGGGCATCTTTTGGGTCAGGGGCGCGGGCGGATAGCCAGTGCCACGAGACAAGCACTCGCGGCAGCGGCAAGTACAATGCCCGGCATCGCGAGAGGTGATTTTTTTATCGGCTGGGGGGTGGCGGGGATTTCAGGGGATGTTTCTGCCGGGACAGTATCCGTTGTGACCGGGAGGAGGGTTGTGGGGACCGGTGTAGTTACCGGAGTATAGGTTACGGTATTTTCGGGGATTGCCACCGTTGCCGTCGGTGTATTGATCATCGGGCGGGTAGTCCGGCTGTACACGGTCTGCTCGATCCGGAAATTTTCGTTCTCGGGAGCACTAGGGTTTTCCACCTTCACTGAATACGAGCGGAGTCCTGTATAAACCGAAGTCCGGAATTCGACAATTATCAGCCCTCGTTCATCCGTTGTGGCCTGTGCGTAATAGTTCGTGTTCGACATGACTGACGATGACGGTGCGACATCATCACGAATCGTCTCTCCGCCTCCGTTGTTGTACTGGTACGATCCAATGGTGTACGGGCCGCCGTCGGGGTCTTTTACAATGCCTGCAGTATCTGAGATAATTGGCGGCTGGTCATAGTGTTCCCCGGTCATGGTCGAGGTACCGGTGAGCCAGATGTAATACGCCGTATTCGGGTGGCCGGTGATGGTAATGGAAAACCTGCTCCCCCGCGTGAGCGAATCGCTTATGGACTGTTCTGATGATTGTATGGCCGATACCGGTACTGCGATGACGATACTACCGGCAAGAAGGAGCATGGCAATCATCAGAGTTGTATCGAGCTTGTGTCTCCCGTACATAGAAACCTCAGACAGGCTGCTGTTCACTCTAGCAATGCTTTTTTTTGGTGTTATTAAAAGGATACGGAATTCACCTCTCTTCCCTGCATGATGCTGGAGGATGGCAGGTGGCGGGCATTATGGGGCTAAAACCTATATTGTGCAAGACCTATCTCCTGTTTGTGGTAATGGATGAGCGGAGCGGTTGAGTTCAGGGTAGTGAAGATCCACAAGCCCGAAGATGTGAACATGGTCCTCGGGCAGTCTCACTTTATCAAGACCGTTGAAGACATCAGCGAAGCGGTTGTCGAGGGAGTCCCGGGGGCACGGTTTGGTCTGGCTTTTTGCGAAGCATCCGGCGATTGCCTCATTCGTCTTGATGGTAATGATACAGATCTGGTCGCCCTTGCACGGGACAATGCCTGGGTCATCGGGGCAGGCCACACCTTCATTCTCTTTCTTCGGGACTGCTACCCCATCAATGTCCTCAACGCGATCAAACAGGTCCCGGAAGTCTGCACTATCTTCTGTGCAACGGCGAATGCAGCGGAAGTGATTGTTGCAGAATCCGCACAGGGAAGGGGGATCATGGGCGTAATCGACGGAGAAAAACCCCGGGGAGTTGAGGATTCTGCCGGTGTGACCGGAAGAAAGGAGTTTCTTCGGAAGCTGGGCTATAAACGGGGCTAGTATTTCAGAATGATGATCCGCCCAGCACAGGGTAATCCTTATTATCCGTTTTTGGGCGCCATACAAATCGGAGCGAAAATAGGTGGAAAAAAAACGGGCCTATAGCCCAGTTTTGTGAAAACGGATTTTTCCTTGTGGCTCTCCAGCTAATCCGGCTGTTTGATCATCCTTTTATACCCCTTTCCTTCCACTGGAGAACCTGCGTTATTCGTGCCAATCATGAAAATGCCGCTTCTCCTGCGGTATTTATAAATCACCATCGCGCGCATAAAAAGCCCATTCCTACATACGAAATAAAGGTCATTTCCATTCAAAAACGGGTCATCATCCAGCCAGTGAATGGAACAGGATGCCCTGATGAAAACCTTAACACCCTTACAGCAGGATACTTTGAAACGTGAAGCGGCACTACCCCTTCCTGATCTCCATTCCTCATGGGGGCACCAGGGTTCCCCCTGAACTGGACGGCCGGTTGCAGCTGGGCAGGAAGGACATCCAATATTACAGTGATCCGGATACCCGGAAATTGTTCGGGTTCGGTGACAGGGTTGCAGCCCGCATCGAGGCGGAGATCTCCCGCATGGTCATTGACCTGAACAGGCCCCCCCTACCCCTGCCGCCCCGTGACCCGGATGGCATCATCAAGATACGCACTGTTGATGGCAGGCTGGTCTACCGCGAAGGAATGGTGCCTGATCTGCCCCTGATTCACAAGCTCCTCATGGCATGGTATTTCCCCTATCACCAGAAGATTGACGAACTCATCGATGGTTGCGATGTCGCGATAGCCTTCGACTGCCACTCAATGCTCCCGTGGGGGTCGGGAGAACAGAAGGATGCCGGAAAAAAACGCCCACTCATCTGCCTTGGCAACAACGGTGACCGTATGGGGAGGGCAGGGAAGAACGGCATCACCACCTGCTCTCACCGATGGATCCGGGAGCTGGCCGGGGAGTTCCGTAAGGAATTTTGCCTGGGGCAGGAAGTGGCAATCAATAACCCGTTCTCAGGAGGGTTCATTTCCAATGCCCATTACTGGAGAAAAGGCATTCCCTGGATCCAGATCGAGATAAACCGTGCCCTTTATGATCCGGGCCCGCGCAAGGGTTCTGAACAAAGCCCTGCCCGCTACAGCGTCCAGGAACTACGTGACAAACTATGGCGCGTGCTGACGCAGTTCTGGGATCACGTGGACAACAAGCCTTGAGCGGTTTTCCCGTTACCTGGAGGTTTCCTCCCTGCGGATCGTATGTTCTTCCAGTCCGCCATCGCAGAATACCATGATGCGGACAGGATACCCGCGGGAGAAAGCACGCATCCGGTCATCATACACTTTCTGCACGTGCTTCAGGTGGTTTTGAGTAAAATATTCCTTCATGTATTCGAGGAACGCGATCTCCTGGGCAAGGAAGGCGTCCTCGTACTCCTTTGTCTCCCGTGCGATCGCCATTGCCTCGTCTTCTGAAATCTCTGCATCATACTCCCCGTGCTGTTCCAGACCAGAGATCTGTCTCCAGTCAACAGTTCCCCAGGCATCCGGTTCGCGGTGGAGCATGTACGGGTAGATTCGACAGATGGAGAAACGGTTGTCATAGATCCTACACCGGCCGTTCTCCAAAAACCAGCAGGATCCTGCGTCATCCCCCTTTGCACGGAGGGCGTACCCGGACACATAAAACGTTCCGTTCTGGTCGCAGAACTCAGGGTCCGGTGCAGGTTCGAGGGCATCCGGATCAATCTTTTTTACTGCGGCAACATCCCTGTCGAGCAGGAAGACGTGACCGTTGAAGGCACGGGTACAGCATCTGGCGCAACAGGTACAGTGGAATTTGATCTCACGGATGATTCCGGCCAATTGCTCGTGCGGGTACTCAAAGAGGCTGTTTCTTTCCTGGACAAGTGCAGTAATGCGCAAGGGTATGGGGACAAGGGAAACGGTAATCACCTCCCGACAGTATGCCAAAGAATCTGTCAGGGCACTATATGCGTTTTTTTATGAGATCACGGGTTTGGTGGCATCGTTTCTCGGGGCTCACGGCAGGATCCGGACATCATAGTGTTGTTTTTCCAACGACCTGAACGGCGAAGGCAGGGACGCAATCTCGCGGGAACAGCGCTCTTTGATCGCATCAGGTGATGGCAGGGGCCGGACAATCGTGCCATCGGTGAGAACCGGTTCGAGAAGTCCCGGTACCAGGTCTTTTCCAGTCCGGACCACCTCGTCATATGCGAGGATTCCTTCACGGTAATGCCGCACGATCTGCCGCCGGTACGGGAACGTGGTCTTGCCCGGGCTGGTCTTGAACCGCGGTGTCCCCTCGTATTCCACCAGCTTGTACACCATGTCGAGAAACGGTGCATCGGACGATGTGATAAAATGGGTGCCAACGCCAAATGAATCGATCGGGATATTGCTTGAGAGCCAGCGGTCTATGGAATACTCATCGACATTGCTGCTCACGAAGATTCGGATTCCGGCAAGGTCGGCAGCGTCAAGCCGCTCCCGCACATCCCGTGCAAGCATCCCGATATCCCCACTGTCAAGCCGTACACCGGGCACCGGCACCCCCTCCCATGCCAGCCGGATGATGGTGTCCGTACAGGCAAGGGTATCGTAGGTGTCGATAAGACAGATGGCACGGTCTGGAAATGATGACTGGTATGCCCTGAATGCAGCATCCTCGCTGTCGAAGAGCATGACATAGGAGTGCGCCATCGTGCCGACAACGGGAATGCCGTACCGCTTCCCTGCTTCGAGGTTTGATGTTCCGTCAAATCCGGCAATCCAGGCTGCCCGCGCTGCGGCGATGCCTGCTTCTGTGGTGTGCGATCGCCGGAACCCGAAGTCAACGATGCTCTTTCCCCTGCCGACAGCGCTAATCCGTGCCGCTTTCGAAGCAACAAGGGTCTCGAAATGGATGCAGTTGAGGGCAAGCGTTTCGAGGACCTGGGCTTCGGGGAGGGGGCCTTCGATCTGGAGAATGGGCTCGTTTGCAAAGAGAACCGTTCCTTCAGGGACTGCACAGATCGTTCCGCTGAACCGGAACTGTTCCAGCCACGTGAGGAAATCCCTGCTGAAGATCCCCAGGGTCCCAAGATATGCAATATCGTCTGCAGTGAACCGGAACTGCTCCAGCTTCGTAATCAGGGTCTCGAGTCCAGCCGCGACAAGAAAATTCCTTTCGGGAGGAAGGGACCGTGTAAACAGGGAGAAGACCGCCGTACCGGTCTTCCCGTGCTCCCGGTAACTCTGGGCCATGGTGAGTTCATACAGGTCGGTAAGGAGCGCTGTTCCCATGGTTTTCCCCATTTTCCGTATCGCCTGGCTGTGGATTTTTCACAACCGGCAGGTGTGTACCTGATCTGTTCATTTGCAGAGATGAAAAATGCATCACCCCGTCAGGACAGATGGTTCATAACAGATCCTGCAAGCCCTGCACATGGATACAAGCACTTAATAGTGTGCGCAGGCATCACCTTGTAAAGAAAGGTGCAGGTCATGGAAGCGATCATAAAAATACTGAGTTGCCTGATTGGATTGTTCATCTTTGTGAACGGCGCCTGGATCACCATGACCCCCCCGTTCGGAGACGAACCCCAGGGGTATGCTATCATGGCAGTCGGTATTTTCATCCCCCTGATCATGCTCTATGTCGGGCATCTCACCGAGGGATTCTCGTCACGGTAATTTTAAAAAAAAGTTAATTGAATGACCTGAACGGGACGTACGCATCGTAGATCTTCACTGAATCGCCGTTCGGGGTGATGACCCAGACTTCTGCCCGGTCATTGTTGCTGGTGGTCCCCTTGAGGGTGACCGATGACCCCACGTGGAGCGGCTGGATCATACGGGCGGTCTCGACTCCGCCATCCGATCTCGTGACCTTGACGTCAATCGCCGGAATGACATTCATCCCCTTCCCGCCACGGAGCGTTGCTGTGATCTGCGGGTTGATGGCCTCGCCATTGCTGCCTACTTGGATTTCCATGCTCCAGATCTCCGGCAGGGTCTGGGTCGGGCCGGGGGTTATGGATTCCGGAGTTGTCGGTACAGCCGTTGGTTCCTCAGTTGCCGCTGCCGTGGTCTCAACAACAGTCGGGGCGGGTGTTGTGGCAGGAGCTGCCGGCTGGGTGCAGCCGGCCACGAGAGCGAGTACAAGGCAGGCTCCCAGGATAAAAGCGCTTACAACAATCTTGTTCATACCGACAGTTTGCCCTTGAGGATACATTAGGTTTGTGCCGCTGGCCGGATGATCGCAACAGTTGTTTCCGTGATGAGCCGTGATTATTACGGATTGCACCTGACATGGCAGGCTTCACAATTCTTATAAAAAAGAGCTCTGTTGGGCTCTATAGAAATCCTTCTTACAACCCACTCAGTGGAACAACGAGTGTGACCCCCTTACTCTTCGAAGAACCCTGTCGTGTTCTTCTGCAACCTCCCTTCAGTCGGTCCCCAGAGGGGGAGTCCGAATGGTCCAACGGGACCACGAGGACGGAGAAGATGCTGTGCATCTTCTCGTCTCGCAGTTTGGGACTGCGAAGACAGCCCAAGGGGGCAAGCCCCCTTGACCCCCCGTTTTTAATTTTTTCTGAGGCTCGCATACGGCCAAGCTTCCCGGTCCGAACGGTCGTCAGACTGTGAGGATGAGAAAAATCCGAAGGATTCTTCGCGGGGTGAGGGGCGTCAGACCCCGAGCGCCCGTGGCGCCATCCCTATCTAACACAAACCCACACAGGTTTTCGATAGAGCCACAAAAAATGAGCGGGAGAACAGAAGAAACGGTCAGGCCCGCGTCCCTGAAGCGGGCTCTATTCCGGTTGGCTGGTTCCGGATCGTCCGCTCTTTCATGATAGTATAGACTTCGTTTGCATGCTCTTTTGGGATCTCAACAAAGGAGTAATTATCCAGGATCCGTATTGCGCCGATGGCTTTTCCGGGAATTCCTGTCTCGCCGGCGATTGCGCCGACGATGTCCTTGGGTGCAACCTTGTGCTGTCTCCCGACAGCAAGAAAGAACCGGACCATGCCGGGCTCTGCACCGGTATCCCCAAAGTCCACTGCCTCCGGCGTCGTCCCTGCGGCTGCCCCTGAACCGGGGTCCATCTGTATCTTTAAGAGTGCTGCTGCAATGTCGATGGTCGAGAGGTCGCCCTCAGCCTCTGCCTCGATAATACGGACAAACGGCTCAAGACCCCCCGCCTCGATGGTCTCACGCACCCGGGAGATCATCTGCCGGGTGCGGGTCTGGGCAACATCGCTCTGGGTCGGGACCGGCATCCGTGGGATCTGGATCTTTGCATAGTGCATGATCTCGCGGAGCTTGGTGAAGTCCTTTGGCGTGACGAAAGATATCGCGCGTCCGCTCCGTCCGGCCCGTCCGGTCCTCCCGATGCGGTGGACGTAATACTCCACGTCCTGCGGGATGTCGTAGTTGATCACCATGTCCACGTCGTCGACATCGATCCCCCGTGCCGCGACATCGGTGGCGATCAGGATATCGATGATCCCCTTGCGGAAGCCTCCCATGACCCGGTCGCGCTGGGACTGCTTCATGTCGCCGTGGAGTTCGTCAGCCCGGTAACCACGTGCCCTTACTTTCGTTGAGAGTTCCTCAGCACGACGCTTGGTATTGCAGAAGATGATGGCAAGGTTGGGATCGGCAAGATCGATAAGGCGGCAGAGCACGTCGAGTTTCTCCCGCTCGCGCACCTCGATATAGGACTGCTCGATCTGCGGGACCGTGAGTTCCGCGTATTCTACCCTGACAAATTCGGGCTTGTTCTGGAATTGCCGGGATATTTCGAGGATCGGTTTTGGCATTGTTGCCGAAAAGAGGAGGGTCTGGCGTTTCTGCGGGACTTTTCGTAAGATCAGCTCGATATCGTCGCGGAATCCCATATCGAGCATCTGGTCAGCCTCATCGAGCACAACTGTCTCGACATCTTCGAGCCGGAGCGTACGGCGGTCGAGATGGTCCATGACACGGCCGGGTGTCCCGATGACAATGTGTACGCCTGCCTGGAGCGCGCGGAGCTGGCGTTCTATTGGCTGCCCGCCGTAAACCGGCAGAACGGAGATCCGGGGCATGTGCGCAAGGAGGTTTGAGAACTCCTCGGCTATCTGGATGGCAAGTTCTCGAGTGGGGCAGAGAACGATGGCCTGTACGCTCCTCCGCGAGGGATCGATACGGCCGATGATGGGGATACCGAAGGCAGCGGTCTTGCCGGTACCGGTCTGGGCCTGTGCCGTTACGTCACGGCCGGCCTGGATTAAGGGGATTGCGAGGGCCTGGATGGGCGAAGGCTCTTCAAAACCCATGTCTTCTATTGCTTTCCCGAGCTCCTTTCCGAGGTGGAGGTCGGAAAACTGTATTCTCTGTAGCATATCGCACCACCATTTGGCGTGAGGGGTCTTAAGATGGCGCACTGAGCGGTGTGGCGGTGCGAATTCTTATATGAGCGCATGGCGGGATACTAACAAGGGAATCACGATGAAGGTTGTTGCATTTAATGGCAGTGCGAGGAAGGACGGGAACACCGCGATCCTTGTCACTACGCTGCTAAAGGAATTGAAAAAGGAGAAGATTGAGACAGAACTCATCCAGCTTGCCGGAAAGAAGATCCGTGGCTGCACGGCGTGCGGGAAATGCTTTGTCAACCGAGATGGGAAGTGCGTTATCGGCAACGATATCGTGAACGAGTGCATTGAAAAGATGCTGGACGCAGACGGGATCATCCTTGCCTCCCCTACGTATTTTGCAGATGTCTCTACAGAGATGAAAGCCCTGATTGACCGGGCCGGTTTCGTGGCAAAAGCCAACGACGACATGTTCCGGCGCAAGGTGGGGGCTGCGGTTGTTGCCGTACGCCGCGGTGGGGCGATCCACGCATTCGATACCATGAACCACTTCTTCTTCATCAGCCAGATGGTCGTGCCCGGTTCCAGTTACTGGAATGTCGGCATCGGCCTGGACCCCGGAGACGTAAAGGGCGACGAAGAGGGGCTTCTTACGATGGAGACGCTCGGTGCCAACATGGCATGGGTATTGAAGAAACTGAACAAGTAAATCTGATTCCTGAAGGGAAACACCCCTCATCTTTTCCTCCCTGCCCCCTTCATTTATTCTGGTTATGACAGGGATTCCTTTTTGACAGCCTGGCCGAATGGGGGGTGAGTCCCTGTGCAGAAAAAAAGAAACCGCTGCGGTGTTCCGTATCTCCCCGTGCAGGGCAGGCAGGAATATACGTTTACCTAAGACCGTCGCGGGAATGAGTCCGCCACATCATATGTCCACGGTCATATCATCGCGCGCCACGATCAGCCCTGGCCACATCCCTTCGAACTGTGCGGCGAGAGCCTCGCGCTCTGTAACGGTCCTGTACACCTCGGCCCCGAAGTGCATCAGGACCAGTCTCTTTGCGCCGGCCTCTTTTGCTATCGCGATGGCATTTTCTGGGTTCAGGTGCGGCCAGTCGGGGCTCGTCTCCCCGGGTTTCAGGCCGCATTCGGTAATCAGCAGGTCTGCATTGCGGGCGAGTGTCACGGCATTGTCGCAGACACCGGTATCTGTGCAGTACGCGATCACCCTGCCATCCAGTTCCACACGGTACCCGAAACAGGGAGCCGGGTGGACGAGCGGCAGGCAGGTGACGGTGAACGGGACATGGTGTGTTCCCGGGCTGAGTTCGTGCACCTCGTTTTTAAAGGGGAGAATGGAGAACGGTACGGTATAGGGCTCATTAACAAATGTCTCCAGCTGCTCCCGTGTTCCCTGCTGCGTGAAAACCGTCAGCCCTTTCCTGAACCTGAACTTGCAGAGGGTGTGCAGGCCGGCGATATGGTCGATATGCATGTGGCTCAGGAACAAAAATGCCGGCCTGTCCTGGGGGATGTACCGGTCGGCTTTCGCAATCCCGTTTCCGGCATCGAAGAGGATATCATAGTTTTCCGACCGGAGGAGGACCGAGACGGTATTTCCGGCAGGGGTGTCGAACCAGCCGTTGGTCCCAAGGAAGGTCACCTTCATAGTAAATGATTGGAGTTCTGGCAAAAAGAGAGCTTCCTTCCTGCAGTCTTTTTATCCTTCAACGGCAACTCTCGTTATAGGTTCTTGCATAAGGGGCCTTGTGGGAGCAAAACCATGAAAGCACTCTACCTGATAGTCCCTGTCCTTCTCCTCTGTTTCTGCATCCTGCCCGCTGCGGCAGTCATCCAGGAAGTCACGGTGAAGGGCATGGTATCGTCCATCAATAAAGAAGATAAGACGATCACGATCGAGAACCCGGAACAGTATGGCTGTTCGTATCCTGCGGGCGGTGACCCGGTCTGCTCGTTTACTCTCATGAACACCTCGTTCCTGACCGGTTCTGTCCCGGTGGACAGTGCCCTGACGGTCTTCAATGTGGGCGACACGGTTGTCGCAACAAGCCTTGGTGGGGCCGGAGGGAACTGGATAACCATTGCCAAACTGTACAATGGACTCCCTACCGGGGAATACGTGATCGATATTGTCGGGGACCCGGGATCTGTTCCAACGCCGCTTGCCGGTGACTATTCCCTTGACCTGTCAACGGCCCCGGATTGTACAACCTGTTACGGGACCACCTGCAAGGCTGTGACATCTTCGGTGAATATCCTCTCCAGAGGAACCCGGGTCCTGGAGAAAACACTCGGCCCGCGCCAGGTTACCCTCTACAATGGGAGGAACGATGGCTCCAGCGTGGAAGTCACGTTTGTCAAGGGGGAGGCATCATCTGCAACCTGCGTGGGAGGATCACCCCTGATGACCGGCCCGCAGCCGGTCTCGGTCTATATCGTGAAAGTGGTCCCCCCGATCGGCTTTACCGAGCAGTTCAAGGTCACCCCCACACCTGTCCCCACCACGGAACCGACCACCGTCCCGCCCACAAAATCCGGCGGCCTGCCCGTTGCAGTCATCGTGGCAGCGGGCATTGGTGTGGCACTTCTCGCGATTTTCAGGAGATAATTCTTTTTTCCCTATATCCCCGATCACAATCCCCAAATAGCCCCGCGCCAAAAGAACCGGATCAGATGATCCGGGAGTGTTGTAAATGGTGAAAATCGGGGTTCATGTCTCGATTGCCGGTTCTCTGGACCTTGCGGTAGATCGTGCAAAAGATGCCGGCTGCGATGTATTCCAGATGTTCTCGCGGAATCCCCGTGGATGGGGATACCAGCCCGTTGACCCCTCCGTTGCAGAGGCATTTCTGTCGAAGATTAAGACAACCGGTCTCCTGCCGGTCGACCACATGCCCTACCTCCCCAATCTTGCTTCCCCAAAACCGGAAATTTACGAGAAATCTGTTGCAACGCTCACGGCAGAACTTGAACGGTGTGAAATACTGGGAATCCCGTATCTTGTCACACACCTCGGCCACCATCTCGGTGAAGGTATGGCCGGGGGGAGATCGCGCGTAATCCAGGCAATCAACACGGCGCTCGCGAATGCAGGGGGTTCCACGATGCTCCTCCTCGAGAATACCGCTGGGGAGAAGAACAGTGTCGGCAGCAGCTTTGAGCACATCCGCGGGATCCTTGACGGGGTAGAGGGAAAGGAGCGTGTCGGCATCTGTTTTGACACCTGCCATGCCTTTGCCGCGGGCTATGAACTCCGCACGGAGGAGGGTATTACTGAGACTCTCGGCCAGCTTGACGAGGCTGTTGGCCTTGACAACCTGAGGCTTATTCATCTCAATGATACGAAAGGTGATCGGGGAAGCGGCCTCGACCGGCATGAGCATATCGGCCTCGGATTCATCGGTGAGGAAGGCTTCCGCCAGATTCTCCACAATCGGGTCTTCTCCCGTCTTCCGCTGGTCTGCGAGACACCCGTTGATGAGAGGCGGGACGACCGGGGCAATATCGGGAAGGTGCGGGAACTGGCCCGGTAATCCCCCATATCTTTTTTCCTGTGCAGGTTCCATGCACACCATAGCATGGTGCGTAATACTTGTCCAAACTGTGGGGCTGTCATGTCCGACCGTTCGCAGAAATTCTGCACGCAGTGCGGGACGAGATTACCCGATCTCCCCCCGGCTCTCCTGACCGGCAGGTTGGCAGCGACAGGGGCTGCTGCAGCTGCTGTAATTATTGTGATCATTGTTGCGGGGGCTCTCTCGTCTCCTCTGCTGCGGGAAATGGCGGGGAATGCTGCGGGAAAGCCTTCTGGTCCCGTGATGCCCGTGTCTGCGACCGCAGGCATTACTCCCCTGCCCCCGGAACCATTACCCATAACAACAGCGGTTTCATCCACCGCAACGCCCCTCTCAACGACTGTACCTGTAACCGCATCCCCCGTGACAACCCAAACAACAAGGATACCTGCCACCACCCCGAAGACAACGCAGACCACGGCCACAACCGTGCCAACAGCAACCCCTACACCGGCATTTACGGCTCAGATCACCCTTGCGGTTACCTGGATCCCCTCGCAGCCATCCCCCGATACGTACACCAGTAAAACAGAGGGTGCGCCCTTCATCGATCCTTCTTCGCTTGAAGCACGGATCCATGACCTGATTAATAACGAGCGGCGGCAGAACGGGCTTTCCACCCTGTCCTATGATTCATTCCTCGCAAGCATCGCCCGCGGGCACAGTTACGACATGACGCTCCGAAACTTCTTTGAGCATACGAACCCGGATGGATTGGATGCCCGTGCGCGGGGGGAGTGGGCCGGGTATCCGTGCGTCCGCGATTACGAAACGTATTATACTGAAGGAATTTCCGAGAATATCGCGATGGTCTACCGGTATGATACCTACAAGGACCTTATCGCGCCCAACGGGACCGTCATGCAGACAGAATATCAATGGAGCACTGAGGAATTTATCGCAAATAAAGTAGTAAACGGGTGGATGAACAGCGAGGGGCACCGGAATAATATTCTTGATTACCACTTCCAGCAGGAGGGGATCGGAGTTGCATTCGCCTCTGATAATGCAATCTATGTAACGGAGAATTTCTGTTGAGTTTTTAGCGACTGCTTCCCGTTATGACCTGGGAATTGACCGGTGTTTGACCCGATATTATCGGGATTTCAGTGTCCGGTGCTCACAGACGCCTGTCTCCTGCTGATAATAGTCTGCGGAATATTCCCGTTGCTCAACTACTCCTAAGGCAGTCTCAAGATCCCGGGTCAGTGCGAGACAGCCGGTGCCCTGTACTCCCTTCACGTTTATCTGGACTCTTCCTTCCTTGTCGATATTGATTTCCATTTCCTGTAGTTCCATACCTTTCCTCCCGTTATGTTAACCGGTACACCGGTGCATCTCTTCTGATAATCGCCCCGGTAATGAGATCGCGAGCCGTGAGGCAGAGTTGTCTCTCACGGTCGATGGTGAATGTCAGTTCGAACCGGGGCTCCCCTTTTACGCCAGGCGGATCGGCGGCCAGCACTGTCGGTATTGTGCCGTTCACGAGTCTTGGCCTGCTCCCCTCGTCCGCATCTTTTTCAGGCGCGGCAACCCGGACGCCCCCGGAGGGATCCTGGACCAGTTCGAGTGCCAGCCCTGTCCCGGGCCCGTTGCTGCCAATTTCGAACAGGGAGAGACCGAGTCGGGCCTGCCCGTCATATGCGGCACTGATGGTGATCCGGGCGACCTGCCCGGCACTGGGAAATCGTGCGCCACTGTGGACGAGGAAACGGTACCGATGTTCCCGCGCGGCCGGGTCCCAGTACCGGAGCGCGTAGTTGTTCCTTATGTGATCTGAAGAAGCGCTACGGGAACGGAACAGGCACGCACCCCTCACAATGGCATCGAGCGGGTGATCTGAGAGAACGGGAACTCCAAAAAAACGCTCCCGGGCAAGTGCCTGTACCGCGGGGAGAAGTGATCCACGGCCGGTCATCAGGACCGCTGCCGGTGCACTATCAGCGTATCCCCGTGCCAGTGCCTCCCCGCGTGCGCACCGGATTACATCGTCAAGGATCGCGGGCAGTCCATGATCGGCAAACACCCGGATAATGTCGTCTGCCGTTATCCTTACAGTGATTGGCCTTCCGGAGACCGGATCCGGAAATCCCGCAACAGCCTCATCGCCACGGGCAAGGTGCTGCACGACCCCCGGAACGCATGCACGTGCTGCATCGATCAGGCTTTGTCCCCGTCTTCCATGATACGCCAGATGGCTTTTCTCCACGATCTCCTGTGCAATCCAGGTATCCAGAATGACAGAACCGGTGTCTGTCCGGGCTGACCCGATCACTTCCATGTCTGCGCTGTCTAAAGACCCGTTGTTCCTGGCAATACGGAGGCTGAGTGCCGTCTCGTCACAGGAAAAGAGGAGAAACGACTGCCCCGTCTCAACTGCCAGACCGTAACCGGCCGCTGCTGCTGAACATTCTGCGATGGTGTGGCAGGCAGTCATGCCTGCAGTGCGGGCGATCTTCGAAAGCCAGTCCCTGTACCATGGTGGTGCATCTTCCGGAACGGAAAAAACAACGGAACGGATGTTCTGGTGCCCGGTCACGGTCTTCACCAGGATTGCACCGAGAAGGTCACACGCAGCATCGCGGAACGTTACCCGTTTTTCATCCCCCGCCGCGATCAGTGCCCCGCTCTCTTCGAGCAGGTAGCTGCGGATCCACCGGGCCGTTGCCGGGTGATCAGAATTTCCCCCCCGCACAACCTCATTCCCGATATCATGGTAGTTCGCGTCACGATACCGTACAAGGGACGGAACCCGGTGTATCGGTACGGATCCTCCCGGGTCCGGTAGTTCCTCCGACCAGCCGGGGAATGCATGGGTAAAAAAACCGCTCCCGTCCTGTGGCATACTCCCGCAGACGATGGCACCGTCCCCGAAATCCACGCCAAGGGAGAGAGCAGGTTCCTGTGCGTTCATGTACCGACCCTCACTGCCTCACCCGACAATCTGGATATCCAGTGCGCCGGCATCCAGGAAGACCGGGCAGAGTTCGATCTCGTCCTGGAACCGGAGGGAAAGGAGCCGGTACAGAAAGCGCCACTGGGTTGCCATTGCCTCAGTGCCTCCGGCATGTTCCCGTGCGAGCTCCAGATCGGCAAACGTTGCAAAGGATAAGGGCTGGATGAACGGGACCCTGAAGGTGCAGACTCTCCCATCCTCGCCGCTGGTCACAACACTGTCCTTTTCCGCGATACTGATAATCCCGGTCACTGCCCCGGCATGAGCGGGGAGCGTCCGGATCAGGCCGCGGTCATGCAGGGAATAGAACGCCAGTGTCCCATCTGCGTACCCGACAGCAAGGGAAAGGCCGTTGCTGGCAAACGAGAGTACCGTGGGGATTCCCGGGACCTGATGGATGTCATATGCGCGTGCCCCGTCCGGCAGGTGATACAGCCGTATCACGGGATCTGCCCCGGCCGCCGCGAGAAGCGTGCCTTCCGGGGAGATGGCACAGCAGGACACTTCCTTTCCCGCATCGCGGAGAACAAGCGGTTCTTTGGTATCGCAACTCTGCCAGATACGGACGGTTGTATCATTGCTGCCGGTCACGAACAGCTCACCCGACGGGCTCACGGCACAACAGGTGACCGTGCTGGTATGGCCTTTGCATACCTCTTTTGCCGTCCCAGACGGGACGTCCCAGAACCGGACCCGTCCGTCCCATCCACCGGTAATGAGTGTTTTCTCATCTGGCAGGAACGCAAGGCACCGCACGCTGGTCTTCAGCCCGCTGCAGGAAGAAAGGAGGCCTCCGGTTCTGATATCCCAGAACCGGAGGCCGGGCTCTTTTCCGGCACACGCAAGGACTGCGCCATCCGGACTTGCTGCGATCGTACGTAATGACGGGGTATAGAGATCGATACACCTCCCAGCCGTGTCGGAACCTGGGGAGAACAACCTGACGGTACCATCCGCTGTTCCGGCGAGGATACCGGTTTCCCTCCCCGCGAAGGCAAGGGACGTGACGGCCCCGGCAGAGCGCCGGAGTGTGCGCAGGAGCTCCCCATCCGGGACAGATCTCAAAGCAACTGTCCCGTCCCAACCTGCAAGGGCGAGGAGTCTTCCCTCCGGAGACAGGGAGCAGGCACTCACCGGGCGGCGGTACGCACGGATCTCCCTTGTCTTTACGCCTTCGGGAAGATGAAAAGAGAACACCGTACCTTCATTGCAGCCTGCAATGAGGCAGGTTCCGTCCTGCGTAATTGCGCAACAGGATGGCACCCTGTTGTAGAGCGGAATTTCCACGGTTGGATTATCCCCCTCATGCCAGATACGGAGCACATTCGTATTGGTGCCAACAACAACGGTCCGGCATCCCCGGGAGATTGCTGAGCAGGATACTGTGCCGCTGTGCCTGGCAAAGGCCCGGACCAGGCTCCCGTTCTGCCCGGACAGGCAGACCGGAAGAGCGTGACCACGGATCACGAGGATGCCGCCGCTTTCTTCAGAGAAGGCAAGCGCCCGGACCGGGTCGCCCGTTCCCGTGACGGTCCAGAGCATCACCCCCGTCAGCGCATCGAAGCAACAGACCGTTCCGTCGGCATGGCCCGTTGCCAGTGACTGCCCCCCCGCTATCTGGGCGAGTGCTGTTACGGGAGAGGGGTGGCAAGGCGCAGAGAAGCGGACTGCCCCGGTTTTGCACCCCATGCTGAAGAGGTATCCTTCTCTGTCCCCGGCCAGGATCTCCTCGCCACTGGATGAGAGGATCGCACACCCGACGGGATGAGAAGGATCGTCAAAGACCCATACCGGCTCACCGGAGAGGGTGGTTGCATGCAGTGTGCCCCTGTCCCCCCCGGCTATCAGCAGGGTATTGTCGAGCGTGAACGCAAGGAAATGCGGGGATCCGGTACCGGGAGTACAGGAACCAAGGAGCCGGGCAGACGCAACGTTCCAGGTAGCAATGGTGCCATCGCAGGATCCTGCGCCAAGGAGGGTGCCGTCCCGGGAGAACGAGAGACGCAGCACCTGGCTGTCCTGCACCCCGTTGGAACTGAGCGGCTTTTCCGGCAGGGGACTATTCCAGGATTCCGGCAGGTCAGCGATGAGTTCCTCAAAAACCTGCCGTTCATCGCCTTCGAGATGCCAGCCTGCACTGTTCATGGTCTCGAGCGCTGCACGGGAGAAGGCCGGGGGTGCCATGCGTACGAGTCTCCAGAGCAGATCCCAGGATGCATCGCAGGCAAGCGTTTTCATGACAAGTGCCCATTCCCCGTACGACCAGTCCTTCGCAGCACTGTCCTGCTCTCTTCCCAGAAGGGCATGAGCGAGGACATGCCCCCGGCTTGTGCCTGCATTTTCCGTGGCATAGCGGAGTGCGTGCAACCGGATCCGTGCTTGCGCGTTTGCATATCCCTCTGCAAGCCTGGGATGATGGTCCTCCGGATCGAAGCGGAGGAATGTCTCGTCCTGTCCTGAAAGAAACAGGAACAATGCTTTTGCACCAGGGGGATTCGGAGTATACCCCTTTTCGAGAGCAAGATCCCGCAGGAAAGGATCCTCCCGCAACAATGCCTCGTTACAAAGGGCATCGATGGCTTCCTGGCTCATGAGAGACGCAAGGCTCTCCCGGGCAACCTGCCGTGCTCCTTTGTCCTTTGAGGTTGTTTCAATTTCTGCCAGTTTTCCGATTGCGGACAGATCCCCGTTCCGCAGGTTACGGGAGAGCCTCCGTATCTCGCGCCGGAGGAGCAGGGGGCCGAAAACAGGGAGGGTGGCGGCAGACCTCATGCGTTAACTCTCTTACGGGCGCTCGTGTGCAAACGTTTCCAGTGCAATTGTCTTCCCGTGCATCGGCGCACGGGACGTGGTCACCCGGGATGCCGACTGGGCACGTCCTTCGGCAAGCCAGGTGCGAAGCGCTGCAACCGTCTCCCGCTGAGAAACCGAGAGGGGCACCTGTGCCTGCATGCAGGTGAGGATGTCTTCCGTCGTGACCCTGCGCATATTCTCGCTGAATGCCCGGTACATGGCATCAATGATCGTCTGCTCGATCTCCGCACCGACATACCCGTCGCTCTCCCGCGCTAGAGTCTCGAGATCAAACTCTGCCGGGATGCACTTGCGCTTCCGTAAGTGGACCGAGAAGATCTCGCGCCGCTCCTCGAATGTCGGCAGGTCCAAAAAGAAGATCTCGTCGAACCGGCCTTTCCTGAGGAGTTCCGGCGGAAGCGCTGCGATATTGTTTGCCGTTGCAACGACAAAACAGGGAGAGGTCTTGTCCTGCATCCAGGTCAGCAGGTGGGCAAAGACTCGCTGGCTTGTCCCGGCATCCCCGCTGCCGAACGCAAATGCCTTCTCGATCTCGTCCACCCAGAGGATGCACGGGCTGATGGTCTCGGCGAGGGCAAGGGCACGGCGCGTCCGCTCTTCGGATTCTCCGACAAGGCTCCCGAAAAGCGATCCCACGTCAAGCCGGAGGAGCGGGAGATGCCAGATATCGGCGATCATCTTTGCCGTGAGGCTCTTTCCGGTTCCCGGGATGCCGATAAGGGCAATTCCCTTGGGGGCCGGAAGGCCGAAGTTTTTCGCTTCCTGCGTGAACGCCCGCTCGCGCAGGACCAGCCATTCCTTGAGCACCGCAAGGCCCCCGACATTCTCCGGCGTTTCGGTGTAACTGTAGAACTCCAGGGCGTCTGAAGCGCTGAGGATATCCTTCTTTTCGGCGATGATAGCGTCAATGTCACGGTCATCGAGCCTGCCGTGGGCAACGATCGCCTTCGAGAACGCCCGCCGGGCCTGGTTCAGCGTCATGCCAAGCGCGGCCTGGATGATCTTCTCGCGGCCTCCATCGGTGAGTGAGCAGGTGATCCCGCTCGTTGTGATCAGGGTATCGAGATCTGCCGAGAGTTCGGCTGCATTTGGGGGAGGGAAGTGGACGATCACCGCCTCGTCGCGGATCTCGTCCGGGACGCGTGTTGCCGGGGTCAGGATCACGATTGTCCTGCGGTTGTACCGGAATTCCTGGGAGAAGTTGCGGATCCGTCGTTTCACCTGCGGGTTGTTCCAGTACTCGTGGAAGTCCTTTAAGATGACGACCGCGTCTTCCCCGGTCTTGATCATGTCGTCGAGCGCTGCGAGCGGGTCGCGGGACTGGCCGGGGAAGGTTTTTGGGCCGACAAGCACGGAGAAGCCACCCACGCAGTCCCAGGCAATGCACTGGCGGGACGGATCCCAGGATTCGCATACTTCGCGGATCCCGGACACTGCCCGCTCCTCCTCGGGCGTGATGACAACGATCAGGGTCACGCGGGCGCGCAGCGAGATATTGAGCCTGCGGGAGAAGTCAGGTTCAGCGATCTGCATGGATTTACTGCCACCTCCGGACCACGAGCTGCACCGTCCCGTCCTGTTCGTTCTTCTCCGACACCAGCTCGAAGCCCTCCTTTTTTGCCTGTTCCAGCACCATTTTTTTTGCATACTCCTGCTGGATGGCACCTGCCTGCCGCTTCAGATCTTCTGCAATCTTCTGCTCGCTTGTGCCGGAGACACCCCACCAGTCGGCCACGAGATCGTATGCCCCGTCCGCGTTCTTCACGAACCCGAGGGCATATCCTCTGGTCTTCCGTGCAGCGATATCCACGTTGTGAAGGCCATGGTGCCCTTTGATGGTCGTGTCGGTCTCCACCGAATACCCGAGTTCTTGCATGCACTGCACGAGTGCTTCGCGGTGCCGGAATGTTGTCCTGATACGGCTGAAATGCGACATCCCTCTTACTCTCCTCTGCATCGAGCAGCCATCTGCGTCAACAGGCTGTCGGGTGGAAATCCCGTTGTGGTGACCGTTCCGTCAGGCGCGATGGTAAACTCCACAGTTTTTTCCTGATCCTGTTCGGGAAGGACTGATTTCGGCACGATCCTTCCGGAAAGAGAAATGATCTGCTGGTTTGCCGATCCCCGGTACCTGTCCCTGCAGGCAAGGTCCTCGCGGTACGGGCCGGCAATCAGCAGGTCCGTTGCAGCAAGGAGCCGGCAACAATCCGAATCGTGGCATGAGGCGAGCTGTTCAAAGGTATAACCGGAATAGGTGACGACCGTGAGCCCCGCATCCAGGATCCGTTCTGCCACATCCGCAAGGGGTCCGGCCTGGGCAAAAGGCTCCCCTCCGGAGAAGGTGATGCCATCTATTCCCTTTGTCGTAAGAATGCGGGCTGCGAGTTCCTTAGCTGGAACAATATGCGCAGGAGAAAAGGCCCAGAATGCCTGGTTAAAGCAGCCTTTGCATCGGAGAGGACAACCCTGGACCCACACAACGGCCCGGGTGCCGGGACCGTTTACGGTCGAACGCATGAGATAACCTGAGAGGTTGAGTCTGCTCCTGCTTCGGCATCCGGGGTCGCTGTATTCGTGCACCATTTTTTCCGCCGCTTATTTCTGGCTTTGAAAAAATTTCCGGTGTGGGGACCAGTGTATCCTATAGTATTACCCATGGTTTCCCGGAATGGTGTTCATCCGCGGGGACGTGCAAATAAGCATACTTATGAGATACGATTGGACTCTCAAGGTTGGTTTTTCCCCTTTTTATAGACATTGATTCGCATTTTTGTAATGCATAAGGATTTCGCCCGGATATCGTACTGGTGTTCCTGGTCGCTCGTGGCGCGCGTCAGGCGCCCTTAATACCATCCGGGAGAAATAGATCCGGCAGTGAAAGCGATATTCGACGGATCCATCATCCGCACCGGGCGGGAAGGCCGCCCTCTCTACGAGCAGAGCGGGTACGGCAGGCCGGAGGGAGACGGTCTCCGGCTCTCCCCCCAGGAGGCCCTGTATCTTCTCCATCGCCAGAAGATCGAAGTGCCCGGGTACTCGTTTGACACCCTCTTTGCCGAGTTCTCCGATCAGCCCACGGTCATGCGGAGTTTTCTCGTGTACCGCGATCTGCGGGAACGGGGTTACGTGGTCCAGACCGGGCCGCATGACTTCCGGGTCTTCCGGCGGGGGGAAAAGCCCGGTAAAGGCGAGTCGCTCTATCTTGTCCGAGTGCTCTCCGAGCGTGACCCGATCCTGTTCGAACTCCTGATCGAGGAAGTGATCGCCTCGCGCAATATGCGCAAACAGTACATCCTTGCCGTCGTTGACGACGAACAGGAGCTGACCTATTACGAGATCAAGCTCCAGAAACTGGCAGATGCGTCCTGTACGCTGCCGGATCTCACCCCAACGGATGCAATGCTGACCGGCAAATCGGCAATGGTCAGGGTAACGGCAGATTCAAGCCTTGAGAAGGCCGGGTTCGGCAAGCGGCTTGACCCGGAGCGGCTCATGCTCGCTCCCGTTGAACTCCTCTACCTTATGGACCGGGGAACAATCCGGCTCATGCGGGGGGATGCGGGGATGAGTTTTGCCGAGTACCTTGCTCTCGCAAGCGAGAGCGACAGCGAGCTCACCCTGAAACATACCGTGTACACCGAGCTGCGCCGCCACGGGTTCACGCCCCGGACGGGATACAAATTCGGGCACCACTTCCGTGTCTACTGCGGGACTTCCGTCCATTCCGACCTGCTCGTCCATGCCGTGGAGAAGGAAGCCGCTCTTCCCATGAGTGTTATCTCCCGTTCCGTGCGGATGGCCCACAGTGTCAAAAAGAAGATGTTGTTTGGCGCTGTACATTCTTCAGGAATCCAGTTCGTCGAATTCGCACGGATCAAGCTGTGAGCTTTTATCATGCAGGAACCGCAGATCAACCCCTGGTCAAGCACACCGTCCCTTGACATTGAAAAGACATTTGCCGAGTTTGGTATCGATCCCATTGCACCGGTCCTTCCGGAACTTCCGGAGATCCCCTATTTCATGCGCAGGGGGATCGTGGTCGGTCACCGGGATTATCTTCCCATTGCCCGGGCAATCCGGAACAAATCCCCGTTCCATATCCTGACCGGGTTCATGCCAAGCGGCCACCCGCATCTCGGCCACCTGATGGTGATGAAGGAGGTTGTCTGGCATGTTCAGCAGGGGGGCAGCGGGTATATCACGATCGCCGACCGCGAGGCACATGCGGTCCGCGGCCTCTCCTGGGAGAAGTGCGATGAGTACGGGAAAGAGTACCTCGCCTGCCTGTATGCCCTTGGGTTTGAAGGGCAGACCTATTTCCAGAGCAGGAACAACCGGCTCAAGGACCTTGCCTTCGAGGCGGCGACGAAGGTCAATTTCTCGGAACTCTCGGCAATCTACGGTTTTGGGCCTGACACGGACCTTGCACACGCGGACAGCGTGATCACACAGGTCGCCGACATCCTCTATCCGCAGATCGACCGCGAGCCTGCACCCACGGTGGTCCCGGTGGGCGTAGACCAGGACCCGCACATCCGCCTCACCCGCGGGATCGCGCACAAGATGCGGATGTTCACCGTTGAGGAGCGTGACGGGTATATCAGCGTCAGGTCGAAGAATGCCCCCGAGGCTACAATGGAAGCGGTCAAAAAGGCATTCCCGCACGCAAAGAAGTACGAAGGGCATGTTGACATCAAGGGAGCGCAGTGCACCGACGTCAAGGCAAAGGTGCGTGAGATCGAGCGGGCACACGGGGGTTTTGCGTTTTTTACGCCCTCCTCGACATACCATATCTTCATGCCCGGCCTCACGGGAGGGAAGATGTCGAGCAGCATTCCCGAGAGTTTCATCTCCTTCCATGAGCCCGAAGCAATGGTGAGAAAGAAAGTGATGAGCGCTATCACCGGGGGAAGGATGACCCTGGAGGAGCAGAAGCGGCTGGGCGGAGAACCCGACAAGTGCTCGCTTTATCTTCTCAACCTCTTCCACATGGTGACGGACGATGCAGAACTTGCGGAAATCCGGAGAAAGTGCACTGCCGGGGAGATCACCTGTGGCCAATGCAAGAAAGAGACGGCTGAACGGGTTGTTGCGTTCCTGAATGACTTCCGGGAGAAGATGGACGCAGCAAAGGACAGGATAAGGATATAAGATGGCGGAACTGACGCAGAACGAGAAACGGTTGCTTGCAACCCTTGAAACGGAGAAGAGAGCAGATGCAGGGCACCTTGCCGCGGTCATGGACGCTACCCCCGAAGCGGTTGTCCAGTGGGCCCATCTTGCACAGGACAAGGGTTTTGCCACCGTGGAACGGATTGTGTCCACGGAGTTCACGCTCTCCGACGAAGGAAAAGAATATGCCGCAAATGGCCTGCCCGAGACACAACTCCTCCGCAACATCCTGCCGGGCACAATGCTGGACGATCTCAAGAAACAGCCATCATTCCGGATTGGCTTTGGGCAGCTCAGGAAGAAAGGGCTTATCAAAGTCGAAGGGTCAAACGTCATCAAGACTCCCGGCGCTTCAACCGAAGGCGATGAAGCCGCCCTGAAGAACCCATCACTTACCGATCCGAAGACAAAGGAACTCATCAAGCGCGGGATCCTCCAGCTGTCCGAGACCGTAAAGTACCTCATCGCGGCAACCCCGGAGGGACTTGCGCTGGCAAAAAAAGGCCTCGACCTCCGCGAAGAGACCGGTACCCTGACCCGCGAACAGATCATCTCCGGCTCGTGGAAGAATACAAATCTCCGCCGCTACGACGTCACCAAGCTGCCGAAGAAGGCATATCCCGGCAAGATCCACCCCTACCAGAGAATCATCGGCGAGATGCGGGAGATCCTCCTCGAGATGGGCTTTACCGAGCTCTACGGGGAGATCGTCCAGCAGTCCTTCTGGAACTTCGATGCCCTCTTCCAGCCGCAGGACCACCCGGCCCGCGAGATGCAGGACACGTTCTACCTGAAGGAGACGCTTCCTCTTCCGAAAGGGTTTGAGAACGTCAAGGCGATGCATATCTCGGGGGGCGAGACCTCTTCGACCGGCTGGGGCGGTGTGTGGAAGGAGGAGAAGGCGGAGCAGTGCGTGCTCCGGACTCACACGACAAGCCTCTCCATCCAGCACCTTGCACAAAACACCAGACCTCCGGTCAAGGCATTTGCCGTTGGCCGGGTGTACCGGCGCGAGACGATCGACACAACGCACCTTGCCGAGTTCGAACAGCTTGAAGGCATCGTGATGGATGAGAACGTCTCGTTTGCCAACCTGCTCGGAACGCTCCGCGAGTTCTACAACCGCATGGGTTTTGAGAGCGTGCGGTTCAAGCCCTCGTATTACCCCTACACCGAGCCGAGCCTTGATGCCGAAGTCTACATTGATGGGATCGGGTGGATCGAGATGGGCGGCGCCGGAGTCTTCCGTGAAGAAGTCACCGCGCCTCTCGGTATAATGTATCCCGTCCTGGCCTGGGGCCTTGGTGTGAGCCGGATAGCGATGCTCCGGCTTGGATTAAAAGACCTGCGCCTCCTCCACAAGAGCGATGTTGCCTTCCTCCGGGAGACACCATCGTACCGGCAGATGAAGGGAGGGATCTGACGATGGCGGTCATCACCCTACCCTATAAGTATCTCGAGCGGCTCACCCGGACTGACCGGAAGACGATCATCGAGAAGGTCCCCCTGATCGGTTCCGATGTCGAGCGGATCGAGGAGGATCATGTGGATGTGGAGTTCTTCCCCGACCGGCCCGACCTGTTCAGTCCCGAAGGGGTAGCCCGCGCAATGCGGGGGTATCTCGGGATCGAAACCGGTCTGCCGGAATACCCGGTCAAGCCTTCGGGGATCCGGTTCACCATCGATCCCCAGCTTGCAGCCATCCGCCCGGTTCTCGGTGCGGCGGTCATCCGTGGCGTGAAGTTCGACGATGAATCGATCCAGAGCATCATGTCCCTGCAGGAGTCGCTTCACTGGGCCGTAGGCAGGGGCCGGAGTAAGGTTGCCATCGGGATCCATGACATGGACACTGTCAAGCCGCCATTCCACTATATTGCATCAAGGAGGAGCCGTGGTTTTGTCCCGCTCGACTTCACCGGGAAGATGACGATGGAGGAGATCCTCGAGAAGCACCCGAAAGGCAGGGACTATGCGAAGATCGTAAAAGACTTCCCCCTCTTCCCGCTCATTGTGGATGATGACGATCATGTTCTCTCGTTCCCCCCGATCATCAACGGGGAGCGGACGCGTGTCACCATCGACACCAAGAACATCCTCCTCGACACCACCGGCATCGACAAACGGGCAGTCAGCGTTGCGGTTAATATCATCTGCACAGCGATGGCAGAAGCCGGGGCAACCATCGAGAGCGTTGAGATCGGAGGCGTCCAGACCCCGACCCTTGCCCCTGCCGAGCGTGTCATCAGCGTCAGCGAGTGTTCGCGCCTGCTGGGAGCGGACCTGACCTCGGAATCCATGTGCGGGTACCTGAAGATGATGCGCTTTGGTGCAGAACCGGCCGGTGCCGACAAGGTAACAGTACAGGTCCCCTGCTACCGTGCAGATATCATGCATGACTGGGACCTCTTCGAGGATGTGGCGATTGCGTACGGGTATGACAAGCTGGAATCCGTGCCCCCGAAGACCTTCACTGTCGGAAAACCCCACCCGGTGCAGGTCGGCATGGCCCTGGCCCGGCAGGTGTTTTCCGGCCTAGGGTACCTTGAAGTCATGCCGTTCACGCTGACCAATAAGGATGTGCTGTACAAGCGTATGCAGCGGACGGAGACACCCGGTGTCCTCCATGTCATGCACCCTATCAGCATCGAGAATACCGTGGTCCGGACGGAACTCTTACCCCTGCTCATGGAGTTCCTCACCATCAACCGGCACCGTGAACTGCCCCAGCGCCTTTTTACGGTCGGTGATGTGGTGGTCGATTGTAAGACCCACCAGCAGGCATCTGGTGTCAGCACCCATCCCGAGGCAGACTTCTCAGAAGCCTATGCAACCGCCGATGCCGTGCTCCACGAGCTCTCCATTGAGTATATGGTAAAAGAATCCGCAGATCCCGCATTTATCGAAGGGCGCCGGGGCGATATCATCGTGAACGGGAAAAAGGTAGGAGTCTTTGGCGAGATCCACCCCGCCGTGCTGGTGGCATTCGAGCTCGAACACCCTGTTGCAGCGTTCGAGTTCGACCTCAGAGCCGTACCGGGATACCCCGCCCTCTGAGGTATTCCTTCACTTCTTTTACCGTGAACTCGCCGTAGTGGAAAACACTAGCCGCAAGGCAGGCATCCGCCTTCCCGTTTTTGAACCCGTCATAGAAATGCTCAAGGGTCCCAACTCCCCCGCTGGCAACGACCGGAATGCCGACAGCATCGGAAATAGCCGCTGTAATAGGGATATCGAAGCCGTTCTTCGTACCATCGGTCTCCATGCTTGTCAGGAGGATCTCTCCTGCGCCCCGCTCCTCGGCCTCCTTTGCCCAGGCAACGGCATCGATCCCCGTTGGTTTGCTGCCGCCATAGATAACGACTTCATACCAGCACGTTGATCCGTCCGGGAGGCTGACCGGGATCGCCTTCTCGTTCGGGGTGGTGTTCCGCCGCACATCGATCGCACAGACCATGCACTGGGTGCCGAATGCCTCCGCGCCGCGGGTGAGGAGGGACGGGTCATGGACAGCACTGGTGTTGAGGCTGACCTTGTCGGCACCGGCCCTCAGGATTTGCTGGATGTCGTCCAGGGACTTGAGGCCGCCCCCTACCGTGAGCGGCAGGAAGAGCTGGTCTGCGGCACGCTGGATGACATCGATGATGATGCCCCGTTTCTCTTTGGAAGCGGTAATGTCGAGAAAGACGACTTCGTCAGCGCCCTGTTCATTATACCTGCCGGCCAGCTCCACCGGGTCCCCGGCATCCCGGAGCCCGACAAAATTGGTTCCTTTCACAACCCTGCCATCTTTGAGATCAAGGCAGGGGATGATCCTCCGTGTCAGCACCATAGCACTCATAATTGGATGGAAAAACCTATCATCATTTCGAAAGGCACCTGCACCAGCGCGGAGTTTATGTTGCCTGCCGACTCTATGTATAGGATAGTCAGTTACCCGGGCGGGCCGGTCCACTTCCGGTCCCCCGTTGAGGATATCCATGAGTTCCGGAACGCTGAAGATTGAATGGGCAGGACAGTACATGCCCGTACTTGCTGCCATCAGGAAACAGTTTGTCAAAGAGAGACCGTTCGAGGGCATGACGATCGGCATGGCGCTCCATGTCGAGGCCAAGACCGCGAACCTGGTATCGACCCTCGCCGCAGGTGGTGCAGAGGTGCATATCACCGGCTGCAACCCGCTCTCAACGCAGGATGATGTTGCCGAGGCTCTCGGGAAAGTAAAAAATGTCAACTGCTACGCGAAGCGGTCCTGCACGGTCGATGAGTATTATGCCGCGATCAATGACGTACTGGATGCAAAGCCGGTCATCACCATCGATGACGGCATGGACCTGATCCACTATATCCACACCAAGCGTCGCGACCTCTTAAAGAAGGTCATCGGGGGCTGCGAAGAGACCACCACGGGTATTCACCGGCTCAAGGCAATGGCCGCCGAGGGCAAGCTGGAGTTTCCCGTGGTTGCGGTCAACGATACCCCCATGAAGCATTTCTTCGACAATGTCCACGGCACCGGGGAGAGTGTTCTCTCGTCGATCATGATCACGACGAACACGCTCATTGCCGGGAAATATTTTGTTGTCGCCGGCTACGGCTACTGCGGCCGCGGGCTTGCGCGGAAGGCACATGGGCTTGGTGCAAAGGTCATCGTCACCGAGATCGACCCCCGGCGGGCACTTGAGGCGCACATGGACGGATTCATGGTCATGACCATGGAGGATGCAGCAGTTATCGGGGACATTTTTGTCACCACTACCGGTAACTGTGCTGTCATTGCAAAGAAGCACTTTGCAAAACTCAAGGATGGCGCGATCCTCGCGAACGCTGGCCATTTCAATGTCGAGATCGACCTCGAATATCTTCACAAGAACGCTGCAAAGATCATCCGTCGCGACGGCATCGAGACGTTCGTCCTCGGGAAGAAATCTGTCCATGTGCTTGCAGAAGGCCGGCTCGTGAACCTCGCCACTCCCAAGGGAATGGGACACCCGATTGAGGTCATGGACCTGAGTTTTGCACTCCAGGCGCTCTGCACGCTCCATATCGCAAAGAACGGGAAGAAGATGAAGGGCGGTGTCTATGATGTCCCCAATGAGATTGATGAGCAGGTTGCAAACCTGAAACTCGCGTCTCTCGGGCTATCGATTGATTCGCTCTCCAAAGAACAGAAGAAATATTCCTGCAGCTGGGATATCGGCACGTAAATCCCCCTGCTCTCTTTTTACAGTATCCTTGCCGCGTACAGGTATTCCTGTGCCCAGCCGCAATACTCCCCGAACTGCTCCTTTGCAAACTTCCGTATCCGGTCGTATTCCCTCGTTGTCAGCGGGGCATCCGTAGGAAGATCCGGAAGGTATTGTTCTTTTAAGATCCGACGGATCCAGACATCCACGGGAAACGCATCGTATTTCTGGAACGCAAAGAGGAGGATGCAGTCGGCAGCTTTCGGGCCAACACCCTGTAGTTTCATCAATTCCTTGCGGGCATCCTCGTACGGGAGCCGGCGGATCTTCTTTTCCCACGATCTCACGTCGGTGACGGTGCAGGAGGTGCCGTACACGTATGGCTGGCGGTACCCGAGTTTGCATATCGTGAGGCCTTCGTGCCCCTTACAGGAAATACAGGACGGTTCCGGGAACGTAAAGAAGGTCTGACCCCCGGATTGTATCCGGGTGCCGAACCGCTCTGCAAGCAACCCGATCCTGCGTCGGATGGTCGGGATATTAGAATTCGTCGAGCAGATATAGGAGACGGTGCACTCCCAGGGGAGCTGGCGCACAAGGCGCAGGCCGTTGCACTGTCCGATTGCCCGGTGGATCACGGGATCGTTGTCAATGGACGAAAGAAGAGGGAGCAGGTCGATATCGAGAGAGAAGTATCGGCGGATGAATTCCTCCGGGGCACCCCTGAACCTGAGCCTGGTTCCTTCCTGACGGATACGGATGACGTGGTTATCAACAATCCCCAGCCATGTGCCGTCGGGACTCCGCTCCCAGCGGAAGACCTGGCCGCAGCCGAGTGTCTGGTCGAGCGAGAACGGCTGGCCGGGGGGAAGAGCAATGGAGGGCATGATCGTGATCCAGTAGTGGAGAGCGGGTTATGGAGTACCATTGACCATTCCCCCTCTTATTCGCTGGGGATGGTGCAAACATGACGGGGAGAACCTGGCGTTGTCCCATGCGATTTTTCGCAGCCGGATCGGAACGAATAGCATTTTAATATATAAATGAATAGTTCTTCTTATGGAATTAGCAGAAACCCTCAGGACATTTATCGAAGAAGGCGCGGACTGGGAACGCAAGCAGACATCGGTCAAAGGCGTGTCCATTATCCGGCTTCCCGCAACCAAGAACCGTGCCGCATCCCTTGCTATCGACATCAATCCCCTTGGCCCGAACGGGCTCCCGATGAAGAAGAAGGGCATCATGATCATGAACTCTGCTGAGATTGCCGCTTTCCGGGCAGCGTTCAACAACGAGAAGGTGGACAGTCTCGTAGCCGCGCTGGAAGAGGTGCTCCCGGAGCGGAAGACAGCCGGAACACCGGCGAAATCGGATGTCCTACAGATCTGATTGAACCCGTAAACGCTGTTGCTGATTAGGAGTGACTGCCATCAGAAAAGGGCTTGTACCCCTGCTCATCATCGTTGTCGTTGTCCCGGGAGCTGAACGGAATCACCACATCTTGCAGCACTCCAGACCTTGCCCCGGCATCGCTGGCAAATATGCGAACATAGTCCGGAACGATTCGGTATTACTGTTATCCCTGTGCAGGGGATGATAGGAAAAAAGGTTACTTATTCTCGTACACGCAGGACTGGATGTCGTGGCCGAGCTTGCCGATTGCATCGGCACGGCATCGCTGGCAGTGCCGCATCTGCTTCACGTATTTGCCGCACTCGTCCTGCATCTTCCGCTTCATCTCGGGTGTCGGTGGGGTGATATTGGCGAACTTGTACTGGGCGATGAGCGGGATGAGGTTGAAGGTGTAGACGCCCATCTCTCCCACCTTCTTTGCAATGGCCGGGATGTGGTCCTCGTTGATGCCGGGGATATAGACGGTGTTGATCTTCACGATCATCTTGCGTCTGACTGCCTCTTCGATGCCTTTCATCTGCTGGGAGAGGAGGAGTTTTGCGCCCTCAATGCCTTCGTAGCGTTTTCCCTGGTAATCGACGAACTGGTAGATCTTCGCCCCGATCTCCGGGTCGATGGCGTTCAAGGTGACCGTGATGTTGCCCACGTCATATTTCTGGAGAAGGTCGATCTTGTCCGGAAGGAGGAGGCCGTTGGTGCTGATACACTTGATAACATTCGGGTATTTTTCATGGAGTTGCTTGAGTGTCTCAAAAGTCTCCTCGTTTGCGAGCGGATCCCCGGGCCCCGCGATCCCGACGACCTTGATATAATTGTACTTGTCCACGACTTTCTTGACCATGTCCATGGCCTCGTCCGGCTTGAGCACTTTTGTTGTGACACCGGGGCGGCTCTCGTTGACACAGTCGAAGTCGCGGATGCAGTAGTTGCACTGGATATTGCATTTCGGTGCAACCGGGACGTGGCACCTCCCGAAATTATGGCATGCACCCTCGGAGAAACACGGATGCTCCTTGATCTTGCGCATCTGTGCAGGGTCCCACTGGACTTTACGGCCCTGAACTTCTGCATACTTCACTTCATCCGGCATAATGAACATCACAACATAGGTTCTTGGGGTATTTATACCGTGCAATTGTGATAGCGGGCAGGAATCCGCTGCGTGCATGATGCCTGCCTGAACAACCCGGCTTTTGTTTTCCGGAACAGAATGCAATGCTCTTATGGTCATGAGATCAACGTACTGGAGAGAGCATGAAAAAATCTGAAAAAGTGAAGGGAAAAGAGGCTGTCGCAGCGAAAAAGAAGAAGATGCGGCAGTTTGCGATAGGTGCTATTGTCGCACTCGTTGTTGTTGCCGCTGTTGCGTTCTACTTATTCAATCCGTTCTTTGCAAAGACCGGGGATACGGTATCAGTCTATTACACCGGTTCTCTGGCTGACGGGACTGTCTTTGATTCAAACCGGGACGCATCCCCACTTGTCTTCACCATCGGTCAGGGAAAAGTCATTCCCGGCCTTGAGGAGGCGGTGATCGGAATGGCCCCGAATACCACGAAGACCGTTCACATCCCCATGGTAAAAGCATACGGACCGTACGATTCTTCGCTTGTCTTCACGGTTAACCGGTCGGATATTGCCATCGAGAATCCCGTTGTCGGTGAACGCTATTCAATCCGGAGATCTGCTGATAATGCAGTGGCATATATCAAGATCATCACCATGACTGAAGATACCATTACCATTGACCAGAACCACGATCTTGCGGGAAAAGACCTGGTCTTCACGATCACGCTCGTGAGAATCGCATAACCCTCTTTTTTAAAAAACGATGGGCCCGGCCGGATTCGAACCGGCGACCTCCGCCGTGTAAGGGCGACGTCATAACCGACTAGACCACGAGCCCGACAACCTACTAATGTCATCGCCGGGATTAATAACATTGCTGATTATCGCCCTCTCTCCCTCGCATACCAGCACGCAGGATTCTCCGACGGAGAACCATGGGTTCCCGTTAAACCGGCCATAGCGGCAACCGGTTCGATCCAAACACCCTGCCCCTGGCTAAAACTCGTTTTACCTGCCAATCGGCCAAAAGAATGTGGCAAAAATTTACCTCCCCTCTCCGGCGTAAAAATGAAGACTTTCTCCAGATAATTTCCTCATTTTCCGAAATGTCGAATGCTGAAAGCATGAGACATGAGAAGACGAAGTCTTCGAATTATTCCCGCTGGAGCCGGAAAAGAAGGGAAACGGAGCCCGTAAAGGGCCCGGATTGGCGTATCCCTGAAATGGGGAGCACTCACACCCATTCATAGTGCATGGCTTTTTCATCGTTCGGCTGTGGACTCTGGTTCATGTGCGTTTCAACAGAGCGCCTATGCGGCGAAGCAGCACAGAAAGTTCATGAAAATCATGGGGATTTTCATACCCGCCAAAACATGCCCTCATCCAAAAGAGAATTACCGGCTCGAAAAAAGAAGAGAAGGAATGTTTTTTATTCTTTCCTAGGCGGGAGCTTGATGTCGAGACCGTACTTCTCGGCATTCCGGTCGGCGATGGCCTGGATTGCCGCGATCTCCGCTTCCTGCAGTTTCGGCTTGAAAAGGTGGCGGAACCGTTTCTGGGTCTTTAAGTATTCAGTCACCGGCTTGCGGACAACCTTCTTCACCTTCGTGACCTTGCCATCCACCATCTCGAAGTTCGGCCAGAGCCCGGTCTCGATGGCGAGTTTTGCGATCGCGATGGTCTGCTCGCCCTCGAATCCCCAGCCCGTGCAGCAGGGTGCATGGACCTGCACATAGCACGGCCCCTTGGTGTTGATGGCTTTTTCGACTTTTTGCCGGAGGTCTGCCGGATAGGCGATGGATGCCGTAGCGACATAAGGTGCCCCGTGTGCTGCAAGGATTGCGGGCATGTCCTTCTTGGGCCGCTTGTTGCCAAACGACTGGGAGCCGGCCGGGCTTGTGGTCGTGCTGGCATCGAGGGGTGTGGCACCGGACCGCTGGATGCCGGTGTTCATGTATGCCTCGTTGTCATAGCAGATGTAGGTGAAGTCATGGCCGCGCTCGAATGCGCCGCTGATGCTGATCATACCGATGTCGAAGGTTGCTCCATCGCCTGCCATGATCACGATCTTCTCTTTCCTGCCCTGCTTCTTCAGCGCAGCGTCGATGCCCGATGCAACCGCCGCAGCGTTCTCAAAAAGCGAGTGGATCCACGGGACCTTCCATGCAGTCTCCGGGTACGGGGTGGAGAAAACCTCCATGCACCCGGTGGAGGAGACAACGATCGTCTCGGGCCCAGCCGCTTCCGTCACGAGCCTGGCAGCAAGCGACGCCCCGCAGCCGCCGCAGGCACGGTGGCCGCAGTCGAACAGGTCGCAGGTCTTCTTCTTTTCTGCCATCTCAGATCAACTCCTTGCGCAGCCCGTAGAACTGGTCGCCGATCCCTTTCTCGCAGAGACTCACGATCTCCTTGATGTCCTTCTTGCGGATATCGCGGCCGCCAAGCCCGAGGATGTAGCCTTTTACCGGTATCGTGGAGCCGTACAGTGCATCACGGACCTCGATTGCTGTTGCTCCTCCCCGGGAGCCAAGCGAGACGTTCTTGTCAAGCACTGCAATGCGCTTCACGTGGGTAAGCGCTTTGGCAACCTCTTCAATCGGGAACGGGCGGAAGACCCGGATCCGCAGGAGCCCGACCTTCATACCGTCATCCCGCATCTCGTCAATGGCATCCTTGATCGTCCCGCACATGGAGCCCATCGCTACGATTGCGGTCTCGGCATCATCGAGCCGGTACGATTCGATGAACGCGCTGTAATCCCTGCCAAAGAGCGCACCAAACTCTTTTCCGTACTTTACGATTGCGTCCTTAGCCCGTTTCTGGGCTTCGTTCGTCTCGTAGCGGAATTCGAGATAATATTCCGGTGTCGCATACATGCCGAAACTGATGGGGTCTTTTGCATCCAGCTTCTCGGCCGGAGCAAACGCCGGCAGGAACTTGTCAGCCTGTTCCTGCGTGAGGATGTCCACCGGCTCATAGGTGTGGGAGAGGATGAACCCGTCAAAGCAGACAAAGACCGGCAGCTGGACGGAGGGGTCTTCCGCCACTTTAAAGGCAAGGAAGTGGAGGTCGGTTGCCTCCTGGTTATCCTCAGCATAGAAGTGGAGCCAGCCCGCGTCGCGCAGGGAGATTGAGTCCTGCATGTCGTTCCAGATGGAGAGCGGTGCGCCCATGGCACGGTTCGCGATGGACATGACGATAGGGAGGCGCATGCCCGCAGCATTGAAAACAACCTCGGCCATCAGCATCAGGCCCTGCGATGTTGTTGCCGAGTAGGCACGCGAACCCGCTGCGCTTGCACCAACGCAGGCAGAGAGTGCGGAGAGTTCGTTCTCAACAGTAATGTACTCGGCGTCGAGCTTCCCGTTGGCAACAAAATCCGCGAGAGCTTCGACGATATGGGTCTGGGGGGTGATCGGGTATGCCGAGACCACCTGCGGGCGACAGAGCCGGACTGCTTCAGCCACCGCGTGCGATCCCTCGGTTATCTCCAGCATTTACTTCTCCTCCTGTTTCATGGCAATCGCTTCTTTCGGGCACTCCTCGGCACATATCCCGCATCCTTTGCAGTAATCATAATCGGGATTGAAGAACCCTTCTGCATCTTCGTGGACGCACCCTTCGGGACAGAGGGTCTGGCACATCCCGCATTTCGAGCACTTTTCATGATCGAAGACCGGCTTGAATACCCGCCAGGATCCGGTCTTGTTGTCGCGCGACTTTCCGGGGCGAGCCCTGCATCCTGTCGCAAGCGCCATTAAGCTGCCCCCTTCACGGTGTCATACGCGGTCTTTGCCGCGGCGATGTTCTTCACTGCAAGTTCACCCGGGAAGCGGTGCTTCAGTGCATTTTCGAGTGCCGAGAACTGGATCTCTCCTGATGCAGCGGCAAACGCTCCCATGAGCGTGGTGTTGGTGATGGGGAGGCCGAGCGCCTTGAGGGCGATGGATGTGGCGTCGATGGTTATCAGTTTCACGCCATCAGGCACCTTGAATTCCGGCTTCTTCTCGGTGTTCACGATCACGATCCCGCCGGGCTTTACCCCCAAAAAGACATTCACGTCTTTGATCAGGGTGCTGTCCTGCACGATGATATAGTCGGGTTCGTACACCTGGCTCCTCTTCCGGATTTTCTTGTTGTCAAACCGGACAAATGCCTGGACCGGGGCCCCCCGCCTCTCGACACCGAATGCCGGAAAGGCCTGGGCATAGACGCCGCCCTCGAATGCGGCGACTGCGATCAGTTCGGCAGCAGTGACAGACCCCTGGCCACCCCTGCCGTGGATACGTAGCTCTTTCAAGGAAAAATCCCCAATTATCAGATTTCCATGATAAGGAAGCGACCGGATGTGTAAATTATCATGACTTTACACCCGGCATTCATATGGCGATACCCGAAATTATTGCGCATTAATGTGGTAATTTATCACTATTAATAATGCTGATCCGTTCCCAACGTCGGCCCCGGATCCCCGTTTGTGCTGATAATCCGGTCGTGATGAGGGGGGGGTCTGCTGTGTACCCCCACCCCCTTTTTCTTTTGAATTCAATCATACCCTCCCTGGTGGGGATGGGGGGGTGGTGTCCGGGACACCCCTCCCCGCATTGCCCGATAGAGTCCACCCTCTACAGGATTTGATCAGGGTGGTGCAATCATCTCTCCGCCGGTGCCCGGGTCCGGAAATACCGTGCAACAATGCACGCTTCCCTAACATGAGGTGGGGGGTCTCCAGCAGCATCCCTCCCCCCCTTGTTGCGTTTCAGAGCGATTATACCCCCCCGCCCGGTGCTAGGGGGGTATCATGGAGACCCCCCGCTGCGAACCAAAAGGCTGGTGGCCGGATATTCCCTGCACTATCATGTTACATCGGAAAACAATACGAAATGGCCGGCCGGATGTTGCTCTGGGGGGTGGGGGGTACTTGACACCCCCCCACCGCACGTGGCCTAAGGCAGGGGGGTATGTGGCTGGTTGCGGCCCGGACAAACGAACGGTCGATGCTCCTCGCTGGCGCTTTTTTTGGCTGACCCGGATTTTAGAGATCCGTACCGAGCCCCAGGATTGTTGTTTTGCCGGAAAAGACGTCGCGGGCGATCCGTGCACACCCGCGGGATGCACACCACTCATCGTATACAGCAACCTTCGAGCCGAGCAGCGAACCGACTTCCTGTGCAACTGCCGGTGCAAGGCTGCCCGCGAGCGCAATGGCTGCACCGGGATTGAGGAGCCGGAGTGCCGCACATTCCATGGCAGCGAAGAGGGCAACGGTACGCATCCGTTCCGGTTCCGGCACCGAGAAGTTTGCGCCTGCGTGCTGGAACGCCTCGTTTGCAGTACAGGCCCCTTCATCGATGCGGCGGATCGCGTCGACATCGAGGGCACCGTGGAGTGTCCCCGGGGCAAAGATGCAGGCATCGAATGCCCCGACAATCTTCCCGGCCGAAACAAGGAGCGTCACCGTGTTGGAACTTACGTCGGAGACGATCACATCGTCCCCCAGATCGTGGCAGACCTCGTAGGCAATTCCGATCTTCTCGGGGCTGGTCTGGTGTGAATAGGCTTTGAACCGGGGATCGGTTGGAGACCCGCGGTGAATGCCAGGGATGGCGATTGCCGGGATGCCGCTTGCCGCCACCTCGTCAAAGACCCGCGTACCGCCGCCGATGTGCTTGCCCGCCCCCTCGCGGCTGACCAGCCCCCGGTTCTGTACCTTGTCGATCCGTGTGATCTTCGAGAAGTTGTCGCCCATCGAGTAAGAGACGGCAATACCTTCGATCTCCTCGGGCGGGCAGATGCGGGCAAGGTCGGCGATGACAAAGTCCTTTGCAGCCTCGCGAGAGAGCTTGAATTCCCTTCCCTCTCCGGCGAACCGCATGGCGCTCGTGCCGTGATCGATCCCGATGAACATAGCAGTAATCCTATAGCATGGATGACATATTAGGTATTGATGTTTGATGTGGTGACAGGTGGCGCCGGGTTCATCGGCTCGCATCTGGTGGATGCCCTCGTGGCACAGGGTGACCGCGTTGTGGTGATTGATTCCCTTGTTGCCGGGCGCGAGGAAACGATTGCCGGCCATCTTCGTTCGGGAAACGTACAACTGGTTAAAAAAGACCTTCTTGGTGACGGCTGGCAGGACGCCCTCACAGGAGCGGACCGGGTGTACCATCTTGCAGCTGATCCGGATGTCCGCCAGAGTGCGATGACCCCGGACCCGACCTTCCAGAACAATATCGTCGCCACCTACCGTGTGCTCGAGGCAATGCGGATGCATTCCGTGCCGGAACTGGTCTTCACCTCCACATCAACCGTGTACGGGAATGCATCGGTCATCCCGACACCCGAGACTTACGCCCCCTTCGAACCGGTCTCGGTCTATGGCGCAAGCAAGCTTGCCTGCGAGTCGCTCATCTCGGCATACTGCCACTCGTTCTCGATGCGTTCCTGGCAGTTCCGGTTCGCCAATATCATCGGCTCGCGGAGCGGCCACGGCGTGATCACGGACTTTGTCCGGAAACTTAAAAGAAATCCAAAGGAGCTCGAGATCCTCGGGAACGGCAAGCAGACCAAGTCGTACCTTGAAGTCACGGAATGTATCCGCGCCATGGAGTTTGCCATTGCCCATGCCCGCAATCCGGTGAACACCTTCAACATCGGTTCCGAGGACTGGATCGATGTCGTAGCTATTGCCGATATCGTCACGGAAGCGATGGGCCTGACAGGCGTGCAGTACTGTTTCACGGGAGGGGAACTGGGCTGGGTTGGCGATGTGCCAAAGATGCAGCTCTCCATTGAGAAGCTCAAGGCCCTTGGTTGGAAACCGCAGCTGGGCTCCCGCGAAAGTGTCATGATAGCGGCACAGGCTGCTGTGACGGGGCAGTAAGATGAAGTATATCGTTGTGCTGGGGGATGGCATGGCCGACGAGCCGGTTGCGAAGCTTGGCAATAAGACCCCTCTGGAGTACGCAAAGACCCCGAACATGGACCGGATGGCCCGTGAAGGCGCCTGCGGGATGCTCCATACGATCCCGTACGGCTTTGAGGCCGGCAGCGACATTGCCAACATGGCCGTGCTCGGGTATGCGCCTGAAAATTACTATACCGGCCGCGGCCCGCTCGAAGCACTGAGCATGGGTGTTGAGCTTGCACCGGAGGATGTTGCGTACCGGTGCAACCTCGTGACCGTGGAGCAGGAGACGATGGCTGATTTCTCGGCAGGCCACATCTCAAGCAGCGAGGGAAAAGACCTCTTTGCAGCGCTCGGGCCGGAGATCCCCGGGGTCATGGTCCGGGCCGGTGTTAGTTACCGGAACCTTCTGGTAGTCTCTGGTGGGAACGGATCGACAACAACGCCCCCGCACGATATCGTGGGACAGGGCATCGGACCCTATCTGCCGAAGGGAAAGGACGCGGAGCTTCTCCTGCAGTGTATGGAGAAGAGCCGTGCAGTGTTTGCCGATCATCCGGTGAACCAGGCACGTAGTGCTGCGGGCAAACGCCCGGCAACCCAGATCTGGCCATGGAGCGGCGGTCACAAACCGGCCTTCCCCCCGTTCGAGAAGAAATACGGGATGAAGGGCGGGATCATCTCGGCAGTCGACCTCCTCAATGGCATTGGCCGATGTGCCGGCATGGAGATTATCACGGTACCGGGCGCAACCGGGTATCTCGATACCGATTATGCAGCAAAGGCCCGGTACGCACTGGATGCTATCCAGCGACTTGACTTTGTCTATATCCACATCGAGGCTCCGGACGAAGCGGGGCACCTGGGGAGCATTGAAGAGAAGGTGAAGGCGATCGAGAAGGTCGATGAAGTCGTGGGAACGATCCTGGACGGGTTTGATGGCGTTGTCGCTGTACTGCCCGATCACCCGACGCCGATCCGGGCAAAGACGCATACAAGGGATCCGGTACCGTTCGTTGTCCGGGGCAAAGGAACCGACACAACGACAGAATATTCAGAAAAGGCTGCACGTTCAGGAGGTCTCGGGATGAAAAACGCAGTCGACTTCCTCGACTTCCTGTTTTCCTGAAGCAGTGCGGCATCAGCACCCGTGCATCATCATGGATCAGTGGGGGTAACTTTCATCATCTGCCGCAAAGTAGCACTATTTTTCTCTATGATTGTTTATCAATTCGTCCCTTCCCCGGTTACCAGCATACGAATCCGGATTTTCAAAGGAGAACGAGGAGCCGGAATCTGCCCTCCCTCACACGTACTTCTGGCTGGTATACAGGTTCCGGTCTTTATGATACAGCCATTTCAGCCAAACAATAATAATGTTACAGGTAGCCGGTGAGATCTGGTTATATCAGGGAAAGAGGGACCTGGAGACATGAGTTCCGGAGGAGATTGCCTGTACCGGCCTGTATCGCTGGACGAAGAAAATCTTGCGGCAAAGGGGTTCAGTCGTTATAGTGAACGGTATCCTGAATTATTTTTAAAATCCAGCGATTACGAAAAATCCCTGCTCGATGAACATTTCCGGTCGTATGCAAGGCACCTGCAGGAATCGCTCGCGGTCGATGATGATGCATTCTTCCTTGACTATATCCGCTGGGCCCGGATATTCCGTGAATCGCTTCATTTACCTCCCAGGATCCTTGAAAGAAGCCTTGTTGCGTTCAGCGATGTCCTGCACCAGGAACTACCGGAAGAACAGGGTTCGAAGGCACAGGAGTACATCACGAGAGCCCGCGCCCTCCTCTCTGCCCCCCCGCGGGAAGATCTCTCCTTCATCAGGGATGACAATCCTCTTGGAGCCCAGGCCCGCGCATATCTTTCTGCTCTGGTTGCCGCAAACCGGGAGGATGCCCGGGTCCTCCTCATGGGGATGCTCGATCGGGGTGTTCCTGTCCGCGACCTTTACCGGCATATATTCCAGCCGGTATTGCAGGAGACCGGAAGGCTCTGGCAGATCCACCAGGTCAGTGTGGCGGAGGAACATTATATCACCGATACGACCCGGCTGTTCATTGCACTTCTCTATACCCGGATGAGGGAAGAGAGCAGGAAACAGGCAAGGAAAGGCAGGCGCCTCGTTGCATCGTCCGTCTCCGGCGAATTCCACGATATCGGTATCCGGATGGTTGCAGATTTCTTTGAGATGGACGGGTGGGACACGCTGTATACCGGTGCAAACACCCCCGCGCCCTCGGTTGTTGCGATGATACGGGACCATCATGCGGATGCAATCGCCATTTCAGCCACACTACCCGTCCATGTTTCCCGGGTGTACGAACTGGTCCGGGCAATCAGGGCAGATCCTGGTACTGCGCGAACACCTGTCATCGCAGGCGGGTACCCTTTCAGTCTCGTGCCTAACCTCTGGAAGTGTATTGGAGCTGATGCGGGAGCTGCAAGTGCTGATGAGGCAGTCGGAAAGGCAAACCAGCTTGTCTCTTTGAAATGGGATCCCGGCCGCCCGCCATGAACCGGCCGGGACCCGGATGCGGGAGATGCAGTATGTCCATGATCGAGACAGTCCATTCACGAAACTTTTGTTTTTGCCAGGGACAATAATCAATGCAGTTAATACCGATTGCGTAGAGGTGTAGAGAGATGAAGAAGAACCTGCTGATGTGGGACGAGACGCTGTTCCGGGACCCCGAGGTGCTGGAGATCGATTATGTTCCCGAGCAGTTCGAGTTCCGCGACGACCAGATGCGCGAGCTGGCGTTCCAGATCAAGCCCGGCCTCCGTGGTGGCAGGCCGATGAACAGCGTCTGCAAGGGTCTTCCCGGTACCGGGAAGACCACGAGTATAAGGAAGCTCTTCCAGGAGATCGAGGAGACGACAAAGAAACTGGTGCCGGTCTACATCAACTGCCAGATCGACAATACCAAGTTCGCCATCATCTCCCAGATCTACAAAAAACTCATCGGCCACCTCCCCCCTTCTTCCGGCACCTCGTTCAAGCAGGTCTTCGATGCTGTGGCCCGCCATATCGCAAAAGAAGAGATCGTCCTGCTGGTTGCTCTCGACGATGCAAACTACCTCCTGTACGAGAACGAGATCAACAAGGTTCTCTACACCCTGCTCCGCTCGCACGAGACCTATGAAGGGACCCGCATCGGTGTCATTGTCATCATCAGCGACATGGATGTGGACCTCAGTCGTGCTGTGGATGCCCGGGTTGCCTCGGTATTCCGGCCCACGGAGATCTACTTCGCTCCCTACGGTGATGCCGAAGTGCGGGAGATCATGAAGGCCCGCGTGATGCAGGGCCTCTTCTCGGGCGTCCTTTCCGAGGAACTGCTGGACCTTGTCGTCAGCCAGACCTTGAAGAGCGGTGACCTGCGAGTCGGTATCGACCTCCTCAAGCGTGCAACGCTCTCGGCAGAACGAGCGGCGCGGCGGAGCATCGAGCGGGACGATATCTGCGGTGCGTACGAGATATCCAAGTATCTTCACCTTGCCTTTACGACGAAGACGCTCAAGGGTGAAGAGCGGGAGATCCTGAAACTGATCGCGGAGCGGAGCAACAAGGAGCATGAGATGAATGCCGGGGATGTGTATAAATCCTTCAAGGAGAACGTTCCCATCGGCTATACGCGGTTCTACGAGGTTGTTAAGAAACTGGATGCAATGCGGCTTATCAACCTCCAGTACCGCGAGGGGAAGGGCAGGACCCGGATCATCACGCTCCGGTACGACCCGGCGAAGGTCATCGAATACCTCTCCTGAACCTCACGGTCCCACATTTTCTGCCGTCACGGTGTAAGATTTGAAAAATATTATCTATTTCCAGACCATTGGTAGTATGTACTACAGGGGTTTTCTCTTATGCTGAGTGTTAACGAACTGGCACTGGAAATTTTTGACAATCTGGCAGATCTGGCCGAAGAATTCAACTGCGCCTACCATGAACTTGATAACGGCGCCCGCATCGTCGACTGCGGGGTAAGTGTCCGCGGCGGCTATGCGGCAGGGCGGGCCTTCACCGAGATCTGCATGGGCGGTCTTGGCGAGGTCAACTTCCGCAACGGCGAGATCAAGGGTATCCCGATGCCCTTCATCGATGTGAATACCGACTTCCCGTCTATCTCCTGCCTTGGCGCACAGAAGGCAGGCTGGACTGTCAAGGTCGGCAACTACTTTGCGATGGGCAGCGGCCCGGCCCGGGCGCTCTCCCTCAAGCCGAAGCACACTTTCGAGGTCATCGAGTACGAGGACGACTATGACTGTGCCGTCATCTGCCTTGAGAGCGACCACCTCCCGAACGCTGAGGTCATGAACAAGATCGCCGAGGAGTGCCATGTTGACGTCGCAAACGTCTGCGCTGTTGTCGCACCGACTGCCTCGATGGTCGGATCGATCCAGGTCGCCGGCCGGTGTGTCGAGACCGCAATCTACAAGCTCAACGAGCTCGGGTTCGACACTAGGAAAGTCATTGCAGCAATGGGAACCGCGCCTGTCCCGCCGGTCCGCGGTGCAAAACTCGCCATGGGCGTGACAAACGATGCAACCATTTACCACGGCAGGATATCCCTGACCATGAATGCCCCCGAGATCAAGGACTATCTCGACAAGATCCCCAGCAACAAGTCCAAGGGCTACGGGAAGCCTTTCAATGACATCTTCAAGGAAGCCGGCTATGACTTCTACAAGATCGATACGTCGCTCTTCTCACCGGCTGAGGTCACCATCAATGAGCTTTCCTCGGGTGCTGTCTACCATGTCGGTGCAGTCAACCCGGACGTTGTCATAAAGTCATTCGGGTACGAGTAATTTCACTATACTTTTTTCTCATCAATTTCCGTTACTGCAGGCCTTTCTCATCCTACTTCCCGTTGCCGGGACGGTTTGTGCTCTCCCGCAGGTCGGGAGATCAGTACAAAAAATGAGATGGTGTTTGTATCGCATAAGACCGGGAATGAAAGGTTCATTCCCTGTCTTTTACCAGCCGGATCAGGTTCTCCCTGCCCTTCCTCACCTTCTGGATAATCCCTCTCTGGTGAAGGTCGTTGAGCGTCGTACTTACCGTCGATTTCGGGAGTCCCAAAACTTTGACAATCTCTGACTGGAACACCTCCCCGTTGTGTGATATGAGCAGCTGGAGGATCTTCTCCTCAAGTGTCTCAAGGTCGACTTTTGAAAGGGATATTGGCGGCTCTTCCGCATCATCCGCCTCTGGAAACTCCTCTTCAGGACGGCTCCCTGCATTCCTCCTGCGGTAAAGAATGATTGCGGTCATGATAATGATCACAAGGACCGCTATCCCTCCCATCACCGGGAGGAACGGAAGGGAGGAATCGTTCAGCACAATGGAAGGCTGCCCGGGCCCGAAGGAACGCAGGCCATACCATGTAAGTGCGTCGCTGGTACGGTCCGGTACTGGACTGACGGATGCCACGGTGTAACCCTCGGGATACCTGATGATCAGGGTATTGTCCCGTGCAAGGTACATTCCCCCGACAAAGGCATCACCGACAACAATTCCGTCGTCAATCTGCGCAAAATGCGTCCATTCGAACGTATATGTGACAACGCCGAACCTGCCGGTCGGGGACGTCTGGACAAGGGCATTGCCGGTGAAACCGGTAACCGTCATGTCCCGGGAAGTGCCAAGAGCTGCCTGCTCAGCGGATCGCTGCATCAGGTCGCGGAGTTCCGGCAGGTAGACCGTATTTATCCCCCGCGAGTAGTTCTCAAAACCTGCCAGGTCTTCTTCGGAAAGAAGCGGGGTACGGTACTCGATCTGCCAGTGTGCAGAACCGTCCTTTGTGATAGAAATAGTATAGGTCGTGGAATAGCCCGTATCGGATGCTGCCTGTACTGACGGCAGGATGCAGAGCAGAAGGAGTGCTCCGGTAACGAGCATCCTTGCCGGGAACGGTCTATTCATGGTGCACCTTTCTGTTGATAGGTATCATGGCTGGAATAAAAATATAACCGGGGGTATCTCTCCGGAATTCATTCAGCAGACAGGACCTGGTTATTACCTGCCGGCAGGCCGGGTATTTCCATTACCATTGCCGTTGGCATTCTTGTTGATGGTTTCCACCGGCTTGGGATTATTGTTGTTGGTCCTGGTGTTCTGGGTCTGATCGGGAGTTATTTGCTGGTTATCTCCCGCAGCGTCTTTGTGGTTCCCGGTATTTGTCTGCTGCCCGTTCTGTCCCTGCTGCTCCCTCCCTGTGGCGCTATCCGCCTGCCGGCGATTCAGGTCTCCGGGTGACTGGTTTATCCCCAGCTCATTCCGGTCCTTATTCTGCGTGGTATTTCCCGTGAATTTGTTCCTGTCTTTCAACGCGTTTTCATCCGCGGGCCCGGGTGTCTGGGGTGTCTGGTTATCCTGAAGGTCCGGGCGTAACGACAGGTTCTGCCTTGCCTGTTGCTGAACTGTCCTGATATTCTGTATCTTGTTTTCGAACTTTTGTTCGAGCCGGACACTATTGTTGTAAGCACGCTCGAGGCCGGTATTATTCGGGTGGCTCTGGATGAGATCTCCCAGGACCCGCTGGTGCTTGGCAATCATCTCCCGTGCATGCAGGAGTCCCGTCTCATCGATCTCCGGTACAGGGCCTGTGCCATTGACCGGCACGGGTTCCAGGATGTCGGCGGTCTGGTTGATTTTCAACCGGTAGTGTTCCAGGGCAATGTCGGCAGTATCTGTTTTGTTCTCTGAGAGTTCACGTTTCAGTTCGGCAAGCCGGAGATCCGCGTGCCGGATCTGTTTTTGCAGTCTCTCGCTCTGGTTAACGGTGAATGATTCATCGAGATCTTCAAATGCAAGTTTCAGTCCGTACAACGAATTACCGGGGCCGATAACACCGTTATAGGGCTGGATGGTATCCGCCTGCCCGGCTTCGGCAGGTGCTGCAGCTGCCACTCCCGCACAGCCCGCGAGGGCGAGCAGTGTAAGGCAGAGTATGAATCCATATCGTGTTCTCATCATTGATTCTCCATTGGTATTCTCATGGTTCGGCTCTGTGTGCCGCAATGAGATATGGGAAATTCCCTGCAATAAGGGCCGCGAGCGTTCAGGTACATTCAGGTTGTCCCCAACAGTATCTTCTGCAATGAAACCGTTCAGGAATGTTCGTTTAGTCATTACGGGGATAAAATGAACGATTTTCAATTCATGGATTTACAGGGATATTTTACCGTGCCAGCAGATCCTGATCCCTGCAGAGCGCGGAAAAATCCACGCTCTCTGAAAGGCTGTGGATATCGATGGTAAGTGGCAGACAATTGTCAGGCAGAATACCTGCTCCTGCCGCAGACCATGGGATTAGCATCCGCTGGTAAGAATAAACACTATCCTGAATATGAAGAAAAAAGGTTTCAGATAAGGGCAGCAGTGATGCCGATGACACCGGACTGGATGATCCAAGCAACGGCGATGATCACACCGCCCATCTCGAGTGCAACTGCGACATTGCCTTTCTTGAGTTCTTCGAATTCCTCAACGCCCGAGGTGAGCTTGTCAAGGATGTTCAGGGCAAGGTAGATTGCACCGACTGCAAGGACGATACCAGCGATGAGCTGGAAGAATGCAAGGCCAATCGTAATCATTCCATCGGCTGAGAAGAGGCCGGCTGCAAGTGCCTTGCTGATGCCGGCGGAGAGGCCACTGACCCCGGACTCGACAACCATAGCGATGGCAACGAAGACTGCTGCAACAATGATACCTACGGCAACATTGCCCTTGGCAAGTTCCTTCTCTTCATCCATTCCCTTGCTGATCTTGCCCAGCACCGAAAAACCGATGTAGAGCGCTACCACGGCAAAGACGATAGCAACGACCAGCTGAACGATTCCAACGATTGCATTTTCAAGAAGCATACATTAACCTCTTTTTCTCTATTTCATTACGCATCGGGCTGTATATACGTTTCTTTTCACGTTGTCGTGCCATGAAAACACCAGAGACAAAAAAGAATTGTGGCGGGATTATTCTCCCCTCTTCGTCGAGAGAAGATAGGGGACGACAACGAGGATGAGGGCAAGGATTGCCATGAACTGGAAGAAGAACCAGAGCATGTTTTCGTGCCATTGGTCATAGAACCGGACATTGAACGCAGTGGTCTTATCCCACCGGACAGAAGTGGCGTTGTCAGCATGATGTGTCACATTTGCACCCTGGCTTATCCCGGCAAGGAGCGGGTTTTGCACGGAAAATTCCCCGGGGATTGTCACTGCAACTGAATAAGGACGGATGAATTGTCCCTGGAGGTTATTGTTGGAGAGCGGGGCGAGATAAGAGACGGTATAATTTCCCTTGTCGAACGTGATGACAGAAGGGGCGCCCCAGGGGCGGCTCCAGGTAAAATTACAGGGAGAGCAGGTGCCATTGAGCGTCACATTCCCCACCTGCAGCGGGACTTTCTCTCCCATAAAGCCGACATCAGCAAATTCATAGCGTGAGGCATCCGCTATTTCAATGGTGGCTTGGTACGCCGTGCCATTTGGCAGGACGACATACTCAGCCGAGAGCGCTCCCGCCGCAGGTATTCCCACAAGGGCAATTACAAGTGCAGCGCAGAGAGCAGCGAGGGCAGGTTTGCATCGATCTCTGTCGGGGGTTCGCATTGTTTGATCACCGTGTCCGGGTCTTTCAAGAGGTGGCCGGTGACAACGCAGACGATCCGCTCGTCCCGGTCAATCATACCCATCTCTGCCAGCTTCCTGATACCGGCAACCGACGCAGCCGATGCCGGCTCGACACCGATGCCCTCCTTGCGGGCGAGGTCGCGCTGCATCCGCAGGATTTCTTCGTCCGTAACGGATTCGGCAAGGCCCCCGGTCTTGCGGATGGCTGTGAGGGCTTTCTCGGCATTGACCGGTGCACCGATCCGGATTGCGGTTGCGACGGTCTCGGGCTGCATTTCGGGAACGACTTCAGGGAGGTTCTCGCGGACTGCACGGACCACCGGGCTCGAACCTGCTGCCTGGATCCCGGTCATCATCGGAAGCCTGTCGATGAACCCGAGTTCCTGGAGTTCCAGGAGCCCCTTGTATACCGCGGATATGTTGCCGGCATTTCCTACTGGGAGAACGAACCGGTCCGGGACACCGCCAAGCTGGTCGACTGCCTCGAATCCGATCGTCTTCTGGCCTTCAAGCCGGTAGGGGTTGATGGAGTTCAGCAGGTACAGCCCGTGGGAAAGGCAGAGATCGTGGACCATCTCGAGGGCCCGGTCAAAGTTCCCGCGTATGGATATGACCTTTGCGCCATGCATCAGTGCCTGGGCCACCTTGCCGACGGCCACCTTGCCGGCAGGGAGGAGGACAACGGCGGGGATCCCGGCCTTCGCTGCGTACACCGCGAGACTGGCGGAGGTGTTGCCGGTGCTTGCGCAGGCAACGCTCTTCTTTCCCAGCTGGAGCGCCATCGAAACCCCCACGGTCATGCCCCGGTCCTTGAAGGAACCGGAGGGGTTCATCCCCTCGTGTTTTGCATAGAGATGAGGGATCCCCATTTCCTCACCCAGTCTCTTGAGGTGGTACATCTGTGTCCCCCCTTCCTGGAGGGTCACCGGCTCCCCGTGCACCGGCAGGAGTTCCTTATAACGCCAGACACCGAGAGGCCGCTTGTCCCAGACCGCCTTGTTGATATTCAATGAATCGAGCGGGTATTTTACCGCAAGAAGGTGGCCGCATTTTGTACAATTATAGAGGATCTCGTCAGCGGGATAGGTGGCTCCACAGTTGACGCACACGAGATGGTACATGGTATAGTGTTGGTTACGTGATCACATATAGGCGTGCGGTTATGGAAAGAAAATCCTTAACGGGCAGTGGGTTAATTGTCCCTGTTATTTCCTGCCGTACAAAACAGGATAGAGCTCGCTTTTGCAGTCCTTTGCAACCGGGAAGGCGGTGCGGACGGATGTAACAAGTGCAGGGTCGAGATCGCAGAAGAGCAGCTGTTCTGCCTCGTTTGCCTGTGCTATGATCGTTCCGTTCGGGTCGACAGTCATGGAACCGCCGGAATAGGAATCAACCGGAGTCGTTCCGGTGGTATTGATGCCGGTCACATACATCTGGTTCTCGCAGGCACGTGCGGTAACGAAGAGTTCCCAGTGTTTCCTGCGGCTGGCCGGCCATGCTGACGGGACAAACATGGCCTGGACGCCGTGCCGGGCATAGATGCGGAAGAGTTCCGGGAACCTGAGGTCATAACAGATGGCAAGGCCGCAGGTAAGTTGCCCCAGCCGGAAAATACCCAGATCAGATCCCGGAGAGAACTGCCGGTCTTCACCCCCGGGGCTGAACAGATGGATCTTTGAATACGTTGCAAGAATCTCCCTGTTGTCCCCGATGACCAGTGCGGTGTTCTTTGGGTGCCCTGCACTCTTTTGCCGGAGTGAGCCAAGAATCGCGATCCTGTTCTCTTGTGCCATTACCCGCAGGGCTGATACGATCGTGCTGTTCAGCTCTTCAGTATGGTTCGTGGAACCGGGGTCCCAGCCGGTTGCAAACTGCTCCGGAAAACAGATCAGGCGGGCACCGGATGCCGCTGCATGGTGAACGAGCGGCCGGATCTTCTCCAGTGTCGCTGCTGGATTGTCCCAGATGCCGGCGATCTGGGCGCTGCATATCCGGACCGGTTGCTGCTCATCCATGCAAGGCCTCGCTCAGATGGGAGGGGGACTCCTTGGAACCTTGTAGATGATGAGAACAGCGCTCATGACGATGAGGACAGTCGTTGTAATGAGCAGGAATGATGCCATCGGGATATTCATACCGATCAGCAGTGCAGCGATGATAATCCCGGCAACCGTGATGCTGCTGCCAATCAGCACATGCCCGACCGATGCAATGTCCCAGTCACTCATTTTCTCTTCCCCGTTTGTTTCATGATATAATCTGAATCAGGCATCATATAACCTGTGGTACACGGGCAGAAATGAGTGGTTTAAAAAACCCGGCAGTTCATCACGGTGATCTCCAGCCACGTATGCTTTTACCGGATCGGCAATCATAAGGCGCGGACCCTGCCGTGGTCCTGCAAATCCGGGTTCTGAATAAACGGAACAAAAAAGGATCAGTATTCGTACAACACGGACTCGTCTATCCGCTTGTAGTCGAATACTTCAGTGGTTTTGAAATGGATCCCGATCTCGCGGGCCGCACTCTCCGGTGAATCGGCGGCATGGATAACATTCCTGCCGATGTCGATACCGAAGTCGCCGCGGATTGTTCCCGGCGCGGCTTCCTGGGGGTTAGTGGAGCCGACCACCTTTCTGACGATCGCTGCCACATTCCTCCCCTCCCACACCATGAGGAAGACCGGGCCGCTCATGATATATTCCTTCATCGAAGGGAAGAAGGGTTTTGAAAGGTGTTCCTTGTAATGTTCTGTCACCCGCTGCTCCGGTAACTTCTCGAAGCGGGCTGCCACGAGCTTGAGGCCTTTTGCCTCGAGCCGGGAGACGATCTCGCCCACGAGGCCGCGCTGGACCCCGTCGGGCTTGACCATCACAAAGGTGCGATCCGGCATGGGGATCACTCCTTGCCGAGTGCTTTCCTGCCGGCGTTTGTCCACTGGACACGGCGCGGGACCCGGCCGAGCTTGTGGTTGTTCTGGCACTTGGTGCTGCAGAAGTAAAAGATGGTACCGTCCCTCTTCACAAACATCTTGCCGGTACCGGGCTCGAGCTGGCTGCCGCAGAAACTGCAGACATGCTGTTCTACCATCGTTTACCGCCTCGAGAGTTTCTTTGCTTCGCGCTCGGTCTCAAGGAGCATGATGATGTCTCCTTCACGGATCGGGCCCACGGTGTTGCGGGTGATGATCCGTCCCTTGTTGTTGCCGTCGAGGATACGGCACTTGACCTGCATTGCCTCACCGTGCATGCCGGTTGAGCCAACGACCTCGATTACTTCTGCCGGCGTTGCATCGTCTGCCATGGTAAGAACCTCACGCCTTCAGCGCGGCAAGCTGCTTGGCAAGGTCGTCGATCGTCTCTTTTGCTTTCCCGGGCTTGACGATTGCTGCCGCGGCAGAGCCTACGTCAAGGCCGCTTGCAGCGCCGATGTCGTTCTGCTTGTTGATGAAGATATAAGGGACCTTCTTCTCGTCGCAGAGCGGTCCAAGGTGCATAACGATCTCTTCAGGCTCTACATCGGCACCGATGACCACGAGGGCGGCGATACCGCGTTCGATGGCTTTTGTTGCCTCGTTGGATCCCTTCTTGATCTTTCCGGTGTCTCTTGCAACTTCAAGGGCTTCGAGCGCCTTGTTCTGGAGCTCCTCGGGAGCTTCTGTCTTAACGTAACCTTTTGCCATAACTCACCTCATTCAGGAGTGTATGCTCCTTCATTACTCATCAGTAAGCAATGATGTAGCCATATCAGTTCGACAGGAACGGAAATAAAGGTTTGTGCCACGACGGGTAATGTGCACGCATAGCGGCCTGCTACCCGGAACGTGTACCTGGGGATTATGCAGAAATCCGATATATTGTGGTCGTTCCTTCCGAATAGACCTTTGTTAATCCGGTTCCGGGAAGGGAGACGTCGTATCGTTCGTATTCAGAATCCCCGACATAGAGCAGGGTTGCATTGTATTTTTTCATGAGCGGAACGGTCAGTTCCGGCCGCTCATAGATCTCCCGGATATCGGATTTTCGTTCAGAGAACCAGCCGCTCTCGTCCCCCCTCCACATGTATTCATGGAATGGCTGGCCGATGATTGCCGGAATCCCCGTGAACGAGGACACCCGGGAGGAATACGAATAGTCCCCGTTTTCTGCCTCGACAAGGATCTCGCCCGGTGGAAGCGTACGGAGGAAGGCAACCGCCCCGGCATCGCCCGGGTGCGAAGCAGTGAGATACTCCAGGCCGTCAAGAGTGTTGGTACCGTATCCGGAATTGTAGGATATCATGAACGGGGCAGCAAGGAGGAAAAGAACGATCCCGAGAGTTGCTGCTGTCGTGAGCCGGGCAGAAAAAACCGGGATGCGCCCCCATCTTCCAAGCCACTGTCCGATCATGACAAGTGCAGCGGTACCGAGCATCAGCCATGCGGGGAGATAGCACTTGAAGACCGTGTTCATGCGGAAGAAGGTCTCCCCCATGTTGTCCTTCATGTACACGAGTTCGCAGATCACGAGGATGGCAAGACCGAATGCCGCAAGAATATCGGGAAAATCGCGGTCGGCTTTGGCAATGAGGTAGACGAGGGGGATGATGGCAATCGCTGCAGCGATGTACCCGGTAAGGGCAAAGGGCAGGCAGGCAATGAGGAGCCATGGCCGTTTCCGGAACTCCGGAACAAGCAGCGCGATAAAGATGGCGATGAAGATGCCATTCACCCAGAGGAACTCGACCGGATCCGATGGTGTCCTGACAAATGCTATCGCCCCGGTCTGTGTCTGCAGCTGGAGATAGAAGGGAAGATATAAGAGAATAGAAAGGGGTGGCACGGTGAACAGGAATGCCCAGGTGTCTCTTCCCGGCGATGCCCGGTTTCTCCAGATAAGGAGAAATGCGACAATAAGCACGAGCGGCGCATAGATGAGGACGTCCCAGGTGTTAAAGAGCGGCATCGAACCAAGACTGAGGGAAACCAGGATCGTTACTATGGCTTTTTGAACCTTGTCCAGGGACTCCCAGTTCCGGTAAACAAAAAAGAGGAGCAGGATAAGGAAGAGCTGGTTGAAGATCGAGACAACATGGGCATGGACATCGCCCCAGACAAAGGAGAAGAGGGGATACTCGTTGATGGTGTTGGTGATGGTCCGTGTTCCCAGCCACGAAAGGGATGCATCATAGGCCGGATTCACCGCTGATCCGGTGACGAGCTGGCAAATGAGTGCCGGGTTGGGGAGGATGAGGACAGTAAGCGGGAGCCAGCGGAAACGATCGAGCAGCAGCGAGCCGATGGCATACAGGCTGATCGCGGATAGGGCGAACACGGTAGGAAGGGACAGGTTGAATGCGATCGCAGAAGGAACCCCGCTGATGATGGCAAGGCAGCCGAGCATCCAGTACCCAAGATAGTAATAGACATTGAGGGTGCCCCCGGCAAACCAGGGATCCAGCGGGGGGACAACCGGGTTCAGGATCACTGAGGCAAGGAACCCGTGGTCCATGAACTTCTCGGCATAGGAGATTGTCGGGTTCACAAACCGGACATCCAGCATGATGAGGAAGGTAACCAGGAAGAGGGCTTCCCAGCGCCACTGTTCTTTCAGGTCAGGGATCTGGTAGTTCCGCTGGTAAAGGTGCCATGCTGCAAGAAAGATGAAGGGAATAAGGGCTGAATGGATGGGGATCCGGACGAGTCCGCAATACCAGGACAGGATAGTAAAGGCAAGAAGCGATGCAGGGAATGCAACAGGAAACGCGAAGCGGCCAAAGGTCTTTTTCAGGGACGGATACAGTGAGAGCTGCAGGAATGTAAGGACCGCAAGCCAGCTGAGTACGGCGATGATCTGCTGTTCAGGAGCCGTCAGGTCTCTTACCCCCGTTGAACTTTGTGTTGATTGCCTCTTTGATACTGGGAATGACCCAGTCCCCGAGATAGTAAATCGAAATTATCCCCCCAATCAGGGTTACAAGGTTCTTGATCAGGTGATCGATGACCGCAATCAGTGTTGCAACAGCCGGGCTCACTCCGGCGAGCCCGAATGTCAGGGCAAGGGCGAGTTCGTACGTCCCCATTCCCCCGGGCGTAAGCGGGACTGCTTTTACGAGGTTCCCGATGACGACAGCAAGCACGACAACAGCAAAGGGGATCTGCTGTTCAAACATCATGACAACCGCATAACAGACAAGGATGTCGAGGAGCCAGATGACAATGGATGAGGACCCGAGCAGCACGATAGACCGGGGGGTGAGCGAGGCCCGTTTGATCTCGTGGAGCATGTTGAGGATGATGGCAATGTACTTATTCCCGGAAGAGAACCTGCCGACAACGACCAGGAACGCGAAGAATGCCACCCCGGCAACAAGCGGGACGATGATGAGTGTCAGGAACCATGACGGTGCATTGATGACAAAGAAGATCGAGATAGCCCCAAGCAGGGCAACGGTGAAAATATCAAAGATCCGTTCCACGACAATCGATGAGACGCCTTCAGAATAGGTCGTGTTGTACTCGTGTTTCAGGATGAAGACGCGGATAAAGTCACCGAGCCGTGCAGGCACGACAAGGTTGACCGTCTGGCTGACGAAGATGCATGCCATGGAAACCGTCATCTTCACGGAGTAGTTCAGGCCGGCAAGGATTTTCCGGTACCTCCACCCGCGAAGGACCCATGCCACAAGGCAGATGGCGATTCCAAGGAGGAGAAACTCCGGTATGATGTGCTGGAGTGCAACAAGCAGATCATCCCACACACTATACAGCATGTACCCGATGATGCCCGCAGCAAACAGTGTCGGGACGACGATGGCGCTAATCTTTCGATACATGGATCTGCCACCATAACCGGAGGATCGCCCTGCCCATCGAAAAAATATCTTTAGCCTTTACGGTTGTCCCTTTGCCTGCCCGCCAGCGGACTGCAAATTCCTTTACGCGGAAACCCTTCCGCTGGCCCCTCACAAGGAGCTCCGTGTCCCAGAACCAGTGGGTGTCACGGACAGTCGGGATGATGGTCAGGATGCGTTCCCGGTTGAATGCCTTGAACCCGCACTGGTGGTCGAAGATTGTGCTGGATAAGAACAACCGCACGAGGAAATTGTAGGAACGGCTCGCGATTTCCCGGCCCCCTGTCCGGACAATGTCACTGTCCGGCATGAGCCTTGATCCTGTTGCCATGTCATAGCCATCGCGTATCGCCCCTATTAGTTCCGGAAGGTGCTGCATATCCGTTGCAAGATCAACATCAAAATAGCAGACAATCGATCCCTGAGCTTCCCGTATTGCACGGTTGAGTGCCCTGCCTCGCCCCTGCCTCTTATCGCTGTGGAGGAGCCGGACCCGTGACTCCGTCCTGCTGAATGCTTCAACGATCGCTGCACTCCCATCGGTGCTCCCGTCCTCCGCCACAATGATCTCAAAAGAGGGGGAAATAGTTGAGAGAATTCCGACAGATGCGGGAAGGGCCCTCTCAAGGGATTCCCGGTCATTGTAGACCGGGATGATTGCTGTGACTTCAGGTGGTGCCATGGGTCCTTCTCCTGATGCACTCCGCAACCTCAAGACCCGCCCGCACCGATCCCTCCATGCTCCGTTCGGGATAGTTCGTCCGGGAAAACATTCCTGCCATGAAGAGCCCTGACTGCTCGTATGCCGGCAGGAGGCTCCGGTACCCCACTGTATAGACTGGCCCGGCCCACGGGTCGACAGCCATCCGGTGCCAGTGGATCTCCCGTTCGGGGACAGCAAATCTCCTGCAGAAGTCTGCGAGCATCCGTTCATCGTGCTGGTGGGGGACTGTCCCGGAGAAATAGGAGGCAAGGTAGACGATGTGCTCTCCGTAGCGTTCTTTCGGGATGAAGTTTGTATGCGAGACGACAGCGCCATACGGCGCTGAATCTTTCATATTGAGCCAGTAGACTCCTTCTGTAACCTGGCGATCCAGGGCAAGGGTCATGCAGGCAGCACCCTGGTAGGGGATATGCGGGAGAGCCGGCCCGCCCATCCGTTCCAGTTCATGAGGGGGTATTGTTGAGACGATCGCATCGAAGGGAATGCCATTAAGCGTCCATCTATCCCCCTGTTTTTCGAGGGATGCAGCCGGAACCTGCTTCTGGATCAGTCCGCCTTTTGCCGTTATGGAAGATTCGAGTGCTGAGATTATCTGGTGGAATCCCCCGTTCAGGTAGCCCAGTCTCTCCCCGGAAATGCCGCGGTTCGATCGGATGGCAATACGGCTGATGAGCCATGCGGCCGAGACCTCGTTTCTCCTGTCGCCGAATTTGCTTTTCAGCAGTGGCTCGAAAAATGACGAATAGAGATTGGAACCCAGGTTCTCGATGATATACTGATCTGCAGGGACAGAGTCCAGCCCGGCAAGATCGATTTTTTTTGCCTTAACGGTAAGCAAGGCCAGTTTTGCCTTATCGATGAGAGTGAGTTCCGGGTAGGTGAGGATCTGCCCTGGCGTGTTGAGCGGAAAAATCCTGCCCCTTGCATAATACCCGCTCGTTCCGGTGATCCATTCCAGCTTTTTTGAAAGGCCGAGCCGATCCATAAGTGAGAACAATGCAGTATCGGTGGCAAAGCAGTGATGATAATACCGCTCGATCCAGTAATCGTTCATGTTATAGGAAGAGAGGCATCCCCCGAGATAGGGCAGTTTCTCGAAAAGATGGATCTCGTGGTCTCCGGCAAGAGCGTCCGCTGCAACAAGGCCGGTCAATCCCCCCCCGATAATGCCGATCTTCATGGCTGGCAATCTATAGTACTTTTGGGGGCGAAATGAAAAAGGCTCCGGATAAAGCGCCGGATTTCGTCCAATTACCTCGTAATCTCATAACAAAGTTTTTGAACTGCCGAAATAAAAGGTTCATATCAGCAAAAGGACTTAAAAGAATTAAAAGAAATTAGTTATCTGTTAGCCCATTGGATGGTGTCACCGGATGCGGGTATTTTTCATAGGATTTGGCCAGGCGGGCGGCAAAATTGTTGATATGTTCATCGAGCAGGACAAGAAGCTCGGTGCAAACAGTTTCAGGGGTATTGCCGTCAATACTGCCAGAACCGACCTGATGGGACTGAAAAATATCGAACTGAGGGACCGGATTCTTATTGGCCAGACGATGGTCAAGGGTCATGGGGTAGGCACCGACAACGTGACCGGGGCCCGGGTTACCGCAGATGAGATCGACAGCATCATCAGCGCCATCGACAGCAGGGGCACTCATGATGTGGATGCCTTTGTCATCGTGGCGGGACTTGGTGGAGGGACGGGCTCCGGGGGTTCCCCGGTCCTCGCACGCCACCTCAAGCGGATTTACCGCGAACCGGTATATGCTCTTGGTATCATCCCTGCACCGGAAGAAGGCAGGCTTTACTCCTACAATGCGGCAAGAAGCCTGACAACTCTTGTGAATGAAGCGGACAATACATTCATTTTCGATAACAGCGCCTGGAAAAACGAGGGCGAGAGTGTCAAGACCGCGTTCCAGCGCCTGAACAACGAGGTTGTGAGAAGGTTTGGTGTCCTCTTCCGTGCCGGAGAAGTCGGCAGGATGGGCGTTGGCGAGATGGTCGTTGATTCCAGCGAGATCATCAACACCCTCCGGGGCGGGGGTATCACCTCTGTCGGTTATGCGATAAGCGAGGTGCAGAGCAAGACCACCAAGGAGAGGAAGGGATTTCTCGGGGGCTTAAAAGACAAGTTCGGGGCAAAGAGGGAAGCAAATGAGGAGGTTCTGCTGGGCGAAGACAGGTCTGCAAAGATCGTCGCCCTGGTCCGGCGGGCAATGCTTGGACGGCTGACTCTTCCCTGCGATTATTCCACTGCCGAGCGGGCGCTGGTCCTCCTTGCCGGCCCTCCGGATGAGATGGACAGAAAGGGCGTGGAGAAAGCGAAGAGCTGGGTGGAAGAGAATATTGCCGGTGTCGAAGTTCGTGGCGGCGACTACCCGGTCAATAGCGAATACGTTGCCGCTGTTGTCATGCTGGCAACCGTTGGCAATGCGCCCAGGATAAAGGAACTCCTTGATATCGCCAAGGAAACAAAAGAAGATGTTATAAAGTCAAAGGAGAAAAAAACGAGTATGTTTGAAGAAGGGATTGATCCCTTGTTTGAGTGAGGTTGATGAGGTTGATGATGAAGGTAACAAAAATAATTATCCTTGCAGTAGTTGCTTTGTTTTTTTGCATTCCCGCGGTATCGGCATTCTCAGTTGAAGGAATGACGATCGAACCTTCCGGTTCGCTTACACCGGGTACAACAGTCACTGCTTCCTTTAAGATCGGGTTTTCAGCATCATCGAGTCTGACATTCCCCGAAGGTAGCGACCTTGTGATGACCACGGATCTTAAAGATCCTTCATGGAGTTACACAATCCTTCTGAACGATGTGGAAAATCCCCGTAATCCTGTCGGGGGAAAGACGCTGGAATTAAGCGGCTTTGAACTATCCTATCCTTCCGATGTGAGTGAGGTTATCCGTGTAACCCTCAAGGGGACTGCCCCGAGTGTTGACGCCACCTCGGAAAAGACCATCCTCAATGTAAAAGAAGTGGACTCGAACGGGAATACCGTGGCAAGTTCCGCTGTTACCAAGACAGCCCTTGTCATAAACACGGGTGATGTATCAAAGCAGGTCTCGGAGAAGAACTCCAACCTTCAGGCACTCCAGGCACAGATCGATGAGAAAAGTGCCATGGGCGTTGACACATCTTCCGCCGAGGCATACTTTAACGATGCACAGTCGAAGATCTCAACCGCATCGTCCCGGCCCGCAACGCAATATACCGAGGCGATTGCAGACCTGACCTCTGCCCAGACATCCATTGATGCAGGTAACACCGCAGTCGAACTTGCGTGGGCTGAGATGGAAGTTGCGAGTGCGCAGGTTCCCATCGACCGGGTTGATGGTGTTATTGCATGGTTCAAGGGCAACCAGAGTACCGCAAGCGATACGCAATTATCAGCAATTGTTGCAAAACGTGAATCGGCGGTAACGTATCTCTCCAATGCGAATGATGCGATCAACAGCGGGAACTACCAGCAGGCCCGGACCAAGGCTGCTGAAGCATTCGCCAAAGCAAATGAGTCCTATACCGATGCCCTGGTACGCCAGAAACAATTGTCATCCGGGTTCCAGTTCCCGAACATTCTGCCGAGTAATATTAAATTACCGGGCGGGATTTTCCTTATCATCGGCATAATTGTGGTAGTCCTTGTTGTTGTCGGGGTAATCATTTACCGCAGGCGTTCCAGCTGGGATGAACTCGGATAATTCCAGATACTTCCTTTTTTCCTGACACTTTTTTTGTAATTGAGCTAATGCCTGCGTCACTAGGACTCTGTGATTCACAAAGTGCTACCGTGAGTGTTCGATCTATTCCTAGAAGAAAAGTATAATTTTCTTATCGAATCTCATCACAGATGAGGTATGAGAAAAAGCTGCAAGTTTCTTCGAACTGGATCTTTCGAAAAATGTCAATGGTTATTCTGGCTCTCTGGAGATATCCTTCTCACAACGCACTCGGTGGAATAACGAATGTGACTCCCACTCTCCTCGAAGAACGCTGATGCGTTCAGGAGAAGGTCACCGACTTTCTCCTGCCGCAGGTCTGATGACCTGTGGCATTCTGCGACCTCCCTACGGTCGATCCCCAGAGGGGGAGTCCGAATGGTCCAACAGGATCCGAGGACGCAGAAGAATCCGAAGGATTCTTCGCGGGGCGAGGGTCGGCAGACCCCGAGCACCCGTGGCTCCATCCCTAACTAACATTATCCCACACAGGTTTTCTCCAGAGTAGTATTCTCATCGTTTTGTTTCTCCTGAACCACAAAGAGGCTCAAGGGGGAATGGATCCTGTTTATGAAACGGTTGTTGTCTTGAGAAAATGGCAGGATCCCTTAAAGGACATTTGAAGAAAATTAACTACACCGAAAAAACGAATTGAGTTTTCAAAAGTTTCGAAGCGTAAACACGTCAATGTTGATACTGCCCATCTTTCCGTCACGGAGGAGATAGTATTCGGGCAGACGCTTGTTGTTGTCATAGATGGAGAACCAATAGGATAACTTGTGGGTTTCCTTCTCGTACCCGCTGATGGAAGGCAGGCTTTCTGCGTCATGGAGGATGATAACCTGGGCGTTGTCTTCGGTCAGTACTGATTCCTCCGGGACTGTACTGTATAAGGTGATCTTATCGTTCCAGGTATCGCGGAAATACCAGGGAAGCGGCCAGTAATCCTTGGACGCAATCACAATCGTATCTGACTGTTCCATGATCCGCATGACATCACGCATTTCTTCGGAATTCTGGACTTGGACAATGGGTTCATTGATATCCGCGGGAACAAAGGCAACATGCCATACCATTAGGCAAAGGAATATGCACCCGACAAGGGCAATAACAGTCTTCTGCCAGTTCAGTTTGTATACGGCAACAAAACACATCGGGAGCAACTGGGGGATGATGAGCCAGGGAACTTTCTCCCCGACATAGGCATAGAATGCCATGGTCAGGATCATCCACCAGACACTAAACCGGAAGAACGTATCGGATTTAGGAGTCGTTGCCTGTGCTGCTTTCAGCTGACGGCTGCTTACCTGGGCAAGATCCTCTACTGTCAGCGTGAACCGGCGCAACCGCAGGACATTTTTCAAGCGCCGGTAAACGACGGACAGGGTCGTGCCGGAAATGAGGATCTGGATCGTGCCGATGAGTGCCAGAATGAAGATCGGCAGTTCATAGAGCAGGTTCAGGGGAATATAATAAAACCAGGGCCCGCCAAGGCGCTGCTGCTTGTGCATGTCTGTCCAGTGCTCAACGGCCTGATACCATCCCGTGGTTTTCATGTCGAAATGGAATCCGGCGGGGGAAAGGACAGTATCCTTCCCGATGATTGTGTCCGGGTGTCCGCCGAATCCCGTATAAAGCGTGCAGCAGAGTGCAATCACGAGTAGAATGCAGATGACAAGATCCTTTTTCCACGGTGCCGGGAGTGAGAAACGCCCCTGCCAGAGTGTGATGAAGAAGAACGATCCGATAATGATCAGAAGGATCGGCATCTCCTCCTTGCAGCAGAGGGCACCCGCTGTTGCTATCGCGGCGATGATGGCAAACCGTGATTGTTTCCGCTCGAAATAATAGAATAATGCGACAACGAGCAGAAAGGTAAAGAACAGCATGAAAATGTCATGCCGGAGGAACCGGGAAAAATAGACCATATCGGGAGATATGGCGATGAACAGGCTGGCGAGCAATGTCTGGTTTTTGCTGATATATCCCAGCCGGTAAATACTGTAAACGAGCGGGATTAACAGGAGACCGAACAATGACGGGAGCAGCCTTGCCACGAGGTCGGAAGCCCCGAAAGCCGAGAACATCCCTGCTGTGACGAAATAGAGGAACGGGCCATGGTAACTCGGATCATATGCCCAGGTACTCTCTGTCAGCAGCTGGTACGAGAACCATGAATGGATTGCCTCGTCATGGTGCAACAGCTTGAAGTCAAGCAGCAAGAACCGGAGAACAAATGCGATAATCAGAAGTAAGAGAAAAATTCGCTCGAAGGTAAAAAGAGTTTTGAGTCTTTGAGAAAAAAGAGCGGCCTGCTGCACGCCGCACCTTCAACTCTCTAAGACAATCTCAATGCCGATATCCTTTGGCACCTGGATGCGCATCAGCTGGCGAAGAGCACGCTCATCCGCATCGATATCAATAAGGCGTTTGTGGACACGCAGCTGCCAGCGGTCCCATGTTGCGGTCCCCTCTCCATCAGGGCTCTTGCGGATTGGTACGACCAGTCTTTTGGTCGGGAGCGGTATCGGGCCGGCCAGATTAACACCTGTGCGTTCTGCGATCTCCCTTATCCTGTCACAGACCATCTCTACTTTCTGAAAGTCGGTTCCTGTCAGGCGAATTCTGGCTTTCTGCATGATCCCCACCAAAAAAATTTATCTCATCTGTTTTGGCTGGATTGCGATGCACATACCGGCGGCGATCGTTGAACCCATATCGCGGACGGCGAACCTGCCGAGCTGCGGGAGTTCCTTGACGTTCTCAATGACCATCGGCTTTGTGGGCTTGATGACGACAATGGCTGCGTCACCGGATTTGAGGAAGGTCGGGTTCTCTTCCTTGGTCTGGCCGGAGCGGGGGTCGAGTTTCTTCTTGAGCTCGATGAATGTGCAGGCTGTCTGGGTGGTGTGGCAGTGGAAGACCGGAGTGTAACCGACGGTCAGTGCGCTCGGGTGCTGGAGCACGACGATCTGTGCAGTGAATTCATCTGCAACGGTCGGGGGTGCTTCAACAGGGCCGCAAACATCGCCGCGGCGGATGTCGCCCTTGCCGATACCGCGGACGTTGAACCCTACGTTGTCGCCAGGGAGTGCCTGCGGGATCTCTTCGTGATGCATCTCGATGGACTTGATTTCCCCATCCTTGTTGGCGGGCATGAAGCTGACCTTCATTCCCTTCTTCATGATACCGGTCTCAACGCGGCCGACCGGAACAGTGCCGATACCGCTGATGCTGTACACATCCTGGATCGGGAGCCGGAAGGGCTTGTCGGTCGGTTTGTCGGGCTCCTTGAAGGTGTCGAGTGCCGGAATGAGTGCCGGGCCCTTGTACCAGGGAGTCTCGGGGCTGTTGGCTTTGAAGTTTACGCCCTGCAGGGAACTGATCGGGATGAAAAGGGTTTCTTCGGGCTTGTAACCGACCATCTTGATGAGATCGGAGAGATCCTTCTTGACTTCGTTGAACCGCTTCTCGTCGTACTTGACAGCGTCCATCTTGTTGACGGCGATGATGATCTGGGTAATGCCAAGGGTTCTTGAGAGGAAAACGTGCTCCTTGGTCTGCTCCATGACACCATCAGGAGCTGCGACAACGAGAACTGCTGCATCAGCCTGAGATGCACCGGTGATCATGTTCTTGACGAAGTCCCTGTGCCCGGGGCAGTCCACAACGGTGAAGTAGTACTTGGGGGTGTCGAACCTCTTGTGAGCGATATCGATGGTGATACCTCTCTCACGCTCTTCCTTGAGGTTGTCCATAACCCATGCAAACTCAAAGGTTGCCTTACCCTTGGTCTCAGCCTCCTTGCGGTACCCTTCAATGATGTGGGCCGGTACAGCGCCGGTCTCGAACATCATCCGTCCGACGGTGGTTGACTTTCCGTGGTCGATGTGGCCGATAACGGCCAGATTCATGTGAGGTTTGTCAGATGCCATTTATGTGATCCTCCAAAACATAGAGACTGTCCGCTTACAGTCTGGTTATGCGAGTATTACTTATATGAGACCCAACTATTTAAAATATTTCGATTGGCCGACCTTATTTACGATGGTGATAATTACATCGGCAGCATCATATCAGATCGAAAAAGATCACTTGTCATGAAGTCATTGCCATTCCAGCGTGATGAGAAAAAAAACCGCGTGACTGTTGCCTGTGCCGATGGAGATCTCTCCGTGTACAGCCGATGCGCGTATTGCCGGCACTGTAAAGGGATAAAGGCGGGGAACCGGATTGTTCCAACACCCCAACAGCAAGCTCTGAGTGATGTCCGCAGGGGAGTTGCATCGGATGACAATCTCATGAACGCTGCAATGATGTTCAATACCCTGGTACGGGATGGTTCGGGGATTGAGTGCGATGATGATGGGAACCATGGTTTTCTGGGAATGTTCTAATCCAAAAATCAATCCATATTCGAAAATCCCTGCATGGATGTTCATCGGTTCTCTTTTTCCGGAATAAGTTCCCCGTTGAATTTTTTTAAAAACCTTTCTGACCATCATAATCTCTCTGTTCAGGAAGTTTATGGATGAGGGAATCCGGGCTCGTAGCGGGCTTCGATATCCTATTTTTTGATCAATTTCTGCAAAAACGGATGCAGTTTTACTCAGCGATCCGGAAACACGCTTGCTCCTTCGAATTCGCGCTGAACGGGACGATTTGCGTGGCGCTGTAAAACGCTAATGTACGCTAATGGGAGGTGAAAGTCAGGGATGTGAGAGGGGTAGGATGGTCCGGATGAAAAGAGTGAGAATTTCGTATCGGGTCCGGATCCCGCATAGGGATTAGATTAGTGCAATCCCAACAACTACCAGTGCCCGCGTGATCTCATTGGACGCACCGACAACATCCCCGTTCACGCCACCGAAAAGCCGGCGGGATACTGCGAGCAGCAGCGCCGGGCAGATGATCATCAGGAGAAACGCTCCGAATATTTTTATCGGATCAACCGGAAGAAGGAGAAGCGGCAGGCAGAGCAGGAAAGAAATTGCCGGGAAATATGGCTGCGAATACCCGTGAAGATAACTCTGCATGCCTTCATGGAACGGTGTGCCGTACGCAGTCAGGAATGCCATAGAGAATTTGCCACAGACCTCCCCGATTATTATCGCGGAGATGAGTGAAGCGGATTCCTGAAGGCCTGCGAAGAGGAGTAGTGTAATGATGAGTGCGAGGGCAACCGCACCGGCACCCACGTTCCTGTCGGTCAGTGCACGGATCCGTTTTTCCTTATCCCCGTGTGCCATCAGTCCGTCGCCAAAATCCATCAGGCCATCGAAATGGTGGGCCCCGGTAACAAGGATGAGAAGTGCGACTGCAACTGCCGCGGCAATCGTGGTATTCGTGATGAAAAACACCGGCAGAGCAACCAGGGCACCGATTATATAACCGGCAATCGGGTAAAGATAAGAGTGTCTGGCGAAATGTTCGAGATCCTGCGGTTTTCCGAGAGGAAGTGTTGTGGTGAACTGGAGCAGGGACCGGAGTGTCTTCATAATGATTCGGAATAGAGCCGTGATGTGCACCCGGCGATCAGGCCGGCGATTGCATCATCAAGGAACGGCCCGAGGTGTGCAAGGATACCCGGCTTTTTCTGGTCGTACCGGGTAAACTCAAACCTCGCATACGTGCCCCCGATGCATTCTGCGATTGCCATGCCAAGGATCTCATCGCTGAGCAGGAAAATGGGGTCGTCAGCGATCTCGGAATTTTTCCGTTTCGTGTACAGTTCGTCCTCAAGAAGGATTGCACCAAGAAGCAGGGACGCAACGTTGGGATCTGCAAGGTATTTTTTTATCTTTTTCTTAATCTCCATGGCTGCCTGGTCATCCGGTATCCCATGGGAGACATACAAACCCATTGCCGCAGAGACCATGTCATCGATAGTGATGCCCAGTTTCTGGAGCCGTTGTTCGATCTCAAACATGTCATTAGGTGTTGTGATGACAAGGGTATTATACCATTGTGGATTATCCCGCCAGCGATAAATTCAATGGTTTTTAATGAGAAATCAGTTGCTCTGAGTATCATGGCGTTTATCTCCGGAACAATTCCCATACGGTTTAAAAAACCATTTTTTTGTGGCATTCTTGCAAACACCTTACTATCCACGGTTCCCGGGGTTTCGGGTGCCGGTCCGAGTCCCGAAAAAACACTCCTGACCCCGGTTCTTGATGCAGAGCTGATAGCAACCGGAAAAGTTTCCAGCCATCCCTTCAAGCCGGATACCCCGACCGGCTGTCCCACTCCATCTACCATAACACGGGCGATGATCTCCCTCTGCAGGCTCCAGCCCTTCTTTGTTAACGCAGGCCTGCGGCATACTCCGACGGTTCCCTGCTACGATCTTTACGGTAAGGTTGGAGATGATCCCCGTATCCGGGATGCCGTTCCGGAAGCGCGGGCGCTCTTCAGCCGCGGAGAGACGCTCGGAAAAATTCTTTCGCAGGCATGCGATCTCCTTGTTGTTGCAGAATGTGTGCCGGGGGGAACCACAACGGCACTCTGTGTTTTGCGGGCATTGGGATATGAGGCATCGGTAAGCAGCAGTTTTGTTGAAAACCCCGTATCGATAAAAGAAGAGATCTGTTCAAAAGCGCTTGCACGGATCTCATCCGATAACATAACAGACCCCCTTGACATTGTCCGGTATACTGGAGATCCCATGATGCCAGTGGCTGCAGGAATGATACAAGCATATACCGGAACCCTCCTCCTTGCGGGTGGTACCCAGATGTTATCGGTAGCAGCACTGGCAAAGGCACTCGGCCAGAAACCCCCGGTCGTTGTCACGACTTCTTATGTTCGAGATGATCCGACTGCGAATGTTACGGATCTTGCTGACCGGATCGGTTGCCCGGTGTATTATGTCGATCCCGGGTTCGGGGATCTTGGACATCCCGGCCTTGCACGGTACTGTATCGGGGAGGTTAAGGAAGGATTTGGTGCCGGGGGAGCAATGTATCTTGCCTATCTTATGGGCCACTCCGAAGAAGTGATCCGGGAAAAAATTTTATCTGCTGCACATGTCTGCAGCTAAGCAGGCTTATACGATTCAAGAAAAAAATGAGTACAGCAATGCTTCCCATTTATGTTGTGAATAACCATGGGCAGTTCAACCACCTTATTCACCGAGGTCTGCGGGATCTTGGCATTGATGTGGCCCTGATCCCCAATACCACTCCGGCTGCCGATGTAGGGGCGGACTGTCGGGGGGTCATCCTTGGTGGGGGACCATCGATCGAACGTGCCGGGAACTGTGAGCAGTATCTCGACCTGGGAATACCGGTACTGGGAATATGTCTTGGGCTTCACATCATTGCCAGGAAATACGGGGGAACCGTGACAACCGGCCAGAGCGGCGGGTACGGCCCGGTCGAGATTGAGGTTTGCCGGGACAGCGAGATCCTCGCGGGATATCCTAAAACGATGAATGTCTGGGCATCCCATGCCGATGAAGTATCCCGGGTGCCGGAGGATTTTTGTGTTCTCGCACAATCGTCTATCTGCAACCACGAGGCGATTGCCCATTTGGAAAAACCGGTTTTCGGGCTCCAGTGGCATCCCGAGGTCAGCCATACCTTTGAAGGGAAACGCGTTTTTGAAAATTTCCTCCGGATCATTGCCGATAACCCATAAACACTTTATCCTTATCCGGCAACCTTTCTCTCTGATGAGAAGAGAGGGATGAAAATGGCGGATAATTCCATAGTAGTGTGTTTCATCATGGTAACCGGGCTTTTCCTGATGTTCTGTCCGGTTTCTGCAGCTGATGCGATCAGCACGATCTCAGCCGGAAATACCGTCTTTATCGGTGAGCAGGGACTGGACATCCGTGCTGCAATGGATGGAGATTCAACGCTGGGATGGTGGGCATCCGGAGCCCCCATTGCGTCCGCTTCACCGGATAAGACGATCTCTGTCCCGAATCCGGGGAGTTTCTCGATCTATCCTTCGGATTTCCAGACACATATCGGAAGTTGGTACCATCTTTCCGGTCCGAGTACGCCGAACGGAACAGCGTTCACGGTTGCCGACCCCTATATTGATATCCGGATCGAGGATACGACAGTCAGCACGGACGTTACGAACAAATGGGTACCCTCGGATGACGAACTCCGGTTCAGGATTGATACCAATTTTGTCCAGATGCTCCAGCGGGCAAACGTGAACTCTGTTCCGGTCACCATCAAGGTGCGTGGCCCTGACGGAACATTGTTCAGCGGACTAACGAGTAAATCTGGACAAACCACATCGCTGGTGGATTACCAGTTGACAACCTCTCCCCAGTATACCAATGCTATCTGGGGCACGAGCAACCGGGCAATGTACCCTCCGGGCACATACTCTGTCTGGGTTGAATGCAATGTCAATTCAATAAAAGACAATTATGGCCAGACCGGAAAAGCCGTGAGTTCAACGGTTACGGTTCTCAACCAGGACCAGAACCCGCTCATCGGCAACAAGGGATATGTCACGAACCCGACGACATCAACGCCAGTGGCGACAACCCGGACTCCGACGCCGACTGTTAGCACGGCAGTTACGACAAGCCCTCCCCCCACCACCGTCTCAACCCCGGCCGCAACAGCAACGGCCGAATCCTCGGCAGCAACGACGCTGCCGGCAACTGCGGCCGTCCCTGCAGTCCCGACCACCCATACCCCTGGTTTCGGGACCGGACTGGTTGTTCTTTCTCTTTGTGCCTGTCTTGCGCTCTTCCTGAAAAAGCACTAATTTTTCCTTCGTAAGTTTTTATTACCCGGGTCTCCCATTCCGGTGCATGAATGTTGTTACCACACTGATAAAGTCCCGTCACAGTGTCCGGAAATACAAACCGGATCCTCTCGATGAGCGGGCAATCCAGGACGCTCTCGAATGCGCCGCCCTTGCACCCACGGCGCGGAATGTCCAGCCATGGCTGTTTGGTGTAGTGCGCGACAAACATGTGCTGAAGACTATTGCCGGGCTTGCAGCGAACGGGCCGTTCATTGCTGATTGTGCAGCATGCTTTTTCGTTTTCTGTGAAAGGAAGGAGCTCTACTACCTGGAGGATGGCTGCGCTGCAACCGAGAACCTGATCCTTGCCCTCCAGGCCTATGGTATCTCGTCATGCTGGGTGGCGGGAGACAAGAAAGAGTACGCAGAGCCTGTCAGGAAATTACTGAATGTGCCGGAAACCTATACCCTCGTCTCCCTTGTTGCGGCCGGTATTCCTGCCGAAGTCACGATTGCACCAAAGAAACCCTTGAAAAAACTTGTGTTCTTTGAACAATACAAAAAGGAATAGCCGGGCATTGTCCTTTATTCCCGCTCTTTTTTTGCACTATTATACACCCATAATTACACCCGTTTTGTTCCTCATTGCAGGAACGGGGAATGCATCCCCGGCATAAAACAATACTGCTACCCTGTTCACTTGCATCCGCCCATGATCGGGTAATGCTTAATCTCCGGCGCATCAGATCATTAGTCATGAACCATGGGATCCTGCAGGTGGCGCTTGACCTTCTCGATCTGGATCGTGCTGTGAAGATTGCGCAGGAAGCTGTCGAAGGCGGTGCTGACTGGATCGAAGCAGGAACCCCGCTCATCAAGAGCGAAGGCATGCACGCTGTCCGGACATTGCGCCAGCAGTTTCCTCATGCAGTCATCGTTGCAGACATGAAAGTGGCCGATACCGGGGCTCTTGAGGTGGAGATGGCGGCAAAAGCCGGCGCAGATGTCATCGGGATCCTTGCGGATGCGGATGACGCGGTGATTGCTGAATCTGTCCGGGCTGCTCGGCTCTATGGCGTGAAGATCATGGCAGACCTGATCAACGTGGCAGATCCTCTCGCCCGCGCTCAGCAACTGGAATCTTTTGGCGTCCACATTATCTGCGCCCATGTGGGCATTGATCAGCAGATGACCGGAAAAGAGTCCTTGAACCTCCTCTCCACACTATCCGGTCAGATTAACATCCCCCTGGCAGTTGCCGGGGGAATCGATGCTTCGGGTGCTGGTGACGCTATCCGGAACGGAGCGGAGATTGTGATCGTTGGTGGCAATATTGTGCGTTCTGCTGATGTGATGGGTTCCACAAAGGAGATCCGGCGCGGAATGAACACAGGGAGGGGGGATGTCCGCCGCAGCAGGTCGAAAGAGGAAGAGACACATGACATTTTTATGCAGGTTTCAGCGCCCAATATCACCGATGCAATGCACCGGAAAGGAGCAATGAACGGGATCGTCTCTATTTGCGGTACCGTGAAACTGGTGGGAAAGGCTGTCACCGTGCAGACATTTGCCGGTGACTGGGCAAAACCCGTGGAGGCTATCGATGTTGGAATGCCCGGGGATGTCATCGTCATCAACAACGATGGGGGGACGCATGTAGCCCCGTGGGGGGAGCTTGCCACCCTGAGTTGCATAAAAAAAGGAATTTCAGGTGTAGTCATCGATGGCGCAGTCAGGGATGTTGATGATATCCGTGCGTTGAAGTATCCGGTCTTTGCAAAATCGACCGTGCCCAATGCCGGAGAGCCCAAAGGAATGGGGGAGATCAATGCCGAGATCCGGTGTTGCGGGCAATGGGTCCGTCCCGGTGACTGGATTGTTGGCGATGAGAGCGGGGTTGTCGTGATCCCTGCAGAGCAGGCATACGAGGTGGCACGGAGGGCACTGGAGATCCGGAAAACCGAAGAACGAATCCGCGAAGAGATCCAGCGGGGAAGCACTCTTGCTCAAATCGCGCATCTGGAAAAGTGGGAAAAAAGATAACAGTGACTGGTCAGTGAAAGACCGATCTCTCGATCAGGGTCGCACCTGACTGCTGGATCTTTTTTATTGCATCCTCAACCTGATCGACACGGAGGATGAGGACTGCGCCATCTTTCCCGGAGTATGCGTACGAATACTCAATGTTGATCCCGGAATCCCCGAGAATCTTCGCGACTTCGTAGAGACCGCCGGGCTGGTCTTTCATCTTTACCGCGATCACGTCAGTGAATGCGATGTTGAATCCGAGCGCCTGCAGCGTATCATGGGCTTTCTGCGGGTGATCCACAAGTGCCCTGACAACACCAAAACCATTTGCCTCAGCAATGCTGAATGCAAGAATGTTCACCTTCTCTTCTCCCAGGGCGTGGGCGATAGCCGCGAGGCGGCCCGGGCGATTTTCCGAGAATATCGAGATCTGTTTGATCAGGTATTTTTTCGCGTCCATGTTATAACGACCTCTTATCAATAACTTTCTTGGATTTTCCTTCAAACCTCGGGAGTGAGCCGGGTTCGACAAGCTCCACATCGGCGTTCACGTTCAGGGAGTTCCTGAGCCGGTGTTCAACATTCTGGCGGATCTTCATCAGGTCCGTTATCTTGTCGCTGAATGACTCCTTTTTCAGTTCAACCCTGACAAGCATATCGTCAAGTGCGCCTTTCCGCTCTACGACGATCTGGAAGTGCTGCCCGACTTCGGGAATCGCCATCAGTGCATGTTCTACCTGCGAGGGGAAGACATTGATCCCCCGGATGATCAGCATGTCATCGACGCGGCCCTGGATCCGGTGAATCCGCGGGTTGGTCCTTCCGCAGGCACAGACGGCATCGTCCATTGCTGCGATATCCCCGATCCGGTAGCGAATCATGGGGAGCGCTTCTTTCTGCAGGATGGTGATGGTGACTTCCCCGCTCTCTCCTGGCTCCAGCGGCTCTTCTGTCTTGGGATCGATAATTTCGACGAGAGCAAGATCGGACCAGACATGGAATCCGTTCTGTTCGCTGCATTCAGTGAACATCGGACCGGACAACTCACTGGTACCATAGATATCATATGCCTTGATCCCGAGCCAGTCCTCAATCCTGACCCGCATCTTCTCGGTCCAGGGTTCTGCCCCAAGAATACCCGTTCGCAGCCGGGTATCTTTCCGGATACTCATGCCCATCTTCTCGGCAACTTCGCCCATATGCAGGAGATACGAGGGAGTGCAGGCTATCGCCGTTGCGCCCAGGTCCTGCATCAGTTCGATCTGGCGCTCGGTATTACCAACACTTGTCGGCAGGACCGTTGCACCGATCCGTTCTGCCCCATAATGCATCCCGAGCCCTCCGGTGAAGAGGCCGTACCCGTAACTGACCTGGATGACATCGCCCCGCCCAAGGCCGATGGATGTCAAGCCCCGTGCAAGCGAGGTAGTCCACAGGTCCAGATCCTTCTGCGTGTACCCGACAACCGTTGGTTTCCCGGTGGTCCCGCTTGAGACATGGTACCGGACCAGTTCGTCCTGCGTTGCGGTAAAGATGCGGTCGGGATAATTATCCCTGAGGTCCCGCTTGAACATGAACGGGAGTTTTTTCACATCGGCAAGCTCGCGGATATCATCCGGATGGACATTCTGCTCTTTCATCCGGTCGTGATAGAACGGGGAAAAACTGTACAATCGGTAAGCAAGACTTTTCAGCAGTTTATACTGCATTTTCCGGAGATCCTCTTGGGGCATCTCTTCAATACGGGGATCCCATAAGGCCATTACAATCCCTCTCTTCGATCAATAACTCTTTTGGCTTTTCCTTCAAACCGTGGCAGGGAACCCGGTTCAACCAGTTTTACTGTTGTACGCAACTCAAGTGCATCCCGAAGCTCCTTGACGACTTTTTTCTGGAGCCGGGCAAGATCGGATAGTTCTCCGCTGAAGTGTTCCCTGTTGATCTCCACGTCGACTGTCATCTCATCCAGATGATTGATTCTGTCGATATAGACCATAAATTGATTGCCTACCTCAGGAATCCCGAGGAGCACATGCTCGATCTGGGACGGGAACACATTAATGCCACGGATAACGAGCATATCGTCGCTTCTCCCGGTGATCCGCGTGATCTTTTTCCCTCTCCTGCAGAGACATCCGTCTTCCATGAGCATGGTGACATCCCCTGTCCGGTACCGGAGTAGCGGCATGGCTTCCTTGACAAGCGGAGTAACCACCAGTTCTCCACGTTCTCCATCGGCAACAGGTTCGCCATTGAGAGGATCAATGATCTCTACCAGATAACTGTCATGCCAGATATGGAGGCCGTCACGTTCGGGGCATTCGAAGGCAACTCCCGGGCCGAACAGTTCACTCATTCCATAAGAGTCATATGCGGTAACGCCCAGTCGGTCCTCGAGGGTCTTTCGTGTGCTTTCCGACCAGGGTTCCGCACCAAAGATCGCCGTCTTCAGGGTTTCAAGACCCGCTCCCATCTCCTCTGCAACTTCAGAGAGGTGCATGGCATAACTGGGCGTGCAGTGTATTGTCGTTACGTTAAAATCCTGGATCATCTCGATCTGGCGTTTCGTGTTGCCGGTTGCACTGGGAATGACGGTCATCCCGATCTTCTCGGCGCCGTAGTGGAAACCAAGGCCTCCTGTGAACATCCCGTAATTCACCATATTCTGGAAAACATCATCCTCGGTTATGCCGACCATTGTCATGTTCCGGGCAATGAGGTCTGACCATGCATCCAGGTCATTGCGGGTATATCCCACAACCGTGGGCTTCCCGGTGGTTCCCGAAGTGGTGTGAATCCGCACGATCTTCTTCATGGGGACAGCAAAAAAACCAAAAGGATACCCGCTTCGGAGATCCTGTTTCTTTGTAAACGGGATTTTTCGTATATCCTCCAATGTCTTTATGGACGCTGGTTTGATCCCGGCTCCGGCAAGGAGGTTTTGGTAAAAACCTACGTTATGTGCCTGGTTCAGTGTCTTTTTCAAGCGTTTGAGCTGGAGTTCTTTGAGTTCCGTTGGTTTCAGCGTCTCGATTTTTTTATCCCAGAACATTGTTCGCACCCTGTTATGCTATAACATGACGAGTGTATGTATATCGGTTTGCTGGGGTTTATATCCACCGAAAATTGTTCTCTGCCCACTTGAAAACGTGTTATTTTCCTCTCTTTTGGGATCTGCAGCACCATGTCATTCAAAACGATGAATTAATCCGTCTCACTGTGGTAGTATTTACACAGTCGGACGCGTATGTCCTGGTGCGGAGTATGGTGGATTATCCTTGGGTTTCTGTCAGCGGCTTTGGAGCCCATATCAAGTCAACCCGGAAGCACCTGATTATCCAGAAGAAAACCAGCACGGAACAATACCCTCTCGAAGATATTTCCCACCTTCTTGTTGTTGGCGGGCATACGATCCATTCTGCAACCATCTCTCAGCTGGTGAGGAATGGGGTATATATCACCTTTTTTGATTCGGACGGAACTCCTGTTGGGACGATACGGCCTTTTTCCGCTGACAATGGTGAAGAGAGTTCTGAACACCAGCGTTCCCTTCCCCGCCAGCGGTATGCGATCCGGATTGCACAGGCCTCGATTAAGTCCCGGCTCTTTGCGATCGAACGAATTCAGGAATCCCGGCAATCCAGCCTGTTTTATGAGGGTGAACTGGATTTGCTCCACAAATCCCTGGATGAACTGGAATATCTGATAAAACTGGACGAAATTCGCCGCCTGCACAAACTCTCTTCCGATATGTATTATGAGATCCTCTCACGGAGTCTTCCACCGGAACTGGGATTTCGGAGGAGGACCCTCCGACCACAGGCCGACCCCGTCAATGCGATGCTCTCTTTTGGGTATGCTATGCTCTTTGGCAATTGTACTGTTGCTGTTATCGGAGCTCTCCTCAATCCGGACGTGGGGCTTCTCCATGAGGGAAAAGGTGGTCTCGTCTACGATCTCATCGAACCATTAAAAGCAGGGACGGTTGATCCCATAGTCCTGAACATGGCAGGGGGATCCCTGACAGATTCTGATTTTGAACTTACGAACGACCGGTGTATGCTGTCAGATACCCTGATAAGCGCTATGATTAAGTCATTTTACGCCGCAAATATCTCCGACCGGGTCAATGAACAGGTGTACAATTTTTCCCGGGCCCTTGTGACCGGAACGGATTTTAAAATTCTGTATTGAACCTGTTCTCCAGTTTCAGAACAGAGAACCCATCGAACACTGTCAAGGGCATCTCCGTGATCTGGAGATCCCGTATTACAGCCCGTGGACAGCTGTAAACCATAGAGGTGAATTTCTCAAGCACTATCGCTTCACCCGTTGCATAAACCTGCACCTTTCCGTCTTCAAGATTAAGAACTGTTCCTGTGATATTCAGGTCTGATGCTATTCTCCGGATGCATGCCCGAAAACCGACCTTCTGAACCCTGCCGGTGATGATTATTTTGAGTGTCTTCATCATTACATCCTCTGCATAATTTTAATGGCAAGGCCCAGTTCATCGAATACCTCCTCTCTCAATGTCGACTGCCGGATATTTGTCGCCGCATCGATTGCATAGTCCAGGATTTCCTGCGCGGAATGCTCACAGCCTGCGGCAGAGATTTTCAACGCGATATCGCACATCACAAAAGCCCTCCGGGATAACGGGCGGATGATTCTTGCCTCCTTGATTGAATTCTGGAGCATCTTCCGGGACAGTTTATCCTGACCTTCTTTCTTGAAATACACAGAAAGGTAACAGAAGAATATCGCCTCCTTCCCCCTGTCTGCCACGGCCCTGACCAGTCTCTCCAGTGTTGCAACGGAGCTCGGGTGAATGCCCTCTTTTATCATTCTCTCGGAAACCGACTTGATCTTCACAAACTGGGGCGTGATCTCATACATCTCGGTATATCCCAGCTGCTCCAGCCGGAAGAGACGCACCTCATCCGCATCGATTGTTTTGATCACCTGGATCGCAAGATCCCGCATTTTTCTATCATGCGACTGTTCATACAGACCGCTGTAGATATCAGCGATATTGTTCCTGATGGTATCTGCAATTGAGGGGATGTTGATCTTTTTTGTGAGCGATTCTGCTTTTTTTAAGAGTTTGAGCGTCAGTTCCCCATCCGCATTCTGGAGGGTTAGCCTGACAATGGAGAGGATTACTGAAGCCTTCTCATACGGGGTAATAACGTTATCTGCAGCTGCTTCCATTGCGCGTATCAGGTCCCTGCGCTTTTCAGGATCCCTGCGGACCATGCGATACACTGAAATCAGGGAGCTGGCATACTCTGCTGGATCTTTGATCTTCTGTGCTATCTGCAATGCGGTGGTGAACCAACGGGAATCCGGGTGAATTGTATTGAACCGGACAATGGTTTTTATGACCTGTCGGCGGGCCTGTGAGTCCTTGTCAAATTCGGTTTCATCCAGTTGTTGGATTGCACGTGCGAGGTTCTTTTCCGCAATCGTCTCATCAACCTGAGTGTATGATGATGCAAGGTATGACTGGACAAGGACTTTATGGTAGCCGGAATTGAGGATGATGTCCAGGTTCTTCTCTACCTCCTGAAGGATGTGGCGGGCATCCTCAGTTTTCTGCAATCGCGAAAAGAGGTCAGCCAAATTGCATAACCCCGTGAGCCTGACGTAGGGATCAAATATCAGAAGGAGAACCTTGTGGATCAGCGCTATGACTTCCGGGCTCGAATGGACGAGTTCATTCCTCCGTAAGAGAAATGCCATCGTCTCGTACGGATCTGTTGAATTGGGATGCGTAATCTCATCATTCAGGTTTGAGACTATCCTTGACAGCATGGCATCGCGTTCAAAGGTGTTCTCTATCTCAGTTGCGAACAGGGCGAGTGGTATGATGTAGTCCAGGCTTGCGCTTGTTTTGGAACAGGACAGGATAATGTCGATTATCCCGGCAATTTTCAGCGACGCCTGCTGGGGTTTTACATGGTTCCTGATGATTTCCCTTCCCCGGACAAACGGTGAATATTTCACCCCGAATTCCTGTGTGGAGGAGACAAACGAGGGATCGTTTAATAGAGCGCATCCTATCTTCACAAAACACTCCGCAATGCGTTCGAACAGCTGACCTTTTAATGAGGGATCGTTTATCTCGCCTGCGATGAGATACGCCTCTTCGAGTGCGTCGCAGGATTGCTTATCAATAGCGTATTTTATTACCCCATCGATGATATTGGCCATTGCATAGGAGACCAGGTCTTTTTCAAGAAGGGAATTGCTCCAGGCTTTCATCCTGAGCAGCAGGTCGAGATCGCCCTGCTGGGCTGCAAGGATTGACGCCTCATCGATGATGCTGCTCAGGGCTGCAGACCGGGTGTTCTGACCTTCAATCTCGCATGTCAGCCCGACCGCTCTCTGAAGGAAGTCCCGGTTTTTGATCTTTACCCCGATCTTTGCAATCTTGATAACGATATTCGATATCGCGCGCTCCTTGAGTGCCTGTTCCCGGATGGACTCTGCAAACCGGATAAGGATCCCCGGATCATGGGAGTCTAAAAATCCCCTGTCTACGAGGATGGTTATACTTTCTAGGATAAGGTGGTCCTGTTTTGGATGGAGCAGGATAAGGTTCCGGATCGAAAGGATGTGAAGGATAAGGTCGTGGTAACTGGATTCCCTGCTCAGTTCGATCGTAGCCCGGTATACCGCAGTGCTGACGACATCAGGGTGCAGTTTTGTGAGGATGTTGTTATGGATCAGGGGGATGCTGTCATTTAACACCCCTTCCTTCAGCAGCTGGGTGAGGCAGTCCGTATATTGCGCTGCATTCTCGATCTCATGGTTGATCTTCCCGAATATTCCCAGGGCATAGCTGAAGTTTCCCGAGGCCAGCATAATCTGCGAGAACTGGAGATAGATCCTCGAAAGAATGTCAGGATTGCAGTGGCGTTCAAGGATCGGGATGAGTTCGGTGAGGACCTGCATGTCATTTGCATTGTTCGCCACGGCAACCCCTGCATGGACCATCTCCCGTATCGGGAAGTTCTCCTTGTCAGAGATGTGTTGCTGAAGATCCATTGCCGTGGATAAGAACCACTGGTCTCCGGAGCGCTCCGCTTTTTTGAGCAGATCGATAACCAGCGTTCCCGTGACTTCCGGTTTGTCATGGCATAACTGCTGGAGAATGGTGATAATCTGTTGTTTGTCCTTGACCCGTTCGAGCAACTGTTCGGTTAACGCGCTCACGATCTCAAGGAATGCATCGGGGGGGACTTCGGAAAAACGCTCGAGGAAGCGGGGAATATCCGCCATATCCTTGCCAAACACCGTCTTTGCGCCTTTTCCGACAATCTCGGAGATACAATTTTGTCTCCTTATTTTCTGGTGGATGCTGGTTGCACTGCGGATGCTGTCTAAAAATAAGGGCCTGTCCTTGTCGAGAATGGCAACGGTAGCCAGAGCTTTAGCAAGCTCCGCATGCAATACCGCCCTTTTGGAGATATCTCCTATCTCTTCGATGAGAAGGAGCGATGTGCGGAGCAGGTTCTGGCTGCGTGTGGTAATCGCCCAGACAATCAGCAGCGGGATGATATCGATCATGATATCTGACCGGTATTTCCGGAAACTGATGCGGTCGAGGAGGAGGAGTCCCTGATCGATCAGGTCCGGGGCAGCGTCAGATACTCCGGCATCGATCAGGTCACGGGCAAGCATGGCAAACACCCGGGACTGGTTGCTTTTTTTGCTGATCTTGTCGGACAGGAGGAAAACAGTCTCCAGCCAGCGACGGTCTTTTGTGAGGATATATTGCCTGATTATCCGCGAGAATAATTCTTCATTGTCACTTCGCTCGATCTCCTGGAGGGCCGCAGGAAGGGAGGGCCTGTTCTCCCGGATTGCGGTATCAAGGATAAGCTTGTTGAGATCTATTACAAGGTTTTTCCGTGCCCGCCGGTTCTGGGGATTATCAAAGACTGCGATAACCGGTTCCAGCACCTTCCAGTCTTCTACGGAAAGGCCTTTTTTGATATTGTGCAGTATATCGATGGTCTGGACCATGGCTCATCACACGAACCAGCGGATGATCGGTGATCTGAATTTGACTAACACCTTTAAAAGAATTTCGAAAATGCATTCGCTTGATTTTTGATTATTTTTGTATTATAGGTTACAAAATTGAGTATTTTGCTTAAAACGAGGTGCCCTGTCATCGATTTGGGAAACTCTGGCACAGGGGGCTGTTTTCCACCGCGATCATGACTATAGATGAAGGGAGGCCTCAAGCCCCCCCGAATCAACAGCCTTGCGAATACAGTTCATGATCTCTGTATGAAACGCCTGTCCATCTTCTGGTAATGGGGAATCAATGATTACTCGGATTATAGGTTCGGTTCCGGAAGCGCGGATGAGCGCCCATGACCCATTCCTGAAGATCTTCACCCCGTCGGTCTCATCTATTTTTTCAGAGGAATAGGCATTCTTCAGCCTCCCGATTATCTCCGCTCCTTTTTGTGTGACAATCTTTTCCTTAATAATGGTGCGGGGTGGAAGTTCGTCAACAAGCTCGGAGAGTTTTTTCCCGGTAGATGCTAGGAGGGAGACCATCATCGCAGCGGTCATTCCGCCATCGCGGCAGAACTGGTGTTCCGGAAAGATCAACCCGCCATTTCCTTCGCCGCCGAAAATGACTGGCTTTCCCTGATCAAGGAGCGAGCGCATGGTCCTTGCAACGTAAATGCTCCCGACCGGTGTATATTCAATGGATGAACGCGCCCTGGTTACAACGTCTTCCGCAACCTGCCCGGTACTCACCGGCGTGACAACGATTCCCTGTTTCCGGCGACAGATGTGACTTGCGATAAGGGCAAACTGCAGATTCTCTTCAACAAACCGTCCTTTCTCGTCGATAAAAACGGCCCGGTCGGCATCTCCGTCATGCGCCACGCCAAATGCCGCACCACTCCCTGTGACCAGCGCAGCACAATTCATCAGGCCTTCCAACGAAGGTTCCGGCAACCTGCCGGGAAATGTCCCGTCCATGATCGCATTGATAGTTAATACCCGGCACCCCAGGTCCGTTAAAATCCTCGGGGTGGTGAGGCTTGCCGGCCCCGAGCCGGGATCCACAACAACAGTCATGCCCTCCCCCGGCTTTCCGGAAAACGATCCTGTTATCGCAGTGATATAATTTGTAAGAAGTTCCGGCCCCTGAGTCTCTTTCCCGGTCCGGTCCCATGGCTCAACGGAGAAAGCCCTGCTAAAAATCTTATCTTCGAGTTTCACCGTTTCCTCGTCTCCCATTTCCGTTCCGTCAGGCTCGATAATTTTTACGCCATTATATTCCGGGGGATTGTGGGATGCGGTTATTATGGCGCCAGCCGCAAATCCCTCTTTCACGATGTACTGGAGTGCTGGTGTCGGGAGGATCCCGCAGTCGACAACATCACAACCTACGGAGAGGAGCCCGGCTTTAAGGGCACGGATAAACATTTCTCCGGATGTCCTCGTGTCACGACCTACTGCAATCCGGCCCTTTCTCATGGACCCGAGGGACTGCCCGATCACCATGACCAGATCCGGGGTGAGATCCTTTCCGACTACCCCTCTCACCCCGTTGGTCCCGAATAACCGCTTCTGCATCTTCTTTACTGGCATAGTCCATACCACATGGTGTCGTACCTTTATTTATAATCGTCAAAAAGGTGGAGTGCCCCTATCACTTCAGTTGGAGTGGGGTCTTTGAGGACACACCGGTCGATCTCCAGGGAGCCGATCACGATCTTTGCGTAGGATCGCTGCTTATATCCCTCGATCACGGCGAAATGGATCCCGTGCCCGGCATACATTTTCAGGGTTGAATCCAGATCGGTATGGTGCAGCGTGCATACGGTCTTTTCACTATCAATCCCTGTTGAAATGTCTGCGCCTGCCTCGTAGAAAAACGTCGTGTCTTTCCCGTCTTCAAGGTGATACTCGTGATCGCCGAGATGCTTGATTACTCCAACAGGACCTATCTTCTTCAGTTCCGGAATAAGTTTTCTGATAAAGGTTGTTTTCCCGGAATTGGACCTGCCGGCAACCTGGATGATCTTCATTGAGTATCACGCTCTGTATTCAGATTTTTATTAACCGGAGAAATGTCAGGGATTGGAACGACAGGTACCACCTTATCGGGATCCTCATGAATAGGTGACTTATCAGGGACTCTTACCTGCAGTGATGAGGTATTTTTCGGGAGATTCTCTTCCTGCACCGGTTCAGGGAGATCTGTTGCAGCTGAGGGCTCGGTGGTCCTTTCATCATTGCGTGCTTTTAAGACCGTCTTTGCCGCTTCGCCGACACTCCGCATCACGTTCGTGATGCGGTCTTCAATATCGATCTCTTCATCAATATCGAGAGTTGTGCCTTCAACCTCGAGGAGAAACCGGGAGACCTCGCTTGCCTCGAAGAGGAGGTCGTCAAGTTCGTCCGTGGTAAAGAAGCCGCACATTGCCCCGTAGAAGAATGTGGCGCTTGCCTTTCTCACCTTGCGCTTGAACGAGTTTCTTGCCTGGTTCACCGCCTGGGGAGTATAGGAGTCCTCCATGAATGGGACGAGTTCCGGGAGGTGCCTGCCGATAAACGTCATCTCGGCACCCCCGGATGTGCGGAAGTCGGTGCACAATCGGGCAAGCGCCCATTCGCGGGCTGTAATGTAGGTTCTCTTCCGCAGAAACTGGTTTACTTTACGGTAGGTTGCACCATCGACCTTTTTGAATTTCTTATACTTGTTGATCTCCTGTTGTTCGCTGGTATCGTCCACTGTCAAACACCTGTTCCTGTGGCTGTAAAGGGAAAAACCTGAAAGAAGTGAAGTAATTCTCGTTCTTCTGTATAGCAGTATGTGGTTTATTGTAAAAAATATTGTGGGGAAAAATACCTGATTTCTCCGACGTAAAATGCAGAAAAACAAAAAATAGGGAACCAATGTCTCTGAAGGAAACCTTCTAACAACAGACTCAGCGGAATTACGAGTGTGACCCGCTGTTTTTATTTTCCTTAAGGCCCGCATACGGTCAAGTTACCCTGTCCGAACAGTCGACAGACCGTGAGGATGAGAAGAATCCGAAGGATTCTTCGCGGTGCGAGGGTCGGAAGATCCCGAGCGCCCATGGCTCCATCCGATCTAACACTATCCCATTCAGGTTTTCTGCAGAGCCAAAACGGTGATGTCTTAAAAAAAGATCATGATGATACACGCGCTACGCGTACCCTGGTGGTGTTTTTGAAGGTGAAACGGTCTGTGGGGATTTATTCTTCCGGTGCCTGCTCACCCATGATGTCCCGGAGATACTGTTTCATCCGGGACTGCGGTGAGGTATCGGTATGTTTCTGGTGATCGGTGATGAGGGTGCTCTGTTTCACGGTTGGTGCAGCCTCTTTTTGATCTGGTAAACTTCCTTGGGAGTCTTTCTGCTGTCGGGATCGGATATTACTGTTATTTGAAAGAAAGGTGTCAAGTGCCGATTGTGGTATTCTCCAGGCACGGTAGGAAATCTTGATTCCTTGGAGCCTTCCGGATCGGAGCCAGAGATGAACAGTTTTCTGGTGAACACCAAGAATCTCAGCGACCTGGCGGGGATTCAGCATCTGGGTTTCTTCTTTCATACTCAAGCATTACCAATGGTTCCCAATGGATATAATTGTTCATACGGAAATCTTGCGGGGATTGCCCTGAGGGGAATCTGATTGATGAGGATGTGCAGGGATCGCGTGCTCATCAACGGGTGTTTCCTACCTCTCTGTCGGGGTGCCATCAGATTCGACGCCGTGGCGGTTGTTTTTCGTATGCACCTGTTTTCCACGGATCAACCTGTCAATTCTCCTTAAATATCCGCTCTTATGTATAGCATTATTTGGTTTATAATAAGGATGAACACTTTTCCCAACAGTATAACGATATTGAAAATATGCTCCTTTTTTTGGAATTGGGGTCTGAAATGGCGATTTTTGTGGTTGCCTTATGGCTTTAAGGTTTTCAGCAAACCAAAGGTGATCGTGATCGAAATCGGTCCGAATAGGCCATCACGGTCTGTTTTTTCAGAGTGGATTGGTTCCCGGAATGCTGCAATTTCCCCGTGGGTGTTTCCTGTCGTCAGGATGTTGGGATAGGCGGGCTTTCACATCAGTAGCATCCGAGTCTGACGAAAGAGTGCCTGGGAGAATATTTGGCCGGGATGGATCCTTGGTTATTTCATAAATGCCTAAATTAATAATATGTGGAAATCCAATTTTCTGGATAAAAACAAATTTTTCGTGATATTTCCAATTTATAATAATTACTTCGTAAAATGAAATCCCCAATTATTTCACATATTAATTACATACGGAAATCCTGTTAAAAACAACATTTTTTGGATATTGGGACTTTCACACCTTCGCCGTTGTGTATCAATGATAACGCATTCTTTTCTTTGCGAAGATGAAGTCCCTGGGATAAAGACGTCCTTCAGATGCTCCGTGGATTCGTCAAATTTCCAATCGAATTTTTTCCAAAATATCACATTGTATGACGATAAAATGACAATTTTTTATTGTTTTATAAGTTTAAAAATTAATCAGAAAATTTTCTAAGAGCAACTTTCTCTCTCTGAAAAATTGAAGAATGGAGATAAGTTTCCCATTATTTCATTCGTTTTGTCATGCGAATTTTCCCGTTCGTACTTGTCGGGGAAAATGGATAATAAAAAAAATATTTGGCCTCTTTTCTCTTTAAAATTGAAATAAAATCGATTTTTTTGGAATCTTTTCCGATCTCACCAATTATCGCCGGAAAATGGTATGGAAAAACCTTGGGATTTCCTGCCAAACAGAATTTTTTACCCTGTTTATGTTTATCCTGTTTATGTGTGGGTGCGTTCAAATTAGAATGGATCGGATGCTGGTGTAAATATATCCGTTTCCCGGCGGTGTTCTGAATCAGCAATCCTGCATATCTTCATTTGAATTGCCTAATTTCTTCCTGCCAGTTACATCAACATGACAGGTGCCAGGCGTAATTACTCCGGCTTCTCGAAAAGCTCCCCCTTCTGGCTGCTCATATACGAAAATCAGCGGAATCACAATCCCACTACCCTGACTCCCGAGGCGGTCTTTCCGCGATGGAAACCCATGTGAAAAAACGGTACGGGATAGTGGGCGCCACGGGCGCTGGATGTTTTCAAACCCTCGCCCCGTAAGGAAGCCTTCGGATTCTTCTCATTTTCACGGTGTGTCGATCATTCGGATCGTGGAACTCGGCCGTATCCGGGCCTTAAAATTGAAAAAGGGGGGTCAAGGGGGCTTTCTTCTATGGGCTGCCTCTCTATCAGGTGGAGATGGGTTCATACTGTAATTCAACTGAGCCTTCTATAACGCCCTGAGGCAAAGATACCTGATGGAAAGCCCGAGGATATTCATGCTATCCAAAAAATTCCGCGACTTCTCATTCTATTCTTTAATTCTGAATTATTTCACAGGATCAGTAGTTTGTCATCCATTGCGCTTGATCTGCCACTTTCTTTTTCATCCCGGTCAGGATCAATTATCTTTTTACCACTCTTATATCGCTCCTCATGCCTCCGTGATCCCTGAAAACAGCCATAGTGCGTTTCTGTGGGCGTTTATCGGCACAAGTGGGTCATCGGATGCGGAAAATGAAAAAAACCCCTGTTTTACCCAACAGTTTTCTTCCGTTTTTGGAAACCAGTGGTCTTGCAGTGCATCGAGAATAGTCAAATTGTACGCTCAATGTCAGACAATACTGTTGCCGTGGCCCAAACAAATCGCCCGAAAAACTGCGGAGATCTCGCGATTTCCGGGTTTCGCAGAACAGTTATTCTGCGCAAACCTTTATTTATTTGAGATAAAATAGAATAGAGCATGGAAAGCGGGTATTTTTCGGAATGGCTCAAGAGCTACCGGAACTACCTGCGGATGCGGAACTATTCCCCGCGGACTCTTGACAGTTACGAACAGGTCATCCGGCATTTCGGGTATTATGTCTGGCTCCGGCGGAATATGGATGTGACAAAGCTCGTCTTCCACTGGAAAGACTTCGAAAATGCCCGTCTTGACACTTCTGTTGATGTCACGCCCGTCATGGTGAATGATTTTCTTGCTTTCGTCTCATCGATGCAGACCTACAAGCCCAAGACCTTTCACCGGATCATCTCTACCCTGAGCTCGTTTTACCGGTTTCTCTCAACGCAGGGAGTGGTCAGTATCAACCCCCTGCTGGGAATCGACCGTCCCCGGATCAAGCAGCAGGAGATAAAATATCTTAAGCACAACCAGGTCCTCCGGCTCATCGACTCCATCGATGATCTCCGCGACAAGCTCATCGTCCGGACCATCTATGCCACCGGTGTCCGTGTCTCCGAGCTCTGCAACATGAACATCGAGGACATTGACTTTGATGAGCATACGATCCGAATACGGGGAAAAGGTGACAAGATCCGCCTTGTTTTCGTTGACGAGGACACACTTGCCGAGATCTTATCGTTCATCGGTACCCGTACCAGTGGTCCCCTCTTTGTCGGTCAGCAGGGCAAGCATATCTCCTCCCGTGCCATCCAGCACATCTTCAAGCACTATGCCCCGTCGGGGATTACTCCCCACAAGATCCGCCACAGCTACGCAAGCGAGCTGTACAAACGCTCAAAGAACCTCCGGGTGGTCCAGGAGAACCTCGGCCATACGTCCATCAAGACAACGGAGATCTACCTGCACACCGATATCGAAGAACGCCGGCAGGTCTATCAGCAGTACTTCCCGCTCTCCGGGTCGAACGAATAAGCCTGATTCGGGCTCCTTTTTTGATTTCATTCTTCTTATAAACCATATATTGCTATACATAAAATGGGTCTTTGAGTTTTCCATTCTGCGGGCAAAAATGACCCTGTGGGGAATATCGGGCGGCATAAACGCGATTGCGGGTTGCCGCTGATGGGATTCATTGGTAAGCTTCCCTATGGGGAAGCTGGCAAATGGGGAATAGTATAATTCCATCCGGCCATATGGGGGCGGAGCACTCTATCCAATGGGTGTCATTTTTGCCTGAGCATTATGCAGGATATCAGCCCGGGATATGGTGTTCCTGCCGACACCTGATGCGGGATAACTGGAAGGAACGGTGGCAGCCCGTATCAAAATTATCATACCTTTCTTGATTCAGTCATCAGAACTACTGTCGATTTTTTTAGAAACCTAATTGCTGTTGTGGCGTGGTTGAATTTTCATTGTTTTCCAATTATGAATATTTTCGATGAGAGTTGAAGATTGGAAATTAATTCGAATAATAATCTACTGTGTGAAAAAAGCAACTTTTTAAATATTCTAATCAATTATGTGCTCTGCAGATCCCGACAGTGGGGACAGTACATCCCCTCCATTCGCCGTACTGCTTCTCGAAATGATTGTTGGTTAACCCCTTTGTTTCCCGTGGAAAAATAGAAAATTATTTTTTTCCAATCATTCATTTTTATCTCTTAAAATGGATACATTGGATATTTGTGGGAGTCTCATTAATGGTTTTCCGGAATGGAATCTGCAATCGAACCAGATTTTTGAAATTTTCGAGACCTCTTTAATTTCTGAATGAAACAGATAATGTCTCAATAAATCGAATCTTTCTTTTTTCTCTCATTATAATTATACATTGGAAAAAAATGGAAATTCAATTATCATCGAAATATTGTGCATTGTTTCATCTTTCGTGATTGGACTTTTTATCAGAATTGTCTGAAAACATAAGTTTCGGCCTTTGTTTTTTATTTGACGGCTATCCTGGCATTTTATATGTCGGGGCACTGAAATGAATTGGATGCCAACCACAATTCTTTTTTAGCATCCCTGACGACATACTACGAGAGTACCATGCCCCGTGTCCAGAAACGAAAATACGAAAAGATTGATGATGCTGAGATCGATCTTGTCATCCAGTGCAGTGACAGCCATGAATTCTACGAGCGGTACCGCGAGACTTTTCCTACCCGGAAGAAAGGCATTGACAGCATCAGCAAGATCTGGAAACGGCGCGGAGAGTTCATCAAGAAACAGCAGGCACTCACCCCGGAGCTTGTGACAGACAGCCCATCAGGTCACGAGCTGGCCGCGGCTCTCCAGGCACAGAACAGCATCCTTGCCGAGCTCAGCTCCCTCATGAAGGAGCAGATCAAGGTGAGCAAAGAGATCCTGGCCCGGCTCCCAAAGCAGATCCAGAAGGCTGAAGAATTGGGCCACGCTATGGCGCCGCAGAATGTTACAGAGACTCCGGTAACAATAGAGCACAAGGAGCCGGCAAAGAAACCCCATGAAAAACCCCGTGCGGATATCATGATCGGGTCCTGACCCGGTCCTGTCGTTTTTAACACGCCGTGCTGACTTTAATATCTCCGGCACCAACATCATTAGCACAAATTTTCCGGGCCGGAAAATTTGCCCAACTTCCACCCCCGTAGTGTAGCGGTCAATCATGCAGGACTTTGGATCCGGCGACACCAGTTCGAATCTGGTCGGGGGTATGTAGACCAAAAGTTGGAATCGCATCATAACTCTTTTAGGTAGTCTTGGTCAACCTTCTTTCATGTCTACCCCAACAGCTACACAGTCAGATGTTTTCTCAACTATCAAACCTGAGTATTCGAGCCATACGATCACAGCCGGTCTTGCTTCCGGTCGTTTAACCCAGGATGATGCGGCCCTGATCTCTGAATTCATCGCAGAGAAGCGGGCCGCTGTAGGTATCTGCATCGGCCGGGCCAACATGCTCACCTTCAATCTGGTCGGCTGGCGCCGGTTCATCAAGCCCTTCCGTGAGCTTACCATGGGCGATGTGTATTCGGGAATCGACGCACTCAAGGCGGGGAAGAGCTACAAAGGGAAGCCATTCAAGCAAAACACACTCGCGGACCATGTCGTGATCCTGAAACGGTTCCTGCTCTGGGCTATAGAAAACGGATATAGCAATCTCCCTGAGAAGAAGGTCCGGGCCCTCAAACCCCCGGCCAAAAATAAAGTAACCAAGAAAGCATCTGACCTGCTGACTCCGGATGAGATTAAAACTATCATCCAATCATGCAAGTCTAGCGCGGACCGGGCCCTCATCATGCTTTTGTATGAAGGCGGGTTCCGGATTGGCGAGGTCTGTCAAATGAAATGGGAAGATCTCACGTTCAGTAATGGCGGCGTCGCAACCAGCATCAAATTCAAGACAGAATTCCCGCGGTATGTGCGGGCATACATGTGCACTCAGTACCTGCAGAACTGGAAAGCGGACTATCCGGGCAAACCGGAAGGGTCAGCACTGGTTTTTGTGAACAGCTGGGGCCAGCCCTTCATCCACGCAACGATCGCGAAGCGGATCCAAAGAATCGTCGAGCGGGCCGGGATCACCAAGCACGTTACACCGCACCTGTTCCGGCACTCAAGGATTACGCACATGATAAATGACGGAGTGAGCGAGAGCGTCATCAAGATGATGATGTGGGGAACCGTCAACACCACAATGTTCGAAACCTATGCGCACCTGACCGGAAAAGATATCGATTCCGAGATTTCGCGTGTCTATGGCATTGTGAAGCCGGATGAGAAAAAGAAGGAGCCACAGGTCGCGCCGCGCCAGTGCCCGCACTGCCAGCACATCAACCCGCCGACCACAACCTGGTGTTTCGGTTGCGGGGAATCACTGAGCCCGGACAGCGTCGCGACCGAGGAGACGATCAAGCGTTTCATCATCCGGCATGGCAAGGAACTGAGTGAATTCTTATCAAAAGCAGACAAAACTTCCGAATCGCTTCAAATTCGGTAAGTATATAACGTTCTGTATATCAGTAAAATTGTGCAAGCCAACTACCGTGGGCTGAGGCTCACATAAATCAATTCTTTTAGAAAAGCCTTGCTTGCACAGAGAGGTGAACTTTTATGGACCAACTTTGCGTTACACGTGAAGCTATCGAAGCCTATGAGCGCCGGACAGGATTTGACGGGCTCGGGCAATTTATGATCGACAAAGGACTGTTCGTACTTGCGGAGGAAAAACAATGCAAAACAGCCTGAACCCCTGCCCGCTTAACATGCAAGTCTACCACAACTACACAATGAGACGAACAGGGGGAGTAGATCGCTCTACTCAGATCATATTTAATTTTTTGACGGTTAACCCTGCCGAAATTGACATGACCTGTTGGTGATTTTTACGACGGTAAATCAGGTCATAATACGCAGAAGTAGCGGAGGCAAGGTTAACATCGAGACCCCCGAAGGATTGTACCCTCTTTCCCAGGAGGATATCCGGAATGTCCTCTTCTACGGGCACCGCGTTTCCGTTTTCCGGGACAATTGTGGTCCTGAAAGCGAAGCAACCATTTACGGAAAGCGACCCGGATTCAACGGCCAGAGGAGGATCATTTTCATCACGGCGACCCAGTCATTCTCGATTGCAGATGTCTCGTTTATCTCTGTCGTGAAGGGGAAGTGGGTTGCGGCTTCGATGATCGCGGATTCCCAACAGGTGGCCAATCATGTGGCATGAGTTGGAGGACCCCCTGGAGATGAGCGAGCGGAAGATCTGCCCGATTATGTCGGACTCGGGAGGCCGGATATTGTGCCAGGGGCGCAATTGTTATTCGGCATATCCCCGGGTCCTGATGGGGGAAACCCTCTGGTTCTGTACCATTATTGACGGCCCCGAACCAAAGCAAGCCGGGAACGGGCCGGTTCAGTTACCGGTACCGGGGGAACATGGGGGATGAGGTCCTTGCTGCCACCTGTATTCTTATCGCGCCCGGTCAGATAGTCGAGGTCCGGGCTATCACCGATGACGGGATAGCCTCCGGATATTTCGATTCGCCGGAAGACCTTGCGGAAAAGGTCGGGGCGCTGGATGTACTGCCCTCAGTACAGGGCATTTACATCACGCTCAACCCGGTCAATCCCGCGTTGCTTTCCCGCCGGGCCAACCGGATCAAGATACGGCTTGGCAAGAAGGATGTTACGACATCGGACGCTGATATCGTAAGACGCCGGTGGCTGCCGGTCGATGTGGACCCGGTCCGGCCCTCGGGAGTCTCCTCGACCGGGACGGAGCACGCGGCAGCGATAGCGAAGGCGAGGCGGATAGCTGAGTACCTGACCGGTATGGGCTGGCCGGCCCCGGTACTGGCTGATTCCGGGAACGGTGCACACCTGCTCTACCTCATCGATCTGTCCAATGATGACAGATCGCGGGACCTGGTGAAACACTGCCTCGAGGTCCTCGCCTCCGTGTTCAATGATGCGGTCGCTCAGGTCGATGTCGCGAACTTCAATGCGGCCCGGATCTGGAAGCTTTACGGTACGATGAGCCGGAAGGGTGACAGCACCGCGGACCGGCCCCACCGTCGGGCCGCTATCATCGAGGCACCGGAGGCTCCGGAAATTGTAGAACAAACCCTGCTCGTGCGGTTGGCCGGTGTACTTCCGGAACCTCCGGCCGCGCCAGCCCCGGCCCGACCCGCCGGTAAAGCCGGGAACCCGCCGGCCCGGGCCCCACTGGATCTCCGGCGCTGGCTTTCGGACCATCACATAGCTGTGCAGACCGAGAAACCCTACCAGGGCGGTACGCTGTTCCTCTTCGATCAATGTCCATTCTCCGGTGCGCACAAGGACGGAGCTTATGCGATCCAGTTCGCAAACGGCGCCATCCATGCCGGGTGCCATCACGAGAGTTGCGGAGGCGGGTCGCAGCGGTGGCAGGAATTGCGGGAGCGGTTCGAGCCGGGAAAGAAGCGGGCTGCCCCGAAGCCGGAGAGCCCGCCCCCGGGGATCCCGCCCGGTCCCGCACCGGGACCCGGGGATACATTTACTGAGGAGGCTCTGCTGGTCCTCCGGTCCGGAGATCCACTCCGGGCCATGCTCCGGACCTTCGCCCTCGATCATGAAGGCGATGACACGGTTGCCGAGTGCCTGATCATGTCGCTTGCCTCCCGCTCTGTCCTCAACACGACAGGATTGCACGTCTCCGTATCGGGAGAGAGCGGGAAGGGGAAGTCACACACGTTCTCGACATTGATCCGGCAGGTCCCGGAGCGCCATCAGCTCTCCGGCTCGATGTCGAACAAGGCCCTGTTCTACATCGACAACCTCCAGCCAGGCACAGTGATTGTCCTCGATGACACAAGCCTCTCGGACGATATGTCTGAGATCCTCAAGGGTGTTACGACCTCCTTCCGGAAACCGTTCATGTACCGGACCGTGAACAAGGACCGGAAAGGTTTCGTCTGCACAATCCCGGAGCGGTGCGTCTGGTGGGTGGCGAAGGTCGAAGGGAGCGGCGACGACCAGGTATTCAACCGGATGCTCACCTGCTGGATCGACGACACGATCGAGCAGGACAACCGGGTCCTCACCCGGATTCTCGAAGACAGCGAGGCCCTGCCGGAGCATGCTGAGGGGGAACGGCCCGATGTCCAGCTCTGCCGGGCCATGTGGGAACTGCTCGGGCGCGAGAGGCTGCATGTCGTTATTCCCTTTGCCAAGCGGATCCGGTTCCAGAGCCAGACTAATCGCCGGAATCCGGAGATGTTGCTGGGCCTGGTGAAAGCCCACACACTTCTCTTTTCGCTCCAGCGTGAGCGGCGAGAGGTAAATGGCGTGCCGTGCATCATGGCGACCCGGGCTGACTTCGACGGCGCGGCCCGGCTCTACAGTCTCCTCAATGGATCGGTGGGCGGCCAGACCACGAAACTGACGAAGATGGAGTCTGACCTGATCAACTCCATCGTTACCCTGCACTGGGTCGAGTTCACGATCCCTATGCTGCAGAAAGCCACGGCGCTCTCGAATGCTGTCCTGCACCGGCTGATCCACGGTTACACGAGCCGGGGTGCGGCATACACCGGGCTGCTGGAAAAATGTCCCGCGATCGCGTACACGGACCGCACGATCATCTCCGAAGATGAGATGACCGGGCACTCCACCCGTCGGAGGACGAACGCCTACACGTTCGATCACGACCTGTACGGGAAGTGGATGGCCGGCGGCGCTGTCTGGCTCGATGATGACCCGGGTCCGGACCCGGACGAGCCGGTGGAATCACGGCAGTCCGGCAGCAGGATTACGGAAGGTTCCGTGAGACAGAAAGCCGCTGATTCCGGCGGGGAATTGGATGTACTTTGTACAAACACACATTTAGCTGTACAAAATGGCAAATCCGGTGGAACTGCGGATCACACAAATGACAATGCCTCAGCTGAGCAGTCCGCAAGTACGTACGACGGTGACTCCGGAACTTCCGTGAGATCGGATCCGGATTCAGCACCGGCCCCGCTGAATTGTGAACCGGACGACCGGTCATCTCCGATTGCCTCACGGAAACCGGTGCCGGCCTCAGCTGGGAAGGAAAACAAGCCGGCGGCCGGAAAAATCACGGAACGCCGGTCCGTCCGGGCCTCGGACTACAAAAAGCTCGAGATCTATGAGGGGCGGAGCATCTGCTACTGCTGTGGACGGAAGGGTGCCTTGTATGTCGAGAAACTGACGGCAGAGCGCAAGGCCCGCCCGAAAGCGGAACGGGATGCCCGGTGTCTCTGCAAAGTCTGTTATCTCGCGGCTGCCGAAAAGCAGCGGGCCGGAGCCCCGCCCCTGCCCGGGACAATTGCCCTGGCAGCGATGGAGCGGATCTCCAGCAGCGTGGGCCGGTGTTCGGTCTGCGATCTGGCCCCGGCCGTGTATCTTGATCGCGGGACCGGTGTCCGGCTCTGCGAAGCCTGCTATTCACGGGAGGCAATGGAGCAGACGCAGAAGAAACGGGTGGGTGAGAAGCCATGACGGTCCCGGCAGCACTTCTCTCTCACGCCAGTACTGAGCATTACACCCCTCAGTACATCCTCGATGCCGTAATTGCCTGCATGGAAGCGATCGATCTTGATCCATGCAGCAACAGCCGGAAGATCCCGAATGTGCCGGCAGCGAGGCACTACACAGTTCAGGACAATGGTCTCCTGCGACCCTGGGTGGGCCGGGTATTCCTCAATCCCCCGTTCGGTTACGAAGTCGAGGATTGGTTCTCGAAGTTATTCCTGGAAACGCTGGAAGGCCGGACCACGGAAGCGATCATTCTCTGGAAGTCAGCGACCGAGACCTCCGCTTGGAAGACGCTCACCCGGCTCTCGTGCCGGGTCTGTTTCCCTTCGGCGCGGGTCCGGTTCGGCGGGCCCGGGAGCGATGAGCGGAAAAGCCCGACGTTCTCCCCTGCATTGTTTTACGTTGGCCCCCGTCCCGAGCGGTTCGAAGAAGCGTTTCGGCATATTGGCGATGTCTGGATCACTCCAAAGTCTGCGGGCCGGGATCCTGAGCGAGGTGTTAGTTGAGCGAAGGAAGCCTCAACCTCGGAGAGGCACTGCGGCTGGCCCGCGAGAAGGCGAACCGGGAACGGAACCGGGCGAAGTGCAGGAAGTATTACCGAAAGAAGGTAGAGAGAGGGAAACAGGATTGATTTTTATCCAATTCTATCCTTCACCCTACTATGGACCCGGCCAAAATCAAATTGCTCGAAGATGATCTCGGACATTCCTTCAAGGATAGAAGAGAATTATTCCGGGCTTTAACACACCCGACATTCGCGAAAGAAGAAAAAGAACGGAAAAACGATGCCCGAGACTGTCCTCATCAAGAAACCTACGCAACATTGGGGGATGCAATTTTAAAGGCGGGTTTTGTCTTACTGTTGATGGAGCTGGGTGTAAAAACCAAGGGGGACATCACCATTATCAAATCCGATCTGGAAAAAAATCTGAAATTAGCTGAAGTCGGAGCCCGTCTGAAACTTCTCGAAAATTATCTGATTTATCATCATATGGGGGAAGGCGATCAGCTAAAAACTGGAGAAAATAAATTGTATTCGGATACTGTCGAAGCATTAATCGGGGCAATTTTTATCGATACGGGTTGTTCTTTTACTGAAACGAAGGTCTGTATCTCGAAAATATTCGGTCCTGAATTACATCGGATGGTACATACGGAAAAATAACCTCAATTTGGCCTCCTTTTCTTGATCCCCTTCCCGGAAAACCCCGTAAAATCGAGATTTTCCAACCTCTTAAAAAATACGCTTTAAATGAACCCCGTTTGCCAAAATACGGCAGAATTGCACTTCATTAAAACGGCACCGGGGCCCTTTCTTTAGCCCTGTTTTTTGGCCCCTACTTTTCCCCATCCGGACCTGAAAAAGGCTGCCGGAACGCGAATACGAAGGCCGGGTTTTCCAACGGATGGTATAAAAAAACAGGCGAATGAGGAATATGGATATAAAACCGCGAGTTTCCTATTCGTTCAATCATACCAGACTCCTCGTTTTCCCGGGTATATCACGAGAGGGAACGAGAGAAAATTCCGCGAAACCGGCCGGTGATTACCAGGAACAGGGACCAGATGACGGTAATAGCAACCGGGTACAGGATTGCCCATCCGGCAAACAGGAATATCGCTACCGTCAGGATCAGCGAGATGATACTGACAAGCACCCCGAGCCGGCTGTCGCTCAAGAGGACTATGCCGGCTGCGCAGCCGCCGATATACGTGAGGATGAAGGTGGCGCTCGGGACCTGGATCAGCATGGAGAGCGAGACGATGCGAGTACTGAAAATAAAGAGCAGGATTGCAAAACAAACGGACAGGAAGATGAGCCCTCCCAGCGGGGTACGGTATTTTTCCGATCTGCGGGCCAGATAGCGTGGTGCGAATCCGTTGGTGGCCAGTGAGCATGCGAGACGGGATGCAGCCCCGATATAAGCGATTGCTGGCGCCATACAGACGAACAGGGCCGCAATACCGGCAACCATTGCACCGGCCGGGCCAAACGATGATTTGATGATAGCAATCAGGGAGACGTCGGAAATGGCTGGGCCATAACTCTGGGTTCCGACAACGACGAAAGCAGTAAGGAAATAGAGAATACTGATAATTCCCGCAGCGATCAGGGTTCCCCGGATAGCGTCCCGCTGCGGATCTTCAAAATCACCGGAAATATGTGCGATGGCTTCCCACCCGATGAAACACCAGAATAATACCGCGGATGCATGACCAATACTTTCCCAGCCATTCGGCATGAAGGGTGTGAAGTTTGCCGGGTCGATCGTGGCAATACTCCCGGCAAAAGTAATAATAAGGATGATAATCGTGGTCAGGACCACAGCTACCTGTACCTGTCCGGTCACCTTCATTCCGCGATAATTTACCAGAATGCCCGCTACAAGGATTGCCGTGGCAATCAGGAGACGCGCCCCGTCACCGAGATCCGCTGCTGCACAGATATACCCCGATCCCGTGAGGGCAAGGACCGGGGCACCGACCACAACCGAAAGGAGGAAGAACCAGCCGATAAGGGAACCAATCTGCGGATTGAAGGCCTTCGAAACAAATGCAGAGACCCCGCCGGCATCCGGGTAACGGGCCGACAGGAATGCCATTGCCAGTGACATCGGCACGACAAGAATTGCCATCAGCCCCCATGCTACAAGAGAAGCTGGCCCTGCAAGTTCGGCGGCCAGGCCAGGAAGGATCAGGATTCCTGAGCCGAGGACAGCGCCGGTATAAAGGGCGACAACATGCGGCAATTTGAGGGGGTGCCCGGGATTCACCGGCTCCTGCATGCCGACCCCCCTGTTTCCTGATCTCCAGCCGGTATTTTTCCTGGTTTCATCATTATACCGGTAGCGGCATATCCGTTGCTGTCATCTCTGCTTCCAACTCCCGGATTGTCTTCAGTTTCGCTTTTGTAGACGGCCCGTTCGGTACCGCCTTACAACCCGATGCAGATGATATGGATTCAGTAAATGTCCCGATCTCCCGGGCAATCCGGATTGCATCCTCCTTGTCGAACCCGATCAGGGGGCGGTGGATCGGGATTTCGGATGCCGCATCGGTGAGGACGACAAGGTTGTCGAGCGTCTGGCTCGCTACCTGACCGAGCGACTCACCGGTCACGATCCCCTGTGCGCCGTGCGCTTGTGCAAAGGCCGTCGCCACCCGGTACATCCGGCGCTTGCAGAAGATACAGGTATACTTCTCCTGGTGCAGTTTCACGAGTTCCTGTTTTGCCTCCGCAAGATAGGAATCCCTGATGACCGTCAGGGCAATCCCCGGCTGGTAACGTTCAAGTTCCCGGACAACACGCTCTGCCCGGGCAAGGGTCGTCTCGTCAAGGAACGTATCGAGTGCCACGTAGAGGGGCAGGATCCGGCAGCCGCGCTTCATCATCATCCATGCTGCAACCGGGGAGTCGATCCCCCCGGACACGAGGGCCACGAGCGTGCCCTCGACACCGAGAGGAAGTCCTCCAACCGCCTTTATGACCGTGTCATAGAGATACGCTTCATTCGCCCGGATCTCGATATGGATCTCCTTATCGGGATGGGCGAGGTTCACCTTGAGATGAGGGAATTCGTTTCGCAGGAGATTGCCGTATTCAATCGCCTTGTCGTTCGAGCTGAACGGGTGCTTGCCGACCCGCTTTACCCTGATTGCGAAGGTCTTTGCTGTCCCGATCCCGTGGCGGTGGCAGTAGCCGGGAAGATGTGTCCCGATCTCGTCAAGCCGGATATGCTCGACTTCCGAGAACGAGACGATGCCGAAGATATTTTTCAGGAGCCCTGGTTTCACATCCCCGTCAAGCCAGATCCTGCCCCGTTCGTTCCGGACGTGGATTTCGGGCATGACCTCGCGGATATTGGCGATCAGGGTATTTTCCCACTGTCTTCGGACAGGATCGGATTTTAAGAATATTTCAGAGTAGCGGACAAGCCACTGGTTCTTCATGCTCCTCTCTCTCCAGAATTTACTTCTTCTTTCTCGCTGTTTTCCGGACACGTGTCGTTTCATCGGCATCCTCTACCGCGAGCAGGTATGTGCCATGGCAGGGTTTTGTGTAAGGAAAAATGATCCTGTTGCCGTCGATACCCAGCGCAATGGGCGGCAGTCCGATAAGGTACTCGTCAAAGATCCGATAGCCGGGGTCGACATACCAGAATTCGGAATAATTCTTCTCCACGTACTCGCGGCACTCCTTAAATGATGCCCCGAGCGGCAGGATCATCTCGTACGGGAGGTTCTCTATACAACCCATCCGAACACCTCGTTGATCTTCTTTCTTAGCTGCATCGGGTTGTGCACCGCCTTGTCGACGATCTTCTCGCAGGGGAAATCGATCAGTGCTGCCAGTGCTTCCGGGTCCTTTCCGAAGATTATCACGATAAGACGGGAAGCCGGCAGGAGATGGCGCATCGTTGCTGCATACGAGATCCCGGCATCGCTGTGCGCAAAGACGATGCAGAGCTTGCAGTCCCGCTTCTTCTCTACGAGTTCTTCGATACATTTTTCGAGGACAATCGTTTCCGGCAGGTACAGTTTTTCCGGATCGGATACCTTCAGGAGGTTCAGGACCGCCGGGTTACCCGTGACCGTGAGTGCCGTACCGCGTTTCCTGAGATTGTGGGAGATGTGGAGTGCGAGCGCCTGCTGCACGGGGACTTCCGGGCAACCGGGGACGAGCAGGGCCGTTGATGCGACGGGTTTTTCAACCGGGTCTGTCCCGGGTCTTCTTCCGAAAGTATCGTCTTTCCGGAGACAGGATCCTGATCCGGGACATACAGGGTTCATGTCGCTCTCCCTGACCGGGTGGTGGCAGTAGGGGCAGGTAAAGTCACACTCCGTTCCCTCGTACGGACAGATGGTCATCGAGAGATCGGCGAGCGGGTGCCCCTTCCCCCGGATCTCGAACTCCTTGTACCAGCCAAAAGGTGCCCGCCTGACACTGATGGATTCAGCCCGGAGACTATTTTCAAGGCCTTTGAGAATGCCGAGTGCACACTCCGGTGAACCGAGTGTGCTCGTCAGGTGCGCATAGGGATAGATCATCACCTGGCTGACTTTCAGCTTTGCCAGTCGTGCCGTCACATTCTTCTTTGCGCTCTCGACGACATGCTCGGGATTTTTCTCATCAAGCTTTTCGACGCAGCAGAAGAGCACTACGCACTCCTCCATCCGGTCCTCCAGAATATCCACTGGTTCGGCCAGCTTCGTTTTTTTCGTGACACGGTACCACATGCAGTCGGCGTGGATAGAGAGGATCCTCATGGATTCGCTCTCCCGACCAGCACGCTGATTGCATCCGCCGTGATGAGCCCGATCACGTGCTGTTCCTCGTCAATTACCGGGAGCGCCGAGATGGCGTGCTCTTCCATCCTCTTTGCTGCTGCTTCTATCGGTTCATCCGGAGTTGTCGTCACCACATCCCGGGACATGATCTCGTCCAGCCAGAGAAAGTTGGATGCAACCGCCTTTGCTATGTCCCATGAGGTGACGATCCCTGCGAGCTGACCATTTGCGGAAAGTACCGGCAGGTGGTTCAGGCCCTGGTTGACCATCCGACGTGCCGTAACAGCAATCGTGGTCCCTTCCTCGATGGTATGGACGTCCGTGATCATGACGTCCCGTACCACGGTGCGGGAGAGAAACCTTCCCACAATATAGTTGAGCTGGCCGGATTCGAGGAGGAATGCGTCGTGGCCGTAATTCGAGCGGATCTCGCAGTAATGGATCTCTGCATCGTTTGCTGTCAGGGCCGAGACTATCTCCTGCGACTGGTAAGGTGGGTAGAGCCAGTCGGACGAGACCGAGATGACGAGGAACGCCGCATTCACGCCGGCAAGGCCGGTCGTGAGCGAACCGTCTTTTGTCAGGTCGAAGTAATCGATGGCCTTGGTGATGTAGAGATAGGAGTTCGCATCGAACCTTCTGGTGAAGGTATCGCCCTGGTGGTGGAGGTAACTCTCGATCTTGAAATCGGTGGAGAAGTCAAACCCGATCCGGTCCTTGCCCTGCAGTGCCCGGCCGAACTTCTCGTGCATGGACTCGTTTGAGAGGTATGTGATATGGCCTACCATCCGGGCGAGTGCCAGACCGTGGGTCGGGAGTGTCTTCCCGTAATAATCGCCGCCGTTCCAGTGAGGATCTGATATGATCGCCTTCCTGCCGACTTCGTTGAACGCGATCTGCTGGGGTGTCGAGTAACCGGTTGCGGCTATGACTACTGCCTTTCTCGTGGCATCCGGGTATGAAACGGTCCACTGCAGGACCTGCATGCCGCCCATTGAACCGCCCACCACTGCGTAGAGCTGGCTGATGCCGAGATGATCGATGAGGAGTTTCTGGGCGTTCACCATGTCCCGGATCGTGATGACGGGGAACTTTGCACCGAACGGTTTACCCGTTTCCGGATTAATGGATGACGGGCCGGTTGAGCCCTTGCATCCCCCGAGTACGTTCGAGCATATCACGAAGTACCGGTCCGTGTCGAGTGCCTTGCCGGGCCCGATAACGGAATCCCACCAACCGGGTTTCGTATCACCTTCGTGGAACCCGGCAACATGGGCATCACCGGAGAGTGCGTGGCAGACGAGGATGGCATTGCTCTTCTCGCGGTTGAGTTTCCCATAGGTCTCATACGCAAGCGTAAGGGATGGAAGGGTCTCCCCGCTTTCCAGCACGATTGGGGAGGAATAGTGGTATTCCTGAGTTTTAACAATTCCTGCGGATCCTTTGATCATCTGTACTCTCCATGTTGTTTCCAGCGTTTGTCCTGCAAAACAATCCCGGATATCCTGAAAGGGAGGTGGTTGGGGGCTCTTCCTTACGAACCAGCTTCCAGTGCCTGCTGCAAGTCCGCGATGATATCTTCGATATCCTCGGTACCGATAGAGAGGCGGACTAATTCCGGCGTTACCCCGGTCTTCTTCTGTTCTTCTGTGGTGAGCTGCTGGTGGGTCGTGGATGATGGGTGGATGACGAGACTTTTACTGTCCCCGATGTTGGCAAGCTGGCTGAAGAGTTTCAGGTTGTCGATGAATTTTCTCGATCCTGCTTCCCCGCCCCTGATGCCAACACCGACAATGGGGCCGTATCCTCCGGTGAGATATTTCTTCGTGAGCTCGTGGTTCGGGTTGTCGGGAAGTCCGGGATAGTTCACCCAGGCAACTTTCGGGTGGTCTTTGAGGAACTGCGCCACAGCTAATGCATTCTCCGAATGGCGGGGAACACGCAGGTGAAGAGTTTCAAGGCCGATTAAGAAGAGCCAGGCATTGAACGGGCTGAGCACGGCGCCGGTGTCCCTCATGAGTGAGACGCGGATCTTGAAGACAAAGGCAACGTTCCCGAGGCCCGGGAAGTTCCCGAACGTATCCCAGTACTTCAGACCATGGTAGCTCGGGTCCGGCTCGGTGAACTCGGGAAACTTCCCGTTGTTCCACGAAAATTTTCCGGAATCGACAATAACCCCACCGAGCGAGTTCCCGTGGCCCCCGATATACTTGGTGGCAGAGTGGACTACGATATCCGCACCAAACTCGATGGGGCGGACAAGCCCGACACCGGTCGTGTTGTCCACGATGAGCGGGATACCGGCATCGTGGGCGATCTTCGCGATCTTCTCAAAGTCCACAACATCCAGTTTCGGGTTGCCGATTGTCTCGGCAAAGATCGCTTTGGTCTTTTGCGTGATCGCCGCTTTGAACGCCTCCGGGTTCGTTGAGTCAACGAATACCACATGCCGCCCGAACTTCGGGAGCGTGTAGTGGAAGAACTCATAGGTGCCACCGTACAGGTTGTCGGCCGAAACGATCTCGTCACCGGGACGGGTGATGTTCAGGATCGCATACGTGATGGCTGCGGCTCCTGACGCGGTGGCGATTGCACCGGTTCCTCCTTCGATAGCAGCGATCCGCTTCTCGAAAACGTCCGTGGTCGGGTTCATGAGCCGGGTGTAGATGTTCCCGAGCTCTTTGAGCCCGAACAGATTGGCTGCGTGTTCCGTATTTTTGAACACGTACGACGATGTCTGGTAGAGCGGTACAACCCGGGACCCGGTTGTCGGATCGGGTACCTGCCCGGCATGGAGGGAGGTTGTTCCAAGATGGAATTTCTTTGTTGTCATGGTGGTTCCTCATTTGGTTTCGTATCGGGATTTTCCTTGAATTTTTCTCGGGTTATTTTTCCACCGCAAGGCCGTGTTTTTCTGCAACTTCACAGAAGGCATCCGCAAGGTAGCGGACTTTCTTATCCGAGAGGCCGTAGGTGTTCAGTTTCCAGGTCCGGGTTGCGCCGGCGAATTCGCCAACGATCCCCCGGGACGAGAGCTCGTCACTGAGGTAAAACCCCCGGCGCTTGTGCGTCTGGGCTACCGTGTCGAAGCTGCCAGTTGTGTCGACTTTTGTGAGGGTGTGTTTTCTCGGGTACTCGGAGAGCACCCGGCTGCCCGCGATCTTCAGCAGCCGTCCGATGAAGTAGTTGGAGCGTTGTACTTCCTCCTCCCACTTAAGGGTCCGCGCTTTTACCGTGGGGAACGATGCCATCATGGACAGCAGCGTCCCGCCCATCAGGGTGCAGCCGAGCATCTCGACTTCCTTGATCCCGAACTTGCGTTTGGTAAGATCTCCGACCATTGATGTGGTGCGGAGGGCTTTGGGCAGCCATTCCTCGGTCATCGCCAGTACTCCGGACGGCGCGACCGATGCCATACTCTTGTGTCCGGAGCCGACCACGAAGTCAGCCCCGATTGCCTTGCCATTGACCGGCATCACACCGACCGTGTAGGCGCCGTTATAGAGGAACGGGATGTCGTACTGGTGGGCGACCTTTCCGATCTCTTTTATCTCGTGCTCGTTGGCGAACTGGTAGTCGAAGTGGTCGATCATGACGAGAACGGGGAATTTTCCGGTCTCTGCTTTGACCTCCTCGATCTTCTGTGCCGTTGCTTCGCCGGTAACGATGTTTTTGTCGTTCAGCGGCACTTCTCTTACGACACCCCCGGCGTTCTCGACTGCGAGGAACTCGGTGTAATGGGCGAGAGCGGAAACGATAACCGTGTCACCCTTGTTGACGAGCGTCCCCGTCACTGCCTGGAACCCGCGGCGTGCTCCGGGCACGACCCGGGCATGGTCCATGCCCACAAACTTTGCAAGGTCTGCGTGAAACTCCGCGATGCCGGGCTTTGAGATCTTGTCGAGCCGGAACGGTTTGCGGCAGGCGTCGCACGTTGAGTACCCGTCACCATAGGAGATGAGGGCCTTCCTCGCTTCCGTTGTCAGTCTTCCAGCAGCCTGGATGGGCTGGATGTTGATTGCCTCTTCCTCCCGGGTGCGGAGATCGATGGAGCCGGCAATCTTCGTCACCTTCGGTGTGCCGGTGCCTGCTTCGAGATCCGCAAGGATGGCTTTCACTTCGGCAATTTTCTGCCGGAATGCGGCCTCCTCAGCCGGGTCGAACCCGGTCGGGAGCGACTCGCGGAAGAGCCCCCGGACCTCTTCAAGCGCGAAGAGTGCTTCGAATGTTTTCTGTATACGGATACTCATACTGTGTCACCTGTTTCTGGTACATAATTAAGCCAGCGCCCGGAATTGAACCGGGATGTAGCTGATCTGCAATCAGCCGCGTAACCACTCTGCCACACTGGCACTCTTGTTCACGATTGTGAATCTTACCATACCAAATAACAATTGTGAATATTTATAGGTTCGGTCATCGGCAGGATTTACCTGCTTCCGGAGTAAAAAACGCAATCAGATGTGAAAATATTAAAAGAGTATTTTTCCTCTGTATCATATCTCAGAAAGAAAGGGATCACACCAGCGGGTCAGGCTGGTTTGCATCCAGGGCCGGGAGTTTTGTGGGTTTTATCAGAACCGGTTCATCGGTCTGCCGTATCTTCTCGATGATGATCTCTTTTCCGCGTTTCGTGATAGCGAAGATCGGAACCGAGACACCTGCCTGGAGCAACGCCTTTGCCCCGGCAACATCCCGCACCGTCCCGGATGCACAGGAGGTCATCAGGTCTGCAGCGGCCACCATTGACTCAGCTTCTTCACGGGTGAGACCGGTGACATGGACACCAAAGATGAGCGTGTCAGGGAACGCAATCCGGATCTTCACTGCCACCTCGGGGCGTGCAACAGTCACGGCGACCTTCGTATACCCCACGTCATATGCCCATTCCACACCGGCGAACTGGTCGAGCGACGCATGCTTCTTATCCACAACTATACCGCCATGTTTCTCGATGCGCCGGATGACCTTCGCGATCGGACTCGTCGAGACAAGGCCCGACATCCTTCCCCCGATACCCTGGATCAGGGCAGGGTCCTTCACAATAACTGTTCCGGCACCATCGCATGCCAGCACTGCTGCATCGATCAGACCCGCACGAGACGCGAAACTGAGCAATTCTGTTGCTCCGAATCCCACGAACTCGCGGGTATCGATGACATCACGGTCGGGTGTGCACATGCCGAATGCCTTTATCCGGTGTTCGATGTTTGCCTTCACTGCATCTATGGTAATCACCGGCACCGGGTATGCAAACCGTTTTGCCAGCGGGCATTTCCTGACCTGTGCTTCGCCGATCTCCACGATAACACCATCCCGGATAACGATCCGGGACCGGCCAATCGCCTCGATGATATGTTCGTCACTAACAGAAGATGATTTCATAACCGTCACTGCCTTGGTAAAATGTTCCCGGGCCCTTCACGTGAACTGTTGTCGGAAACCGGACGCGCTGATATGCACTGGATATCAAGCAACGCCATACCAGCAGTATCGCACGTTCAACCGAGGGAATCCTGACCAAATAAATAACAATTGTGAATGCATAAACATTTTGATATAGGCAGTATCTGCCAGAGTTTTTCCCCCGGGAAGGTAAGCAAGAGACAATCCATTGGGGATTTCCACTATGCTGAATTCAACGGAACTCACAGAGAAGATTCAACAAATAAAACAAGATTCACCCGGAATGCAGACCGGAAGTGATTGACCTCGCGGATCCTGTTGCCAGTACATCGGGAGTCATCAGACATGTCTGTACTTCTGTTGATCCCGAGTTCGTCATCGGTACCGAAGTCGGGATCTTACACCGGCTCAAAAAAGAGTGCCCGGATAAACAGTGTTATCCCCTTTCGGACCACGCAATCTGCCGGAATATGAAAAAGACCGACCTCGCGAAGGTATATGCCGCGCTTATCCAAAACAGCTCCCGCATCACCGTCCCTGATAGTGTTGCCATAAAAGCGCGGGCGGCGATAGATCGGATGCTGGCAATCTGAAATTACCCGATATTGGCAAAAAATGGAAGTTCAGGACATGAAAGAGTATGCCTGAAAAAGGATTCACAGATCCCGCTGGGGAGTCAGATCGCAGCCGGTGCATGGCAGGCACATGGTCTGTGCAACCCGGATATCGAGCCCGTGGCGTTCGAGAGCGGATTTGTTGAGCCGTGCAAGGAGCATGAGGCGGTACCCTGACGGGCGGTCCACGGCGATCTCACCTTTCCTTAAGGGATGCGGCGAGATCGGGCGCAGGTTGGGGATGACTCCCATTGAGGTAAGAGTCTCGATTCCCTCCTGAACGCACGCGTCAGTCTCACCAAGGCCGATGATGAAGTTCGAGGATACCCGGTTCTTCCCGAAAACCCGGACTGCGTTTTCAAGAGAAGACAGGATATAATCCAGCGAGAGCCCGGGACAGACCCGTTCAAAGATTGCACGGTCCATTGTCTCGACATTGTACTTTATCTCAATGGCTCCTGCCGCATGGAGATCTTCGGTAGATGTTGCAGTCGGGTAGACCGAGACGCCGATGGGCAAATCGAATTGTGCTGCAAGATGCCGGACGACCTCGGCCATGTACCCGGCCTCTTTTTCCGGGGATTCTGCGACCCCGCTGGTCAGGGAGATGGCCCGTACCGTCCCCCGCGCCAGTGCAGCATCTACGAGCCCGGTGATCTCAGCAATCGTCTTTACATGCCCGTTCAGTTTCGGCACCGGGCAGAATTTGCAGTCAAAAATGCAGCGCTCACTGACCGTAATATAGGCCTGTTCCGGGCAGTGGCAGAGCGGGAGCTCCAATGTACCGTATGCAATGATCCTGCCCTCCTTCTGTACAGCCACCCCCTCGTTCCAGGGGATCACCTTCAGGGAGGAATCCGGTTTTATTGAGAGCCGGACCCGGTGATCGCCCGAACGAAGGAAAAATGAGACTCCGCCGGCCCCCGGTCCTGCGGTAGCCGTTGTCCTGAAATCGGCTGGCAGCAGGCAGGGGTCGATGTCTGCACTGCCGATGTTGATCAGGAGCGCTTTTGTTTCCGCTGTGAGACCCCGGTGCATTGTGAATTCTCCTTGTTACAAGAATGTAATTCTGATACCATATTCCGGTTCAAAGAACTGCTTCGCAGGTCTTCTCGTCCCCGCTGCACTTCGTCCCTCTTCGGAAAGCCAATGCCCGGATTCGAACCGGGTTGTAGCTGATCTGCAGTCAGCCGCGTAGCCACTCCGCCACATTGGCATTGTTTTTTTATCAGCGCAATTGTGCCATACCATGGTAAGCCAGGGATCTATTTAGGGAATGATTTACGGGCATTTTTTGCCGCAAAGTCCGGGGTCGCGGAATTTCCCGGTGCCTGATGGATCAGTTCCGGCAGGGGAAATCGAAATACTTAACAATTGTGAACTCTTACGTTGTTATGGTGATCCACTATGAGGGATCGTTTTTGTCGTAAACACAAACGGGAATAACAACATCCGAAGAATCGGGCACCTGCCGCCATCGGCAAAGCTCGTGTACAAAGTGCTTGAGAATGGTGGCCAGCTGACACAGAAGGATCTCATCCGCGAGACCTCCCTGCCATCCCGGACTGTGCGGTACGCATTGAACCGGCTCAAGGAAGAACAATTCCTCATCGAGCGTCATTATTTCATTGATGCCCGGCAGAGCCTCTACGGCCTTATCCAGCCATCGAAGGAGGTGGTTACGGTATGACGCGACCCCCCATGTGTCATGCTGGTAAGAAAAACCCGGCCTTCCGGGTGCGGTGCTGATACTGGCATCCCGTCCTCATCTCTCTTTATCCGTATTGAAAAAGGGGGAGATCTGGAACCTTTTTATGAGGATTTGATCACAATGACTGGTCCGTAATCGTAATACCGGCTGCTACCATCTTCTCGCGGATCAGATCGGCCACTTCGAACTGCTTTCTGGCCCGCAGCTCTGCACGGATCTCGTGAAGGACACTTAACGGTGCACTTGTCTCCCGGAGAAAATTGATCCCGAGGATCGCACCGTACTCCCGCAATGCCCCGATATCCCCGTTTCCGGCAAGTCGTTGGATTGCTGCCAGAGCCATCGGAGTATTGAGGTCGGCCTCCATGGCATCAGTGAAGGCTTTCCGGCCTTCCACATCGGGGCCATTGTCGTTCCGTGCAATTGCCCGGATATGCTCAAGCCCTTTGGCCGCATTGGCAAATCCCTCATCGGTTGCCTGGAGCGGGGACCGGTAATGAGAGAGCAGGATGAAATACCGCAGGATATCCTTGTTCCATCTTTTCAGGGCATCGCGGATGGTGGTGAAGTTTCCAAGAGACTTGGACATCTTCTCACCCTTGACCGTGAGGAAACCCGTGTGCATCCAGTACCGGACCATCGGGTGTTTCCCTTCCAGTGATTCCATCTGGGCTATCTCTGCCTCGTGGTGAGGGAAGATGAGATCGAGTCCGCCGCCATGGATATCGTACTGCTGCCCGAAGTACTTCTCGGAGATGGCGGTATCTTCGATATGCCAACCGGGCCGTCCCCTGCCCCAGGGGGAATCCCATGTGTACTCTCCGTACTCCCCGGTCTTCCAGAGCGCAAAGTCGAGCGGGTCCTGTTTTGTTGTATCAGTTACGCGGCTGACACGCTTCGTTTTGTCCTGGCCGGACAGTTCCCCGTTGCGCTCGAAGGAATCCACGTTGAAATAGACCCCGGTCTCCGTAACATAGGCCACGCCACGGGCAACCAGGCGCTCCACCTGACTGATGATCTCGGGAATGTGCGTTGTGGCCCGTGCATAGTAACTGACTGCATCGATACCAAGCGCCTGCATATCGCAGAAGTACTCGGTCTCGAACTTCCGGGCAAGCTCGCTCTGGGAGATATTCTCCTCGCGGGCCCGGTTGATGATCTTATCGTCAACGTCCGTGATGTTCTGAAGATAGAACACTTCTTTTCCGGTCCACCGGAGGTACTTTGTCAGTACATCAAAGGCTACATATGTCCGGGCATGCCCGAGATGCGAGTAGTCATAGACCGTAGGACCGCAGACAAACAGGTACACCCGGTCCGGGTGAAGAGTCTCTAACGGTTCAACGGTTCCTGACAATGTACTGTATAATTCCATTATGGTCTTCCTGGTATTGGACGCCGGCGGGTGGAGTCGAACCCCCAGACATTCGCTTTGCAGGCGAAGGCATTAACCGTTCTGCCACACCGGCTTTTTTTATCGGGACAGAGCCTCTGCATCAAAAATTCTATTGGGGGGATTTTTTATGAAAACCCCGGATATCACAGCGGGTGCGTGCTGTACTGCGTGAGGCGATTGTGATCGTTCGGGTATGGCGCTCCTGCGGCTGTGTGAGACCGCAGGTGCATACCCGGATCATGGATGAGGACGTGAGTTCAGGACGAAAGGTTCAGGGACACATACCATCGGCTGCGAATCGTCCGCGGACCCCGCGGTGTGCAGTCATCTGCGTGCCTGTGCATGTCAGCTCCTCTGGACAACAATACTGTCCGGAGCTCCGGATACCGCTGAACCGTTCGACCGGCCTGACCAGCCTGATGCCGGGACGGGCGCGGCCCGCATCACCGGATGCTTCCGGGACTGCTGCGGTTTTTGCGATATTCGCGTGGTATATGTTCATAGCTTTGTTCCTGTTCACGAGTGTGAACACACAGTATGGAACAGGCATGCTGATATAGCCTGATTTTGCGTCAGGTTTTGCCGCAATCTTTATCGCCGTCACAGGCCGGGTGTAATCGCCATGGTATCAGGAATGGTAATTTTTGCCGAGACCAAGGTATTTATCTTCCAATGATAATTAACAATTGTGAAGTCAGGAATGGTCCAACCGGATCCCACGGTCACCCTGCCACCAGACCGGGATTCTTCAATACCTGATCATTCCTGAAACCAGGAAGTATTCCCATGACAAAAATTTACGAAAATATCCTCGCAACCATCGGCGACACCCCGCTCGTGCGGCTGAACCGCATAACCGCCGGGGCCGGGGCAACCGTGCTTGCCAAGCTCGAGTCCTTCAACCCGGGTAGCAGCGTTAAGGACCGGATTGCCATATCCATGATCGATGCCGCGGAAGCGGGAGGGCTATTCAAAGCTGATACCATCATCCTTGAACCCACAAGCGGTAATACCGGCATCGGGCTTGCCATGGTCGCGGCGGCCCGTGGTTATAAGATTACTCTCGTCATGCCGGAGACCATGAGCATCGAACGGCGGAAACTTGCCAAGGCGTTCGGTGCGAAGATTGTGCTCACCCCCGGGGCCGAGGGGATGAAAGGAGCAGTTGCCAAAGCCGAGAAGATGGCTGCGGAGAACCCGGACTACTTCTATATTCCCCAGCAGTTCAAAAATCTGGCAAATCCCGAGATCCACCGGAAGACAACCGCTGAGGAGATTTGGCGCGATACCGACGGAAAAGTCGATATCCTTGTTGCCGGTGTGGGGACCGGCGGGACAATCACCGGCATCGCGGATGTAATCGGGAAGAAAAAACCCTCGTTCCGTGCCATCGCGGTCGAACCTGACGCATCGCCGGTCCTCTCTGGCGGATCTCCCGGCCCACACCGGATCCAGGGGATAGGTGCTGGTTTTGTACCGGACATCTTCCAGCGCGATCTTATTGATGAGATCATCCGGGTGAAGAACGAGGATGCTTTTGACACCGCACGCAGGCTCGCACGCGAGGAGGGCATCCTTGCCGGGATTTCCGGCGGTGCTGCCCTGTATGCTGCACTTAACGTTGCCTGGCGTCCCGTAAACAAGGGAAAGATCATTGTTGTCATACTCCCCGACACCGGTGAACGCTACCTGAGTATCCCCGATCTTTTCCCGGAGTAAGAGGGACCGTTATGGTGTTTGACCACATCCGTGAAGATATATCCGCAATTTATGGGAAGGATCCCGCGGCCCGATCCACACTGGAGATCCTGTTTTGTTACCCGGGACTCCATGCCCTCTGGTTCCACCGAAGGGCCCACTGGCTCTGGCTCCATAACCTGAAGTTCTTTGCCCGGTTCATCTCGCACATCAGCCGGTTCCTGACCGGGATCGAGATCCATCCCGGAGCAACCATGGGTCGCCGCGTGGTCATCGACCATGGCATGGGTGTTGTCATCGGGGAGACTGCTGAAGTGGGGAACGATGTCCTCATCTACATGGGGGTTGTCCTTGGCGGCACGGCCCTTGAGAATGTCAAACGCCATCCGACTATTGAGGCCGATGTGATCCTTGGTTCCGGTGCTACCATCCTTGGACCCATCCGGATTGGCAAAGGGGCAAAAGTGGGTGCGGGATCGGTAGTGGTCCGCACGGTGCCGCCGGGTGCGACCGTGGTAGGGGTCCCTGGCAGGATTGCCGGGCCGGAACACGGCCGGAAAACAGACGAGCAGACCGAAGAAGTGATGCCCGACCCGATGCTCCGGGTCATCAGCCGGCTGCTTGACCGGCAGAACCAGCTGGAGGAACGGCTTCGTACCATCGAACAGACAAAGCCCGACACGGGCCCGGCTGCACTACCGCAGGAAGTTGTCTGTGAAAACGAGATACGGGAGGCATTGAAGGAGGTAATCGATCCTGAGGTGGGCATTGATATTGTGGACCTCGGGCTTATCAAGGAGATCCGGGTTGCCGGAACCCGTGTAGAGATTGACATGGTCCTCACGTGTAAAACCTGCCCTCTCACCGATCATCTTTGCGATCAGGTCCGGCGGAAGGCGCTGGGGGTGTGCGGCATCGGGCAGGTGACGGTGAATGTGCTTGATGAGCCGTGGAACTGGGACCGGTTCGTGAAACAGCGGGGCAACCTCCGCCAGATCTGAAATCACTCAGATACTACCATTTTTACAAAAATTTTCTTTACAAAAGAAAGGAGAATCCAGATGGAATTATCAGAACTCAGGCATGGTACCGAACTCCTCAAACGGGGATTTGCTGCCATGCAGAAAGGCGGCGTGATCATGGATGTCGTGAACGCCGAACAAGCGAAGATAGCAGAAGAAGCCGGTGCCGTTGCGGTGATGTCGCTCGAACGGGTGCCGTCAGATATCCGCAAGGCCGGCGGCGTTGCACGGATGGCGGATCCGGAAAAAGTGATCGAGATTATCGAGGCCGTCACGATTCCCGTGATGGGCAAGGTCCGGATCGGTCATTTTGTCGAGGCACAGTTACTGGAAGTACTTGGCGTGGATATGATCGATGAAAGCGAAGTCCTGACTCCAGCCGATGAAGAGTTCCACATCGAGAAGACAAAATTCACTGTCCCGTTTGTCTGCGGTGCCCGGAACCTCGGCGAAGCGCTCCGAAGAATCAACGAAGGTGCGGCCATGATCCGCACGAAAGGCGAGGCCGGTACCGGCAACGTTGTCGAGGCGGTCCGCCACATGCGGGCGATCCAGGGAGGGATCCGCACGATCCAAAAACTCGAACCACAGGAACTTGTGGCATATGCCCGCGAGATCGAAGCCCCGGTCGAGCTTCTCATCGAGACCGCAAAACGGGGGCGGCTGCCCGTTGTGAACTTCTCGGCCGGTGGTATTGCCACTCCTGCCGATGCCGCCCTTATGATGCAGCTGGGCGCTGACGGTGTCTTTGTAGGGTCCGGGATCTTCAAGTCAGAGAACCCGGCCCGCCGGGCAAAGGCTATTGTCGAAGCCGTGAACCACTTTACCGATGCCACAGTCATTGCAAACGCGAGCAGGAATCTTGGGGAAGCGATGCCCGGGCTGGATGTGCACCTGCTGACAAAAGAAGAGACGCTTGCGACACGCGGGCGGTAATTTTTATCTGGTGAACGATTGACTGAACAAGAAAAGGGATAAAAAATGTGAAAAGGGAGAACTCATGTTCATTCCCCACTTTATCCTGAAAATTCTGAACTAAATAATGGAGCACAAGAAAAGATGCAGGTCATTTCTTCATAGTATCGCCGATCCGTGCCCGTGCTCGCCCGGCACCCACCTCCCTCCGTCTTTGGTCAGTTCCTTCTTCCAGACAGGAACGCTCTTCTTGATCTCTTCGATGATATACCGGGATCCTGCATATGCATCGGGGCGGTGACCGGCACTCACCACGATGATCAGGATATTCTCGCCGACCGCAAGCCGCCCGATACGGTGGATGATATCGACATGCAGGAGCCGGAACTGTTCCATTGCTGCTGTTGCGATCTTCTCCATCTCGGCGACCGCCACCTCCGCGTAGGCTTCCAGTTCCATCTCGGTGATATCGTCATCCCTGACGATCCCGTCAAAGAGGACGATCGCACCGGTCCCGGGCCTCTTTGCCGCTTCGATGAGGGCGCCGATATCCACATCCTCTTTCTGGACCCTGAACACCATGGACCCTATCCTCCTGCAACGGGCGGGAAGACCGCGATCTCGTCGCCATCGGTAACTGTGATTGTCCCGGCCTCGGCAGTCTCCACACGCTTCTTGTTCCGCATCAGGATCACGAACTCGCGGAACGCTCCCTGTTCATCGAAGATCGCAGCATAGCCGTCCGTGTTCTTTTGGGCAACCTCAGCAACAAGGTCCGCAAGCCGGGTGCCGTCATGGGGCTCAACAATAATATCTGTCCCGAGGAGTTCCCGGAACCGTGCAAAAAATCTCAACGTTACCTTCATCGTATCATCCTCGCAGGCGGTTCTGTACCAGCCCCGCTCCCGCAAACCGGGCAGGCCGGGTTCTTCTCAAGTGCAATTTCCTCGGACGTTGCTGCAAGACCGTCCCAGAGGAAGAGCCGGCCGGCCAGCAGCTCGCCCTGTTTTGTGAGATACTTGACAACCTCGGTTGCCTGTATCGTTCCGATGACCCCGGGCGTTGCCCCTACCACCGGGAAAACCTCCTTTGGGGGAGCCCGGGGGAAGATGCAGGCCAGGCATGGGGTTTTTTCCGGGAGGATGGTCGTCGCCTGCCCGTAGAATCCCCGGATGGCCCCGTGGAAGAACGGGATTTTCTTCTCCAGCGCAACACGGTTGAGCAGATAACGGACCGGGTAGTTATCCATCGCGTCAACGATTCCGTCAGCCTGTCCCACCAGCCCGCGGATATTGTCAGCGGTGATGGTGGTATCGATCGCGTTGATGATGATATCCGGGTTATACTCCCGGAGCTTCGCGATGGCCGAGACCGTCTTCTTTTTCCCGATATCCCGGTCCGTATGGAGGATCTGGCGGTTCAGGTTGCTCTGGTCAACGGTATCCATATCGACAATCGTGATCTCCCCGACCCCGGCAACCGCGAGATAGATGGCTGCGGGCGAGCCAAGACCGCCGGCCCCGGCTATGAAGATGTGCGAAGATTTCAACCGTTCCTGCCCTTCGTTCCCGAAAAGCAGGATTTGACGCTTGTAGCGTTCACGTTCGCGTTCTGATAACATTTCTCACCTGGGGTTTGACAGGAAAACCTGTTCACCGGTAAAACCGTCGCATACCGTGATGCGGATCGGGTTGTCCCATGCTCACCTTTGCCGGGGACAAATAAATGAGATGATGTTTCGGCAATTTTTTCCGCATTGCTGCATGGTCCGGGTGCTGACCGCCGTTAATGCTCGCAGGTCACATCCTCATGTTCATGGGAGTGCGGGTTCTTCTCCTCCCATTCGGGAAGTCCCTGTTTCTTCCGGTAATTATTAATCGCTTTGTGGATACCTTCCTCGGCAAGTACCGAACAGTGCATCTTGATCGGTGGCAGACCTTCGAGTGCATCGGCAACCGCCTTGTTGGATACGTCCCACGCTTCCTCAAGGGTCTTGCCTTTCACCAGTTCCGTTGCCATGCTGCTCGATGCGATGGCAGCGCCGCAGCCGAACGTCTTGAACTTTGCATCGGTGATGATGTTATTCTCAATCTTGAGGTAAATGTTCATGATGTCGCCGCAGACCGGGTTGCCGACCTCGCCAACCCCGTCAGGGTTCTCAATCTCGCCCACGTTACGGGGATTTTTGAAATGGTCCATTACCTTGTCGCTATACATTCCTCTTTTCCTCCTTTTCGCCTTTGTACAGGGGGGACATCGCGCGAAGACGGGATACTACCTTCGGCAGCACCTCCAGCACGAAGTCCACGTCCGCTTCCGTGTTTGCATCGCCCAGTGTCAGCCTGAGGGAGCCATGCGCAACTTCGTGCGGAAGGCCGATTGCCAACAGGACGTGCGAGGGTTCGAGCGACCCCGAGGTGCAGGCACTGCCGGTCGATGCACAGATCCCCTCGTCATCGAGCCAGAGAAGCATGGATTCCCCCTCGATGAATTCGAAGCTGATGTTGATATTGCTCGGCAGCCGTTTCTCCGGGTGACCGTTGAGACGGGCATGCGGGATTTTTTCAAGGATCCCGTTCAGGAGCCGGTCCCGGAGAGTCCGGATTTGCGTATTGTGCCATTCAATATCCGCCGTTGCGAGTCCGATAGCTTTTCCCATCCCGACAATCGCGGCAATGTTCTCGGTGCCTGCCCGGCGCCGGTTTTCCTGGCCCCCGCCGTGGATCAGGTTGTCAATCCTTGTGCCCTTCCGGATGTAGAGCGCCCCGCAGCCCTTTGGCCCGTAGAACTTGTGGGCAGAGAGCGAGAGCAGGTCGATGTTCTGCGTCCGCACATCGATTGGCACATTGCCGATTGCCTGCACGGCATCGGTGTGGAAGGGGATCTTGTGCTTCCGGGCAATCGCGCCAAGTTCTGCAACGGGTTCGATAGTGCCGATCTCATTGTTGGCGTACATAATCGAGATCAGGATTGTCTTGTCGGTAATCGCACGTTCAAGGTCTGCTGGATCGATAAGTCCATAGTGATCGACCGGGAGGTACGTTACGGTGAAACCTTCCTTTTCAAGATACTGGCAGGTATGGAGAACGGCATGATGCTCGATTGCCGATGTTATGATATGGTTTCCCTTTTTCCGATTGGCAAAGGCAACACCTTTGATTGCCCAGTTGTCGGACTCGCTCCCTCCGGAAGTAAAAAAAATCTCGCCGGGTTCAGCTCCGACGGCCTTTGCAACCTGTGCCCGTGATGTCTCGATTGCGTTCCTTGATTCACGGGCAATGCGGTAAATCGATGACGGATTGCCGAAATGAGTATTCATGCAGGACCACATGGTATCCGCGACAGAGGGTTTTACCGGTGTGGTTGCAGCATGATCCAGGTAAATGATGCGTTTCTCTCCCATGATTCCTCCCCTAACGTTTTCGAATGAGCGGGCTGATACAATATATTTTTGTAGTTCCAGAACCAATTCACAATTGTGAATGCAATAAGTAATTTCACCCTTGACAAAATAAAAAGGTTGTGATGTGATGGAAGCCCCTTGTCAGAGAATTGTCTGGGATGTGTTGCCCGCGATCCGTGCGGCGATAGCCGTTGAACTGGTGAAATGCGGCGTGTCCCAGGTTGAGTCGGCGCGGATGCTTGAGATCGCTCCCTCCGCAGTATCCCAGTACCTGTCAGGAAAACGCGGGTACCGCATCGAGTTCGAGAACGAAGTGAAACGGTCGATAGAACTTCTTGCTGAGGATTTGAAAGATGGAAAAAAAGTCAACCTTGTGCAGCGCACCTGCGAGATCTGCCGGCAATTGCGCGAGGGGGATGAACAGTGCGGCGGGCCATCCGGATCGGCGTCGGAACGATGCGGGACATAATACCGGAATTAACGACCTTTTCCCCCGTATCCGGTGTTTCATGGACATAACCGATAAGAAAAGCATCCTTGTACAGAGTATCCGGGAGCGGGGATCGATGCTCGTTGCGTTCTCCGGCGGCGTGGACAGCACGCTCCTTGCAATGCTGGCAAAAGAGGTTCTCGGCAACAGAAGCTGGTGCGTCCTGCTCGACAGTCCGGTCGTACCGCGGAAAGCTGTGGAACAGGCACAGAAAATTGCCGCTGACTATGGACTCCAGCTCGAGACGATCTCTATTCCGCAGATGGACCATGAAAAATTCCGGAAAAATCCCCCGGACCGGTGTTATCACTGTAAAAAAATCTCGGCACAGTACCTGAAACAACGGGCCAAGGAGTTGGGCTTTACCTGCATCGCCGATGGTATCAACGTCTCTGACACCCTTGAGCACCGGCCCGGTCTTATAGCATCAAGCGAAGAGGGAATTGTCCATCCATTTATTGAAGCCGGGATCACCAAGCAGGACATACGGGAGATCGCCCGTGAATGCGGACTTCCCGTCTGGCAAAAACCCTCTGCTGCCTGCCTTTCATCACGGATCCCTTATGGCGAAGAAATAACGTTTGACAAACTCCGAATGATCGAACGGGCGGAAGCGTTCCTTTCAGCCCGGGGTTTTTCCCAGCTCCGTGTACGGCTGCACGGCCATGTTGCCCGGATAGAAGTATTGCCGGAAGATATCCCAAACATTCTCTCAATCCGGAATGACGTTGTCAAATCCCTCAGGTCTATCGGGTTTGCCTATATCACCCTCGACCTTGAAGGATACCGGAGCGGAAGTATGGACGAGGTGCTCAGTTCAGCCAGCTTGTAGCAGGTCCAGATGAAAAGGGAGGATTCCAGCACAGGAACACTGCGATAATCTTCACTTTTTCTTCTTCGGTCCGCACACAATAATTTCATCATCGTTGATCATCGGGATCTTCATGTGCTCGATGGCCCAGTCGCAGAGGGCATTGAGGAGCGGGATGATGCTCTTCCCGAGCGGCGTGAGCGAATATTCGACCTTGGGCGGGACCTGGGTGTATACTTTCCTTTTGATAACCCCGTCCTGCTCCAGCTCGCGCAACTGTTTTGCCAGCATCACATCGGTAATACCGGGGATCGCCCGCTTGATCTCGCTGAACCGGAGCACGCGTTTCCGCAGGAACCAGATTTTCCATTCCCTCGAACATTAAAAAAATCTGCATTGTCCCATGTTCCCGTTCCCTGTTTTCACGTAAAAAAATGGCGTCTCATCATATAAATCGCGGAACCGGATTTCAATAAAAATGGAAATCGACTACAATTATCAGCTATTTTTTCCGATAATGTGGGGTATCAGCACCCATCACAGATCGATTCTCTAAAAAATAATTGATCGCATTATCCCGACAAATTGCGGTAATATCTGCCTCGAGGTTTTTATTTATCACGCATAATCCCCAACACAAAACATTCACAATTGTGAATACGCCGGGCAGACCGATTGATTACAATTTCAAAGGTTGAACACCATGAGTGAAATTCAAACGATTATCGACAGTTGTATTGGGTGTGGTATCTGCACAGAAGACTGTGACTTTCTGTCAAAATACGGTGCAGGTCCCAAAGAACTTGCAGAGCATTTCCGGGAAAACAGTTATAGTGATGATCCGATCATTCCCTATTCCTGTAATCTCTGCGGGTTATGTGAAGTCAGATGCCCTGAAGGCCTGAATGTCGGCAAAATGATATTTGAGATACGCGAAGAGATGGTAAACGCCGGTCGTGCTCCCCTCCCCCGGCACACTCCGATCAAAGAGATCCAGCAGTTCTACATATCCGATGAAATCAGAGTCACACTACCGGCCCCCGGGAAAGAAAAAGCACAGTTTCTCTTCTTCCCGGGTTGTGCCCTTTCTGCATATTCTCCGGACCTCGTCCTGCAAACCTATGAGCATATCTGCAAAAGCCTGCCGGAGACCGGTATTATGCTCGGTTGCTGCGGTGGACCGGTATACCTGCTTGGCGATACAGGTACTGCTACGAAAATCGAGGATGGGATCGCTGAGGACTTCCGGCGGATGGGTGCCACTGGGATCATTACTGCCTGCCCGTACTGCTATCAACTCCTTAAAATGAACCGGCCAGAACTGAACCCCATCTCGCTCTATACGATTCTTGAAGAGATAGGAATTCCCGCACAGAAGTCTGCTCATCATGCGCCCTACACGATTCACGATCCCTGCTCGACCAGGAACGAGCGGGGGATCCAGGAAAGTGCCCGTGTACTCCTCCGGCAGAGCGGACACGAATTTATCGAGACCGGGCATAGTGGCAGGACCACGCACTGTTGCGGCATGGGTGGAATGGTCTATGCCGCAAACGCCGAAGTTGGTGCTGCGAAGACCAGGCGGACGATCGAGGAAGCGAAAGGGGAGATCGTCACCTATTGCGCCACATGCCGTGAGACAATTGCCGGCCAGAAAGGGCAGATCGTTCATTTGCTTGACCTGATCTTCAATCCTGCATGGAAGGCAGCCGGTCAGGTACCCCCAAAAGACCCACAGATCGCGAAAGAAAATCTCCGGTCGCTCAAAAAGAAACTTGTTGCGCTGTCAACAAAAAAAGCAGTTCAAAAGAAAACTCCATCAAAGAAAAAGCCGGGAAAAATTCGAGGTAACCTGACATGACACTCAACCAGCAACCCCTTCGCGGGATCATCCCGATTATCTTTGTACTTATAGCATCTGTCCTCTTCATCCTTATGGGAAAAATTTTCTTCGGCCTGGATGCTGCCATGTTGAGCGTGTATGCCCTCTTCTTTGTATGGACTGCATTCCTGATCTCGATGTGCGACCGCTGGCCGGTTCAGAAACTCCGGCAGCCGGTTGCAGGTTTCATTTTTCTTGCAGTAGCCCTGATTATCGGTATCCTGCACCCGGTCATTATGCAGGTTCTCGGTTTTTCACCTGACTTCTACTGGCCACTCATCTCGAACCTTTTTCTCGGTATTGGCATTCTGATCGCATTTGGCAACAAACTCGTTGATGGATTCACCCAGCCAACGGCAATTGCATTAAACGCACTCTTCTGTTATGTGCTGGCTATCCTGCTCATCCAGGTCTTTGGTATGGTTCCTGCGATCTGGTTTGCAATCTTTGTGTTCGTGGTCTTCTGGCTGGAGTTCTGGCCGGTCAATCAGATCCCCCAGCCGGCAAAAGGTATCCTTGCATTTGTCCTTATCGGGGCAATTACGCTCGTCCTTGAGTATGGATTCAAAGCTGCCGGCACAGACTTTTTCAAACCTGAAGCTGGCCTCTGGTTTGTTCTCTTCGTATGGTGGCTGGTCGCCACCTCCTGGCAACTGGAGACCTGGCCGGTCAAACTGGTTGCACAACCGGTAAAAGCGATCGCAGGTCTGGGTGTATCGATAATCCTGACATTTGCATCGTATTATGCGATCGTGTCAGTGTTCCGGTTCGATCCGGGCACTGTCGGAGGATTTGTCTGGGTCTTTGTCGCGTGGCTCTATACTTGGGAGATCGTGCTGGGCAAGTGGCCAGCTGACCGTTCATCTCCGAAAGAAGATCCTTCGGCCACGAAACAATAATCTTCCTTCACTTTTTCTTCTTCGGGCCGCACACTAAAATCTCATCATCGTCAATCATCGGGATCTTCATGTGCTCGATGGCCCAGTCGCAGAGGGCATTGAGGAGCGGGATGATGCTCTTCCCGAGCGGCGTGAGCGAATATTCGACCTTGGGCGGGACCTGGGTGTATACTTTCCTTTTGATAACCCCGTCCTGCTCCAGCTCGCGCAACTGTTTTGCCAGCATCACATCGGTAATACCGGGGATCGCCCGCTTGATCTCGCTGAACCGGAGCACACGTTTCCGCAGGAACCAGATAATCAGCGGCTTCCATTTCCCGCCGATCACATCGAGCGTACCTTCGACCGGGCAGAAATAACACGAGGGATCTTTCATCATGATGTATCACTATGTTTTTGCATAGTATATTAAATCAGAATTAGTATCCTCTATAAATTTAGTGCTGGCTGACATTTCATCATCATTTTATTCCTGACTGGTGAAACCGTGTTTGAAGAACAGCTGACCCTCGCATTCAATGAATTTGTCCACGTTGCCCTCGTACTCGTGATCCTTATCGCCATTATCTCGGTCCTTACCGGTATCATGCGTGAATATGTCCCGCAGGAAAAGATCCAGAAACGCCTTGGAAGCGGTCTCGGGAGGAAAGGACCCATTGTCGGGGCGCTTTTAGGAATACTTACTCCCTTCTGCAGTGCCTCGATGGTACCGGTTTCCATGGGTATGATAGAATCAAAAGTTCCCTTCTCAACCGTATTGGCATTTTTGTTCTCGGCTCCTGTCTGCAACTTCATGGTCGTGGGGATCATCTTCGGCGTCTTCGGCTGGCAAATCGCTCTCGTGTATTTCGTCATAACGCTTGTCATGGCAATTATCGGCGGGGCGTTCCTGGGCAACACCCGGCTGAAACACGAGGTCAAAGAAGTGATGACCTTCGTGCAATCCTGCGGTTGTGCATCGGTACCTGAGACCCCGTCCGCGTGCGGGTGCTCTGCCACGGTATCGCAGCCGGCATGCCGGCCCATACCCTGTTGCGGGTCCCCTGCACCCGAGCCGGTCCCCACGTGCGGAAGTACGGGTACCGCGACAAAGCAGGAGCCGGCATGCGTCTCTGCACCAGTACCGGATCCCGTCCCGACATCCGGGTGTTGTGGAACCGCGGCGCCAGATGTGGAGTATTCATCGGGAAATTTCTGGGAACGCAACCGGCCCCGGCTCATCCGCAGTATGCCGTTTGCCCGGGCATTGTTTGTGCAGATCATCCCGTACGTGCTCATCGGTGCAGCGATCAGTGGTATCTGTGCAGCGTTCCTCCCGGCATCGATTGTTGAAGCCTACGTAGGGAACTCAAACCTGCTCGCGATTCCCATCGCGGCTGCAATCGGTGTCCCGCTCTATCTGAGAATCGAGATGGCGATCCCGCTGCTTTCGGTCCTCCTCACCAAAGGTATGAGCCTCGGTGCGGCCATGGCCCTCCTCATCGGAGGGACCGGTGCAAGCCTGCCGGAGATTGCGATCCTCGGATCTATGCTCAAACCCAAGGCTATTGCTGCCTATGTCCTCTGGGTGTTCGTCACGGCAACGCTGGGAGGGTTTGTCTTCTATGCAGTGTTTGTCGGGATGGCATAGTCAGGGAGGTCGGTCGGGATGGAGAACAGGGAAAACGGGAAAAAACTGGCAGCCGACCCGGCCTACCTGATGATAGCGTTGAAAAACAGGTGAAAGCAGATCATCCAAAATTCTAAAAAAAAGAAGATACAATCAATGACCAAATTTCAAGAACTTACCGTTTATAATGTATTTTAAAGAATTATATGCCGGGAGGGATTATTCCGGACCGTGGCCAGTACATGATAATAAACACGCCGACCAGCGCGATAGCGGCCCCGATGATATCAAACCGGTCCGGCACAACATGATCGATCTGCCAGCCCCAGAGCAGGGCAAGCACAATAAAGATCCCGCCGTATGCTGCATACACTCTTCCGAAATTTTCCGTTTGCAGGGTCGGGATGATCCCGTACAGGATGAGAATAACAGCACCAAGCGCGGCATATTCGATACCTTTCCCTTCCCGTATCCAGAGCCAGACCAGATATCCCCCACCGATCTCACACAGGCCGGCGAGGATGAAGAGAAAAAGTGACTGGAGAACCATGCAGTCAGTACTGCTTTTCCGGATTGGAAAAAAGTTACCGCTTGACTACCCGCTTCACGGTCCCCGCTGACAACAAATTGGCGGCAAGAATTGCCGACACTCGCTCGTTCTTATCGTGATCGGGAAAACCGGTATAAGGAAATACCCTTATGGATAAAGTCATCAAAATTTCAGCACTGTTGTTTGCAGCGATTATTCTTTGCACCGTACTGGCGTTCGTCTTTCCCGGCATGCCTTCCGGTCAGACAATTCCGGAGAGTGCGGGGTCCGATACTCCCGGTAAGGTAATCGTGTACTTTTTCTATGGCCAGGAATGCCCGCACTGTGAAAAGGTCATGCCGTTCATGCAGTCTCTTCCGCAGAAATATCCGGATGTGGATTTCCGCATGCTGGAGACCTGGCATAATGAGACCAACAATAAGCTCTCCGCATCCCTCAATCAGCAACTGGGTGTCAGCAATCCCGGTGTCCCGGAGGTCATTGTGGGCAAGGTGGTACTCGTTGGCTCGAAGGATATTCCCGAAAAACTGGACCAGGTAATTCTCGCCGAACTAAAAAAGCGCTGACAAAAACCCGCAGTCTATCCATAAGGCAGCGTCGGGATCCCTGGATTGGACCTCCGGGGAGATTCCGGGAGAGAGGTCTATTTATCAACATGATGAGAATATATGAAAATGAACGTTAAGGCCCTGAGCGCACCCCTGGTTGAAGGATCTATCTATGGGCTTATCGTTGTAATCCTGCTGATTGCGTTTCATACACCCATAGCATTTGCCATTGTTGTGGGTATTATTATCGGGGCTATTGCGGTTTTTATTCTGAAGGGATCTTCCCTGGAGAATTAAATCCCTGTTCCAATCTTGTATCTGTCTCTCTTTTTTCGCTTCCTTTTTTTTGAATACAGGATCCCCCGGTCAAACCGGTACCTTTCCTGTGAAAACCAGCAGGAGAAGAATAATAATTGGCTGGTGCACCAGGTAGATCACCAGAGAGTGTTTTCCGGCAAATTCCAGTACCGAACTCCATCCCGGCAACGAAAAAGGTAGAGAAAACCTTCGTGTACCGTCAGGGTACAAGAGGGACCCCACACCCATACCGATCAACACCACGCCGAACCAGGGGAAGAGCGGTGTATAATCAACAGACCAGAATGGTGCCGGGTGGATCCCGAGCGGGAGCAGCCAGGCAGGTCCGGGACTGTTCCCGATCGCGAGTCCAATCAAGATACAGATTCCTCCCATCAGCAGGTTGGATAAACCGAACCGGTAAAAAAAGGGTGCCAGGATGATCGAGATCCCAATGAGGTGCAGGATGCCGAAGATGACGTATCCTTCACCAAGATACCACCAGGTTCCCAGCGTGACCAGGATACCGAGTGCAAAGATCCCCGCACCCCGGTACAGGAACTTTCGGTACAGTTGCCAGCCGGATATCGTTTCAGCGGTCCGGGCATAGCTCAGGGAGAACGACACTCCCACAATTAAGAGGAACAACGATGCCGTTGACAGCCCGAAATACCGCCAGAACCCGCTGCTGGTACTGACCGGGAAGATATCAAAATAACCGAGATCAAAGACGAGATGAAAAATCACCATCATCAGGATCGCGATGCCGCGGACACCATCGATTTCCCGGTACCGCGATCCCTGATCCCGTATCCCGTCAGACATTCCTATCCCGGGTCTCCCTTCAGTCTCTCCTGTATCTGATTAATGCCCGGGCTTCGTTGAGGTAAAGATTCACCAGTTCCCGGGTGAAATCAGCAAGTCCCGGGATAACCCTGAGAAGAGCCAGGGTTATAGCGATAAGAACTCCCAGCGACAGGACCTCGGCAAAGACGTTATGCGCCCAGAAGAAACTCGCATACCCTGCCCCGAACTCGGTAGTGCCGGTCGGGTCGGGGATGAAAGCAAACCACTGGTCCGACCATGCAATGATCACACCTGCAACGCGGAGGAGGTTGAGGATATAGATGGTGGGAACTACGAGGAGGAATGCGTACACTCCCTGTCTGATCGAGAGATCCCGGGAACCTGCCGCGACCCCGAGCAGGATTGCCATCGCGGTGATCCCGGTGCAGGCAAGGATGATCTCGGTTGAAAACCCGTTCCGCATGATGATGTTCCATCCTTCAAGCTGTGCATCCCGGCCAAAGATATGAAGCAGCCAGACAACCTGCTGGACGACGATCGCGATAAGCGCATCCCGGAACACGGAGATAAACGCGAACGGGACATAGATGAGTGTGCCGACGGCAGCGGCATTTGACAACTGCATCACGATCGGACTGTCAGTGAGAAGCTCCCGGATGGTGATTGCCAGAAACGGTACCGACAGGACTGCTATTGCCGGGTACAGGAAATTATCCAGCGTGAGATACCCGGGGACTTCGATCAGGAGATTGACTACGATGAGCGTCCAGCCGGCGATGGCAGCATACTTTTTCCCCCGCCCTGCTACGAGAAAAATGATGAACGCGATAAATGCCAGGAGGATCAGAATTTCTGTCATGCCATTATCCTGGTATTCTTTCCGAGACCCGGGTTATCCGGGCCGGCCCGGTGTACGAAATCCAGGGCACCCCGCGGCTTTGTGTTCATGTTATACCGCCCCGCTCAGCATCAGTGCCCCGAGTGCAACCATGACGATACCCATGACCAGGCGTACCCAGCGTTTGCTTCCCGACCGGAATGTTTCCATCCGTTCCGGAGTCCCGCCCCAGTACATCAGGATGAGGATGAGGATCAGGGGGAGCACGAAGATCAGGTTATACAGCAGCAGGTACGGGATCCCTTCGGCAAGCGTCATGCGGTCGCCCAGGAGCCCAAGGATCGCCAGGTAAATCCCGCCGGTACATGGCAGCTCGACCATGCTGACCAGCGCCCCGAGAACGATGGCGGACGGGACGGATGCCCGCTTGATGTACCGGTCGATAGCACCCTTCTGCGAGACCGGGATCGCGAGCGTGAAGATCTCGCGTTTGAGGAGGACCTCGGCAATGTTGATGAGCCCGGTAATAAGTGCGACAATCGCGGCCAGCGTGAAGACGATGCCGGTCAGGCCGATCTGCTGGACAACGGTGAGGAGCCCCAACCCGGCGACGAAATACACGACAAAGACCGTGGTGATATACGTGCAGCCGACAAGAACGATCCGGCGCCGCTCCCCGAGCGATGACAGGTACGCGAGCAGGAGGATCAGGACTGCAAAGGCGCACGGATTGACGCTGTCGATGACTGCGGCGATCACGATCGAAGGGACAGTCAGGTCAACGGGCTTGGCCGGCGAAATGTCGAACGGGAGTCCGACAGACTTCGTATTGGTTGCCGGGCAGACGCTGGGATTTGCGGTGTACCAGACAATCCGCTCTTCAAGTTCCGTGCGGATGGCTGTTTCACCGACAAGTGCCCGGTCCCCGATGAAGAGAGTTGGGACCCCTTTCTCGGTCACCCCGTACCGCTGCTGGAACTCCGCGAACATGGCCTGGTTCGTGGTATTGAAATATACTTCATACGTTTTCAGCTGCACCTGCGGATATTGTGCGGCAAGCGCTTCGATAACAGGTTTTGCCCGTTCGCAGTGCGGGCATCCCTGCCCATAGAACACGTAGATACAGATGGTGTGCTCCTCCCCGCAGGCCGGGTGCAGAGGGCATGCTCCCTCTCCACCTGACGCAGCCGAGACCGGCAATGCAAGAAGGAGCAGGCTCAGGAATACGATTACGGCTCCTGTCAGCACACTGCAATTCTGTTTCATCTCTTTTCTGACCTGCCACAACGGAATTTACGTGAACAATATCATTCGGACCATGTCCCGCACGCCCGGTGCAAATCCCACAATGATCATAGCAAGCAGGACCAGGTGCCAGAAGACCGGGGCTGCTTCCTTCCGGTACTGCTGGAGAATATAAATCGCAGGGAACAGGATTACCAGTTTTAAGGGGAACATCGAGAATGCCGTCCCGGTCCATGCAATCAGGGCTCCCCCGACAACATGGGCTTCGTTGTATGCCATGGAGTGAAGGTCGATACCATAACTCGTGGCACTTGCATCCAACAACTGCCCGAAGATGAGCACGCAATAGAGCGGATCGCTTACATATTCCCATTTGAGCACATACCGCATGAATCCCCAGACACCGGCAGAGATGACAATTGCCAGACCCATGATGATGAGAAGGACACTCACCGCAACCTGCGAATAGGTCAGCCCCCACCATACCAGGAATGCTGCGGAGATCGTGCAGGCGAGTGTTCCGATCCCGGCATACCCGGTATGGTAGGAGGCGATGATCCCGGCACGCTCCAGGGTCCGCGACAGCAGGAGCGCCGCGACGGTGAAGAAGAACAGGACGAAATAAATCAGCGGCGTGATCAGGAGGAAACGAATGTCGGACGTGATGAAACCGGTGTCTTCCACAACCCGCAGGAGTCCCCCAAGGACAATGAACGGGACGGTAGCAAGGACAAATTTCCTATCCACCGAGATTCCTGTACTGTTCAGCCACCGGTAGATGAGGTACACTGCAATGATGAGGATGATTGCATAGGTCAGGGTGTCCACAACATTGTACGGCTGTCCGTACCGGATGGGATCAATGTAATACTTTGTGATGAATTCGGCAATCATGGTTTCAGGTCCTGGTGTGCCGGCAGGAGCCGGCAGAGAGGGAAGATCAGGTTCCGGAATGATTCACAATTGTTATTTTTTATAGGGTATAGTCCTTGGTATCCGGGATTCGTGCTTGTCAGAGATTTTTGCTTAATGCAGACCGATGAGAGAAGTGGAAATGTGAGAATTGCGAGCGGCAGCTATTACCGCTTCGCAACCCGCAGGCCGTTCCCTACCGCGAGGAGTTCGGACGCCTCGTGGAAGATCACCGCAAGGGTCACTCCGAGAACCCCGAGCAGGGCACCGGGGATAAGGATGGCAAGCACGGCAACCGAGAAGACAATGTTCTGGTTAGAGATGGACAGGGCTTTCTTCCCGAATGCAATGGCCTCCGGCACCTTGGACAGGTCGTCGGCCATGAGCGCCACATCGGCCGCCTCGATTGCCGCATCGGTGCCGATCGTCCCCATTGCCACACCGACCGTGGCTTTGGCAAGGGCCGGGGCATCGTTGATGCCGTCGCCGATCATGACGACCGCCCCATACTTCTCTTTGAGCGACTCGATTGCCGCGGTCTTGTCCTCCGGTTTCAGATCGGCCCGGATATCATCGATACCGAGATCCGCTGCCACTGCTTTTGCCGTAACCCCGTTGTCTCCGGTCAGCATGATGGTTGCAACACCCATGGTGTGGAGCTCATCGATCATGGCCTTTGCATTCGGCCGGACCTGGTCCCGCATGGCAATGAGGCCGATGATCTTCTCCTGCGTTCCTACGAATATGACCGTCTTTCCTTCAGCCCGGAGTTTGTCGATGGTACGCTGGGTTTCTGCATTCCTGGTTGGACCGGTGAAATACTCCGGTCTGCCGGCGAACCATGGGGTCCCGCCGATAATTGCCGTAGCGGCCTGACCGGGAAGGGCGCATTCACCCACCGCCTCGTGTGGCTGGAGGTTATCGGTTTCCGCACGCTTTACTATTGCCCGGGCGATTGGGTGATCGGAGCAGCGCTCAACCGTATACGCAATCCGGAGGACTGCGGTTTCATCTCCATTCAGCGCAACGACATCGGTCACAGCCGGGGTCCCGGTCGTAAGCGTCCCGGTCTTGTCGAATGCGACCGCTTTTGTCTTCCCGAGGTTCTCAAGGTGGATACCTCCCTTGATGAGAATGCCGCGTTTCCCGGCCGATCCAATTCCTGCTGCAACCGCGATCGGAGTAGACATGACCAGTGCACATGGTGCTGCTGCAACAAGGAGCACCACGCCCCGTATTGCCAGATCGTTGAACGGGATGCCAAAGAACGGCGGGACAATGATAAGAACGAGGGATATGAAGAAGATCGCCGGGGTATACTTCCGCCCGAACTTCTCGATGAAGGCCTGCGTCTTTCCCTTCTGCTCCTGCGCCTCCTCGACCATATGGATCATCTTCATCAGGGAGTTGTCCTTAAACGTCGCGGTTGCCCGTACCTCCAGGGCGCCATCGACATTCAGGGTTGCTGCGAAGACCTTCATGCCCTCCTGCTTCTCTGCGGGTACGGATTCGCCGGTGACTGCCGCCTCATTGATACTGGACCGGCCTTTTACAATGATCCCATCCGTGGGAATGCCGGCGCCGGGTTTCACCAGGAACATATCCCCGACTTGCAGCTGTTCGGCCGGGATCACCTGTTCGGTCCCGTTCCGGATCAGGACCGCTTCCTTCGGCGCAAGGTCCAGCAGTTTCCGGATCGATGCACGTGTCCGGGCGTACGTGATATGCTCCACGCCTTCGGCTGCAGCGTACAGGATGACCAGCGTTGCTGCCTCGTCCCAGAGCCCGAGGACGATTGCCCCCAGCGCTGCGGCGATCATCAGCATCTCGATGTCGATCGCGTGCTCGTGGATCAGCTCCTCAAATCCTTCCTTCGCCCAGTGATACGCCCCGATCGGGATAGCGATGAGGAAAAACAGGTTCTCAACCTGTCCCGGGATAATACCCAGGTGACCAAGTATGAGTCCGATTCCTGCAATCACTCCGGCAATCAGCGCGTTGCGGAGCGGGGGAAAACCGTACCATTCCCCGTCATAACCTCCATCATCGTCGCCGTCGCATTTTTTTGAACATGCATGACCCATGATATCCTCTCCCGTTACCGGTAATTTCCTGATAGATAGTATCCGTTTAATAGTTGATAAGCAGAAAAGTAACGCACCAGGTAGGTAGTATCCATGAAGAAACCTCCCGTTGTAAATGATGATATCTGTTTCTGCCCGTTGTCCGGGATCCTCGATGTGATCGCGAAGAAATGGGCGCTCCTGATCATTGCTATCCTTGGTAACGAAGGTGAGAAGGGATTCAATGAACTCAAAAAAGATCTCGGTTGCATCAGTCCGAAGCCGCTCTCGGATACGCTGAAAAACCTTGAGCGGATAGGGCTCGTGAGCAAGAAAGTTCTGAAGACCTCGCCGCCGACCGTGAAGTACTCGCTTACGTCCGATGGCCGGGAATTGCGGGAACATCTGATCCCCATGCTTCTTTGGGTTTCGGAACGGGGCGGGCAGGATATGCCGGGGTGCCCGATACGGGCGCGGAATACTTCCCCTGCAACAAGGGAAACGTCAAGGGGAAAATAAAGAGATTACTTTTTCAGCTCTTCGCTCATCCTCTGGAACTGCTCGCTTGTGATCTCCCCTTTCGCATACCGCTCCTTCAGGATGTCTATCGCAGTCTTCCCTTCCGTGATTTTATTCCCACTGCTTTCCCGGAGAATGACGTACAGTATCAGTGCCAGGATCCCAATCATCGGGATGATGATCAGTATCCACCACAGAAGGCCATTCATGCCGCGTTTGTTTGCATCCTGGTACACGAAGTAACCGATTATGAGGAAGATGATGAACCATACAAGCATCATCCACCACATGCCGAAGAACGGGAAACCCCAGCCGCCATAGCCGCCCATGCAGGCGTCTCCGCTCCCCCACCATGAATCCATCATGTATGCCATGAGGGAGGAATGTTCCATTCGTCATGATAAATGTTGGGTATCAGGCAAAATAAGATCACTACTGTGTACCTGATCCAAAATAACCTCAATTTGGCCTCCTTTTCTTGGTCCCCTTCCCGGAAAACCCCGTAAAATCGAGATTTTCCAACCTCTTAAAAAATACGCTTTAAATGAACCCCGTTTGCCAAAATACGGCAGAATTGCACCTCATTAAAACGGCACCGGGGCCCTTTTTACAGGCCCTTTTTTGCCACGATGTTTACCCCTTCCGGCCCTGAGAAAGGCCGTCAGAACGCGAATATGAGCCCCGGTCTTTCTGACGGTGAGATTATAAAAAACGATGAATAAGAAAAAACGGGAATGAAGGGTCTATTTCAGATATGATCTCTGATTTTCTTTACGAGGGTGAGTTGTTTGTTCACCTCGTTTTTCGTATTCTTCTCGATTGCCGCAATAATATCCTTGACAGGCATTGCCAAGGCATAGATCTTATTCGGTCGTCCTTTCCTCACTGATGGGGTATCCCTTCTCGATATCCACCCCTGTTCGGCCATGTATTTGACTGCCAGGCTGACTTCCGGCTGGCGCAGGCCGATTCCGCGTTCGAGTGCCCAGGATGTCGCCTCTTGTGTATTCACGAGGAATACCAGGACCTTTGCAACATTTTTTTTCAATCCGATATCGATCAGCAGATTGGCGAATTCTTCTTCCGTCTCGGTAAAATACTGAATCACTTCTTCTCTCATTAGATCACCATGCTTCTTTGAATTTCATTAAATTACGTTGACAAATGACTGATTTTATCCCTGAACGATTTGAGGAGTGTCGATTTTTTCTCTACCGGTAATTCTGTTAATAAGAGCAACGAGAATTCGATAGGTCTTGTAGAACCTGTATCCGAGGTAGAACGCGAGAAAAGAGAATAAGGCAGAAAAAAAATACCAGCCCGTCCCAAGTTCGCAGGCGTATTCTCCCCCGGTCTCAATGAACATGCGGTTGCAGCGGTAGGGAGCGATGATGAGCAAAACAATCACCGTGTCGAAAGTGACGATGAACATCAGCCACGTAACGACAGCTTCCCAGGTAGGAGTGGTAGACTCTGCCATATTGTATTTGATATAAAAGTAATTGATATTATACCCTTCTTTTTATTGTTTGGCCGGCACGCGGACGCCCGGTCATGTTCACTCGTCCTCGCTGATGCTCTGGCTCGCTTCACATCACCTCGCTGTTTTTCTTCGGTTGATTGTTGGGATGAGGACGCCCCTGGCTTGTCGCGCTGCTCCGGCGCCAGCGGCTGCAAGGGCCCGCTCCTCGCATACCGCTCCCGCGGAATGCTCGTCGCTGATCATTCCCTCTTCTGAAAAAGAATTGTTTCTATTTTTTCATTCAATAATTTAACAGATTCATCAGAAAGCGGCAAATCAACTTCAATCACCGATTCATCAATTTTTGTCGGATTGATGTAATGATAAGACGTGATTTTGAATTTTAAATTACTGTGATAATTTCTTTTTTGACGAGATTTCAATATCGTTAAAATAAGGTCCACAATGGATTTTACCAAAAGAATTGAAGCTGTTCCTAGTCCGAGATAGACTACTATTTCCGGACCGCTTTCGTGGCATTCTAAAACAAATTGCTCGTTGCTCTTTTCAATTAAAACGGCTCCTTCATTTCGAATAGGTCCACAGGGAGAGATGAATTTATTTACTGCGTTCCATGTTTCAGGCCAATGATTGAAACAACAACATCCGCCATCGTCGGGAGTAATTTTCAAAGAAATGTAGTCCTCAAATTTTTCTGGTGTTTTTAATAGTGGAATTGCTATCTTAAGATCACGTTCGAGAGGAATCATATTCTCACTTATAATTACAGAATAGCTCACGTATGACCTGATTAATTGAACCTATTCCGATATCGATTTTCACCCCATTTTTCCAAAGCGTTAAAAAAATTCCGGAAATACACTGTTTGTGGTTCGTAAAACGAACCAGGAGCTACCACAACTATGGCAGATTTCGTACAGAAAACAGTAGTAAAGTCAGCGGTTCGCAATCTCGCGATACCGATTGCAGACGTGGCGGCGTTCAACACGATCGTCCAGTCGATCATCACCGACAACCCGTTTGCCTGCACAGCCTATGAGAGCGGTGGCGTCAACCACGCACCGGTCGAGAAGAGCAAGGAAGCCTACGTAGCGAAAGTCGTGTATCAGGACAATGATGCAAAGACCGTGGGCACGGACTCATCGAAGTTCAACACGATCGCCGGATTCAATGCCGGCGCAACGGCCCTGCTCGGCAACACCGCTCTGGCCGCAGCCCACGGGGGCTCGCCGGTCCGGGACACCCCGAACGAGACCTATTCGGCAACCCTCAAATGCCACGATGCCAGTGGTGAGATGTACATCGTGAACTTCTCCCGTGACCAGATCACCATCTCGTCCTACGAAGACGACGCGATCCGGACCCGGATTGAGACCTGGGCGGATACCGTCGCAGCTCTGGCCTGATCACTTCAGACGAATTAACCCGGAGGGGAGGCGACCCCCCGGTCCCTCTCTTTTTGGTTCTCTCGTCGCTTGCGGAGGACCGTAATTGGATCTTGATACGTTAGGGATTCTGCTGGGAGTCGTACTCCCGATCTATCCCATGCTGTTTGTCATCCACCAGAAGATTGGCAAATATGATGAGATCGTCGAGGAGTTCAAGAAACTCCGGACGGAACACGAAAGTTACAAGGAGAGATACCATGGAACCTGAAAACGCAATGCAGCCGGTTGCAACTGTGACTGGCCTGTACCGGGGAAAGTTTAGCGGGCTCGAGCCGCTGACCCCGGATAAACCGCTCACTCCGGAAGAAGTGCGCCGTAACCCCATTTTCTATGAACTGGCCCTGCACCCCAAGCAGGGAGATGAGAACCTGATTATTGATGTGATCTATGACAACCTCGCGCCCATCCGGCTGCGGGACCTTTACCGGGGAACGGACATTCCGCGGAATGTCCAGTTCTGGCCGGACTGGTTCGACATTCCCCCCTATCAGGAAATGCGGGATATCGATGGCCGCCGGGTCTATCCCCGGGCCCCAGGAAAGCACACGGTCCAGATACGGACCGGTCGCCGGAAGTGGGCACAGATGGGCCGGGTCCGGGATTTCAGCCCGGAGAATGGCGGGTATACCAGCCCGGTCTTCGAGGTCCTGATCGCCCAGGGCGTGGCTGCCGATGACTGACGGGTCGGCGGTCCGCACATTCTGGTGCGGGGTATTGCACGCGATCGGGGCATTCGACCTGTCCGCTCTCACCGATGCGGAGAAGGCCGATATTGCCGGGCGGACAACCTGGTTCTGGCTTGGCGAAGTGAGCATGGCCGGAGTCCTGGCTGGGATCATTGCGGTCCCTGCGGGGATCTGGTTTGCGGGCCGGACCGAGTTGTCCCTGGCATTCATCGGGGCGGCTGTCCTGTTCCTGCCGCTCTTTGTCTTCCTGCCGAAGCTGATCCAGCGCGGCATGAAGGCGGATACTGATGCGGCGATCGATACGTTCGGGAAGAATGGGCAGGTGAAGAAGGTCTTCTGGGCCCTGTTCGTCGCGATGGCGGGGCTGGTGCTGGCCCGGGTCCTGGACCCTGCGACAGCTCAGCAGATTGTCGGGATTATCACGTCGGGGGTGCCGTAAGGGACCGGGTTTTCACCCGGAAAACGAAACTGGCTTGGGTCGGGACGGCGATATTTTAGTGTCCCTTCGGGGATACTAGGGGTAGAAGGGCGGGGAGAGATCCTCGCCCAATCTGTTTTTTTTTATTACGGTGAAACACAATTTTTATTTCTTATCCATCCCGAACTCCCGCATCGCGGCTTCTATCTCTCTGATTCTGTCCTGACTTATTGCCTTGTTATCGGTGATTGAAAAGTTAATATGAATCCGGATTCCCTTGTCATTCTCAATGTCCTTGAGGATCTTTGTGAAAAATGACATCCATTTCTGTTTTGTCAGTTCTCCCTGCCAAATTACCTGTTCGTCCGCATAGGTGCCGTGTTCTGCAATAGGGAATTCCTCACCAGGGATCTGGGTATGGATTTCTCTGACAGAGATTGTGGTATTTGCACAGATTTTTCCCGAATGTGCAGATATCTGATAAACACCGGCAGCGCCCGGGGATGTAAAATTACCCAGGTCATCAATTTCCCCGCCATTTACTTCCCAAACAATTGCCTCCACGTCAATGGGTTGATCATATTGGTCGTATCCTTTCACACTGAAGGTAAACGACTCATTGGGTTTGCATTCACCCTGATGTGAGACGATTTCCAGAGTTGTAAGGCATGCGGGTTTTCTTGTTCTAACAAGGTATTCTTCAGCTTCCTGTGAGGTGATGATGAATATATCATCAGAAATTTCTATTTCAAGGGGACTGACGGATGTTTTGTAGAGGAACGGATCATACTTGGTACCTGCTTTTCCGACATATGCCAATACGCCGTTAGTGACACCTCGAACGATTGCATCCTTGACACGTTCGGGATGAGTGAGCCGGGGGAAGAGCGGAGATGCATAAAAGACATTCTGCACCGAGCGAGTACTCCATTCCTTAAACGCCGGAGGCCAGTTCCGTATCAGGAAGTTTGGACTTACATCGTCAGTGATATCACCATCATTGCGGAGCCGGTCCAGAATTAGGCGGACCATGGAATCAGCAGAACTTGAATGAACAAGGCCAAGGTCAATAACCCTGAGGGTGTTGTCTTTGCCAAGAACAGCAATTTTTTTGTATGTCCTCCAGACGCTCTCTTTTACATCCCGTGCTGCTTTGCCGACATGTTCATCGAGTTGTTTCTTCTGGGTGTCGTCAAGGCCAAGTTCATCTTTTTCACCTTTGATCTCTTCCCATGCAAGAACCTTTTTCGTATCATCTTTCAGCTGATTGATGTCATCTGCTACGGCCCAGATGAGAGCGTTTTTGAATGTCCGGGCGGAAGAACCAGACTCTTTGGTCATCTTGTCGATGCATTCGAGGGTGCGTGAGTCCGTGGCCGGGTAACCCGGAGAAATTATGATAAGCTTGAGTTGTGCGGAATCCGGGATTTGACCACTCTTCGTCGGGAAATAAATCCTTTCGATACCCCCGCCAACAGTGAAGACTTTCCGGATTTCTTCAAGTAACCGCTCGTCGATCTTTTTGGGATCCACACTTGCTTTCCGGTCAGCGAGAACCTTGGACAGGTTCGGCTTCATGCTGAACCAGTACCGGTTTTTGGAGACATCGAGATAGAAACAGGCTCCGTTTGGTGGAGCGAGTGCTTCAAGTACGGTCTCGATGTTACCGATATCCAGGTCCGGCTCCCCGACCGCGAGTCGTATCTCCGAGAGCGTCGCTTCTGCAGTCCTTGCCTGACCCCCATTGGATTCGAAGAAGATGGTTGTTGCTACTTTGCGGTGGAGCCGGGCTTTCCGGATCGGTTCAGTTGCTTCCGCGTCAAGTCGTGTAGCATTCGAGTCACTCTTACCGCAGATATCGGTTGTTACTGCCGCTTCAAGCCTCGATTCCCCAAGCTGTTCAAAGACTGCAGCACGGAAAAGGGATTCATCAAGAGGGGCGGAACCGATCCCGATAAGGATGTCTTTATGCTTACCGAGATAGCCCTCCCGATAAGCCTGAGAGACCCAAAGAGCAAGCATACGCAATACTCCGCGGGTCTGCTGGAACCGGGGGAGTGCCCGCCATTTTCGTTCAAAGACTGATATAACTAGCGGATGAAAAGGATAGGATGCTTTGAACTCTTCACGGGCCCGGTCAACCGGGAACCATGAAGGTACCTGCTGCCGGTGTTCAACAACCCAGTCCGCATATTCCTGGATGATCTTATTTGCCTCGTTCGGAACACCCTCCCATTCAAAGAGGCGGCGGCGGATGATTTCAGCAGTTTCTTTTTCATGAGAGATCTGGACAGGTTTTCCCACACGGTCAAGGAGTTTCTTGATCCTGTCGTAATCCTCCTGGTCGCTCGGTGTCATCTCAAGCTCAGACGCTGGCACTGAAACGACAAGGACAACGCGATCCATTCCCCGCGCGGCTTCTGAGAGGTTATGGAGGAAAGCATAGAATTGATCGGCAAGCCCGCTCTTGCGGGTGCGGGTCACATAATTCATGAGCTCGTCCATGAGGATGAGGGAGGGCGTGTCTTTTGGCAGGAATTTCCGGATTACGTCCCCGGAAGGAGCGGTCAGTTTTTCCTCGTGCTCCTTGAGAATTTTCAGCGCTTTCTCTCCGCCGAGCTGAAATGCGATTTCACCCCACGGAGTTTTCCGCAGCGGCGTCCCGTCATCGCCACCGCGGCCAGACAAAGAATCGAATTCTTTCCCGTCGAAGATGGCAATGGCGGCGTTGGGCACGGTGTCGATCTCTGCACGGTTGAGAATGGTCATGACCCCGGGCAGGTTATTTGCAGCCGGACCTTCCTTTGCCAGATGGTAGAGGAGCGTGAGGGAGTGTGTTTTTCCCCCGCCGAACTGGGTGGCGAGATTGAAGACGGCAGAGGTCTGTGTGCGTTCACCGGAGAGGCGGCGTATCACTTCGGCAGCGAGACCGGTAAGATTCTCAGTGAGGTACGTTCTTTTGAAAAACTGTTTTGGGTCGAGATAATCCTCGCTTGCCTGACCATTTCGGACCAGATCCAGGTTGACTGCGAATTCCGCTGCATCTAGCGGTCGTCCTTCTTTGAGATCATCACGGGGAGTGACGATTTTGTACCAGGGTTTTAGTGCCATGTGCCGCCTTCTCAGTTGAGGAGTATTTGCGCCCCTTGATTAAAAAAGTTATAAGATATGATCGGCTGCTGCTTCGTTAATGAGCGCTTGGAATAGTCTCAACACTATAAATCCTCTTAATCAAAGGAATCGAATCGAAATGGTCGTCAAAACTGATAATTCTTGGAATATCCTGCTGGTCCATTACAATCAAAGATGTCCCATCAACCAGTCCGATTTTGGGCTTTTTTGTTGAATGGTTACAGGAAGGAAGTAATTTTTGATGAATGGCATTATCGATCATCTCTCTCGTGATATGCTGGAGTTTGCAGCCTTCGATGAGACTGCCGTGGATGTCCTTTGTTTTTTTGAAACCAATTTTATTTTGTAGTGTCTGAAAAACTTCGATGAGGATATAATCCGTTACTAAAAAAGAATTCAACCCATCAATCATCTGCTCTTGGATCAGGTGGTTCCAGATTGCTTCTGCGGCATCGTGGTTGTTATCTTTATCATAATGAAGGCCGATAAAAAAACAACTGTCCGCAAAAAAGAGCATTTGGCATCTCCTAGTGCCGATATTTTAATGCCACCCGTGACTTCGAATTCACCGTCATCTCAGGATAAAGTGCATATATTTTATTTAACAGACCCTCTGTTGAAAGATTATTGAAATTGATTTTAATGTATGAAACAAGCCCCTTCACATCGTCGTCCAATACATCCCAGATACTATCGGAAAGTTCTCTTCCCTTTTGCGTTAATTGTATCTGTCGGGACGACCCGATCGTATCGACTCTGATTAAACCTATCGCATTGAGGTCTTCGAGTGCTGCACTAACCGTTTCATCAAACGGACCAAAATTATCCGGTTCGAAATTTAACTCATCAAGTAATTCGTTTCCCAGCTTCGTATTCTTCAGTGCGAATAATTCCTTCACAACATGGGTCACACCGGGAATCGGAGCATATTCGATGTCCTTCTTATTCTTCGCCTTCAGTAATGACAAAATTGCCAGTTGTGTAGTGGATAAATTCTCAATCATTTTTTAAACCACTTTTTCTTTTTACTTGCCTTTTCATTGGCCATTTCAGGGTTTTTAATGTGACCGGCGATATTCTTGATCTCCAGGATCTCCCCTTTAATTTTCTCTTTATTCGATAGATAGGTAACTAATTTTTCACTCTCAATGAACTTCGGATACGACTGAATTTCCCGAATGCTTTTTTCGATATTGTGTGAGTTGCAGACTTTAAGTTTCACACTTGAGGACAAATTATCGAATTCGCCGAGATCATATTTTTTGAAGATGTTCGTGTTCAGCACTTTGTCGGGATCAACCACTTTTGAGAACGATGAAAATCCATAATCTCCATCATTGAATACGAAAAAATCCTTTATATCAGTGCTCGGGGGGATAAATTTAGGAATTATATGGTTAGAACTGAAGGAGTCAAATCCAAAGCCGGATCCAAGAATACTGTTGATACGGCTTGTGTCTCCCTTACCAGTCTTTAATTTTGAATTAAGAGCGTGAATCGCGTATGATTCCTTCGATTCCTTACTGAATTTATCCAATTCTGTATGTGCCTTTTCAATGACGAAACCGAACGCCCCGTATTTTTTGTTTTCACAGTTGAATGCAAATAACCGGCATCCGATATCCCAGTACTGTTTCAGGAGTGTTGGTGCAACAAGTGCATAGGCTGAAGGAATAATCGGCATGATGGGGAGGGGTTTGCGTCCGTTGCTTGACTCCTGGCGTTCATGCAAAGCATTGATCAGATCGAGGTATTGTTTTTCTTCCGGGAAAATCCCCATCAGAGGAGGAACAATAATTGCATTGTTCTGGGTACCCCATAACAAATTAAAAATCAAGTCGAGGATTTTTTTCTCGGGTAACTGATTGTAAGGATTGCCATTCGAATCGACCACTGAAATAACAAGGTAAGGTATCGTTCCGAGATCTCTCAATTGTTCTAATCGTAAGGAGATACTCTTGCTGAATTCCTCGCCTCTTTCATGTCCTTGCTTGCTATCATCTGCAATCCGGGAAAGATCGTCAAGACTGATTCTTGTATATACCTCCCCGAGGGGGGTATTGTTTTGAGTAATCAATGGTTTTGCAACATCTAGTTCGGTTTTTGTTGACTTCGTTACACTAACCGATCTGCTCGGAGTGGTGAACGATTTTCCATTTACTTTTATTTTGCAGGAACGGATAAGGGTCTCCGGTTCCCTTGACAGCTCCTCGACCTCAATGTAACTCATACAGCATCTCTGCTAATAATTAGTGAGATTTATAAACTATTAATCCATTCCCGCGCAGAGTGAAAATACGAATTCTGGGGATTAAAGATCGGTGGAAGTACTAAAGCCGCCTCTGATTTTTAATCACAACCCCAATCCCTTCTTCCTCGCGAGCACCCCATCAACCCACCGCTTCTCTTCACACGATTTCGGGTACAACGCCGACAGTGCCTGTGCCAGCCGCCAGAACCGGGGATCTTTGCCGGCTCCGTTATCGACAAGGAATGTCTTGAGAGCATCGCTCCGTCCGGCACCGAAGAGGAGCATGCTCTGATGAACACTGTCAAGCACGGTCTTCCCGAGCACGAGGTCAAAATCTCCCTCCATGGAGGCTTTTGCTGAAATGACTGCATCATCAGCTCCGTCCCCGGTTGATTCGCCGAGCGTTAACTGCTTGCCTTTCCTCTTCGCAACTATAGGGATTTTTGTAACACCCTGTTTCCCGAAGAGAAATTGTGCCCGCTCCGAGACCGGCAGGAGCCGGGCTGTATCGCCCTTGACATCAACCAGTGTCTTCATCTCATCCGGATGAGCCCCGAGCCCCTGGGCAATTTTACGAGCTGTATCGTAATCAAGGATAAACCCGCTCTTTGCCCCGCTCTTTTTCCCGGTGCTCTTCTCATCCTCATCTACGGTGTCATCATCGTCTTGCTCTGATGCTGCCACCCCGTTTATTTCCCCACTGTTTGCAAAGAGTGTCCAGAGCCACATTGCCGTGAGCCGGGCATCCTCTTCAAACCCGCTCGTATCGACATCTTTGAAGATAACTGTGAGTGCCTCCCGTGCGACCGTTTCCCAGACTTTCTCCAGATATTCGTGAAGCAACACCTGTTCCCCATTTGGCTTCTCCACTCGGGAATATCGAGAATAAATTTCGAGTGCGGGGCCGAGGCAAGCAAAGATCGCATCTGCACCGACAACCCCTTCTGCAGCAAGCCGGGGCATCCATTCATGGATCCGGATCGGGAGTTCGTGGAGTACATCCCGCCAGTCGCCCACATCATCGCTACGAACGGAACCATCAGGAGTCTCGCGTGGACGACAGACGAGGTGGATAGAGGAGGCGAGAACCGACCGGTTCTGTGCTAATATCCGTTGAGCCATTTCTGTATCGATTGGCCAGGATCCGACAATCACCCAGCCGGATTCAACAAGTGATTGAAGCATCGTCTCCCATCCGGACGTTGATGTATTAGCGAAAACGATAACTCCAATCCCATTAGGAGCAAGAATTCGACGCCCCTCTTCCATCGCCACGTGCATTCGTGATTCATAAAATTTTTTATTTTTTCCTTCTGCAGCAAATTCATGCCCAGGGGATTGAACAATAATCTCATCATTTTTGGGAGTGAACTGAGTGGTAAAAAGTTCTGGATAGAGTGCGCCTAAACTACGATGAAGCCATACATAAAAAAAGTCTGAAAGATCCGCATATTGAACTGAGTAGTAATACGGGGGATCGGTTACAAATCCTTGAACTGAATCGCTGGGTAATGGATGAGAAGTTGCAGAAGCTAGTTCTACATGACCTTGATGATCTAGTGATGAACACCCATGTCGTAGCATCTTTTCAAGCCAAACAACTTCGGAATTAATATCTCCTGTTACATCACCGAAAAGATTTGTCTCGCAAAAATCGAAAACCATTGGCAATGCTTGTCTGCTAAATGTATTTCCCGCCATGTATTCCGCGGATGATTTCCAACGACACAACGAACTACTTTTATCTGCTAATTTATCGACGATAAATGCCAAACAAGTCTGTAGTGGAATCTCCACCCCTTTATTTCCAGTGGAAATACTTTTATTTCGTACTTTATTTACCAAATTAACCAAATATGAAAGAGATAACAACTGTCGAGATGTAAAATAATTATCCCAGGTATTCATTCCATAAATTGATCCCCGATTAACAAAAGTATGATAATGCGTCGTGGATTCACTCGGGACAAGACTCAACTCACCTGTCCACGCCTTCTTCCTTCGCTCCAGTTCTTCCTTCGCTCGCCGTACCACATCAAGATCTCTCTGTGTAGGTAACCGATAGAACCGTCCTTGCTCGGAGGTTTTCGTCGTCACTACACAGAACATTCGGGCGTCTTCAGTCCCGCCATGCCGAGCCTTGAGCTGTTTCCGCACTGACGCCACTGGAGTAGTATATCCGCAGCAGGGGCATGTCGCCGAACCCCGCTTCACTGTGCCACTCTTCACCTCAGCGGCCTTTGCATCGCGGATAATTTCAATATCTACTCGCTTCTCAACAGGATTTGGAATAAGCTGGAGGGCGACGGAACGGTTAGACTTCTTTGCAAGCCAAAGCGAACGGATAAGCGGAACCTCCACCCCGCATCCCGGACCCTCGCAGGTGATCGTCCTCGCCCAGAGGTAGGCAATTGGTGTCGCACCGCCTGGATCTTTTGGATAATACTCCGCGAGTTCTTTTTCCGCTTCTACTTTCATCCACTTGCCCCATTTCGCCACCTCGTCGGGGAGTAACTCCCCGTACTTCGGGATATATTCAAGTAATACCTTATTGAGCAGCACCGCAACCGGGTTGAGATCACTCGCATATGCATCGGCCCCAGTGCGAAGTGCTTCGAGTGGGATTGATCCCCCTCCAGCAAACGGGTCTACAACTAGCGGGCGAGAACCTGGCTTCCCACCCAATGCTTCATGCGCTGATTGCGTTAGTGCCCGTGCCGTATTCAAATACCGCATATCAGTTGAGTTGTCCCAGTTCGCAAAATCAGCAATGAAATCAAGAAGTGCTGTACGGAGTTCAAGTGGATGGTTAATGATTCGGGACTCTGTATCTGCTTGGTTCCAGAACTGCATCATCTGTTTCTTTGCTTCTGCTTTGAATGATTCCGGGCAGAGTTGATCAGCTGGGTCTGGCCAGAGAGCTGCACAGATCACTGCCCGACAGGCTGCAAGCGGACGGCGAGCCCACCAGATATGCAGCGTCGAGATGTGGCCGTGACGGATTGCTTTTTCCCGACGGGCGTGCACACTGATTTTCTTGATCGGGAGATCGACTTCGATGAGGCGTTTGGGGTAAGGGGGTGAGGTCATGAGAATTCCTGTCCGTCGTAATTGTCTACAGAGAAATAATTGATCAGAATCATTGTTTTGCCCCCAGTATTTTATCCGCTCCGATATGATAATGTTCGATCTTCACGAGTGGCTGCCATCCGAGCCGGGCGGGGTCCTGCACGATAGTGATCTCCGGGTTTGTTGCACAATTGAATACCACATAGAGCCAGTAATCATTTTTCAAACGGCTGGCGGTCTTGTATTCATTGGATGAGAGAGCAACCTCACCAATCGATGCCCGTCCTTTCACTTCAATAAACCGCACTTCTATTGCAGTGCTGGGATCTTCAGGGTGGGGCTTACGGGAGATGAGATCGAATCCTCGGTCTTCTGTCTCTACACTCTGAACCTTCCAGCCTCTCGCTTCCTCTTGGCGTATAACGGCTTGCACAGCAATTCGTTCTATCTCGTCATCTCTGACCATCATTACCATGCCAGGGGATTTTCGCTCTGGATGGGGGAGCACCCACGCCCGGCCAAGATGCCGGATCTCACCGATGCTACATGTCCGTTCCTGCTCCAGTTCTTTTCTTCTCCGGTCAAGTCGGTTATTCAGCTCATCGAGACGGTCCTGCGTTGTCTTGATATTTGCAGGAAGTAAGGAATCGGACACCCCACTCTGCTGCCGCGCAAAGAGATCAATCAACCGGGTATTCTGACGATTGATTAATTCCTTTAAGCTGATCTCGATGTGTCGCTCAATGGTTGCTGTCTGTCTCAGCCGTTCCTGTCTCACTTCATTCAGGAATGTCTGGAGATTATTGTCGAGGAGATAGGATTCAATCTGTGCAGGCTGGGGCATGATCGCGATATCTGGTACATCTGCTCCGGTTTCTGCAGGCTGGAGATCCAGAAACATAGTGGGCTGACGGATGTTCATCAAACCGCCTTGGAACGTTTCAACAACGAAAAGGCGTTGGTGAATACTGTTACCCAACCCATCCTTTACGGATGCAGAGAAAACATCGAGGAGTGCAGGAAGAGTGCGATTCAGATCATAATAGACCGCCCCCTCCCGAAGATCTTTCTGGACTTGTTCCTGGAGATCCTCTCGGACACATTCGAACAGCGGATGACCGGGTGTCACCCATTCGACCGTACTATCCTTTTTCAGGATATCTTTGCTAAAGGCAATCTTCTGGTACTCTTTTCCCAGCGTTCCGTACCGGGGTTCCAGCCTCTCACCCACAATCTGCAGGCTTCTGGGAATTTTCCCCAACCGATACATATGCGAACCATGGGAAGTCTCCTTGGGAACAACTCCGCATACTGCTCCTGACTGGATGAAGAAGTCCTCGATAACCTCTGGAACAAGCCGGCGCTCTTTTGCTTCTTCGCGTTTCCCGACAATCACGCTCAGGTTCAGTTCACGTTTTGCCAATCCTTCAAGTGCTGAATCGGTTATATGCTTAAACCGCTGGGTATCCACAACCTCCACGATCCGATCAAGTATCATATCGGGACGCAGGTTCTGTGAGTACATATCCCGAAGCATCTTTTCGAGTGAATTCGCCGGGAAAATATCACCGAGAACGTTGAAGATTTTCCCAGTGCGGCCAGGATCAAGATCGTCTTCAATCTGCCGTATCCGATCAAACAATGTTTGAAGAACTCTCCCCTCGCGTGTATTGGTTGCAACAAAATTGAAGATCAGGCAATCTTTTTCTTGCCCGTACCGGTGGATACGTCCCATCCGCTGCTCAAGCCGGACCGGATTCCATGGTATATCATAATTGACCATGAACCAACAGAATTGGAGATTGATACCTTCTCCTGCTGCCTCCGTCGCAACCATAATCTGACAATTCTCTCGGAAATCCTTCTCTGCACAGAGGCGGGTCCCGGGTTCATTGCGGTTACCTACCTTCATTCCTCCATGGATCTGTGTAACGGTGAGCCCCCAGGCCCGTAGCTTTTCAACGAGATAGTCAAGGGTGTCCTTATGCTCAGTGAAGATAAGGAGTTTCATTGACGGATCTTTAAAGATCCCTTGCGTGGTTATTGCCTCACGAAGTTTGGTAAGTTTAGTTTCGATCTCTTTGTTCTCAAGAACCTTGGCCTGCCCGATTAGGAGACCCAATGTGGTTATCTCACTTCGCAAATCAGCGGGATTGTACGAGATTACAGCATTTTCCAGTTCTGCAAGTACCTCTTGTTGCTCTTCATCGGTAAGATCGTAATAATCCTCGGGGACTCTCTTCTCTATCTGCTTCTTCCGGTACGCTTCTGGATCTTTGAGAATAATTTCCCTTTTTTCTTTCATCCGTTCGAGACTACGTCTCACGGCGTACATACTGGATGCAAACCGCCGCTGCAACATTGCCATAGTGAACCCGAGGGCCCTACCTCGGATAGAATTGTCGGCTGCCGCCTTGATTGACTGGTCTTCGACAAACCGCGTGAGTCCATCGTAAAATTCGAGTTCCTCATCATTGATCTCAAACCCGATTGTCCGGACGTTTCGTTTAGTAAACAGACTGATTGTTTTGCCGGTTTCTGGATCTGGGAAAGAGACGAGAGCTTCTTTGACACGGCGAAGATAAAACGGAGCACTCCGGTTCTCGATTGCTTTCTCAAGGCTCTTGATATCTCCATACACATCCTTGTCAAGCAGTTCAAGGAACAATCGGAAATTATCAGGATCACCCTTATGGGGCGTTGCTGTCATTAGCAGAAAATGATCCGTCATCTCCGACAAGTGTTCGCCCAATTGATAGGCGAGGGTCTTTTTATCTTCATTGTAAGCACTCATCTTGTGCGCTTCATCGACGATGATGAGATCCCAATGACTCCGCAGAAGGCTCTGATTCGCATCTTCAATGCGTGAGACCCATGAAATTGACGTCACGGCCTGATCATACTGTTGCCAGGGATTCTGGCCATACATCGAGCGAAGATCCTCAGCATTAACAATTTTAAAGGATTCGCGGAATTTTTCATGCATCTCACGTTGCCATTGGAATGTGAGGTTTGCCGGTGTCACTAAAAGAATTCGTTTTATAAGGCCCCGTATTTTTAATTCTTTAATCAGAAGTCCGGCCATGATGGTTTTACCAGCACCGGGGTCATCGGCCAGGAGAAACCGTATGCGGGGAAGATTCAGAAAATAATCATACACCGCTTCAAGCTGGTGAGGGAGAGGATCGATACGAGCAATAGAGAGGGTAAAATAGGGGTCGTATTCGTATGCAAGTCCTAGACGTATTGCCTCAACCCCGAGACGGAACTTACGGGCATCGCCGGTAAATGAGTCCTGTTCTCCCAAAAAAATCAGAGACGGCAATTGATCATAAGAAAGAGTCCTGCGGTGAACCGATTTTGTTTGAAGACCTTCCCCGATAATCTCAATTGATTTGTCACCTTTGGGTATCGTAGTAATAATCTGGATAGGTTCAGGAAAAAGGGGCCCTTCCAGGCAGGTATTTGGTTTAAGTTTATTGAGCAAATCCCGGATGCCGGTATTCTGATTAGATTCTGTCGTTAATTTCCCTCCGATTACTAATCATGGTCTTTGAATCGAAAAAGGTTTAGGAATTCGATTTTGAAAAAGATATCATCCCTTCAGCAAAATCTAAGTCCCGCCTCCCACAGAGTATTATTATTCAGCTCAAGAGGCCAAGGGCGGGAGTGAAGTATGGTAAATTTTAGATGTACAGAGCCGGTCGCAGAGCGGTGCGAGCACGGCGAAGCTGTGCGAAGCATGCGACGCGGGCGGCGATCTACGGGTGATTATCCTCCGGACCGCCCACCCTGGAGTCCCGCCCACCCTGGAGTCCCGCCCACCACACCGAGGGCGGGAACCATCGTGTCCGGCTGGTAGGAGATCGGTCGGTCATGTTCACTCGTCCTCGCTGATGCTCCGGCTCGCTTCACATCACCTCCCTTGTTTTCCGGATTGTCCTGTTGGTAGGATGACGCCCCTGGCTTGTCGCGATGCTCCGGCGCCAGCGGCTGCCCCGGCCCGCTCCTCACACCATGCTCCGCATCGTGTTCGTCGCTGTGTACTGAGCAAGTGAATAACGCTCAGTGACTCGCTCGCGCGACGCATCAGGGGCTCGGACTCACCGCTGATGCGGCTCGTTACCTTCGCACCCTGAAGCGGCGCTCCCTCGGGCCGCTGGGCCACTACCCACCTCCCGCTTCGCTCCTCCCGCCCAGGGGCGGGCAGTCATAGCGATAGGACGGAGGTCGGTTTCATGTCGGGGGAGGGAGGACAAAGCGACGGTTACCGGACGCATCAGCGGACGGTCGCTCGCTTTGTCGGGCGGGTCCAACCGGGGCGATCGCGTACCAACAGGAAACCGAGAGGGCGGGTGATGGTCACACGGCGCGGTTACGGGACGCATCAGCGGCCTGTCGCGTTGTGTGCCTGGGCGGGCCTTGCGTAAAAATAAAAATTAAATTCTGCGCAATTGCCTTATTTCTCAAATCGGACAACGCACCGCTTTTACTTTCACCCTGCGCACGGCGGAGAGTTATATGCTCTAACGTCGATGAATGTATGGTGAAAATCACCGTGACGCCAAACACAAAAACAGATGTTAAGTTCGAGCACATAGGGGCGGCTCGCCTCTATAACGGCTCGGTCCGTATCGATGTCAAGACCATGCAGGCGGTTATCCCCGCCGGGGAAGTCTGCAGGCTCGAAGACCACTGGCCCGCGCCGGTCTACGATATATCGGATGTAATGAAGAGTGCAGACGCGGCCCCGGTCGGGAAAGCTTGGATCACCCGGTCCGGTAAAGCCGTGATGATCTCGATCAACGATGTGCAGTACGTCGCCCCGCTCGCACAGGTAAAAGGGATGCTCAAGGGCGAGCGGAAATATGCGAACGTCTCGACTATGCAGCCCGTCGGGGTGACCGCATGAAAGCCGCTGACGTAAAAGCACAGATCAACGAGAGGATCATAAAATCCCTCTCGGAGGGAAAGATCCCCTGGCTGAAACCGTGGACGGAGAACGGCCCGCGTAACCTCTTCAGCGGCAGGGCATACACCGGGCTGAACCGGTTGATCCTCGGACTCAGCTCCTACCCTCTCCCTTTTTGGGCAACCTATCGCCAGTATCTCGCCGCAGGGTTACAGGTCCAGTTCGGAGAACACGGGACCGGGATTATCTACGCAGGCCGGACCGTGAAGACCGACACCAAGACCGATGAAAACGGCAAGGAGACCGAGAACAAAAAACAAATCCGTTTCCTGAAAGCCTTTGTAGTTTTCAATATCGCCCAGACTGATTATCAGGAGAAGGGCTACAAGCTCCCGGACCTGAAAGAGAACGCCCACCTTCTCGGATGCGATGCAGTTATTCAGGACTACACGGACCGGCACTCAATACGGGTTACGGCGGGAAACCGTGCCGCCTACTCCCCGCAGATGGATATCATCACCTGCCCGGAGATCGGCCAGTTCAGAACCTCCGAGTACTATTATGCGACGATGTTTCACGAGTGCATCCACTCCACCGGGCCCCGGCTCGACCGGTTCAAGAGGACCGATCCGGTCTGCTTCGGGTCCGACACCTACGGGCGCGAAGAACTGGTCGCCGAGATCGGGAGTGCATACCTGGCTGCGCTCACCGGCATCGACTCAACGGCGATAATTCAGAATCAGGCGGCATACCTCCAGAACTGGGCCACGGCGATCAAGGCTGATGCCGATCTCGTGATGTATGCAGCCGGCAGGGCAGAGAAGGCAGCGGATTTCATGATCGGGGCTTCTGCCCCGGTCCCCACCGGCGCAATCGGGACAGATGCAGCGGAAGAGGTGACGGCATGACCTCGATTTATGATGCCATGCCGATCAAGGTTCTCGAAGAACTCGAACGCATCGAAACCCGGATACCCGTCATAGAGCGCCGGGCATTCATGCTGCAGGCTGAAGCGCAGGATCTCCGCTACCGGCACGATGAGATTATCGCATCGTGGAAAGCCCGGGCCGCGTGGGAGGGCTTAGATAATCTGGTGGAACAGAGGCACCGGGAGGACGCGATCGCGTGGGCCTGCGATCCGCTGCCGAGTGGGATCCCCACTCAGTGATGAGGTATCCCATGATCAGTCGTAAAAAACTCTGGGAGTACCGGAAAAAACGATCAACTATTTTTGGGCTGGTGAAAAGCCTGCGCTGGTGGCTGCACCGGGTGAAGAAGAGGATCATTTTCTGGTACAGGAAAAAGGTGGCCCGGACAGGGACACCGTGACGCCAATCAAAGAGCCCTGCCGGGTTGGTACATAATCGACGCCCGGCATTATCTTTCTTGGCAAAAGTAGGCCCACCCCGAAGGCTCGCGCGACGGGCCCGCCCTGCGGTCCCGTATCCGGCTCGCCTTCTCCCGCCCCCCGCCGCGCTCCCGTGTGCCTGTTTTGTTGGGCTGCTCTGATCTTCCTGGGCCCGCCCGATGCTCGCGCGACACGGCGAAGGTCGCCGTGTTTCGGCTCGCATCCACCCACCCCCAACCGGAAACCTTCCCCCGTGGTTATCGCATCTGACTGCCCGCCCTTTCAAGGGCGGGAGGAGCGAAGCGGGCGGTGGGTCGTGGCCGCAGTGGCCCGAACGAGCACCGCGACAGGGGCGCGAAGGTAATGAGCCGCATCAGCGGCGAGTCCGAGCCCCCTGTGCGTCGTGCGAGTGAGTCACTGAACGTACAGCATATGCCCGATCAACAGCGACGAACACGATGCGGAGCATGGTGTGAGGAGCGGGCCGGAGCAGCCGCTGGTGCCGGAGCAACGCGACAAGCCAGGGGCGTCATCCTATCAACAGGACAACCCCGGAGAACAGGGAGGTGATGTGAGCGGAACGGGCGCAAGCCCGTGGAGACGAACATGACCGAGCGTCTTCATGCCAGCCGCCCAGGAATAGTTTCACAACGCCCTCGCCATCCTCACATAATCTCGCGAGCTAAATTCAGGGCATGGTATTCCTTTGGTGCGGGTTACATCTCACTGATGAAGAGCGCCAGCAGGATCCGTTTGCAAACCCGTTCCTTATTCCCTGTAAAAATATCGAGTGCAGTTTGTTTCGGGAAGAACTTCCCTTCTGCAGTCATCTGATTACTGCGGAGATACAAAAAAAGTAGTTCATTGCCGTGTGGATCGCCGCCCCGCTCCGCACGCTTCGTGCACCTTCGGCGCACTCGCACCTGCTCCGCGGACCGGCTCAACAATGCGCTCTCCCTCCCCTCGGCGTGGTGGGGAGGGGTAGGGGCGGGGCGGTCCGGAAGACTGTAAAACAGCGCGTCACGGTCCCGGATTGTAAAAGATTCTAACTTATTGTCAGGAATCTGGTCGGGGGTACTCTGTTCATACACTCTTTCACAGGATTTCGCTTTGAAAAAAGCGATTCCCCCTCACTATTTCCTGCAATTCCCTGATTTTGTCATATCCCGTACACCCGGAATATCCAGAACAGCAAAAGGATCATTACCGCAACGCCCGCAACAACCACAACAGGTCGAATCCCGATCAGTTCCGGCACCGTCTCGGCCGGGAAAGCGCCGCGGTTCAGGATGGTACTCGCGAGGATCGGGTAAAGGCGTGCGAAGATCCCGGCCCCGATTGCTATCCCGACGGCCCCGAAGAATGCGTCCAGCGCCCCGGTCCCGACTGCACCTGCGGCCGTGCCGGGACAGTACCCGAGCAGGGCAAAACCGGCCCCGAAGATAAGGCCACCGACTACCGTTGAGCCGATTGATCCACTCCGGCAGTGAAGGTGTGCAATTCTCGCCAACTTCATGGCATAGACTCCGATCATGCCGATGAGCACGGCCGAGAGCATCACCTTGACGACCGTAAAGTCCGTGAGGAGGAGCTGCCCGATGATCATGTCATAATTTGTCACTCCGGCTTTCTGGAGCAGGAAGCCGAACGCGATGCCGGTCAGAAGCCCGAGGAGCACCTGGACATTCCTGTTGTTCCTGATGGTTTCAATGGACATCTCTCCACCTCACGGGAACCGGAACCCGAACAGCAGCCCCGCCACCAGGATCCCTCCGATGAAGAAGCAGGCAGCCGCAACCCAGCTTGAGAGGGCGAGCTGGAGTGTTCCCGAGATGCCGTGCCCGGAGGTGCAGCCCCCGGCCCAGCGTGCCCCAAGGCCGACAAGGATCCCCCCGATGAGTGCAGCAGCGAACCGGAATGCCGCATCCGGCCCAACGGCCGCAGCAAAGAACGGGGGCACCGCTACGATTCCGAACGTGCCGGACAAGAATGACGAGAGGAACGCTCCGATCACAATCCCGATAATGAGCACCCAGTACCAGTCAATGCACGGGACGAACTTTTGGTAATACGGCATCTCCCGTGTCTTCCCGCCCGAGAGCCCCGCCTCTACCATGCCGGCCGTGCTCGAGAAGCCCGTTGAGCACCCAAGCGGGTGGTCGGAGAGCACAAATACTGTCCAGATCAGGACCCCGATCCCCGCGCCGGCAAGGTACGGTGACCAGCTTGCCATGGTGAACCATTCGATCATGGTATTCCTGCATGGAACGGGGCGCTCTCCGCACTTATACCCTTTCACGCTGACATCAGGTTCTCCTGCCCGTACCGAACATTTCTTAACCGGCCGCGACAAGTACCCGATCAGCAATGAAACAGATCTCGTTCCGGTTCCGTGTCTATATCATGGTCTTCCTCTCGGTAGTATGCCTCGGAACTCTCGGCATCAGCCTTGCGGAAGGGATGCATCCCTTTGACGCCTTCTATTTTCTCATCGTAACCGTCGCGACCGTGGGCTACGGTGACATCCATCCCGGACGGTCCCGGGCAAGATCCTCACGCTTGCCATCATCACCGGAGTAGGCTGTTTTGTCGGCGTGGCAGCAAACTCCATCGAGTCCATGATCGATGAAAGGGAACGCAGGAGCCAGTTTGAGAAACTGAACATGATCATCGGGCTCTTCTTCTCGGAGGTCGGCACGAATCTTTTGAAGATCATGAGTTCCAGCGACCCGGCCGCAGCCGAAATCCGCTCGGCCCTGGTCGTCTCAAACAACTGGATCGATGCCGATTTTTCCAAAGCGCGTACCCTGATCGAGAAGCACACCTACACCATCGACAGCTGCGCCGTGCCCATGGACGAACTCTACCAGTTCCTCAAAGAGAAGAAGGGCTTTCTCCTGATGATCCTGGATGATGTAGTCGCGATGTTGAATGCCGCGTTCACTTCGGCGTGCGCGACAAAACCGCAGTACGGGCCTCGAAATGCTTCCGTGTCCTCCGCCCGAAGTGCCCGCAGCGGCTGCACCGCTTGGACATATACTCCGGGTTCACGTAGATGACCGGGATCCCGCGATCGAGCGCCTCGGCAAAGGAAACGATCTGACGGCAGATGGTATGGAGTGCCGACTTGAATTTTTTTCGTTTGCGGGTCTTGGCTTTTTTGAGTTTCCAGTGTTTTCCTTCTTTGTAGTGTTTTGTGCAGTTTTTTGTGGAGTGCGAATGGACATAGTGGATGTTTTTCCCGAGTTTCATTACTTTCCCACTCTTCGGGTCGGCGGCAACGGCAATGTGGCCGGTGGTGTTGAGATCAACGCCGATCCAGTGGGTCGTCAGGGATGTGGATGAATGAAATCTGATCTCCTGTTATACCCAAGTCTGGAGTTCAACCACAGTACAAAACAACATTGACTTCATGAACAGATCTGTTTTGTTAACTCTCCTCCGTTACAGGTGAATACTTCTCTCCTCACGAATATAGGCTGTGGTCCTCAGGGGCCCCGGATTCAAAAAAGGGTGATGATCCATGCAGGATTTAAAAAAAGGCTGCAGGGGAACCCAGTACTCTCTGCAATTTCCATGGGCTCCAAAAAAACAGGTTTTCCCCGTTTGCTCAGACCATCACCGCATAGGCGACAAGCGAGAGGAGGAAGGCAAGGAGCAGCATCGCAAGCGAGAGCGGCGCAACGAATACGAGCATCGCGTTTACCGTGCTTGCAAGCTGCGAGATCCGGTTGGAGCCGAAGACCACGATATGCTCGCAGTGCGCCGTTGCAGCAGCGCTTTCGGCAGGGGTGAGATCGTCGATAGCCACCCGGACGGCCTGCATGATGTGGGGGAGGAACTCTTCGACCTGGACATTCAGCCCTATCGGGTTCTTGCCGGTGATGGTGTTCACGACGTGCGAATCAGTGGTCATCACCTCCGCGTTGTCTACGAGAGTGCGGACTTCCTTCAGGATAACCTCACGGACACCGGCTGCCATGTTGTTGCCGTCAATTAAGATGTAGGCGGTCTTCTGGCCGTCTGCCTCCACAAGCATCACCTGAATGCCGAGGTCCCCGAAGCCCTGCTCCCGGGTGTACGGGACCGTGACCTGCGAGACGCCGATCCGGAACGGGTGGAGGGGAGCAGCGCGGCACACCTCCATCGCATCCATGGCTGCCTTCTGGTACTCCTGTGCGGTCAGCGTGGCGAGGAGGACCGGCGACGAAAGATCGGTCATGCAGTTGTGCGCATCCACGACCGCAACATGGGGGAACCAGCGGTGCCCCTCTGCCATGATGGTGGATCCGATCGAGAAGTCCACGTCTTCGGTCCGGTGCGGGAAGCGGGTCGTGACAAGGAGCACCGAGTCCCCGAACTTCTGGCAGAGCACGGTGACCGTCCCGACCGTTACGATCGCAGACCTGCCCGTCCCGGCCGAATAGGCGAGGTTCGTCCGTGACTCTTTCAAAGCCGCGATCACCTTGTTACTCTCGGACTCGGAGACGAGGTTGAAGTCGTGCGTGGCGCACCCGTGTGCCACCAGGGTCTCGTCCTCCATGCTCTCGTGCAGGATTTTGGGGAGGTTTCCCCCGCCGATCTCGCCCATGGGCCCGGGATGGAGGTTGGGGACCGTGAACATGACCGACTTCTTCTTCCCGCGACGGAAGAAGAAACTCACCTGCGGGACAAAGATCTCTTCGCCAATCTCCCGGAAGAAGTCCTCCATGCCCTTCGAGCCGTCCGTCATGTGGGCGATGAACGCGTTGATGAACGCGAGCCCCCGTATTTTGAATGCTTTTTTCAGCGGGCGCTCGATCATCCAGATGAGGATGGCAAAACCCAGCCCAAAGACAAGGTGGAGGACGAGCGCGAAGATGGCAAACGAGGAGGAGAAAAGGAGCATGCCGGCAAGGATCCCGATTCCACTCTGCGTGATGGCCGGAAGCACCATCCACGGCACGCGGTAGTCCGCGATAGCGACCAGCACGAAGAGTCGGAGCCCGAAGATGAACCCGAGCGAGATGGCATAGAAGAGCGGGAGGTGGGTAATCGAGACAGCTATCGAGGCAAGCGTGATGATGACTGCAAAGACCGTGCAGGCAAGCGCAAGCAGGGCCGAGCGGTTCCAGGTCATGGTCTTGCCGCTCCACTCGATGATCGGTTTTGTCAGCACGAATGCGGCAATGGCGGGGATGGTGAACGCGATCGTACCCGAAAAGAGGAACTTCTCCGGCAGGGGGAAGAGGTCGGAGAGGAGGTCCGGGACGGGGAACGCGATGATCCCCGATGAGGGCAGGCTCAGCCATGCCCGGGCGTTCGCTCCGTCGATGATAAGGCCGAGGAGGATGATTAAGATGAGCGACCGCTGCCACGTGGGTGCGGTGAAGATGTATTTCGTGAGCTGCCCGAGCCGTACATCGTGTCCCTGCGACATTTATGCAAAACCTCCGAGGACCAGTTCGTGGCGGTCGTTTTCCGACCGGACGTGTGCGGTCGCGTAGGTGACCGGGCGGGAGTAGAACGGGGCATTGAGTGTGATGCTCTCGTACTCCCCACCCTCGCCGGCAATGTTGATGCGTCGGGTTGCGGCAATACGTTTGAGCCGGCGGATGAGGGCGTCGTCAAACCGTGCGCCGAGGAAGCTGGCATCGAGCCCTTCCGCTGCCGTGACGATGATCCGGGCGTCCAGCCGCTCTGCCACCTCATGGAGGAGGGCCTCCGGATCCATGTGCCAGAGCGGGGTGAATAGTTCCAACTCGAGCCTGTCAGTGATCGCCTTCACGCGGGCAGCCTGGTACTCCGAGGCCACCGCACCGGCTACCACGCCCTCAACATCGAGCGCTGCAAGGCCTGTTTCCAGGTCCTTGAGTTCCTCCTCCTTGTTCCCCTCGGTGGCAATCTCCACGTACTCAATGCCCGCGACCTTCGCGATGACCGGCACAATGTCGAGGTTTGCCGAGTGGAACATGTAGGAGTCGCGGTTCTTTGGCCGGGCGGTTACGAGATACCGGACATCCTTTCCGCTATCAATGGCCTTCTGGCACGAGAGGATCGAGTCTTTTCCTCCGGATGTCAGCGCCGCCCAGCTCATTCTTCTTCTCCTACTGTTTTGGGGCCGGCAGTTCCCCGAAGTTCTTCTTATACCGGGCTTCCATGGTGTCCCACGTGGGCAGGTGGGTCTGGCATCCCACGTGTTCTACGACATGCGATGCGGTAACAGTCCCGATCTTACAGCAGGTAAGCGGGTCGTACTCCCGCACATACGCGGAGAGGAACCCGGCCCGGTACGAATCGCCGGCACCGGTGGGATCGGCAAGAGTGACCGGAACGACCGGGATGAAGTGCTCCTTTCCCTTCGTGTAGAGCGTGCTCCCATCCCCGCTCATGGTGAAGATGGCCATGCCGACCCGGGCAATGAGGGCATCCCTCGTGATCCCGAGCGTTTCGCACATCTGCTTCACTTCGTGCTGGTTGGCGAAGAGGATGTCCGCATTCGAGATGATCGAATCCAGCTGCTCTTTATTGTACCAGAAGACATCCTGCCCCGGGTCGAATGAGACGAATTCGCCCTTGTCGGCAACTCGGCAGTTGAATTCCGGGTCTGCGGTTGCCATGTGGACGAGCGGGAGGGCCGGTGCCTCGGAGGTCCGGAACGCCCTTGACGCACCCCATTCAAAGAAGGTCATCTGGTCGCCCGTTTCGTCGGTGAACATGAAGGCCGTGGGCGTGTGGGCGTCCGGCACAATAAAGAACTGCTGGCCAACGCCGAGTTTTGTCATCCACCGGTCATAGTCGCTGCCTTTAAAGTCGCTCCCCACGCAGGAGTGGAGCGTTACCTTCTCACCGAGCATGGCGATACCGGCCGCGATATTAGCCGCCCCGCCGCCATAATAGATCTGGCGGTCGGTGATATGGGTCGAGCAGTTCTTCTCCGGTAAGTGGGCTACTTTCGATATGTGGTCGATGGCCGTGTGGCCGACGATATGGATCATAGTTCCTGCACATCCACGAGTTTTAAGGGCACGTCGCGGAGAGCCTTGCCGATGGTCGACTTTGCGATCCGCTCGGCATGCTCCTTACTTTCGGCCCTGAAGACTTTCATCTCCAGGACGAGCCCGACGAGCGCGGTGTCGGCGACAACGATCGCGCTCGAGAGCGTCTCCTCGCAGTACGGGCAGGTCAGGAACCCTTCCTCAACTTCAACGAATTTTGCGGCCGGGTTCAGGCGTTTGCCTGCCTCGCTGATCGCGATCCCGATGGCGTCGTCCAGCGTCTTGACATCGCGGACAAGCCATGCCGCTTCCATAGTAACCAGGTAATCTCCCATACTATTTCCTCACCAGTTCTCGTGATGTACGTGCTCCCCGACAGCCATCCGTGGCGGCGACTGTGCGGGCTCTTTTCCCTTCCCCACGACCAGCAGGGCAACAGGCCGGAGGTGTTGCGGCAGGTCCAGGACCTCGCGTACGCCCTCATCGTCGAACGCACCGGTCCAGCAGCTTTCGAGGCCCCGGGCCCGGGCGGCAAGCATCATATACGTGCAGGCGATCGTTGCGTCTTCCAGCGCATAGAGGATCCCCCTCTCCCCGTACCGCGACATGGAGCGGACATAGTTCGAGCAGACAATAAGGATGAGCGGTGCCTGCCCGACATGCTCCTGGTTAAATGCGGCCTCAGCGAGTGCTTCCCGGGTCTCCTCTTCCGTCACCACAACCACGTCCCACGCCTCCAGGTTCCCAGCGCTCGGGGCGGTGCTTGCGCATTTCAGGAGGTAATCGAGATCCTCTCCCGATACGGGCTCGCCCGTAAAGTCCCGGACCGATGCCCGCCCGGCAAGGAACGCGTAAAAATCAGAGGAGTCCATGTTCCGAGAGTACCTGCCATGCTTCCTGCGCCGGCGTTGTCGCGGCGCTGACAGCCGCCCCGATCTTCAGCGATGCCTGGTCCGGCTGGTCGCTCTCGACAAGGGAGATCGCTTCGCTTAAGGAATTGATTGCCTTCTGGAATGACGAATGACCAGTACTGTGGACCGCAAACTGGAGTTCGGCCCTTGTTGCCTCCATCACCATGATGAGCATGCGGCGGGCCCCGGTCTTTTCCGGGTCCTTGAACCCGGTGAGCGCAACACAGAGCTGGGACACCATGATCAGCTCGGATTTTGCCCGTTCGCCGAACTGGTAATTCTTGACTGCAGTTGGAAGATCCATAGTCACCATAGTCATTGGGATAAAAGATAGTTATCCTTGGCGGAATGAAGCGGGTGGTAAGCCTGCAGGAGAAATGTTCAGGAAAAGATTGTTTGAGGTATTTTTAGGGAACCTCAACCCATGATGGGCCCGTTATAAAAAAAGGATTACCGGGAAGACTTGGCCTTTGCACCGAGCGCGGAGACCTTTGCCCGCTTCATGTGCCGGCGGATCATGGGGTTTGCGGTGGACTCATTCATGCCCGAGCCGCCCGAGCGGTCGCCGCCGCGCCTGCCGCCGCGTCCGCCACGTGCACCGCCGCGGCCTCCCTGTGCCTCGGCGATCATGTCAAGCTGCTGTACTTTTGCTCCTGCCTTGAAGCGCTGGTTTGGACCCGGGGTTTTTGCCTCGCCCTCCTTCTTGGGGACGAGCCGGATCTGGCCCTTTACGCCTTTTACCTGAGCCCAGAGGGTTGTGCCTGTCTTGCCCATAATAAACTCCTTACTTTATTCGTCCGTGCCTGTGATAAACCTTTAGGCTCCGAGTGGTTCGAAGAACCACGAGGAGGAGAAGATTTTCCATGAGGAAAATCTTCGACTTCCGAGTGGCCATCAGGCCAGGAGAGTTACTTGGTTCCTGATGCCCGCTCGATCTCCTTTCTCAGGACCTCGCTGACCAGTTTCCCGTCAACGGAGCCCCGCACCTCTGCCATAACCACGCCCATTAAGGGCCCGAGCGCCCCTTTGCCCTTCTGCGCGACAAAGTCCGAGCGTTCGGCAATAATCTTCCGGACAATCGCTTCGAGTTCTTCGCGCGAGACTGCGGGCGCCAGTTTCTTTAAGGACTCCTCAAAGGAGCTGCCGGCCGCAATGCTCCGGAAGATCTCGGGAATTGCCTCGCGTGCGGCCTTCCCTCCCTCAACGGCATGCCAGGTATCAAGATATGCCTGGTCGGGGATTTTCGCGATGTCGATGCCGTCCCTCCGCAACTCTGTTGCGGTCGAGAGGATAGTGAACGCCGCGAGCTTGGCCCTGATGCCTTCTTTCACTGCCCGCTCGAAGAGCGGGAGCTTCTCGGAGCCGGCCAGCTGGAGGGCGTACGGCAGCTCGATCTCGTACTCCTTTGCGTACCGCTCTGCCCGGGCCGTCAGGAGCTCGGGAATCTTCACCGCATTCCAGCGTGCCTCGCTGATGGTAACCGGGAGCACGTCCGTCTCCGGGTACATCCGGGCAGCGCCCGGCAGCGGGCGCATATATGCGGTGCTTCCCGATTCGAGCATCTTCCGCGTCTCTTCGGGAACCGGCTTGTCGGAGAGCGCGATCTGCGCCCTTGTCACGACCTGGGCAATGGCACAGGAAGCCTGTTTCTCGCTTGTGCCGGACGCAATGATGACGCAGTCCCTCTCTCCGGCCTTCAGGTGCGTACGGATCATTGCGACCTCTTCTGCGGTGACGCCGTAGGCCGGCAGCTCGTCCGTGTGGAAAATCCCGCCCACGCCGCACTTCTTGGCGTAATCGGACATCTCGCTCCCGAGCCTCCGCTCCGGCTGGATCTCGCGGCCGACAAGGCCCGCAAAGCCCGGGAGCACGATGGCGTGGATCTTCTTTGCCTTCTTCAGCACTGCGGACTTCGTCTCTTTGAAGAGCTCCGTCACATCAGTCCCGGTTGTTGCACCGATTGTTGCGCCGCGGCCCTTCAGTTCGTCGCGGATAGCGAGCAGGTTCGTCTGCCGCTGCACCTCGCGCCGGACCACTTCGGCAATCAGGTCCAGTTCCTGCACACCCTTGATCTCCACGCGGGCGCCGGCCGCGATCGAGATGTTGACGTCCTGCCGGATCGTCCCGATGCCGCGCTTGACCTTGCCCGTTGAGCGGAGCACCATGCCGATATACTCCGCCACCTTCTGCACATCCTCGGGAGTGTGCATGCAGGGCGATGTGGTGATCTCGATTAAGGGGATGCCGAGCCGGTCCAGGGAAAAGACCTCGTCCTTCACCCGCTGGCAGGCCTCCTCCTCGAGGCAGATCGTCTCGATCTCCCCGCTGTTCGGCAGTTTCCCGTTCAGGGCAACGAGCGCCGTCCGCTGGAACCCGCTGGTGTTGGAGCCGTCGATGACGAGCTTCCTCATCGTGTGCACCTGCGGGACGGGCGTCATGCCAAACATCTTCCCGATGGTGAGGCAAACCGAGAGTGCCTCATCGTTCATCGGTGCCGGGGGCTCCTCGTCATTCTCTACCAGGCAGGTGGTGTCGTACGCATAGTAGAGGAACTTTCGGTCGCTCTTCATCTCCTCTTTTGCCGCCCGGTCGATCTCGCCCATCTCGGAGACGGTCGCCCGCAGGTAGCGCGAGAACTCGCCGTTATGCTCCGCAATCTCGCGGAGCGTTGTGGGGCAGTGGCAGAAGAGCTTCTCCGCTGTGTCGAGCTGCTGGTGGATCTCGATCCCGGCAACCAGGCCGGCCTTCTTATAATCCATGGCCGCTCCTCCGCGTGCACTCGCCTTTGAGAGCGGTCTGCATCATGGCAGCCGCTTTCGTTTTGTCCTTCTCATTGCCCAGCACCCACATCAGCTTGACGAGTGCCGCCTCGGGAAGCATGTCGCCGCCCTCGATGACGCCGGCAGCAAGCAGGTCGCGGCCGGTGTCGTACACCCGGTCGCAGACCCGGCCGTGCATGCACTGCGAGGTCATGACAATGAGCGTCCCGCCCTCTGCGAGGCGTTTCAGCCCGGGGATGAGCGCTGTGCTCGTATGCCCGAGCCCCGTTCCTGCAATGACGAGCCCGTGGTATCCCTCGTACGCCTTCAGGATATCGGGTGACAATCCCGGGAAGAACTGGATGAGGGCGCAGTGCGGGTCGAGCTGGTCGCGGAGGGCCAGTTTGTGCGTCCCGCGTTTGACCGCATCCGGAGCAAGCGTCACCTTCCGTGAAGAGTACTCAATGCTCCCGATGGCGTCAGCACCGAGGCTCCGGAATGCATCGCGCCGGGAGGTGTGCATCTTGCGGACCCGGGTGCCCCGGTGGATAGCGCAGGTGTCGTCGTTCGTGGTCGCGTGCATCACGACTGCGACCTCGCCGAGATCGCTTGTTGCTGCTGCCGCCGCACAGACCGCGTTCATGGCATTGTCGCTCGAAGGCCGGTCGGCCGAGCGCTGCGAACCGACAAAGACGATCGGCACCGGGGTGTCGAGCATGAAGCTGAGCGCTGCAGCGCTGTACGCCATGGTGTCGGTACCGTGGGTGACGATGATGCCCTTTGCGCCCCTTTTGATCTCCTCGTACACCGCCCGGGCCAGCTGCTGCCAGATGGCGGGCGTCATATTCTCCGAGAGGATGGTGGCGAGCGGGATCGTCCGGTAATTGGCAATCGAGGCAAGTTCCGGGATGGCAACAAGGATGTCGCTTGCATTGAACTGGCTCGTGACCGAGCCGGTGCGGTAGTCGATCCGGCTTGCTATCGTGCCGCCCGTCGAGACGATCGAAAGATTGGGGAGGCTGCTGTTCTGCGTAACCTCGTATGGTTTTACTCTGGCAGGTGCCGGGCGCTCCACGAACGTGCAGGCCTGTGGCGGCACGCCGATATTGTAGCCCGATCCGAGCTTGATGACGGCCATGCCGTCCCGCCCGGTGATGTAAATCCCCTCCAGCAGCTTTCCGCCATAGGCACACTGTACGATATCCCCGGATACGAACTCTGTTGTTATGCTACCAGCCTCCGTGCTGTGTCGGTGAGGTCAGTGGATCTCTTTTTTTGGTTCGTGAACTTTTCCCGGATGAGTTCACTGTCCTTTGCTGCCTGTTTCTTCCGGGCGGCAATTGCCTTCTTTGTCGCCTTCGGCGCCGGTCCGCCGATAATGTCCCGGACAGCAACCGAATAGCCTGCATCAAGGACTTCGGTTATCTCTTTCTGGGTGAGCCCCATCTTCTTCAGTGAAATTCCCGGTGCAACTTCGGTGGCTGCCTTTTCGAGGGTTGCAAGCGTGAGGCTGCCCTTCTGCACCGCCCGGCCTACGATCGAGTGTGCCGTGCGGAACGGGATGTCGTACGAGCGCACGAGCGTGTCGGCAAGTTCCGTTGCCGTGGAGAAGCCCTGTCCTGCCTCCTCCCGCATCCGCTTTGTGTCAAATTTCGCGGTCTCGAGCATGCCAAGGAGGATCCACGTGCTGATCCCCGCGCTGTGCACCCCGCGCCAGAGGTTTGGCGTCAGTTCCTGGAGGTCGCGGTTGTAACTCATCGGCAGGCCCTTTGTGATGGTGAACGCGGCTGCAAGAGAACCAAAGACCGTGCCGGTCTTCGCCCGCATGATCTCGGCGGTGTCCGGGTTCTTCTTCTGGGGCATGATGGACGAGGTGGAGCAGTAGGTGTCGTCCATCTCCACGAACTTCACAAACGAGGTGCTCCAGATCACAAGCTCCTCGCAGAGCCGGCTCGTGTTCGCCATGTGGATGGAGAGATCGGCAAGGGTTTCGAGCGCGAAGTCCCGGGTGGCGACAGCGTCCATGCTGTTCTCGACAAGCCCGTCGAACCCGAGGAGAGATGCGGTGTACTCCCGGTCAATGGGGTAGCCGGTGGAGGCGAACGCGGCTGCGCCCAGCGGGCACAGGTTGACGCGGGCGTACGCGTCCTTCAGCCGGTCGAAGTCCCGGCTGAATGCCTGTTCGTAGGCAAGGAGGTGATGGGCAAGGGTAGTTGGCTGGGCGTGCTGGAGGTGGGTGAACCCCGGCATGATATTCTCCGTGTGCTTCTCTGCAAGCTCAAGGAGGATGTCCCGCAGCCCCGCAATGAGGATCATCTGGAAGAGCAGTTTCTCCCGCAGGGCGATCCGGATGCAGGTCGCGACCTCGTCATTTCTCGACCGGGCCATGTGCATCCGTCCCCCGGCTTCCGGCCCCGCAGCTTCGATGACAAGTGACTCGATCCCCGCGTGCACGTCCTCGAACCGATCGTCGAAGACGTCCTCCGGTATCCCCTTGTCGGCGAGCTTCAGCAGCACCTTAAGGATCTGCTTTGTGGTCTTCCGCTCATTGATCTTCTGCCGGTCGAGCATCAGCACGTGGGCAATGTCCACGAGCAGGTCGGCCTCCGCGAGATAGCGGTCCGCGTCCATCGAGGAGAGGAACTCCTGCATGTCGGAGTCCCGCTCTCCGGAGAGGCGCCCCCGCCTCACAACATCCGTTCGCATCCGTTCACCCTTTTTCATTACCGTTATTATTGGTCATAATGCCATTAAAGCCACGCCTTGCGTGCCGCGAGCTCGATCGCCTGCTGCACGGACTCCCGGGGGATGATGGTCGCAACCGGGACGTGCACGAGCTGCTCGATGATGCTCGAGACGATCGGGGCACAGACGATCGCGATCGCCCCTTCCCGCTCAGCCCGGACCGCGGCAACGATTGCGTCCTCCATCGTGTGGACAGGATACTCCCGCACCCGCATGCGGTGGCCGTCGATCTCCGCCATCCGTTCCTCTACGCTCTCGAGCACCGGGCGTGCAGCGATGAGGCCGATGAAGTCCTCGTTCCCTACGTGGTAGAGCTGCCGCAGGGCCCTGACGATCGCCCGCAGGGTCGAGAGGTTGGGCGACCTCCGCCCGTGCAGGATCTTGTAGAGCGAGCTCTGGGCGATCCCGCTCTTCTCCGAGAGTTCCCGCACGCTGATCCGCAGGTCGTGCCTGAGGAGGTCGTTTAAGGCCGTAACGAACTCCTCGTCCGAGACGAGTGCAGCGCGCATGATCCGGTCAATCGGGTCCACCTGTACCATATGATAGACACAAAAGGGCCAATCAAAGAAAAATATTTTCTTTTTGTCCTAAAATGCGCCGGGTGAAAACCGGGGAAAATGGACAGTAATGCCAAAAAACCTCTCTTATTGTAGAACTTTTGCAGACTTTTAAGACAAAAAGAGAGAAATTATGGCTGAATCGGGTAGTTTTTAATAATCCCCGGACAACACTCCCGTATGAAATCTTCCACAATCATGGCAATCGCCTCCCTTGCGGTTGTCCTCCTCCTGCTTGTGGCCGGCTGCACCCAGCCGGCAGGCACTTCTGACACGAAGACCAGCAAAGCACCTGTCGATGAACTCGTCATCGGTTACCAGCCCAGCACCCACCAGATGGCCTTTATCACTGCCATGGAGAAAAGCTGGTGGCAGCAGGACCTCGCTCCGCTCGGCGTTAAAAAGGTCTCCGACAAGGTCTTCCCGAGCGGCCCCTCCGAGATGCAGGCCATGCAGGCCGGCGATCTCGATGTCGCCTATGTCGGCGCAGCCCCGTTCCTGACCGCGGTCAGCACCGGCCTTGACGCAAAGATCGTTGCCGGTGTCAACACCCAGGGATCAGACCTTGTCGTTGCCAACAACATCGAATATACGGGCCCCGAGAGTTTAAAAGGCAAGACCATCGGCACGTTTGCCGTTGGCAGCATCCAGGACACCATCCTCCGCGACTGGCTCAAGAAGAACAACATCGACCCCGACAAGGACCTGACGATCGCCCCCATGTCCCCGGGTGATGCGGTAACGGCCATCCTGGCCGGCAAAGTCGATGCCGTCTTCCTCCCGACCCCGTCCCCGAGCACCATCGTCAACCAGGGCAAGGGCAAAATCGTTGTCCATTCCGGTGAGATGTACCCCAACCACACCTGCTGTGTCCTTGTGGTCAGTGGCAAACTGATCCGCGAACACCCGGAGATCGTAAAGCAGATCATCGCGACAAACGACAAGGCAGTTGCCTGGAACATCCAGAACCGCGACGAGGCTGCCGTCATCTATGCCAACAAGACCAGCGCAAAACTCGAGGATGTCAAGGTCTCCCTTGCAGAGTGGGACGGCAACTGGGCCTCGGACCCGAACATCATCGTGGACCCGGTCTTAAGCTATGCAAAGATCCAGTACGACCTCGGGTACATCAAGAAACCGCTCACAAAGGACGAGATCTTTGACCTCTCGTTCTACCAGAAGAGCTGAATTAACCAACCCTTTTTTTCCCTTGAACTCCTTTACTATACAGGAAAATCCGCACTCTCTTGAGGACACCCATGGGAAAACATGCGAAGAATGGCAGGGACTGGCGGCTTGGTGTGCTTGCCATCGTGTTAGCACTCATCGCCTGGCAATTCATTGCGTCAGTCATCATCCGCTACCCGTTCATCCTCCCGGCGCCGACCGATGTCGCGTCCGCGTTTGTCAACCTTGTCCAAGACGGCGATATCTTCATCGACCTTGGGACAAGTCTCGTCCACTTCGCCATAGGCCTGTTCCTTGCGCTCATCGTCGGCATCCCGCTTGGGATCATCATGGGGTGGAACCGCCGTATCGAGGCGCTGGTAGACCCGTTGATCGAGCTCCTCCGGCCGATCCCCCCGCTTGCCTGGATCCCGTTTGCCATCATCTGGTTTGGGCTCACCTCGTTCTCGGCCGGTTTTATCATCTTTATCGGGGCGCTCTTTCCCATCATCATCAACACCTACAGCGGCTTCCGCGGCGTGCCCCGCGTCTTTGTCGAAGCGGCAAAGATGCTCGGGTGTACAAAAGACCTCCCGCTGATCCGGTACATCGCGTTTCCGGCAGCCCTTCCCTCTGTTGCCGCCGGGATCCGGATCGCAACGGGTGTTGGCTGGATGTGCCTTGTCGCCGCCGAGCTCTTCGGGGTCTCGAACTACGGCCTTGGCCAGAAACTCTGGTTCTACTACTCCCTCCACCAGATGGACAGCGTTGTCGTGTACATGATCCTGCTTGGCCTCATCGGCCTTGCGTTCGACATGGTCTTCCGGCATTATATCGACAAGAAGTTCCTGAAGTGGCGGACCGGGGAGGTGGCGTGAGATGGGCGACTTGGTGATCCGGAACCTGAACCAGTCGTTCCCCCGCGACGACGGGTCGCGGCTCGTGGTGCTGGATGACCTCAGCCTCACGGTACAGGACAAGGAGTTTGTCTGCATCCTTGGCTCCTCGGGCTGCGGCAAGACAACGCTGCTCCGCATGATCGCCGGCCTCGACACGGCGGAGTCCGGCTCGGTCGTGCTCGACGGCGAGGAGATCCGGGGCCCGAACCCGAAGGTCGGGATGGTCTTCCAGGAGTACTCCCTTTTCCCGTGGCGGACGGTCATCGACAACATCGCCTTCGGCCTTGAGATGCGGGGCATGCCAAAGGGGGAGCGGCACCGGGTTGCAGAAGAGTACCTTGAGCTGGTCAACCTCAGCCAGTTCCGTGACAGTTTCCCCTCGGAACTCTCGGGCGGGATGCGGCAGCGGGTGGCCGTTGCCCGGGCGCTGGCGCTCGACCCGGTCCTCCTTTTGATGGACGAGCCGTTCGGGGCGCTCGACGCCCAGACCCGCAACAAGCTCCAGATCGAGCTCCTCGAGATCTGGGAGAAGACGAAAAAGACGGTGGTCTTTATCACCCATAGCGTGGACGAGGCGGTCTTCCTCGCGGACCGGATTGTCGTCATGACGCCACGGCCGGGCCGGATCTGCCAGGTCTTCGAGATCCGGCTCCCGCGTCCCCGTGACCGGACGGACCGGGAGTTTGCAGAGCTCCGGCGCGAGGTCCTCGACCTTATAAACCAGCACTGTAGTATCCAGTAAGGTTTAATACGGCACATATCCATTTTATACAAGCAGTTTGAGGAGCGTACCGGACCGATATCTGTCTCAATACCTGATATTCCGGACCGCTTTTTGAAAAAGTATCCATTTGGAGTTGGACGCGATGGTTAGAAAACCGGCAAAGATGTACAGGGACGTTGCCAAGAAGGCCTACACACGGCGCGAATACATGGGCGGTGTTCCCGGCAACAAGATCGTGCAGTTCGAGATGGGCAACCTCTCGCAGGAATTCCCGACCGAAGTTGACCTGGTTGTTGAAGAGGCCTGCCAGATCCGGCACAGTTCCTTAGAGGCAGCCCGCATCACTATCAACCGCCGGCTCCTAAAGGATGTCGGCCGTTCCAACTTCCATTTCAAGGTCCGCGTCTTCCCCCACCATGTCCTGCGCGAGAACAAGCAGGCAACCGGCGCCGGTGCCGACCGTGTCTCGGAAGGGATGCGCCTCGCCTTTGGCAAGGCAGTCGGTACCGCGGCCCGCGTCATCCCCGGCCAGGCTGTCATGACGGTCTTCTCCACTGCACAGTACCTCGAGAAGGTCAAGGACGCGATGCGCCACGGCGCCCACAAACTCCCGAGCCCGGCACACCTGAAGGTCAAGACCATCAAGGTCAGCGGCAGAGTCGTTGCAGCACCGAAGCTCGTCGGTGAGAAGGTTGTTGCAGCGCCGGTCGTTACCGAAGAGGCGGCAGCTGAGCCGGCAAAGGACGCCAAGGGTGCAGCACCTGCAAAGGGCGGCAAGGAAGCCGCACCGGCCAAGGACGCGAAGGGCGGTGCCCCGGCCAAGGCCGACGACAAGAAGGGTGCAGCCCCGGCAAAGGGCGGCAAGAAGTAATATTTTTCTTTTCTCTTCACCGTTTTTCGTTCATTTTAACCAGTCTTTCTTCCGGTCGGGAGCGGTTGCTGGTTGTCTCGTTGTGAGCCGGCCAGGGAGCGATGACCGGGTTTTTCCGGTACCAGCCCCTCCCCCGGGCGCCTCACCCGTACCCGATAAACCCGGCAATCCCCCGCTTCCGTGCCCCGAAGTAGATCTCCCGCTCGCTCATGGTGGAGACATCCTCGATGGTGAAATGCACGTCAGGATAGCCGGTCTTCAGCACTTCAAGCAACCTGCCGGCCTCTTTCCTGGGCGCCATGCTGATGAGGACGGCAACTGCAGGTACGAACTGGCCCGAGCCGTTGATCCGCGTTGTCCCGTACCCGAGGTTTCCAAGATGGCTGATGAGCGGCGCGGGATCTTGTGTGCAGAAGATCCGGACAATGACGGTGCCAAGACCGATCCAGGACTCGATGGTCATCCCGAGGAGTGTCCCGATCCCATACCCCAGCATATAGGCGAGAATACCGGGAATATTGTTGAGGTTTGTCAGCACAAGACCGGTGGAGAGTACCCAGATCCCGATCTTGAGTGTCCCGATCGCAGAAGCGAGGTATTTGTGGCCTTTTGTCACGTAGACAAGCCGGACAGTCTCCATTGCTGTCTCGACAATCCGTGCAAGGAGGATGATGAGCGGTAAAGCAAGATCCATTGCGCATCCATGACCTGTGTCCGCAACTCACGTACGGTAATCTAGGCGTATACGTCCGGGAGTATGTATGCTTTGTGGGGGCGCCGGTGGAGATGCAAACAAGAAACATTTTATTATAAAACATATGATATTGTTATTGTGAATATTGTCCCCTGCTGATACTTTGTGCCTACATCCCTCGTCCGCAGGAGCCGTGTTCGCGCGCCTTCAAACATATACTCACCTTTGAGCATGCAAGGAGAAATCCGACCGGGCCCGGTATGCAGGCCCGGCAGTTTTTTTTTATGCCTTGGTGAACACCTCTCTCTGTCAGGAACACCCTCATCTGGCTCCAACCCTGCCCCGAAGAACCATTCCGGTCTTTCCCGTGTCTCACCTTAAAAAAGGTTTGACATTTCCCTGGACACTGGTGGAGCAGGAGGGAGGGATTCATCCTCATAACTGAGGAATTCACCTGTGCACAAATAATTATTATTTATATAATTCCGGCCTCAATTGGATTGTTAAAGAGAATGATCTCATCATGGGATCGCAGGAAGGGAAATCACCGGTTGCCCGGCTGGTGTTGTTCATGGTCTGCCTGTCGGTTGCCGGGGCATTCGTTGCCGGGCTGCATTATTACACGGTTGACCTGCCGCAGCAGAATGCGGTGCAGGCACCGGAGAACATCCTGAGTGATGAATACCAGAGGATCTAGGCTGCCTGCAGAGCATCATGCCAGTGTTATGTCGGGGCTTTGTTGGTCCATATATCCATCACGTGCCTGTATGGTTGCGATGATATCCAGGCAGCCTGCAGCGGCCAGACGGGCTCATAACCGGAGTGCTCCGGCAGGGTTTTTCACCGCAGGTCATCGACAAAGACATGGCAGCCCGAGCACCACCAGCCGACAGGTACATTCTTCAGCTTCCCGGCTGGCCCGCGAACCCGGATGTGTGCCCGGTACAGGTGCAGGCACCGGTTGCTGCCGGATTGTGTACGGCAGCCGTTCGGGCAGGGAGGGCTCGTGCACATACGATGCGGTTTGTCACCGGGCGGTCCGATAAAACCTGCGGGTGAGTGGGCGGACTGCGCCGGCCCGGGGCTTTGCAGGGTATCCCGACAAGATCCCTTTTTTATCCACGGCCTCACACGCATGGGTTTCCCCCGGAACGTGGCATTGCCAACAGACCTGCCTGCCGGTTCTGCCATGCAGAATGCTTTGGCAAATTACTATTATCTCACCCCTGATATGCAAGTATATCCAGTAAGAGACTGGATGAGTGTGGAGAAGATGAATGCTGGTGAATTTGCAGAAATCCATGAAGCGTGGGCGGAAGTGATGGCAGCCTTTGAAGAGGCGGAAGTGCCGTTCGAAGCGGAACAGGTGGCAGGCGCTGGGACGTTTACCGCTGGTGCAACACCGGTTGCGACAGCACGGTGACCGGGCTTGCCGGAAAAACTCTTTTTTCTTTTGTTCTCTTGTTGTGTGGCCCGGGGTTTCGGGAAAATTTTGTTTTATTATCTGCTTTTCTGGAACTGGAACGCGGGCACCTTCCGGAAATTCTCGTAATAATTCCCCAAAAGATCGGCTTCCTGTTCCCTGAGGTTATGCGGGAGGACTTTCTGTCCGATGATCTGGTACGAGAACTGTACCTCGTGCCCCTGCCAGTCTTTCCCGCAAAGTTCGGGCAGGCGCCCCGCGATATCCCCTGACTGGCCGATATACAGGATCTCCCTTGATTTGGCGTCCGCGAGCAGGTAGAGGCCGGCACCTTCACCCGCTTCACGGGCATGTTCCGGGCGGAGGGGTTTGTGCTCTGTCCATTCCATGCCCATCCAGTCACTATCGCCCGGGTTCCCCACGGGTTCCAGCGGGGTGATGCCGGGGAATCCTGCCGGATTGTCCTTCTGGTTATTGGCAAGCCTCCCGCCCCGTCGCCCCTCACTCCGGGTCGTGGACTTCCGGTACCGCGGGTGGAACCGGCCGAAGTTGCAGAGCGGGGATTCGCCGGTCTCCTGCCGGTACCGGTAGAGCAGGAAGTTCTCCATTCCTTTCCGTCCGCTCACCGATGCATCGAGCGGGGCGGAGGAGACTTCAAGCATGACCGGTTCCGTATCGTCAGTTTCACCACCGGAAGATGGACGAGGGGGTGCGTTACTCCCTTTGGATGGTGCCACGGGTGTTCCGGTGTCTTTAGCCAGGCCCCACTCTACCCACCAGCTCCAGAGTCCCGGTGCTTCGGCATACGGGTCGCTCCAGGGCATGAGGTCTCCCCGCCGGAGAGTCTGCCGGAGCCCTGAGAGTCTCTTGTGGAGCGACTGACCGGTCTCGCCGATGTACATCAGGAGGTCCTGGTTATTCGGGCGGATGCGATAGATCCCCGGCGCTTTCTGGATATACCAGAATTCCCGCGGTGCATTGAAGGGCACCCACGGCGACCAGTCAAGCTCGAGCCAGTTCTCTTCCAAAAAATCCATACGCGTTCTCTGGTTATTTCGTAGACGTGCGATCAGATGAATGCTTTCAGGGTGGAGGGGAGCCGAAATTGTTTGCTTTATGAAGCTGTCCGGGATGGCTTACCGTCAGCGGCAGGTGTTAAGTATTCCTTAATAGATGCACCTGTATCAAGTTCACTCCCGAATTCGATAGGTTTATGGTCTATCGTAATCCGGAAATCCTGCACATCAAGTGCGACAGCAAAAAACCTGGTGACCAGAGAATTCAGGAGATCCCCGGCTTCTCCCGGTATGCGCCGGCGGGAACCACGATCTCGAACCGTGCACCCTTCCCCGCCTCCCCGGTCTCCCGGATTCCCATGCCCGTCAGGCTGAGGATCTCCTTTGCGAGGAACATCCCAAAGCCAGTGTTTCTCCCGAAGCCCCGGTCGAAGATACGCTCTTTCTCGCCCGGCGGGATACCGACGCCGTTATCTTCCCAGACGATCGTAAGCCCCCCGCCCGTCCGGTGCGAAGAGACCCGGATCTCCGTTACGTGCTCCCCGTGACGCAGGCAGTTGTCCAGGAGGTTTGAGAAGACCCTGTCGAAGAGCGGGTCAGCGTAGACCTCGATGCCCCCGATGTCCGTGACGAACCGGATCCCCTCGGCCGGCAGGAGTGCCCGGGCCTGGAGGACGACTGCCTCCATGTCCTGCCAGGATGGTTCATTTGTCCCGAGGTCCTGGTACGCGTTCATGAATGCGATCTGGCGTTCGATAGCGGCAATCGCGATCTCCTTCTTCGCGATGAACTCCCGGATCTTCTGTGGGTCGTTTAACATCGCTTTTGTGAGCTCCAGCCAGCCCTTCAGGGCCGAGACCTGGTTCGTGAGATCGTGCCGGGTGACATCGGTGAGGAGGCCGAGGTGCCGGTTGGCCTGCCGGAGTGCATCCTCCGCCCGCTTACGGTCGGTGATCTCTTTTGAGGAACAGATGCAGGTGATAACAGAGCCCGTCTCGTCCCTGATGGGCGTGATGGTGGTGATGTAGTACCGGTCGCCGCCGGGATGCGGGACCCGGACCTCGATGACATCGCCCCTGCCCGTGGCAAAGACGCGGGAGAGCGGGCCAAAGCGCTTGTCCGCCTCATCCCTGTCGAAGACATCCCAGATCTTCTTCCCGATGATCTCGTCCACGGTCTTTAGCACGCCGTCGGCAAAGGCCTTGTTAACGTACCGGTAGGTCCCGTCCGGGTAGAACGAGAAGACGGGGTCGGGGGACTCGTGGAGGAGGATGCGGTACTTCTCCTCGCTCTCGCGGAGCGAGATCTCCGCCTTGCGCTGCTCGGTGAGGTCTCGGTAGATGCCGAGGATGGCGGGCTTGCCGTGGAAGTCGATTAAGTCCACGATGAAGTCCCCCTCCCGGAGTTCGCCGCTCTTTGTCACCAGCCGGGCGGTGAAGGTCGGAGGCACAGCCTCCCCGGCAAACCGCCTCCGCGCTGCATCCTGCAGCCGGCCCCGGTCATCCGGGTGGACCAGGTCCCAGAGGTTGATCTGCATGAGCTCGTCAATGGTGTACCCGGTCACCTCAGCCGATCGCCGGTTGACGAACCAGAGCCGGTTGTCCTTGTGAATGTAGACGGCATCGCGGCTGTTCTCGACCACGAGCCGGTATTTCTCCTCGTTCTCCTGCAGGGACTCTTCGGCCCGCTTCCGTTCGGTGATGTCGGTGAGGAATATCATGACGGCCGGGCGTCCTTCCCACGAGATGAGGATCCCGCTTGCGTCCACCCAGCAGGTGCTCTTGTCCTTGCGGCGAAGCCGGAAGGAGTACCGCGGGTCGGCCTCGCCCCGGAGCCTGCGGTTGTACTGCTCCATGACCACGGCCCGGTCGTCTTCGTGGATCAGGGTGCTGATGGAGACGGACGGGAGTTCCTTTTCCCGATACCCGAGGAGTTCTGCCAGCTGCGGGTTGGCCATCCGCAGGAATTCGTCCTGAACCACGCAGATGGCTTCCGAGGCGTTCCGGATGAGGTTCCGGTAGTCCTGCCTGGTCTTCTTTAAGGCCACTTCTGCCTGGCGCCGCGAGACGGCCTGCCGCACCTTGTGGGCCAGTTCGGCAAACTGGGACTTTGGTTCCCCGCCTTTCTGGAGGTAGAAGTCGGCGCCCTCGTTTAAGGCCTGGATCACCACCTCCTCCCGGCCCCGACCGGTGAAGAGGATGAAGGGGATGGTGTCTCCCGATTTCCGTACCTGTTGTAAGAACGCGATGCCATCCATCTCCGGCATCTGGTAGTCGGAGACGATCGCGTCAAAGGCCTGTTCCTGCAAGAGAACGAGAGCCTCCGGCGCCGAGGTGGCGGTCCCGACAGAGAAGTCCCCGGTCCGCTCAAGGTAGATCTTGGCAATGTCGAGAAGCGGAGCCTCGTCGTCGACGTAGAGTACGGAGATCATCGGGCAGAATCCTGTACTTAACTGGTTTTTTCCACGGTTAATTTTTTTCCGGGATGAGGGTGAGGGTTGCAGGGAATAGCGGGAAAACCGGGACCTATCCCGATTGTACCCCCTGGCTGGAATATTTCCTGGTGGGGGTTGAGGTCTCGCTGCACCGGGTGAAAGAGCGTGTGCTGCTGCTTTCGTCTGACGAGCACCGGAAGATCGCCGGGGGACAGGTTGCGCTGTCTGGTCGCCAGATGAAGATCATTGAGTTCATCCATGCGAACAGTTCGGTAAAAACACGTGATCTTGTAGTGATGTTCAAGGTCTCGCGACAAGCAACATGAAAAATAATTCTGGCAAGCCAGAGTGACCGTGTGCTTGAGGCGATTAAGTCTGGCTTACCAGAATATGGTTCTGGCCTCACCGGGGCATTATTGCCCGTGAGCGAAGCCAACAGCCGGACCCGAATATCTCCATCCTGTATCTATAAAAATAGGGACTGTTTCAGAAACTACGTGCTGCATTCTGCGTCCCCTCATGCAGGCCGTGCCCGGCCCGGTCCCCCGCCCATTTTCCTCCCGCGTCCAAAATGTATTTATTCATATAAAATATGATACATGAAACAGGTGACGCCATGAACAAAAAAGCCCTTTTGACCTTCACGAAAAAGGACGAGGAATTCGTCAGTGCGCTGGTGGCGACCGGCACCCCGCGGACGGTTGCCCGGGTTTTGGTCTATCTCTTCAAGAACACGGAGGGGACGATGCGGGAGATCGAGCACGGGACCGACTTGAACGAGCCGCAGGTGAGCATCGCGCTGAAACACATGGAGGACCACGACTGGATCTCGGTTTCGGCAGTTGCGGGTTCCGGGATGGGACGGCCGAGCAAGAAAGTGGCGCTGAAGATCCCGGTCCGTGAGATCGTGGACATGATCGAGGAAGCGCAGAAGAGCGCAATAGAGAACCGGCTTGCCCTCTTGAAAAAAGCAAAGGGGTATGTGGCGTAACCGGGTGGCCGGCGGGAGCGGACCCGGAGCTGATGGCGGGGATCATGCCGGGGTTGTAGTTTTTTGTCCGGTATAATTTGCCATTAGCGGCAGTTGTTACGTAGTGCTTAATAACTGAACCTGCATTGAGTTCCCCGGCCCCTGCAGGAAACAGGTTACATGCTCCCGGCCATGGGCGCACCGTTTCAGGGTTACTGCCGGACGATCGTTTTTTTGCCCGGGTACCTGCCAGGCCGGCTTGCAATGCAGGGAGCATCCTTCCCGGGGTGATCGTGGGTGTAACGGATCCCGCTTCCGGTCGTGTCGGCAACCGGAAGAGTGGTCTTCTTGGAGTTTTCTCTTTCCGTACTCCGTATTTTTGAAAATTCTTCCGGCCCGAGCATCGACTCGATAAGCGAATTGTCAAAGGCCTCAAGGCGCTTTACTAGCGGTGAATCTTCATTGATGGAATACAGCGGGGTCCTGCCGTTTTTCCGGACCTGTATCATGTCCCGGTCTGAGAACTTCCTTATCGCCTTTGCAATCGATTGCCGAGTCAGGCCGCTCTCTTCCACGAGTTCGGCCATCTCAAATTCAATCCCGTACATCGGCAGGAGGAACTGGAGGAGCCGCGTCTCGCAGGTGTCTCCGAGTAATCCTCCGAATGGCTGGTCCATGTAGATACTCCGTTTTTAATATATGCTTTCCCGGGTTAAAATTATTGTTAAAAAAAGTTAACAGAATTGATCAGTCCAGGTGGTGGGTGCGCCCTCCCCCAAGGGGTGTCACGTTCAGGCCATGTTCGTTCAGGACGGACCAGGTCTTGGCAAGATCGCAGATGTAGTACTTCGGGTCGTCCTTTCTTATTGTTGCGACATATCCCCGGTTTTTCAGGGTTGCAATGGCGTTGCTGTAGTCCTGATCGTATTTTTTCCGGAGAATTTTTTTTAGTTTTTTGCTGTGATAGCCGGCACTTGCCTTGAAATTTTTGTTACGGTAGAGGATGTAAAGGATTTGGATCTCCATGCCGGTCAGATCGCAGGGCATGAATACTAGTATGCAATAAAATTATAAAAAGAGATATTTCTCTCCAGCAAGTATTCATCGCTTTCCCGTGGGTTCATTTTGTTCCCCGTGGAACGGAACGTTCCTGAACGTCTCTTCGGTTCAATCCGCTGTGGGCCAGGCCCTCCATGCAGTGAATTTTTCAGAGAGCATCAATCTTTTTGAAAAACTGGTGCGTTTGTAAAAATTCCAGGACCCCGTTCAGGCCTTTTTCGAGATATAGTGCCCCGATGAGCATCTCGAAACGGTCTGCGAGCATGTCTGTTGATTCCTGGTTCCAGATTTTTTTCATCCGCTGGTCCGATCCCCAGAGAATGTATTCCTGCAGGTGCAGGCAGTCCCGGGCATACCGGTGGAGGGTGGTGTTATTGCCGTACTGCTCCCGGAAATCGTTGATCTTTTGCGGGGTGACTGTTTCATTGACGGGGAAATTTGCGATGATTGCGTAATCCAGGACAAAGTCGCCAAGGGTCGCGAGGCTGTGTTCTTCATGAATTGTTTTGAGTTGTTCGAACGGGATTTTTTCATTCAGGAATGCATTGCTGATGATCGCGCTGATCAGGCGCTCTTTATTCTCAACGGGAAACCTGAGGAGGAATGTTTCTGCGGGATAACAGATCCTGTCGCGATAACAAATCCAGTCGCTCATGTCATCCATACGCGATATTGTCATTCTCGTTATAAAAATCCTGTGAATATTTCTTGGGGGGATTCCCGGGAGGATGGGATGGGGGGGTGGAGGGAACCTGTCTGATACCATTGTTGCCGGATTCTTCGTTTCCGGAAGTTCTGTTCCTGCAGAGCTTCTGTCACGCAGGGACTGGTTTTTTTATCTGTACGGACCCTGTCTACTTTTGCGCAATAATGAAAACCGATCTCCTTGAATAATATGCCTGATTTCAAATTGTCTGTTATCCCGGATTAGCGGGGAAAGTCTTGCTGGAAATATTTCAAAAGGGTATTATATTTCAGAAAGCGATTCTCGTTCCTGTGGTACCTGATGGATTATAAGCAGGTTTGGGTAAAACTCAAGCATTTTTTTAATTTTATCACGATTGATGTATTTTTTGTCTTGTTCGGGTTTGTGGCAAGTGTCGTGGCAATCATTACGTTCATCTTCGGCTCATTGAACACGGTTGTCTCTTCCGGGGCTTTCCCGGTGCTGTCCGTCCTGGCCCTGGTGATATCCGTGGTAATAATGTTTATTGGGGCTTTGTGGATTTATCATGGGCGCACGAACCAGATCCCGATAGTCAGGCGATCGTTTTTTACCGATCACGACCTGGAAAAAAGCATCCTGCAGGCAAACAGGAGTGTCCAGTTTGTTTTTATATTCATGCAGCGGCTTGATTTTATCCTTGAGATACTCACCCGGAAACTCCAGAAAGATTCCCATTTTGTCGTTGAGATCTACATGGTCAAGAGAAAAAGGAAAAACTCAGAAACGAGTTACCTCCGGCTGCGCCAGGCAGATGAATACAGCAACACTGCGTCGGTCAGAGGAATGAACCAGAACCTCTTTGAGATCTTCACCTTCCTCCTTGAACATCACCAGAATGTTTCGATCCCCATCAGAAATTTCCAGATCAAGGAATATGATTTCATGCCATCGATCTGCATGTACATCTTTGACAAGAAGAAGCTGGTCTTTGGCCCCTATATCGCCAAACCCTGCGATGACATTCCTCTCATCACTATCGAGGGGAGCGATGATGACTGCTGGCCGAATACTCCGAACAATGATGTAGTCTCCGCGTATAACAATATCCAGTCCCATTTCAGGATTCTCGGAGGTACAGGGTACCCCTATAACAAACCCAGAAAGAACAAACAGTACCCGCGGCGTTTCTCATTCTGGGATGGTGAATTTAATGTTCCGATCCATACCCTCATCAAAACTTGTTCGTATCAACTGGATCTCCAACTGAATTCCCAGAACCTGGTGGCATTTTCCGAGTTCCTCGATGTGGAAAATGAACTGTTCCGCGACCAGATCATGGATGCACTGGGAAAAGACCGTGACGAAGCACGATTCGATGCCGTGATGAGGCACCTTTCCGATGCACTGACCATTGTCCCTGCTATCGAGACCAGCGATAATATCCAGGAGTGCATTGAGGTTGTGATGCACCTTGCGGTCAGAAGTGCCATACATATCAATGCGAACAAAAACCGTCGTCACAATGTCCTGCGGCTTGAACAGGCACGTGGGCGGATCGAATCGTACCAGTTCTGGCTGCAGACAACCCGTCATGGCGATGGCAGTGAGCTGCTGAAAAAATTCTATACCAGCATCGTGGAATACCAGGACCAGATTGCTTCAAGCAACCTGGATCTCACGATGACTCCATTAGAGATAAAAACGCTGGCCAGGTACGTTGACAAAATGCGCAGGAGCCGCCAGGAAGTCATTCACGTGCTGGATAAGGAGTTTATCCGAAAAAAACTATGAACGCCCCGGATTTCGTTTGCCCGGCAGATATATTACCGAGCAATTCTCCGCGGCTCAATCAGTTAACTTCCCGGTTCTGCCAACCCGGCTGCAATCTGCCCGTAAAATTCGTGTCGAACAGCGTTTCGCGCATTATCAAGCACAAGATATATAACATACTCAATGAAACCATAGCTAATCACAACTGCGGCGAATCATTTCTTCCCCGCACGTGTGGGAACCACAAACGCCCCCTGGCAAAACTCCGGATCTTCCGGGGAACAGCTGAAGGGGCTGCGACGACAGCAGTGCGGGACCGTTACGCTGGTTGAGCGTACGCTCTCCCGCCTCTAAAAAACGTGCCGGCCGTGCACAAAAAAACCGGCCCGGGCAGGAGGGTTCGGGATTACCCCCGTTGAATGGATGTGACTGCCCGGAAGAAAACGAACAAGGTCGTAATACTATTGAACCCGTTCACATCGACAAAAGCAGGGCCGCCGGTACTTTTTCCCGGCTGCCGGATCATTTCAGCAGGAGGATCGCAGGCAGGAACCCGGGCCGGAGCCGGGCCGGGTGGGCCAGCCCCGGAGTATAAATCATTGTGAAATCTCCGGCCCCTGCCGGAAGTACTCGAAATATTTCTCGCAACTGTCATCCTGTACCACATAAACAACATCCAGCGACCGTTTGACGCTGCGAAAATATCCCGGCACGTACTTCAGGATATTTCCGAACTCCACACCGCTCCTCGTGTCGGGCATGATGACGAGGCCGCGAAGGAGCCGGATGGCACACTCTTCGTTGATCGTGACGGTGGAATACGAATACGGGATCTTTCTGCAATCTTCTGAACCTTTCGTGCACCCTTTTTCTTCTTCCGTCCAGTGCAGGATATAGAAGCTGGTCTCTTTGTGCTCGTCAACCTTCAGATAAATGTCCGTTCCTTTCGAGATCCGTTTCATGGTGTACGGTGAAAGCTTTCGCGAGCGGAAGAGGGGGATGCCGGTCGCGGGGTCGGTGCCGGGGGTTTTGTCAGGGGTTGTTGTGTCGGGCATAGTGAGGTCATCTCGCGGCATTACATCCATCAACTTGTATATTGATCTCTTTATTGGATATATTTATCCATTGGTATGATGATTACATACTTGGTATATCTGGGCAGAAAAAGTATGCGATGGGCCTTACAACAATCAAAATCCAGACAGAGACACGGGATAAGTTAGCGGATCTGGGAAAGAAGTCAGAGAGTTATGATACCATTCTCAACCGGCTGATCGATTTTTACCGGGACAACGCGAAGAAGGAGTGAATCTTTTTTGACCCCTTACCTGTCATCCCATTCATGGATCCATGTAAACTGCTGTTCCGGGAAGATCATCCCGACTTCGTTGCTCTGGGGAGAGCCCGAGACACGAAAGACTAGGGTAAACGGCTCATCGGTGTCAAAGAACTGTGGATAACGGTAGTCGAGATCGAAATACTTGAAGAAGAAAAAGCTTTTCTTGCTCTCGCTTGTGGAAGGGGAAGGAAATTCTGACTCGATGGGTTCGAGATGTTTATGATGGAACCAGCGTCGCTTGTCGGCACTCAATACTTCGGGATAGATCAGTGCTTCCTTATAGTCTCCAATTTTCATAAGACGGGTTTCTATCCCCAATGTCTGACCAGGAAAGATTATGCCAGAAATTTTTGTGTAAGAATAATATTTCGGATCAGGGTTGAAGATCTTGCAGTAAATACGGAAGCTGTTGTCTTGGGTAATCTCCGGAGTGATCTTTTGTCTCACGGTGTCTTTGTAATAGTGCAGGTGCTCAAAAGGCGGCGTATCTTTTGGGCCACCATGCGATGCCTCAACCCACTTTTTTTTGGGATAGATTGCAATTCCCAGGACACAGGGCCACGGCCCTTCGACAAACATTGGATCTGACATACGGGAACGTATCATCGCATGGAATAAATATATTTTTTCCATTTTTATTTATCAGAACGGGGGAATTTCTTCGCCATTCTGCCAGTATATTCCCGGTACGGACCTGTGCCCAAAGCAGTCACTTTGGGTTATTTTCCGGAAACAAAGACAAAAATTTATAATCTCATACAATATATTCCCCCGTGTAATACATGAGGTGTGGCGCATTATGGCTGAAGGAACCGTATCAAAGGCTAATGAATCAAATGGTATCAGCGATCTGATCAATACATTTCTGGGGATCATCCCCCCATTTATGATCTCAGCATACACCATACTCGATACCGGTTTTAGATCATTAAGCCCAACAACATCCCTCGTCTATCTGTGGTTTGGTGTTTTTATTGCATTGTTGATCTTTGCTTTCTGTGAGGGATACTTCGCGGCAGGCAATCCCCCCATTTCGCGTATAGATTTCCGACGAATTGTCGCTTCAGTGAAACCCGGTGATATTTCCCGATCGGAAAAAACATTGTTCGATGATCTTAAGGTGGAGTGGTCTAAAAATGCCAAACGGGGAAAACAGGGGACTATCAAATCCCTGGCATTTTTCGGGTATGTTGCAGCAATCGGCGGGCCCTTTACATATATCTCTTATCTCTCTGGATTCTCGTGGGTGGGATTCTACGGTACGGTAATTGCCGTGTTCGCCATGCTCGGTATATATGCAATCTCTAACTGGTGGAAATAATTTTTAAAAATTTTTTCCCGAGTGCACGATGAGATGCATGCATCGTTTCGCAGGGGGAAATATCGCATTCAATCCATGAAGGAGATAAAATATGACAGATGCATCCGGTCCGGACAGCATAGACAAAGATGAAAGCGTGATTGTTGTATCTGATCTCCATCTCGGGGGAGAATTCGGTCACGAAACCTCAGGCAGGTTCTGTAATTTCCTTGAGGCAGTCTCACGATTCTCGGGAAAAGCCCCCTTTTCCCGCGAGCAGCAGTTCCGGATCGGCGGTATCGACAAGGTTTTCAAGCCCCCGAAAAAGATCATCCTGCTCGGCGACATCCTTGAATTCTGGGCCAGCCGCTGCCGGAACCGTGATTATGTCACGCTTGATGCCTTGAAGCCGTTTGCACAATTGCAGGAAATGGACTGCGATGTTGTTTACGTCACCGGAAACCATGATGAAGACGTAGAGGAAATCATCGATGCGGCGAATTTTGAGAACAAAAAAAAGACCTCTCCTGAGAAAGATTCAATCGACCTGTTCACGCAGAACACTAAGAAGTTCTCTCTCCACAAGAAGCACTATATTCCGGGCAGGAACGGGGAGGGTCTGGAGGTCGGGGGTGTCCATTATGCCTTCCTTCACGGCCACCAGTTTGACCAGCAGCAGTTGCCTTATTCCATTGGTGAGTGTATCGGGGCCCGGTTCGATCCGATCAGTTATATTGCCGATATTGCCAATACCCAGGCGGCAAAAAAAGTCACACCGGTGATTGCAGGTGCGCTTGTGGTGATCTGGATCGCTCTTGCCGTAGTGCTTGGCAACCGGGAGAATGGCCCTCTTGTCAGCGCGCTGACGCTGATACTCGGTGGGGTGATTGTCGCAAGCCTCGTGAATACTGTTGTATTGTTCGGGAGCGGATGCCAGAAAAAGATTTCAATACTCCAGGTCAGGCCGATACAGATCCTCCAGGGTGTTGCTGCATTTTTCGCGCTTCTGCTTACCGGATTAATCCTGCTGGGCTTTGTTGTCCCTTGGATCCATAATGTCCTGTTCCTGGTCATCTTTGCTATCTTTTCCCTGCTTGTAGCGTTCACCGCGGTTCCGATACTGGTCGTGTCTTTACAAAAGAAGTTCTATTCCTTCTGGCAGAAAACGACCAGTATCAAAGGCTCGGACGTTGAAAAGATCATCCCGAAGGAAAAATCGAGCGCGAGTGATTTCAACCCGGAAAAGTACTCTCTCACCGCTGACGTCGTTGTGTTCGGTCACACACATTGTGCAAATATGCCCGAAAGTAAGCACTTTGTCAGAAAGAAGTCTCAAGAGTATACCGGTCCGGAACGGGTGTTCTTCTGCAATACTGGAGACTGGGAACGGGATCCGGCCATGCCTTTGACGAAAGAATGCCCGTTCAAGGAAACGTTCGTGTATATCGATCACGACGGGCTGTTCCTGATGCGATGGGATGATAAAGGAAAGGAAAAGATTCAGTTCATTAAGCGTATCCCGGCAGCCATGATAACGCATAATGTGATCCCATAAATCTCTTTGTCATGCCGGAAATAACCGAAGTCTGGGGACAGCTATTATACCATATATGGTCCTCTCATTTTTCATGACCGGTAACATTCAGGACGCAGCTCATCATTTAGCCAGCGATGGATTTTCAGAAATCATCCAGTAATCCCCATTGGTTTTTCTGACCGGTAGACACTTGCGTTAGAAACCGTTTATAGAGCAATTTCCTGTCGATAGTGTGGACAATTGAGATCCCGCCTTAAGCCCGTGAACCGGAATCATCAGTGGGGTCGTTGTTCTCAGCAATCAGTTACCTTCACGGACCCCACTCATTGAAACCATTAAACCAGACGAACCAAAGGGCATGAACAGAAATAACCCGACGAAGTGACGACCCCCCGCCGGTGGGTGCACGGGGAGGGATTCAATATCCGGGGGTCTCCCCGTATTTTTTTTAATTTGCCGGGGATTTTTCACCGGGACTTTTTCCGGCGGATGTTTCTTTTGACAAGAGTTGGTGACTGGTGACATTTCCTGGAATATCCGTATTCGGACATGGCTATTGGTGCCGGGGGCGTCCAAGCGGAAGTGATTTTGATCCGGAAACGAAACGAACATTTGGTCACCAGTGCACCGGTATTGATATTTGCGGGCAGGGAGAAAAATATGTCGACTATAGTCTGCGATAGAAATTACCCTCTTTTCATCCGAATCACACTCAGTGAACATGCGCGAGGAAGAAATTTTTGGCAGAATGCTGCAGGAAGAGCGGAAAGCCAAAAATATTTCCCAGGAGAAGCTTGCAAAACTCGCCGGCCTTGACCGGACGTTTATCAGTCTCATCGAAAATGGAAAGCGGAGCCCGACATTTTCGACTATTCTGAAGATCTGTTCATCTCTTGATATTGCTCCATCGGAACTGTTCTCAATTTACGAGAAGAAGGATCCGGATTACCGGATAAGGAAAGGCGGGAAGCAATAGAGATTTTACGCTCATCGGGGCGGGCCCCGGAGTTTTTTAAAATCATTTTGTAACCCCCATTGGTTTTTCCGACCGGTAGACACTTGCGTTAGAAACCGTTTATAGAGCAATTTCCTGTCGATAGTGTGGACAATTGAGATCCCGCCTTAAACCCGTGAACCGGAATCATCGGCAGGGTCGTTGTTCTCAGCAATCAGTTACCTTCACGGACCCCAATCATTGAGACCATTAAACCTGATAAACAAAAGGGCATGAACAGAAATAACCTGACGAAGTGACGACCCCAGCCGGGGTGTGCACGGGGGGGATTCAGTATCCGGGGGGTCTCCCCGTAATTTTTTTGATTTGCCGGGGATTTTTCACCGGGACTTTTTCCGGCGGATGTTTCTTTTGATAAGAGTTGGTGACTGGTGACATTTCCCGGAATATCCGTATTCGGACATGGCTATTGGTGCCGGGGGCGTCCAAGCGGAAGTGATTTTGATCCGGAACGAAACGAACATTTGGTCACCAGTGCACCGGTGGAATATTTGTCGACGTAAAAAATAAATCTATGCACATAATGTGCGTTAATGCCTAAATGTGCATGAGCCATATTGGGATGTAATGACCGAGAAAGAAAACACCGTCAAGTCCCGGCTTCATTACGGTACTAATTCTCTCGATCTTACTATCCCCACAGATATCGCTAAGTCCAAGAAGATTAATCCCGGTGATGTATTTCGTCTAATCGTCAAGGAAGAAGAAGGCAACCTGATTTTGCAATACGAGCGAGTGTATAAGACGAAAGCGTGAGAGGTTTTGACGCTCATCGGGGCTCCGCCCCTCGCCGCGTGGGCTAGCCCCAATTTTTAAATCCCAATCTTTATCGATCAGCCTGGGCTATTCAATCGTAAGACGAGTAGTGTGTAACTAATGGATCTCAATAATCCTTGTGGCTGGTCAGGTACAATACAAAATTTTCTTCGTATACCAAAACAGGATTGGCTCACCTCTCTTCAGAATCATCACCTCCGCTGCATGAATTCCCCCGCTGATCAGAGCCAGATTCTTGCATGGGATCACTCATTCGATATTCTCCAAAGAGAACTCAAACTCATTGTTCAGCAAAAGCCTACGATTGAAAATTTTTCGATCATCTTTGAGTATGAGTTGCCTCGTGAGCGAGGCCGAAGGCCTGATGTTATCATCTTAGGGCCGAGCATCTTTGTTCTTGAATTCAAAGATTATGCAACGCTCTTAGCAGCTCACAGCGATCAGGTTGCAGCATATGCCCGTGACCTCAAGCACTATCACGCAGCATCACAACACTATCCCGTTCATCCAATTCTTGTTCTCGCTCGTGCGAAGGATCTTCTTCGACATGATGAAGAGGTCTTAGTGGTCTCACCGGATCATATTGCGGATATTTTCAAGACTGAAGAGATTGGAGTGAACTGTTCTCTGATCGATCCTCTTACGTGGATTCATGCGGAATATGCTCCCTTACCCTCCCTGATTCAAGCCGCTCGTACGATTTGGGAGAAACAACCGCTTCCTCAGATCAAACGAGCCCAGAGTGCTGGCATCCCTCAGACAATTGCCGAACTAATTTCCATTGCAAAACAGGCACAGACAAACAATGAATTGCATCTCGCTCTGGTGACGGGAGTTCCCGGTGCGGGAAAGACGCTTGTTGGCATTCAATTAGTCTATGAGAATCATATCGATTCATCACCTTCCAGTTCTGCTTCCACATCTGTTGATTCTTCATATCTTACACCATCACAGAACGGACCGGCTCTTGCTGTTGCTGATTCCGGTTCCCTCGTATATGGTAAACAGAAAAGAAAGCAATCGAATAATCTTCGGAACACAGCCGTCTTTCTTTCCGGCAACGGCCCTCTCGTGAAGGTACTCCAACATGCGCTGAAGTACAAAATCTTCGTTCAGGATGTCCACGGTTTTCTCAAAGAGTATGGTGGTTCGACAGCGAAGATTCCGCATGAACATATTTGGGTGTACGATGAAGCACAACGAGCCTGGGATGCCGAACGTGTAGCAGAGAAGCGGGGTCATGCTACGAGTGAGCCGGAAGATTTCCTTCGTCTTGCAGAGCGGATGAACTCATGGGCCTTGATGGTTGCTCTCATCGGTGAAGGCCAAGAGATCCATCTTGGTGAAGAATCCGGCCTTCCGCAATGGAATGATGCTCTTGCATGGATGCAGAAGTCCTGCATCGTCCATTGCCCGAAGAAGATTGCTGACAAATTTCCCGCAGCAAAAAAAATCGTAACGAATGATGTTCTCGATCTTACAATCACACTGCGTTCCCATATTGCCGAAGATGTGGCCACGTGGGTCTCCGCGATTCTCGAAGGCGATCTTGTCACCGCGAAGGATCTCGCGGAGCGTGTTATCAAACAAGGATTTGACGTGTACATCACGCAGGACATCAACGTTGCAACCAATTATGTCAAGGAGCGATACCGGGGCCAAGAGGACAAACGGTTTGGATTGCTTGCCTCATCGAAAGCCAAGAATCTTCCTCGCTGGGGAATTCACAATGAATTCAATTACACGAAAAACATGCGAGAAGGTCCATGGTATAATGATCCCCCAACGTCGTTTTCTTCGTGTTGTGCTCTTCGCGATGTTGCAACGGAATTCTCGTGTCAGGGTTTAGAGTTGGATTTCCCGATCATTTGCTGGGGTGATGATTTCACGTGGGCTGGGGAGTGGAAGAGTCCGCCGGCGAAACGATCGAAGGCACGGGATCCGCATCGGCTACGGGTGAATAGTTATCGGGTGTTATTGACACGAGGTCGGGATGGGTTCTTCATCTATGTGCCTAATGAGGTTGGGATGAAGACGACGTATGAGGCATTGGTGAGGGCGGGGGTGATGGAAATTGATGCGGTTGGAAGTTTTGGCATGAAAGTAATGATTGATGTGTAAATATTATCAATTCGTTGAGGGAATTAAAATCATTAACATAAATGATGACATGAAAAAATCGAGAATTAGACAGAGACATTGAGATACCGTATTAATAAAAGGATACTTATTATTCAATATGAAAAACCGAACTGAACTTTTTTTAAAATATAGCAATTCTGTTATTCCAATTGGTCATATTTTTAATAAAACTGAAAACATTCCAATTAATTCGAAATATCTTATTCCCTGGTGCAGACGTGGAAAAAAGGTATTCATTTTTCCAGCTGCAACGGCGTTTATTCTTAAAATTGACAAAGATATAACTCAGCTGGTTACAGCTAATCATGCATTTCCCGAGATAGAGAAAAATATTGATATTGCTCTCTTTTTAATCCCTCAGGCAGAAACACCTGCTGATCTTCGTCCTTTTCCAGTGAGCGAAATAAAAATTTATTCCGGATTGAGATCTTATAAACGCCTTCCACGTCAGGATATTTGCGTTTTTGAGATCGATACTCCGGAGGTTCTTTTTCACTTAAAACCCAAACCAATTCCTCTGGGTTTAGATTTTTTAATCGGAGACCCTGTATTTACAATGGGATATCCATTCATCGGATTTGAGGGAACTTATCAAAATGGATTACCCAATTATCATTTTGTAAACCGATTAACAAGTGCTCATTTAAGTTCGATATGGGTTGAGAGCAATGAAACCCTCATTATGGAATTCGATAATTATGTTGGCCCAGGTAATTCTGGTGGGCCATTATTTAGTCTTCGGACGGGACAGGTCATTGGAATCGTAACTTCTGTCCGGACCGAACCAATTCCAAATTTCCCGCAATTACAAAATACAACAACTTTTTCTCATGCGACGTATGTTTCAGAATTAAATCGAGCTTGTCAAAAGTTTCCAAATCTCCCAAAATTTGGAGAATGCTTACACTGTTATTCACAAAAAAAATAGTATTGCAAGATAAAATATCATTTTTCGTTAATCCTTACGAGAACTTTTTCTTTTCGTACTATTGTCTTCGTGTAGAATTGGGTGGTTTATTTCACCAATTCGTCGTGGATTTTTCTGATATATTTCCGTTTCATACCAATTAAAAAAATCCGCGCTGTTCTTATATTTCGATTCGGTCCCTTTAGGCATAGGCATACTAAATAAAAATTGACATAATTTCTTTCGGGGAGATGTATTCTTGTCTTGATGGTAATAAAAAAAATAAGGCCAGCCTACTACAGAAAAAATTTGATTAGTACTATTGGAACCGGCATGTCTCGTCAAAGGCACAGGATACTCAAAAATATGGACCTTCCACATTGGAATTAATAATGCATCATCGATGGATTTCTTCATCCCTTCTGATAATGCACCAAGCCAAAAGTGTGTTTTTGGGGAGAAGATAATTCCGAACCAATCAGCAGAATTATACCAGCTACTTGCATCGAATATAGCAGGACCGAGGATAGTCCTATTATTCTCAGCCCATACGTATTCTCCAACCGAAATACAACCACGGAGTGGAATTTTGCGATCTAAACTATTACCTATCAAAGAACTCAACATCATTACGATTGAAAGCATTAATGAGGAATTATGGATGTCCTCTTTTCTGTCAATCGGCCATGCCATGACTAGTGTATCCCCAAATTGTGAGAACCCTACATTTTTTAGAGAATTTGAAACTACCCTAGCCTTTTCTTTATTTTTATGTGTCTCAACCATTGAAAAAATGCTTTTATTTATTTTCTGGAGGTCTGAAATATTTTCATCGAAATTTTGTATGAATTGTTTACATTCTTCAATAGTAAAATTTGAAACGCCGAGAGCATCGAGCATGACAACAATTCCAAACTTTTCTTCTACCGTCATTTAGTTTTCCTCCTGGGCCTTTTCCCAAAGAGTTTTTAAGATTATACTGTTACCAATTGCATTTTCCATTTTTTCATATTATAAATATTCTTGATATCCATCGATTGTATAAGTGTTAAGCATCGTTCAATTGTTATTTATTTGGTTTGAAAGTTGATATCAGATGGTCAATTTTTTCTATGTCTGATCCCGCGGAAGGTATGATATCTTCTCGTTTATTTTGTTGATCGAAACAGAATTGATATTCTTCTTCAATTTCCTTCTCCATTTGTTTGATGAAACTACCCGGTCGTGCAAGTTTTTCTTTAATAATTTGGATTCCACCGTGAGCATATTCTTGCACAATTTTCACTAATTCCTCATGATTTTGTAAGACGTCGAAATTTTTTGTAACGTTTAATGCAATTGATTTGATTATTATCTCGTCCTCATCTCGTAAGTTGTTGGTCCAAAAAAATTCCTGTTTTTTTACAATATGTGGATGTATCCCTTTCTTAAATCCCGTCGAAAGAGCAAACATGAAGAGATCTTTTTTATTTATTTTTTTGATTTCGAGTTCTTTCTCTAAGTTATCATATATGACTCGGTCATCGTTGTCAATGTATATTTTTTCAACGTCTATTGTCATTCTACCACCGTTATCAGGGTCTGTTTTTCATCAGAGGTCATCTCAAAGATAAATTTTGTACTTACCTCCGGTTCAAGGACTTCCATAATGTCTGGAGAATATTCTGCAGGTGTGAATAAAAGAATAATTTGTTTATCCTGACTAATTTTTGCTAAAACGTCCCCAAAATTTACTCTTTGATCGTCGGATACTCGAGCAACAGGAGTATCAATTAAAATTGGAGCATCAAAACCTGATACTTTGTGGAGTGCTAATGTAAAAGAGAGAGCTAACAATTCATTTTCAGCTTTGCTTAAAGATCCTCTCATAGGTAAATTAGTATCACAACTTGTTATCTGAACGTTGTAATTATCATCGATTGTGATTTGGTTGAAAGTTTCTTTCTTCCAAACTAACTTGAAAAAAATTGTGTTAGTTTCTTCCTGAATTTTTTCCCGAATTTCATTTAACCTCTGATTGATTGTTGTTGTAAGGATTTCTTTTGCTTTATCGCAAAATTCGACCTTTTGCATGAATATTTTTGCTTTTGTATTTTTTTTCCCTTCAACAGCAATCTTATCATTTAAATTTTTAACTTCTTCTTGTATTTTATCAATTTTGGCGGTTAAACGACCGATTCGTTCTTTTTGTGCGAGACTTGCTTCTTCAAAAGCTGCTCGTTTTCGTTCTAAATCTCTAATTTTTTCCGTGTCATAATTGGCTAATTTTGATTTAATATCATTTAATATCTCATCGTCATTTTCGATTGAAACTTCAAATTCTTCAATTTCTTGTGAAATTTCATTTAATTCTTCTTTGTTCTCGCTGATACGTGAAATGAGCATATTAATTGGCTGTTCAAGATTTGACAATGTGGTTGCTATTTTTGTAGAAAATGGCAACTTTTCAATAATTTCTTCAATATGTTTTTTTGAATTGAAATCTAGTTCTCTGCCGCAAATCCCACAAAAATTTTCTTTTAGAATATAGTTCAATTTCTCTTTATCCGTGAACGGGGGTATTTCACCTTTTTTCCGTTTTTCATTAATCATCTGTATTGTCGAATTTAGCGCAGTCAAACTGGTGACTAAAACAAATTGTTTATGAAGAATTGACGTCTTTTTACTTTTTTTCTCTTCAAGTTTTCTTGAATTTTCTTCAATTTTCTGATCTAATGAAATTTTATTTGTTTCTAAGTCTCTTACATTCGGAAATTTAAGAAGACCTTCGCTAATTTTTTGTTTTTCCTTTTTTGATATTTCGTATTGAGTGTTCGTTTCTGTTAATTGATAAGAAATAAGTTTGAGAGAACTATTCTCCTCTTCAAGTTGAGATTGAAGAGTATTAATTTCGGTGCTGACTTTTCCTGCTTCTTTCTTATAACTCTTTGAGATTGTCTCTATCCGCTCTCGCATCTGGAACAAGACATCAATTTTTGATATTTGTTTAATTGCATTTTGGATATTTTCACCAGGTACTTTGAAATAATTGTCTAATCGCTCCCCGTCGAAAAAAAAGTACTCCCTGATCGTTTTTGGAACAAAGTTTTCAATAGCTCTTTCAGATTTTTCTTTATCGAGGATTTTGTTATTCAATTTCTTATCCTGGATTATTACTTTGAATTGTTGTTTTTGTGATTGTATGGTATTTTTTCTTACTAAAAAAGGCTCAATTCGAGAAAAGATTGTTGGATTTCCTTTATCAGTGAGTACAGTTAGCTGGACTTCAACTTCTTCAGGAATATTTTCTTTTGCATTTTGAAATGCAATAGTATTCAAGATTGGTAATGATGTCGATTCATCGGATAAATGCGGTTCATCTCCGTATAGGCACCAATTTATTGCATTCAATATGTTAGTTTTTCCGATCCCATTTTTTCCCAAAAAAACCTGTAAATCTGATTTATCCTTTTTTGAAAAATCAATAGTAACGTCACGATATTGCCTATAATTTTTTATTTTGAGACTTTGGATGCGCATGATATCATCTGGTTTTTGGAGCATATTTTTCAATTAATTTTTTCAGATCGTCAGAAAAATATCCAACATACAATTCTTTTTCGATGAAGTCATCGAAAAAACGAAACATCTCATCGTCATTCTTACAATTTGATTTAATTAACTTTTTAATTCGTTCAAGACCTTGTTCCATTTTAACACTTTCCAGGACTATTCTCTTGGTTAGATTATTCTCTATTTATGTTTATTTAGTCGTGTGACGGATTAAATGAATAAATTTCGCTTAAAGCCTGACTACTATTTAGTGCTAATTTCGAGATATATTCGCACCGTCTTAATTGTTTATCGAAGATTTTTCTCTCGATAACTTGAAGCTCTGGAGGCATATCCTTGTTTGTGGGAACAACAATTAGATCATAAATTACAGCTTCCTGTTTCCCCGGAAATTTTCTAATAACTCGGCCAATTCGTTGGATGTATTCTCTAGGATTTCCGCTGCTAGCCATAAGAATTGCAACTCGTGCAGGAGGCACATCAACTCCTTCATCTAAAATCTTCATCGCCACTAGAATTTGATACGTTCCGTTCGCGAATTCCCTTAAAATATACTCTCTCTCACTAATTCCACCATAATCCTTGTTCACACTCGTTTTTTCCTCCATTGTGAATCTATGGGTGATAAATGAGTATTGAGATAAAATTTTCATTATCGAGTCAATTTGTTGTGGTGTACAGTAAATTATCGTCCATTTTTGAGATTGTGAAAAACCATCAAGAATTTTTCTTAATTGCCCTAATTTCTCATCTGCATTTTTTACGATATTTGCGCGCTTATTCAAGAGTTGAGTAAGTATATGTTTTTCCTCAGCAGGATCTTTGGTTTTTGAATATACTAGTGCAATTTTTTTTGTCTGAGATATGTAATCTTCTAAGTTTTCTCTCGAAAGTCTAACAAATATTGGAAAATAGCGGTATTGAGTTAAATAAAAATCATTTGTTGCCGGGTTGATCTTAGTTAATGCATCTTTCAATGTGAATTCATATACTGTTGGCCCGAAATAGTCAAGTAATAAATTTGTTCCATCGTCATCGAAAAATCGTTCTGGGGTTGCACTTAATCCAAGACGATATTTGTAGTATTCATCTAGGCCTCTTTTTTGAAAATCAGACCCTATCCCATGGACTTCATCAGCAATAAGAAAAGAAATTACATTTGTATCTGACTCCAATTGTACGATATTGCGAAAAGAATCAGATGCGAAAGTTCGATGAGTTGTTAAAACAATTATTATTTTCAATCGTTTTAATTTCTGTTCTATAAGTGCATTTGTTAATTCATCTTTCCAATGACTATTGCTACTATCCGAAATAATCAACTTATCATATCGTAATCCAAATTTTTGAATTTCATGACTCCATTGTTGAATCAAATGCTTATATGGGCATGCAATTACGACAAAAATATATTCATTTTCTTCAATAACATATTTCGCACACCCCAATGCTGTAAAAGTCTTACCCGTTCCTGTGGCCATTTCAAAAATGCCTTTATAATCATTCTTTATCCAATTTTTAATCGCGACAGTTTGGTAATCAAAAAGGTTTATTGAGGACTTTTTAGGACTTTCCCACCGTTCTAATATTTTTGATATCTCGGTTTTTTTCTTTGGTGCAATATCTATGAATCCCTTTTTAATTGCCTGAGGTAATTCAAAGATAATTGTACGAGGAGATTGATCATTCCAAAAGCGATCAAATTTTTCAATATCTGATTTTAAATAATCAATCTGACCTGGTTCCCAACTTCGAAAAACTTTTCCTTCCTCAATATTATTTTGCCATCCACTCGCTGATTCGTTAACTGATCCACTAAATGAAATTCGATTTCCTTCCGCATCAGTAAAAATTGCTACTTTCTGATGAAAAATACTTGAAGGGTCATCATCCTTAGAAATCATTTCTTGAGTACTTTTATCAAAAGGAATTGCCACTCGGATTTCTATTTTCTCATTAGCTAACATCCATCCAAGTGCAAAAAAATGGTCGCGTGTAAATTCGTCCTCAATATTTTCTAAGTATGGTAACATTTTAGCTTCGGCAAATTTTTGTGGATCGTTATTGACGGCTTTCATGATTTCAAAATCTTTATAACTAATTTTTGGAGACATTACCATTTTGATAAAGCCGTCATTTTCAATTAGTCCTCCAAAACCTTCAGCAGCAGCTGCCAAACTGGAAGAGGAAAAAAAGCCGGTTAATCTTTTGTAATCCTTCGATTCTTTTAGTACTGGGATAAAAAAGGTACGTAAGATATCATCTACATCAGATGAATATGTTTTTTTTAAATTTAAATCGATAAAAGCCATAAAACACCAAATATCACTTTTGATATTAACTGAATTTTGATCCCTGCTGTAGATAACGATATTCAAAATCAAATGATAGGATCCTTCAAATAAAAGATCTTAAATAAGGGAGATCACTAAACTATCAGTGATGACCAATCATATTCTTCTCGTTGAACCTGCGTATTATTCCAAATTCCCTCCAATTGGTCTCTTAAAGCTCTCTGCATATCATAAGACAAAAGGCGATACTACTGAATTAATTGCTTTTGAAAAAAAGGATCAAAGAATACCAAAAAAGACTCCTCAAAAAATATACGTCACGAGTCTTTTTTCATGGGCATGGAAACCCGTTTGGGAGGCTGTTTCATTTTACAAAAAAGAATTTCCAAAGTCGGAAGTTTGGCTTGGCGGTATATATTCATCCCTTCTTCCCGATCATGCAAATCTTTCCGGTGCGGATAGGATATATCAAGGTCTCTGTTCTCACGCAGAGAACATTTTACCAGATTATGATTTAGTACCAGAATGGGACGGAAGTATAATTTTCTCGTCAAGAGGTTGCTGCAATAAATGCGATTTTTGTGCGGTTCCTCGACTCGAAGGTAAAATGAATTCTCTGAAAAAAAGCATCCAGCCCTTTGTACTGGATCGGCATTCAAAAATTATTTTCTTTGATAACAATTTCCTCGCGAATAAATATCGAATGGATATATTCAAGGAACTTATCGATTTCGATAAAAAAGTAGATTTTAATCAAGGTATTGATGCAAAACTCATCACTGAACCCGTTGCAAAAATGATTGCATCATTAAAACTTGATTCTACTATTCGACTTGCATATGATTCTCATGATCAACAAAAATTTGTAAAAAGAGCAGTTGAGCGTTTACTCGCCGTCGGTATTAAAAAACGGGATATTTTTGTCTATACTCTTTTCAATTACAGAGAGACACCAGATGAATTTCTTAATCGAGTACGTGAAATTCTTAATTGGGGAACTGTTTGTTATCCGATGAGATATGAGTCTCTTTTTACCATTGAGAAAAATTCGTATGTCTCCCCGAATTGGGATGCGCAGAAAATTGAATTAGTCCAACGTGCACGACGTGTAATCGGATATGGTGGAGCTTTTCCTGCATATCAGGGATTAGTAGATAAATTCAATAATGCATCGGGATTTCAAGAAGCTTTTGAGTTATATGAAGAAAAGAAAAATGGAGCAAAAAAATGATTTGTTCTTCCTGTGGTTTTGAGATTAATGGGGAACGCCACGGCCCCTATGATGGTCGATATGTCTGTGACACTTGTTGGAATAATCCGGCACTTTTTTTCCCGGATAAAATGAATGACACTCTTGAAAAAATTGCTCACCATGAAATTTCAAAAGACTTTAACAAACTCAGTATTGTTGAAATCATAGATATTTACCGGAATTACCCTAAAATTCAATCAAAACATCTCGAAGATGTTTGGAAGAAAATCTCACAGGTATCAGTAAAAATTAAAGTAATGAAAATTGTGCAAAAAGGTATGCCTCTATATATTGGGAAGATCGAGGCAAAAGACCTGTTATTACTCGCTACATCAAATCTCTGGCGAGATGAAACATTGGAAGGTTATCAGAGAGAAAAATTTCGGGATAAAACCAATGAAATTCGTAAATATCTCGAAGGATGTTCGATATCAATAGTGCCGGCACTTTTTGCCAGTTTTAGTGAAGCAATAGTTACCCCAATTAGTGATGATATCGAATTATTGGAGTTGCCATTGAAACCAGGATCAATTACAATTTTGGATGGTCAGCAAAGAACCGGTGGTTTCGAAGAGATTTACAAAGAGATAAAACGCCTTCAATCAAGGCATTCGATGATCGATCGTGATGAACAGATAAAAAAATACACAGAGCTCTTATCATTCGAAGTTCCGATCGTTTTTGTCGATACAAAAGCAATAGTTGAAAAATTGAAAAGAGAATCGAAAGGAGCTTTGAAAATAAAACAATCCGACCTTGAAGGTGCCTTCTTTTTCATTATCAATAAAACCCAAAAACCCGTCAGTTCATCATTAAAAGATGAATTAGCATATAAAACGATAAAGGCCGGAATAACTGGCATACCAATTATCGAAAAAGAAAAATGGCGGACAGAAATTGTTCCCGTTGTGAATGAATTAAATAAAGAGTCATCGCCGTTTAAGGGACTAATCAATCTCGGTGGAATCCTGAACAATGGTCATCCGGTTCCTTTATTCTCCTTTGTATCATCATTAAAACCATTATTCGATAATACCCAGTTCAAAGAATTGAGTTTTGATCAAAAGACGACCTTCTTAGTCAATTATTGGGGATGCATTAGAGAAATGTTTCCTGAAACATTTGATCAACAGACATGGAAACAATACCTGATGCTCCGAACAACCTCGATTTATGCTTTTAATTACCTCGCCAGAGATGTTTATTCCTGGTGTCTTGAGGATGGTATCGATCCATTCGATGTTGAATCTGTAAAAAAATTCATCGAGCCCCTCCAGGATTTTGATTGGGATAAAAATACTTCGCCTTTTGCATTTTTAGGTGGGGGGAAAGGTGTGAGGAAAGCCCATGAAGTATTATTAAAACAACTTAGTGAAAAAGGAAATTCAAGGGCACGAATCTTAATTCAAAAAGAATGAAAGGACAAAAATGATATCTTTAATTTTCACTGTCGATCGTTAATTTCTCTTTAAATAAGTTTTCAAAATGTTGAAAATTTTTTCGCCCATTCTCATCACAATTCGCATAAATCCATAAGTCCATCATCTTTAATGCATCATTTCTTGAGAGAATAGCATTATAGAAACAAATCACTCCAAACATAATTGAGAATAATAAAATTATACTCGTGTAATGTGACCAATTCCATTTCTGACAATACATTACGATTATTGTAAGAATCCATGCAAAAAAAATCGCAACAATCTCAGTCATCCCTGCTGCGAAATGTGTCCATCTTCGCTCTATCCATGCGTTCAAATTTTTTGAAGCGAAATTTTGGAAAAAATACCAATAGTATGTCTCTAATGAATACTGTGCAATTTCAGGTTGTACTTCTCGATTGTTATTAAGCCCAAAATCGACAACTCTTTTTCGCATATGTGTTGAATTAAAGTGCTTTTCTTGCTCTGCAGAATATCCTCGTTCATCACTTTTTTGATAATAACGAGGACGGGTTCGACTCCAGAGGGCAAAGAAAAATGAGTTAAAAATGTATCCAAATCCTTCAGATGAGATATACACAGCTAAAAACCCTGATAATGCAATTATTATCGTTCGTGTCTGATCATCCACCGGATGAAAAATTAGGCTACATCCTTCAGGAGTTGATAATAAAATACCAAATACGAGAATATAGAATATAATCCCGCTAAGTTTGAATCTGTAATCTCGATCCATAGATTTTTGTTTTAACTGCCAAACAGTATTATATTATTTGTTTTAACTTTTAGTGAATAAATATTTTCAATACCCCCTCCTCCTCGGCACAACCCCCCGCACCCCGCCTCTCGGTACCGGCACATCCCCGGCATATCGCGGAATTACGTGGCAGTGACAATGAAACACCGTCTGCCCCCCGGCCTCGCCAACATTAAAACCGACATTGTACCCATCCGGTGAAAAGTTCTCCTCAATCAGGCCACGACAGACAACCACAAGATCGCACACGGCCGCCCGCTCTTCCGGAGTCAAAGAAAAGAAATCCGGCGTATGCCTAAACGGGATGACGAGGGCGTGGCCCTTGTTGACCGGAAAATTGTCCCAGAGGGCAAAGCAGAGATTATTGCGGGCAATTACATCCTCATTAATGGGATGGCAGAACGGGCACACATCCATAGCGCGGATTATCCGTCTGAACGGTCTTAAGGATTCGTGTTTGTGTACAGGCTCCGGCCCACTCAGGCGCCGGAAGCGTCAGACCCACACGGTCCCTCATCCACTTTCACCCCGCCAACCGGTCTCCTTATCCCCGGGCATTCCAATTCCCGGATACGAGATACATCAATGAAACACAAAACAGAAATTACCTCTCCCGGGCGGGACCTCCCGGCAGATTATCCTGAGTTTATCGCAATTTTGAAAAACCGGATTCGATCGGCGCAACTGAAAGCCGCCCTGTCAGTAAACCGGGAACTGATCATCCTTTATTGGCAGATTGGCAGGGATTTGGTAGAGAAACAGGACTTCGGGGGCTGGGGTGCGAAAGTCATCGACACGCTTGCCCGGGATCTCCAGAAGGAATTTCCCGGAACGGGAGGTTTTTCCCGTACCAACCTGTACCGTATGCGGGCTTTTTATTCTGCATATTCCATTCCTTTGGAAATTGTCCCACAGGCTGTGGGACAAAGTATCTGCCCGGTGCCAGAGCCAATTCTGAATATTCCGTGGGGTCACATTGTGATCCTTGTCGAGAAAATGAAAGATCCAATACAGCGGGAATGGTATGCCCGGAACATACTCTGTCACGGATGGAGCCGGAACGTGCTTGTTCACCAGATTGAGAGCGGACTCGTGCACCGGGTCGGGACCTCGGTCACCAACTTCTCTGCAACCCTTCCGGCACCGCAGTCAGATCTTGCCCGTGAAATTGTCAGGGATCCGTATATTTTCGATTTTTTGGGACGGAGTGCGGAAATATCCGAGCGTGAACTCCACATCTCTCTTCTTGAAAAACTCCGCAACTTCCTTGTCGAACTCGGGATCGGATTTGCATTTCTCGGGAGCGAGTATCACCTTGAGATCGGGGGCCAGGATTTTTATCTTGATCTGCTATTCTACCATACCCGGCTGCACTGTTACATCATAATCGAGCTGAAGGTCGGAACATTCGTGCCGGAGTTTGCCGGTAAACTGAACTTCTACCTCTCAGCCGCTGATGACCTTCTCCGTGATCCCTCGATAGATCAGCCGAGCATCGGAATTCTCCTGTGCCGGGAAAAGAACCGGGTCATCGCGGAGTATGCACTACGGGATATGACAAAGCCGATGGCCGTTTCAACGTACCAGCTTGGACAACCACTTCCCCCGGGATTCCAGGATCAATTGCCGGATGCGGACCGTTTGAAGGAAATTATCCTTATGTCAACAGTCGATTAACGGGCTTGCCAGCCCCACGCGGCGCCTGAGCGTCAACACCCCCCACTTCCGCCCCCACAAAATCTATTTATTCATATAAAAATATGATAAATTAAAGGTAATACAATGAAAATGAAAGCAGTCCAGGTTTTTCCAAAAAGGACGAAGAGTTCGTGAACGTATTGATCCATTTCGGCACAAAGAAACCGGTCGCACGGACCCTTGTATATCTCCTGAATATTAAAGAAGGCACGATGCAGGCAATTGAACTCGGCACCGGGCTCTCGCAGCCGCAGGTGAGTACGGCCCTGAAATATATGGAAGAACAGCGATGGGTTTTGGTTTCGGCAGCACAGCATGAAGGAAAAGGCCGGCCGAAGAAAATCATCTCGCTTGTCAAATCGGTCAGGAATGACCTTGAGATAATCGGGAAAGGGAAAAAGATTGAGAGGGAGGACTACCTCGCCCGTGTCCGGAAAGCCCGGGTGTTTGCGGTGTGATACGCTCTGTATCGAATAGTATCCGGTACTTTTTTTAACAAAACACTTATCCCCCATCCCGCTCTACCGAGTGATAAGAGAATATGATAACACGACAGGAAGTCATGGTGCGGCTGAAAAGTCTCAAGGGAGAACTTGCGGCCCGCTATGATGTACGGGAGATCGGCATCTTCGGATCCGTTGCACGCGGCGAAAACGATCCCGGCAGTGACATCGATCTCCTTGTCGAATTCGGGTCCCGTGCAGACCTCCTGACCTACATCGGCCTCTGGCAATATCTCGAAGACAGTTTCGGGATGAAGATCGACCTGGTTTCCAAAGGCGGCCTCCGGAGCGAGATGCGCGACGCAGTCATGCAGGATGTCGTGTATGTATGAGGGACGAACGCCTGCTCCTGAAAGATATTATCGGTGCCCTTGACCGGATCGATTCTTTTACCAAAGGAATGTCCTTTATCAAATCTCGAATGAGATGAGATACGAGAAGAATCTGTAAGGATTCTTCGGGTGAATCCTTCTTTGCCGATGAAAAAACCATGAATGCAGTCACCTACAATTTCCTGATCATCGGCGAAGCCGTCAAGATGCTCCCGGAATCCCTTACCCGTGCATACCCGGAGATCCCATGGCGGCAGATAGCCGGCATGCGGGATAAACTCACACATGTCTACTTCTCCGTTGATTACGAGCTTGTGTGGAAGACTATCACGGAGATCCTCCCGCAGTTCAGAGCGGTCATCGAAGAGATCCAAAAGTCCTGAAATCGTCCCGGTCATCCCGTGTGGGGCCGCCCATCCTTCTTGCGGAATGCTCAGCATCGACAGTTATGTCCTGATAACCATGCAATCGTGTATTTTGTTAATACATCCCTCCTGATTCCCCCTCACTCCCCCGCATCCGAATCAACCTTTAATACCTGCAACCGCCCAATGAAGGTACAGGAACACCGGCATATGCGGAAAAAATATAATATTGTCATCGAACCCGGTGAAGACGGCTGGTACGTAGTTACCGTCCCGGCGCTGCCCGGCTGCATCACGCAGGGAAAAACGGTCGAGGAAGCGGAGTCGAACGCAAAGGAAGCGATTGAAGCATACCTGGAATCCTTTATCCGGCATAACAAAAAGGTGCCCGACCAGGACCATGTCAGTATCCGAAAAATCGCTGTCGAAGTATGACCGGGAACAAAAAGGTCCCGCTTCTTCCGGCCCGGAAACTCAATTAACGCCTTATTAAGGCTCGGCTTCTTTATCGATCACCAGAAAGGGAGCCATATTGTCCTGAAAAATACAGAGGACACCAAAACAATTGTTGTCCCCGACCATCCGGAAATTGACCGGAAAACATTGAAATCGATCCTGAAACAGGCGGGAATAGATATCCAGACACTCCTTGAAGTCCTGGTCCTGCTCAGGTAAATTCCTTGTGCATCATGGGGTTCCGGCAAGGGAAAACAGCTCGCCGGGGAGGCTCCTCCTCTCAATCACTCCGCGGCCGGACAGCGTCTTTCGGCGTTTCGTCTTAATCCCGGTTTTATCCCGTGCATGGGGCGGCAATCCACCCTCAACCAAATAATTATTGAAAAATACAACAATACTTTTTCCTGAGGAGAGATTTTTAGTGCATACGCAGGATTTGGTTAAGATCATACTGGCCGTTGTTGTCTGTGCCGGCCTATTAATTGTTTTAGTCACATTTCCCGGGATCCCGGAATCATCGTCAAGTGTTCAGGAACCCGTTCCGGACAACCAGACACAAACCGGATCTCCTGTCCCGTCTCCCGGCAGCCACATGCCTTATGAGACCCACCTGGAAATTTTTGAACCGGACACCGGCACAACATACCGGATATACCCGGATCAGGTCGGCTACGATCCCCTGCTGGATAACCTCACGGCAGTATTCCATGCTATCAGGTTCCAGGCAAAATGTTCGCTCCCCTACCAGGAATTTCAGGCAATGAAAACAGATTATCTCTTTATTTCTGTTGTATCCCCCGGCTCCCTTTCTGCCCGGTATTGCTATAACAACGAATCAGCCCGGTGCAGGAATATTACTTCGGATGAGATCACGGTGCTGCTGAAGAAAAAGGCCGGGAACAGCACAGGTACCGGATGCGCGGAGACCGGATCCATCTTTACTTACCAGAATCATACAGAGGGCGGAATCTGGAGTCCTGGAGAAGAGAATGCTGCACTCCTGGAGGGTCTCGACCGGAATGTACAGGATATCATTGAACATTCAAACAGGGTACCTGCGTAAAACAGAAATGATCCAGGAAAACCGAAGGTGTATTCCGGCCTGCACGACAATTCTGTATGAACTGTATCCGGGATATATAGAGTTTTAAGGTTCTCCTGCAACACTATCCGGGCCCCCTCACCCACATTTCCAATCCCCTCTCAAAATGTTTTTATCAATATAAAAATAACATTTCCTACTCAGTCCGTGGAGGACCACAATGAGAGTGAAGACCATTCCGGTTTTTTGCGAGGAGGACGACGAGTGTATCAGCATATTGGTTTGTTTCGGCATGACGCGCCCGGTCGCACGGACGCTTGTCTACCTTCTGAATATCAAAGAAGGCACGATGCAGGAGATCGAAGTCAGCACCGGCCTCTACGAATCCGAGGTGAGCAAGGCACTAAAATATCTGGAAGAACAGGGATGGGTAAGGGTTACCGGAAAATCCCCGGAAGGAAAAGGCCGGGTGTTAAAAAATTTCTCGCTTGCTCTTCCGGCAGGAAACATTTTGGAGATCATCGCGGACGGGAAGATAGCCGAGATTGAAAACCAGATCTCCTGTATCCGGAAAATGCGGACGTTTATTGCGTTAGGGGGGATCGCCCACTCAGGCGCCGGAAGTGCCTCCCCGAATATTGCCGGTGATCCGCCGGGTTACCGGCGGCAGCCCCAATGAGCGTCAGACCTCCCATCTCTGCCGGGGCCTGATCCTTCAATTATGCAAGTGCTGCCTGCACAAATCCCCGTGCAATCAGGGAGAAACAACAAATGATATCATTATAACACTTGGGTTACAAATTGTATTGTAGTTACTCGATTTGTAAACTAACGATTGTGGTGTGCGAAATGAGCCTGGGAGAGAGCATAAAGCTGAGACGTGACGTTCTGGGAATTTCCTTACGGGATCTCGCCGACAGGATCGGGGTCTCTCACACAACAGTGAACAAATATGAAAAAAATATTCTTATCCCGGATTCAGAATGCCTGATACGGTTGAGCGATATCCTGCAGATTCCCATATCCTCCCTGATCCGGCCGCAAAATGATCAGATCCGGTTAAACCCGGTGGCCTTCCGCTCCAAAAAACTGAAAAAACGGGAAGAGAAGCAGATCACTGCCAAGACAAAGGAGTGGCTTGCCCGGTATCTCCAGATCGAGAGATTATCCGGCAGTCATCGCACCTTTGTGATGCCCAAAGGATTCAGGAGAAAAATCGCATCGTTCGATGAAGCAGAGAAAGCTGCAAAGGATCTCCGGAAAGTATGGGATTTGGGGAGCGATCCGATCGAGAACCTGACAACCCTGCTGGAGGACAAGGGAATCAAAATCGGGATCATCAGCGGTATCACGAAATTCGATGCCCTGTTCACCGAATGCGATGATAATCCTATCATCGTCTTAAAAAAGGATTTGCCCCGGGCACGCCAGCGTTTTTCCCTTGCCCATGAACTCGGGCACTGCCTGCTTGACGTTGAAGGCGGGCTCGATGAGGAGAAGGCAATGCACCGGTTTGCCGGCGCCTTTTTAGTCCCCTCAGAAAAAGTGATTTTTGAATTGGGCGAAAAGCGGCATAAGCTCTCTCTTAAGGAACTTATGCTGTTGAAAGAAAAATACGGCCTGTCGATGGCTGCATGGGTCTACCGTGCAAAGGATCTCGGGATAATTTCCCCGGCATTGTATGTCGAAGTCCAGAAAATATTTTCCCGGCAGGGCTGGAAGAAGGAAGAGCCCGGGGATACCGTCAGCGGTGAAGTGCCAGTATTCATGTCGACACTCGTATTCAAATCCCATGCAGAAGGACTCATTTCCACTTCAAAGGCTGCCGAACTCTTAAACCAGAATATCAGCACGTTCTGTTCGTTCGAAGGTGAATCTGATTTTGAGCAATCCGCAATGCTATGTGGTTGACACAAATACCATTTTTGACCTGCACTATGGAAAGCTGCTCCAGATTACCTTCCGTTTACCCTGTAAATTTCTCATAACCAACTTCATCATTCATGAATTGCGGGATCCCCCGTTCCATGCATTGTCTTCCATGGGATTACTTGTTGAAAAACTCAATTCGGCGGGGGTCAGCGAAATACAAGCGATGATGGCAAAATACGAAGGTCCGTCCTATGAAGACATCTCGGTACTGGTTCTCGCCAAAGCCAGGAATACGGTGTTGATCACGGGAGATGATGCCTTGCGCCGTGCGGCGGCTGATAACAGCGTGGATTGTCATGGGACCTGCTGGCTGATCGATTATCTCGCAAACCAATCCCTGATTTCTTTTTCCAAAGCAATTACAGCGTACGACCTCATACGAAAAAACCGGCGAAATCCACCATCCGATGAATGCAAAGCTCTCCTTGCCGGATGGAAACAACGACAGAAACTGGAATGATGTTCCCTGTCAACGACAGGGAAAATTTTCTGCATTCCGGGGGTCAGCCTGACTCAGGCGCCCGGGCGTCGATACCCCCTCTTCCCCGGCACAACTCCCCGTATCCCCCCCGTTTGCCACCGGTCCATCCCCTTTCCATCAAGTGATGTTACCCGATCAGCCGGAGCACATCCGCTATCGCGATTCGTGCGGCATCCCGGTCCATCCGGCCATACATCTGAACGGCATCCCGGTCATCGGGGATCATTGCGAGGGTTTCTGGAAGGAAAGGATAACGGTGCATCATTTCCCCAAGAAACATCAGATCGAGGTCTGTTCCGCCGGCCCTTGGATCAATCAGCGACAGGATATCCGCCCGGTCTTTCCTGAGCTTCCCCTTTTCCCAATCTTCATTTTCGGAAGTATGTTCCTGGATCCGGTATGCACGATCCCATGCTGCTTTCAGCTTCATGAGCAGGAGGAGTGATCGTTTTGGAATAGTGACAAAAAATCCCGGCGAAATCTCTCGTGATACTGTTCTTCCGTTCAGGAGGCTCATGGGGCAGGTTGCATCCGAGCCCTCGAAACAGTTCCTCTCATTTCTGGGGATGAAATCGATGATGATCTCGCCGTTTGGCAAAACGATCTTCACTACACTGTTCCTGAATGGGGGGTTGCGCCGCCGGATGAAACCGCGGGCAGAAACCATATGTCGCATGAGATGTTGTCTCACTCCGGCATTGGTCACCAGATCGATATCGATGGAACCGTACCACGGATTATAGCAGTACACTGCCCATCCCCCGATCAGGACCGCGACCGGATCCTCCTGTTTTTCCCGGTCGCCAATCCAGCGGGATAGTGCTGCCAGCTCTGCCAGCGATGCCTCGATCACGGAATGCGGGACTTCATAATCGGGCATAATCCTCCACAAGCTTCAGGGTCAGGTCGCGGCCACTGTACCCGAGTCCCGCCAGATCGAGAAGTGCCTGGGCCGGAGATACCAGCCGGATCTCTTCGGCAAGCTGCGCATCGGAGAACACATCGCGGTCCGGTTTGTACACCCGGACTTTTATGCCATGAGCATCCGCTGAATCAAAGGACCTGACGAATGGGTCGAGATTGTCCTTGCGGATATACACGTATATCGCATCATGACGGAACGCGTATTTGGTATACATGGCCCCGGCAGTAAAACTCGTAAATCCGCAATCGATATTCTGGCGGTCGCACATCCGTGTTATGGTCCGGGCCGCAGACAATGCATCATTCTCCGGGAGGGTCACTTCGTTATAAAACAATTTCTCGAAGGGACGCTCCCATGCAATCCCGTTCAGCAGTTTGGGGATATCCTGGAGCGTGACATAATTCCTGACTTCAGCAACGATCCCTTTCGCCAGCAGGCTTTTTACGGTTGCGTGGGTCCAGCCGTACGAAACGTTCGCTTTCATGGCGATGTGCCGGATTGAACTCTCTTTCTCGGTGAGGAGCGCAATCACGATCTTCCATGATTTTGCGGAACTGATCTTTTCGATGCGGCGCACATCGACTTTCCCGCTGTCCGGTATATCTGACCGGTACGGTAACGGGATGATCCGGATATCGCAGGAATGTGCGATCTTCTCCGTTTCGGGCGAGATGAGTTTGCTTGCTATAACGAATTCCGCGTACCGGTTCCTGGATCCGGAACTCTGCATGAGTTTTTTTAAGACCAGCTGCCGCCCGATAGTATCGATGGTCAACCGTGACTTGATCTCGATGATGTATTTTTTTGTATAATCTTCGATAACCAGATCGGCCATGAAGGGTTGCCCCTCCATGACCGGCACTCCCCATGAAACGGAAGCATTGTCACTGATATCCAGCTCACGTTTTATGTGCTCAAGGATCAAATTCCCTTCACCGGTTATCATGATATTACTATATCTCTATAATGCGATACCTTAATAAAGATATCAGTGATAATTGGAATTTCTCCAATTATCGCATTTTGATGATAGGAAGATAAAGGTATCAGTGATAATTGGAATTCCCGATCAACACGGGTTGCATCCGGAGAATCCCGGTGAGCGGATTCCGGTATCCGGCACGTGACCTCTCTGATGTGGTAGTCTGCCAGTCAGGGATCCGGTAGATGACTTGGTCAGAACCGTTATATCCCCCGCATTGGAACCTCTCCGGGTGAATTGTCAGGCAATATCTGAATGGGGTTCATCCGGCTTTGGATGCTTTGGAACCCCCTAATTTTTTTTGGTTTTGGTGTGTCTCATGAAAATAGCAACATTATTCGCATCACATTTTTCAGGTTGCCTGGAAAAAATAAAGGACCAGCCGGTAAAGGCAGACTTAAGAGATACCGTAATCAGATAACTGTTGAAGTAAAGAATCCCGTTGAATGGCTTATGGAGGTGAACGAACATGGAAGCAAAGACACTGAATGAAATCCACAAACAGGGTATCGATGCACTCGTGAAAGAGCTCGGACCCGTCGATGCGGTCAGGTTCCTTCAGATCTATGATTCGGGAAGCGGTGATTATACCAAAGAACGAAAACAGTGGCTGCAAAACGATCCTGATAAATATCTGGCCGCAGTTCTTGCTCACGGGAAGAAAAAGACCCGTGAATAAATTTTTTTGGATTATCCCTCAGTGAAGGAATAATCGTTAATGATATCGCGTTTTTTGAATTGTTCCAGAAAAACCCTGGGCTTAATCCCGCCGGGCAGCGTCACCCCCGGTGCACGTCAACCCCCCACAGTCTCCCCGGGCACCCCTCTCCTATTCCCGGGTGGATGGTATGGTCGGGCGGCAGGTATTTCCGGACAATCGGAACGGCTTCCGGTTTCAATGTATAGCGCATGAACCTGCCCTCCTTCTGCCGGGAAGTGATCTCATCGTGGATAAGGCGGTACATATGCCACGATACGGTGGGGCCGGTAACACCCAGCGCATCCGAGATCTCAAGGCGCGAACGGGCCGTTGATCCCAGGAGGCTGAAAAGAATTTTCGATCGGCAATCGCTTTTCATGTGCCCGATAACCTTTATCTCCAGTTTTGAAAAGTGCTCGTTGTTTTCATAATACATTATTTTGCCGGATACTACGACATAGGTAATTTTCCCGGCGATCTCAAGCCGGGCCAGGTGATACCGGGCCGTGCCCCGGTTCAGGCGGGAAGCTTCCATGAGAAGAGGGAGCTGGATCCCCGGGTTTTTCCGGATAAGCCCATAAATTATCTTGCGGCTTTTATGATCGAGCAGGTGCTTCTTTGTCAGCCTTCGTATGCCAAGCAGGTAATAGATCCTGATAGTGAAGAGCAGCTCGGCGGGATACACGAGGATGGGCGAAATGACCAGAAGGGAAAATAGTATCATGGACCCTGGCGAAAGTTCCCAGAACGAGATCTTGACAACATCATCCGGGGGATTAACCTGCAAAAAACCATACCCGGGTCTGACAATAATCTCATGGCCGGGAAGCGCAGATGCTGCAACCGGCATGAGAAAAAAAAGGGTGACGATGAGAATAACCCGTGACCGGTGGGTATGATTTTCCATTTATTAAGATTATTGTATCGTCACATGAATAATTTTATCAGTTATCTAATATGCAACAAATGTGTAGTCTTCAACCCCGCTGACGCTGTCGCCATAAACCCTGAACTCCCATGTTCCTGCTGGCAGTGACCCCCCGGATCCTGACATCACGAGCGCGATCCTGCCGTTGGAGGATATCCCATCCGATGAATCGTAATAGGGGCCGTACAATCCAACCGGGGTATTGACCCAGAGAGTCAGTGAATTTGATGGAGTCCCCCAGTTGAGATCGAGAGTAAGCTGGGATGTTCCCGATGATACAGATTTTGTGAAGTAATCCGTCTCACCCTGGGTTATCGTGTCATAAGCGCGGGGAGCAAAGCCCATGGATTTGCTGCTATCGCCGGGTACAACGATGATTGTCTGGTCCAAATCGACCTGCTGTGCAGATACTACCGGTGCAAGCAAGAGCGCGGCACCGATGAGGATTAATAATGCGTTCCGGTATACCGACATGGTATTCACCGGATTTGCATTAAGCCCGGGATTATTTACCTGTTCTGTCCAAACCATCTACACGTTCTCACTAAATGTCCGGACGTGTAGAGACTTTGGACAGAAATCGTTTATGAGGGGATAGTCTATTGCACAGTGTGGACAGCCGGGGGCTGTCCCGAAAAGTGAAGGACGGGTTCACCCCAGTTCGAATTGCGGTGGAACCCGGTCCCGCCCGCAGGCATGAAACAGATTGGATTCTAAACGCAAGAAGGTTTTGTTCGTGCCTCCGAGCAAAGCGTATGGAAAAAAGGAGGAAAAGAATGAACATACACAAAACAGTTGTCGTCCTGCTGGCACTGCTGCTGGCGGGAATGGCGGTGATACCAATGGTGAGCGCGTGTGACGGATCCGCTGGATGCGAATCCAATAGATCATCGCAATCTTACCAGACTCCAGAATTTGATTTATTCGCTGAGTTGGGTGTTGAAAAACCCATGCCCTCGGACGGACCAACATGGCAGACGTATGAATCCTCGAAACAAGTTGTTGACGGGATTATCAGTAAATCCGGAAAACAAAATGATGTCAAGAGAGTTATCGGTTATCTGAAAGGGAATGCGGAAAACATCGTTCTGTACAAAGGACCTGATGGAAACCATTATGTTCTGCTGGAAAAAGACGGAACGATCGTAACGAAGTCTGTGAAAGTGACGGTTCTCGGCTCAATTGAAAAAAAGGATATTAACGTAGTTTCGTCGGATAATGCAGTCAATGCAATTGATAAAATCACTCCAACCACCCGTTACGAGCTTCGCAAGATATCATCGTCCGAATTTGATATGAAAACGATCTATGAAACGCAAATCCGGAGGACAGACAGCTGGGTATCAGCTTTTGATCCGAACAAACGGGCAGATCTTTTTACGGAGGGAACTTTTACGTACGATGGAAGCCAGATCCTCGACATTGAAGATATCACAAATTCAATTCAGGATTTCGGGATAGATCGCTGTGAGTTTACCCATTCACCCCGAACAACCTCTCTCCGGGGATATATTGATTCCCATGTTATCTGGGCACTCCTGCTGTTCAATCCACCAAAGCATTCGGTAGATGCGTGGATCAGCTGCAGTGTAACGGGAGTCCCCGGGGGTGGCTCTCAAGTATCGGAGTGGGTTTCATCCGGTTTTGGTTGTTTTGGAACCCCCTAAAATTTTTTTAGTGTTTACGTGAGTCTCATGAAAACAAAAGCATGGTTCGTTTCAAATTTTTCCGGCTATTTGGAAAAAATAACGAAACAATCAATAAGGGCAGATTTTTATTTATTTACCGCCATCCTTCTCGTCGGTTCACTATTGTATCACGTCTCATATCTTATCCAAAAGGTGCATACCTCCCCGGTGGATGTTCTGAATCCAGGGAGTATGATAGTCCTGACACTGATGACGGTCTTCTTGTTCATATATAATGGAATAATTTTCCTCCTCGCCATCAGTCTCGCAGAGCACTTTTTTGTGTTATTTATCTCCGATAAACCGGACTTTGAAAAAACCATGAAATCGGTCATCTATGCATCCTTCTTACCGGTGTTGTTCCTCTGGATTCCATCGGTGTTTCATATTCCCTGTTCTGCATTGGTTCTCGTCGGTGCATATACGATTATCACATTCTATGGGATTCGAATATTTCATGGAGTTACCGTCGACCGGGCAGCTTTTGTTGCAATTTTCACTACGGGCTGTATTCTCATCTTGCTCTATTTCGGCAACGTGAATTTATTGTGAAATGCCAAAAATCAGGATCGGTAGAATTCCTCGATGAGAACCAGAGACGCTATTATTTTTGAGAGGTTATTGAGGATACCGTTGTTTATAAACCACTTTCAATTGCCGGTACTTGGATTGCACTCTGTCAAATAATCGCTCTGTGTTTTGTATGTGGTATTTTGCCGGAATGATAATCGTAATGATTCAATTCTATCTCAACACAGTACAAGGATTCCTGTTTCATTCATTTCAAAAAAATTGTCAGGAAAGTAATCCGGGCCCTTAGCCCACTCTGGCGCCTGAGCGTCAATACCCCCTCTTCCCCGGGTACTCTCCCTGTTTCTACACATACCAGATATCCGGTGTTGGCACTACATCCGGGCATCTGTATAACAATTACAAGTTCGGCACGCTCTATCTCAGGTTCCAGATGGATATCTGGGTAGGTGTTGACGCCTGGCTGAACGGAAGTGACGCGGGCTCAACCAACCAGTGGGTCTCTCTCTACGGAAATGGTTGTACAGGATAATTCTTTTATTTTTTATAAAGAGTTAAATCTGAAAACACTCAAATAAAAATGAGAGGTAAACATGAAACGAAATGAAATGATACTGTTATTCGTCCTGGGTTGTATCGTCAGCATCATCGGATTTTTCCTTGCCCAGTACCTCCTCACGCTGATTATTATTGCGCTCATTCTCTGTGCGTTTCTCTATTCGGATTTTAAGGAGTGGCGCGAATCAAACAAATCGGACCTCAAAAAGATCGAGAACCGGGTGGAGGCTCTTGAGAGAAAACAATAGAAACAAAATTTTCCCAGAGTATCTTTTTTCAATTACCATTCGATAAAAAAATTTGTTGCAGGACTAATGAGGATCAGGATTGAAAACACCGCAGAAAAACCGGGACGGAACTTCCGGGATGGTTTCCTTCAACCAAAATCCCCGTGATCGGATGGCGTGAGAGCCTGTGAGCTCATGATCCTGCTCTGATATGTGCAGATCTTTTCCGGTAATTGATAGTCGGTTTGTAAACCCGTGTATCCACCGGATTGGTAATGAGTACAAGGTGCGTTACGTTTTCTGTCAATAGTCCACACCAGCTACACGAATTCACCTGTGTCCGGACGTGTAGAGACCGTGGACAGAAATCGTTTATGGGGATATGGTCTATTGCACAGTGTGGACAGCCGGGGGCTGTCCCAGGAGAAAACCAAAAGAAAGGACGGGTTCACCAAGCGACGAACCTGTGTTGAACCCGGTCCCGCCCGCAGGCATGAGATTGTTATCTTCCGATCCTATGAAGGTTTTCCCGTGCCGGCGAGCGAAGCGCATGGAAAATGCGAGGAGATGAAAAAAATGAACATACCTAAAACATGGCTGGTCCTGCTGGCATTGTTGCTGGCGGGGATGGCGATCACACCGGTAGTGAGCGCCGAAGAGAAAATAGATTTGAACAAAATTGAGACACCGTCTTTTCAATTTGATGATTCTCAGAAGAATACTGTTATTACCGGACCATTGAGTACCCAACCGATGAAAGATGTCTATACAATTCCCGAGGGCTCAATTATTTACCATTCAGATGACGGGATAACAAGGATCTTCGATTCGAATGGTAAACAAATTCTCATTGCATCAGATGAATCTGCGGAAAAAGTATCAACGCCAAACGGACTCCAGCCAGCGACTCATGTTCACGCGGTCCCTCAAGGGGCACGTATTCTTGATTCGCCCCTTGATGAAAGCAAGACATATATCCTTACTGAAGACGGAGACCTTATACTGACTGTCATTGATGATTCTTCAAAGATAGAATCTTCAGTCGTTCGGGCATCAACAATTTCTGGAAGTAGGTGGCTTGCATGGGCTGATGCAACAGTCAGTCAGATCAGCTATTTACGTTCCCGATGGTACACTCCGACCCCTCCGTCAACCAGTGGAGGGACTCCGGGTTTTGCGCTGGCCATTTTCAATGGTCTTGAAAATTCTGCCACCATTATGCAACCCGTGTTACAGTGGAATTATGGGCTGAACAACCCGGTTTGGAAGATCTCATCCTGGAGATACACAAGCCCGAGCAATTATTATTACAGCCCGATGTTAAGTGTGACCCAGGGAGACCAGATTGAAGGGACACTTCAGTACACAACGGTTGGCGGTGTAACGGGATGGCAGGTCACAACAAGTGATCTCACTGCGGGAACATCCACCTATTACTTCTCGAACGCAATTCCCTCAAACACCAACCTGGAAATCGTAAACACACTGGAACAGGCCCAGGGACTGAATTCAAATCCGTATCATATGTGCGGGGATATTACATTCAATAATGTTAATATCCCGTCGGTAACTCTGAATTCCGGATCAATATCTGCATCGGGATGGAGCGGACTGTTCAACGTCTGGTTCACCCCGAATCCGACACAGGTTACCTTGGACACTCCGTAGGAGTCCAGAGCCGGAGAAGGATAAGGTGATCCGAAAGGATAACCTTCCATCCTTTTTATGTGAAAAATAGTATTCAGATATGGCAGGACAGGAAGGAATAATTAAATAACCGTATCGAGGGCCTTATTGCATGACACCATGGAAAAAACCCGGGATATTCATCCTCCTCGCACTTCTTCTCATCATAGCTCCCGCAGAAGCGGCGGTGACGGGAAACACTACACCCGAATCCTCCGGGCCATCAGATATCCGGGGGTCGCCGGTTCAGACACCGTACTGGATCACCGTTGACACTCTCCCGGTTGGCACGCATTCCACCGGAGATTCTTTTATCGTCTCGGGAAAGACCAGTTTTCCTTCAGGTTATGAGATAGATTTTTGGGCATATCAATCCCAGTATCTCCCGGGCAGTCCGGATCTTCTTCCGCCCACCTATTCCGGATCAACGCTTGTTACTGATGGATTGAGCGGGGAAAACAAGTGGTCGTTTTTTGTCAATACAACCCAGTTCAGGAAAATCCTGAAGAATGGTACAACAATACAATCTGCTGCCCTTTCAGGAGAGTACACCTTGTCCATCGGACCATCCGGTATGGTCATGTATCCATTCACCCTTGTTGAAAAAAATGCATCCCCCGTGGCAGTTTCCGTCCCTGTCAGCTCCGATCACACGGATAATCCTCCGATGTCTCCGCGAACAACACCGGCACCAATTCCGGTAACGATTCCCGTTACCGCATTGCTCATCGGCATTTCCCTGCTTTTACGAAAGCAAGAATAAACCCGGTCGCGATAATGATCCCCTCATGGTAGGGCACCCGCACCAGCTACACGTTCTCACTAAATGTCCGGACGTGTAGAGACTTTGGACAGAAATCGTTTATGGGGGTATGGTCTATTGCACAGTGTGGACAGCCGGGGGCCGTCCCAGGAGAAAACCAAAAGAAAGGACGGGTTCACCAAGCGACGAACCTGTGTTGAACCCGGTCCCGCCCGCAGGCATGAGGATTTCATCTTCCGATCTTATGAAGGTTGGCTTCGTGCCCCCGAGCATAGTAAAAAACGAACGGAGATGAAGAAAAATGCGACTACGCAAAGTTAACGTCATCCTGCTGGCACTGTTGCTGGCAGCGATGGCGATGGTACCGTACGTATGTGCGGAAACTGAACAGAATAATGCATTTTCCAGTGAAATGGAAAGTGTAAGAGCAAATCTGGCTGAATATCAGTTGCCAGATCTGAAGTTCGATAATTCGCAGGAATATACCTTTGTTTCAGCCGAATTAAGCCCGGTAGAAGGAAAGCATGTCCAATCAATTCCCAAAGGATCCATTATCTATCATTCTCAGGATGGAATAACAAGGGTATTTGATTCAACAGGGAAACAAATTCTCGTTGCAGAAGATAAAAAATCTGCACAAATCAAGGATCCGAATGGGGTAAAACCCGCGACATGGGTTCACGAACTTCCATCTGGTTCAACTGTTGATATTATTGGTGACAGGATGTATGCAACGAAAGACGGGAATGTAATTCTGACAATCGTTGATGAAAATGTTAATGCCGGAACGAAAGCGCCATTCGCCCCTCTGGCAACCTGGAACCATTACTGGTTTGAATACTCTGAAGCATATGTTCCGGGAAATATCCGGTACTTTGATGCTTACTGGAGAATTCCTTCTCAACCGCCATCCCCGGGATCAGGTGTTGTGGATTATTTATTTAATGCAATTTCAACAACGGATGGTAATGGCATTGTTCAGCCGGTCCTGGCATGGAACAGGGCACCCTATACGGGTCAATGGTCTATTGTCTCATTTGCATTGCGAACTGGGAGGGACGACATGATAAGTCCGGCAATAAGCGCGAGCCCGAACCATGTTATCCGCGGTACTCTGGAATATAATGCCGGACAAAGCAAGTGGTATGTAAGGACGGAGGATACGACAACAGCACAGGTCACCAGTATTTACAGCGGTACCGGATACGTACCTGATTCAAGCGTCAATGTCCAGACCGTATTCGAAGGATGGCTGATCAATTCGGCCAATGATATTCCGGGAGACACAACATTCTATAACATGGCTTATAAGGATCAATATAATAATAATGTAGCAATAAGCTACGACGATTACTACGATTCGTCAAGTGCCATCACTCCGCTGGGTCTGTCTGTTGATCTGTCGTCAAGCCCTGGGAGGGTCGTCCTGAATACAGCCAACTGAGGGCATTCATGAAAAGAAATTCATTCTTTATCATTCTTTTTTGCCTGGCCCTCTGTTCAGGATGTGTTTCTGATTATGCGTATGGCAACCATGGGACTGATGAAAAATCCCACAATCTTACGCCACATCCTGCCGTAACCGCAGAGAGCAGTCCCGGTTTTGAACAGTGTTTTCCTGAAGAGGCAAGCGGTCTTGAGGACACGTATATCGAATTCCTTCCGGGCGAGACACAAACAACAACACAGTATACGTTTTCCAATACGCTGGCAACGCCGGCAGAAGTCGTCTATACCCTCATTCCGGTCAGTAACTGGGGTGAAAAAGATCCTGTTGTCCTGCCCGACTGGGTGAATGTATCTGTCGAACCACCATCCCAGATCATACCCCCCTGCAGGAATGGAACTTCAACAGTTCGTATAGGGTTGACCCGGAATGCAACTGGTACTTCCGCGTCATCACTTCCCGCAAGCCGGACCGCCTTCTTTTATCTGAAACCGGCAACCAATTCCCCGGTCCATACCGATGCCGGAGACTGGCTTTGTATCCAGGAAAATAACGATTATCGTACACTCCTCCGTCCCCGTTTGCAGGCATCGGTTGAACAGGCAGATCTCGTTGTCCATCCGGGATCCGGAAATAAGACATCCCTTATCGTTAACACGCAGGGCCAGGGCCTGGACTCCCTCCGTCTCGGGATCCTTGCGGAGGATGCACGCTCGGCTGATGTTTTACAAAAGGGTCTGCTTCAGGTAAGTCTCGATCCTCCAGCGTTTTCAACACGATCATTCCGGCAATACAGCTCTACACTGAAGGTCAATGCCAGCGACAGTCTGCCATCCGGAACGTATCTGTTCACGATTACGGTCCATAGTAAATCATTGGCACAACTGCATATCCGTGTTGAAGCTGACAGTCCCCGTCAGTTCCATGGTGGATTGTACAAGGAAGGCCTGGAGAAGGCAGCAGGGTATTCAGCAGAGGCAACCCCGTGCCCAGACTGTCCCCTCCCCCTTGCCACACCAACTCCATAATATACAGCAGGAAGGTATCCCGATACTGATTTGTGAGGAAGAGTGAACCGTGAAAAAAATGTACTGGCTGCTGGGAGTGACAGTCATTGTCATCGTCGTTATTATCTCCATTGTTATCCTGCCCGGAATACATGACGGATCCGTTTCAAACCTTTATCTTATTCCGGTCGGAACATTCAGCTCATTCCATGATGCCAGTGTCCCGGGAGATCTGGCTGCGACAGGTAATAGTTCCAGAAGTATCCGTGAAAATAAAACAAACATTGAATCATGGAACCAGACACAAACAGGCCCCGGGCCTGGGGAGAGTCCCGCATCCCAATGCAATCCCCTGTTTACCGATTCCCGAGTCCCTGTTCCGGCTGATATTTCCGTCGCGATCCGGGACACGGTGCCCGGCATCCGGTATTCCCTTGGCGAGAACGATTCCGGCAAGACGATTATTCTTGGGAAGGGGGATATTGTTGAGATCAACCTCCGGTGGATCCCGGGGCTTGGCTTCCACTGGGTTATCCCAGTCTCCGGGTGTGGGCTTGAACTGGTGAATGCCGGCACCTTTTCCGATGGTGGCGATTTCTGGAACAACACCGGCCATTACCGGGTCAGGTACCGGGCGGTCAGCCCCGGGACATCGATCATTGATGGAAAGTTTATCCTCAGTCACGAAGGAAAAGGGGATCTCGGGTTCAATCTTACCGTGATCGTGAAGTAGACCCGGCAGAACACGACAATATTCAGAAAAATCTACGGGCATCGACAGGGAATGGCAGATGATGGCTGTAACTATCCCATTATTGCGTGGCAGGAACCAGTCTTGGTCCCGGCCGCTGCACAGCCATATGTCAGCGTTGTTCCCTCATGGGATAGCAATGGGAGACTGATAACAGTATCCTATGCTTACTATCCCTAAATTTTTTTTACAAAGAAGGGATACCATTTGAAAAGATATTCTGGATTAACAATAATATTCATCAGATGAAAAAGATCAATCAGATATCAATCTTGTTAAGTGAGGTTACATGAAATTACTGAAAGAAAATTTCACAATTTTAATTCTAATCGGCCTGTTCATTGTTGCCGGCATCATTCTATATTCCCTGATTCCCGGATCAGTTTTTCAGTCACAACTGGAAAATAGTACGAAACCGGGGAACCTGGCCCCTCTGGCACTGCTGAAAACTGATGCAAGTTTTGACATCCAGGAAGCGGATGTGCGGATAGTCAAGTACATCAACAGCACCCGGGTGACGTACGAAGATCTCCAGATGTACCCGGAACTTGAGAGCTACCTGCATGGCGTGAACAATGACCCGGGTGTCTGGCACAGTGGCTGGAGGTACGTGAACTCGTTCGAGGGCAACATGAGCAGGTATAATGCTTTAGTAAAAAAGATCTGCCGGGGGAAAACAATCTTTGAATGCAACCGTGGCACACTCATCGAATATCACGATCAATTCTATCAAGTGAGCGGCAGGGAGTACGGCACGTTAAGACGCACCCTCGTCGGGATCACGACTCTTTCTACTCCGACAGACGACGGGGCCATGGATAACGGATTATCCAATTCTTCGTTCTCTGTGAACAGGACAGGAAACCTGTCGGGTTACAACAGATCTCCACCGGTTCCCCCTATAGCAACAACACCTCAGCGTGTTTAGTGGATCTGATAATTACTATCTGAAAAATTCGTTCGTGTGTGATTGATGCATGAATTTCTCCGATATAAAACAACACAAAATCGCTCTCTCTCTCGCGCTTGTATTCATCGTATTTGCCGGGTGTCTTATCATTTATATCGCGTACTTACAGCCTGAAGAACCCCGAACTCCCGGAGAGATGTATTCGCAAAAAGCAATTCATCTTCAGGAGGGGATTTCCGATTATTCCGTTACGATTGAAGAACAACTGCAGAATGGCGGACCCACGATAAAAAGGGAGATCCTCATCAAACGGCCCTCCATGTACAGGATAAAAGAAGCCACAAATTGCTACTCGCTCTCGAATGGGTGTGTGCTCTGGTCATATTGTAATGAATCTGACAACCTGCGGGCGTTTAGCGATCCCTCTGTCCGGGGTTTTATCGCAGATGTGGACTACCAACAGATGTTCACATGGATGCTGGGTGCAGGTCCGGTAACCATGGCAGGAAATGATACGATGGATGGCACAAGCGCATGGATTCTGGAGACAACGCCTCCCCGGGAAAATCCCTATCACCTGAGATATGATTACAATACCGTCCGGTTGTGGGTCGATGAAAAAACCGGCATGGTTCTCCGGGCTGAAATGATCCCGGCAAATGCAACGAATACCGGGATTATCCGGTTCTCAAACATCACGATCAACCAGGGATTTCCCGATGAGACATTCATGTTCACTCCCCCTGCCGGGATTGCGGTCAAGAACCAACCGGCACAAGGGCTCTACGCGGAGGAGCTGGACAAAGCTGCGGGATACACCAAGGCGGCAACACCTTGTAAGAATTGTCCACTCCCCACCAGTACACCGCACCCTTGATCTGTGACTGATATCTTCAGAAGACCCAAATCCATAAAATCCCCACAATTATTTGTCAACCCCATGGATATCAGCCGCCATGGTAATCCTATAACTGATACCGATCTTTGCCGAGAGAGGGCAGGGAGCAATAAATGGCACCTGTGTGGGGGGGGTAGTGTTTTTCTCTCAGGCATTTTTCCCGAACGAGAATCCGTGTTGAATTCCGTTAAAGTATCACAAGGGCGATTTTACGACCTGTTCACGTATCTTTTTTGTCCAAACCAGCTACACGTTCCCGCCAACCATCCGGACGTGTAGAGACCGTGGACAGAAATCGTTTATGGGGATATGGTCTATTGCACAGTGTGGACAGCCGGGGGCTGTCCCAGGAGAAAACCAAAAGAAAGGACGGGTTCACCAAGCGACGAATCTGTGTAGAACCCGGTCCCGCCCGCAGGCATGAGGATTTCATCTTCCGATCTTATGAAGATTTTCCCGTGCCTTTCGAGCAGAGCGTATGGAAAAATGGAGGAAAAAGAATGAACCTACGAAAAACAATTGCCGTCCTGCTGGCACTGCTGCTGGCAGCGATGGTGATCGCACCGATCGTGAGCGCCACTGAACATCCTGCAAACGCTGTGGACTGGAGTAAAGTCGCTCCAACAAAACCCGTTGAGGAAAAAGATCTGTTAACGATCATATACTCTCAAAAGGAGTTCTCATCTCAATCCGCAACAAAAGACAATTCGTTCATCAGGATACCGACAGATATTGTGAACCAGAAACGCGATTCCGCAATTCAGAACTCCGAGTATTGTATTCTGGGAAATATTTCTGGTACGGAACAAGTTGTCGTGATTCAGCTGCCACGAAAAATGTATGAAAACCTCCTGCGGGACAGCACTGACGGCATCGTACTCGTCCCAAGAGAATTTGCAGCCACATACCCGAGTATTTCTGTATTCAAAAGAACCAGTAATGAAAACCGGGAAAAGATTGAAAGAAGCTATCAGGGGAATTATACAAATACTCAACCCACCATCGTCAGCGTCGGAGCCGGTACACGTGCCCCCTATACAAGGTACCAGCGATGGCAGGTCTTTTCCGCGGATTCGTCGTCGTACTCGCCACGATATGTTACCGGTAAGATCAACCCGTCAGTATTTTCGCGGACAGGTTCCGGGACCATCTTTTGCGAAGAACGTGAGTTCCACATGAACCGGTATGATTCCGATAATGATGGTATTGATGTTATTGAACTGGTAGTTGGCGCATACACGCCGACATATCCCTCAGGATCAACGAGCAACCTGAATCTCTACCCGGTTATCTATAATGGAGATATCAACGGCGATCCCATTTATCTTGGATACATCCCTGTTTCGACATCATCACTCCCTCACAGTTACAACTATTATGTCCAGCTCAGTCCTTCGGGAAGCTCAACGACTTATGACATCTGGATCCAGGATACTTCGTCCCAGTCATGACTCGCCCACTACACGTACACTGACAGTGTGAATCCCAGCAGTTACATCCGCGATTTGCGAGTTTCCGCTGAGTTCACGACAGTCAATTCAGCAAGCACGTTCAATATCCAGACAAACCCGATTACCGATGAGTGGATCAAGGTAGCTGGCGATTCCAGCTGGCACGCTCCATCCTATGCTTTCGGTAGTACCCCGCGAGTGATCGAGAACCACCCCGGGCAAATGCTTTATGTATACACTTCCGGATCTTTCAACAGTAATGGGCAACTTGTAACCAGTTCGAGTATTCAGGGTACCACACCATAAAGAGATGGAAGTGAAAGAAATTCCCAAAAAAACCGTTTCTTTTTTTTCAGCAATCCTGATATTCGTAGTTATTATCACCATTATCGCACTACAGTCATACTCAGCAGATTCTCTCATCACACTACCATCCGGAAAGAATTCAGATTCCTCACAATCACAAAACAAGACCGGGATACTGCAAAAAGTGTCAATTGTATCCGTGTCCCAACAACCTGACGGCAGGATTATCCGTCTTTCAGGCCAGGCAAATCTTACGACCGGTTCAGCAATCTTGTACGAGATTTGGCCTGCCAATATATCTATGCGGAAAAAAACCGCGAGTGAAATCATGGGTTCCGCCGGAAAAACAACCTGTTATCAACAAAACGGATCTGCAGTCTGGTCGGTAACCATGGACATGGGCTCCTGGGACAGAGGTGGATATGTCATGAATGCATGGCCGGAACAAAATGATCCGCGATACGGGGATCGGAAGATTTTTTTCATCCCCATAAATGACACCATCAGCAATGGTGCCGGGACATCTTCCGGGAATGGCGAGATCCTCCTTACCTCACTGTCACCTTCGGAAACGTCGGGCTATCTGGTGTCCGTGACCCCTCATCTGACGCCGGATCGATCCGATGTTCTCCAGCCCCAGGACCAAAAACTCATGGATGCCGAGGTTATAATCAATGAATAGAACATTAGTATTCCTGACCGGTATAAGCGAGACATCACAATAATCCACGTTTCCGATGAGGATTTTAGAGATTATCCGGAATTGAAGAGAACAATGGTGGGTGTAAGGGATGATCCACGACTGGCAGATAGTGGCCGGTCTCGTATTATTGCCAGATTCCGGGCAAACTTGAGTGATTACAATCACTGGCCCCTGGATTCAATTTGCAGGAGTAAATCGCGGATTGCCCTGCTTGTATTCTTTGCGGTACTCAGTGAATGCATCCAGATGCAAGGATCTCCTGCGGGGAATCTCCCGGTAAATGAAACAGAACGTGCAATTGGTATTGCTCTCAATGACTCTGCGGTCATGGCTTCTTTAACGGAACGGTGGACAATCAAAAAGGTCAATCTCGATGCGGCATCACCCGTTCTCCGTGATGGAAAATATGTGACTTTTCGTACACCGAATGTTATGATTGAAACGCAATCAGGGATTGTAAATATGTATGTGGATCTGGATACCAGATCTGTTGTTAATTGTAGAGTGCCATAATTACTGTCCGTTTTGTTGACAGAGTTTATGTCCGCTGGATAGACATTTTCTGTTTTTATTGAAATTGGTTTTGTTGTTGTAAACGGAAGAAGGCGTCATCCAGTTCAGGATCTCCTGTTTACGCCAGTTGTTGTAGAGCTGGTCAAACCTCCAGAGTTCTTTCCTGAAATGGCCCAGCGAACGGAATTGCTTTAAAGCGATGAGTTCCCGGTAGAGAGTCTTGTGGTACCGTTCGATCTTCCCACGGCCACGGGGGTGATAAGGTCTGCCGAAGATCAGTTTGATGTTATGTTTTTGGGCTTCCGCTTTGAACAGTTTTGAGACGAATTGTTTCCCGTTATCGAGATAGATCTCCCAGGGAATCCTGCCGGCCCGAAGTGCCCATTGAAGGGCATTAACCGCTGAGGCAGCATCCTTGTGCAGGTATACTTTGCTTTTCACACGATAGCGAGAACAATCATCAGTGAATCCGGTGACGTAGACTTTACCAACGCCACGGATCCGGAACTGGAAGGTATCCCCCTGCCACATACTGTCGACATGACGACGCTGGAACCGTTTCCCGGACGGTTGGGGTTTAGCTTTGATCCGGATGAGGAGACCATGTTTCTTGAGGATCCGGTGAACCGTTCTCCAGGAACACGAGAGTTCGAACTGGTGTTTGATCCGTCGGGCTCCCCAAGCCGGATACTTTCCCTTGAGCCGGATGATCCGTTGTTCCAACGATTTCGGAATTGCCCAACGGGTCCGTCTCCGCGGTCCGGTCTTCTTCGGTTTCAACCCGTTCTCGGGATCGTTGCGATGGTTTTGTGCCCATCGTCTCACGGTTCTTTCGGAGATGTTGTACGTCTCTCCAATCTCTTTGGCACTGTGTATCTTCTCTTCGTAAAATACTACTGCCTTTGTCCTGATCTCCATTGTCGCTTTCACCCGCAAGCACCTGCACGGTGCTCTTGAAAGCGGACATAAATTATGTCACTATTTTAGGACAGAAACTCTGGCACGCTACAGTTAATATCGATGAATCTCTAAAGAGGTGATCGATACCAATTCATACCAGCGGGGAGAGTGCCATTATGAGTACTGGAATGGAAATGATCACATTATCCTGAGCAATGGTTTTGACTCTGGAGAAAGTGAGCTCTATTCAACCTTGTCCGGTGCAATGACCGCATATTCCACGAACTTCAGCAATGCCATGAGTGGATACTTTAACGGAGACGGACATGTTTATTATATTTAACCAAATCTTTTTTTTAGGAGAAAGTGAAAAAAATGACTGACTTGAAAAAAATTTTCCCCTATGATCAGTCCAGGTTATTGCTTATTTCGGGTTTTGCATTATTCTGCTGTTTTGTTATCTCACCTCTTTTAGGAACCCTTCTCAATTCATGGAAGATCCCATTTGTTTTTGTATACTTTCTTGTAATATCCTGCACGAACATTCTTCCCCTGATTATCATTGCCTGTAGTTTTCGGAACATTCCCCCGGTTACAGGAATCATCGTTATTGTCCTTGCCACGGGTTTTTTCAGAGTAATTGCCGATATAATCCTCTCACCAGTACCTTTCATTCTGGTAACAACTCCCGGCTATCTGATATCTATCTTATTGTACAGCGTTCTCCTGAGTGTCATTTCAGTAGGAGTGTCTCTTTATACTCAGAGGAGAGCTCTATCCATGGGAATCCTCCTTGTGGGAATCGTGATGTATTGCATTTTCATCCGGAATATTTTCTTTACCATGATCGATTTGCTGTTCAAGGGCTGATTTTTTCTCATTGAGCTGATGTGAAAGTGACAAACAATGATCGTTTCCAAATTTTCCTGACCCTTTATGAGCTGTAATGACTGACAGGAAAAAAGTGATTGATGTATGAAATTTTTCGAGATAAAACAGTACAAAAATTTGATTTCGCCCGATTTAGTTTTCCTGGTATGTGCCGGGAGGGTGTTCTGGTCGTGACCTGTCCCCCCCCCTTTTTTCCGGATATCAGCGGTCCCGGATTGTAATTCTCGTCTTGCCCCTCTGATATCCACTGCCGTCATAACCTTGTACCTGTTCTGTCCACACCAGCTACACGTATTCCCCGGCGCCAGGACATGTAGATACTTTGGACAGAAATCGTTTATGAGGGGATAGTCTATTGCACAGTGTGGACAGCCGGGGGCTGTCCCGAAAAGTGAAGGACGGGTTCACCCCAGTTCGAATTGCGGTGGAACCCGGTCCCGCCCGTAGGCATGAGACAGTGTTCTTCATAAGATGATGAAGATTTGGATTGTGCCTCCATGGGAGAAGTGAAAAATGGAGGAAACCTATGAACCTGCACAAGACCTTTTTTGTCCTGCTGGCTCTTCTGCTGGCAGGGATGGCGATCGTACCGATAACGAGCGCCGAAAGCAGCGAAGCCGGAGTAACCACGCAATATCTTCCCCCGCAAGAGGGAGCAAAATTCACCGGTGCTAACCCGGACAAAGACATTGGCGTTGGTGGGATGCTGAAGACGAGGATCGCAGCTCAGCCTGTGAAATCAGCGTTTGCAGCTACTGCAGATGCCCCTCAGTGGAGCGCATATACGGATCTCTGGAGAAACTGGTGGTCAGCAAGCCCCGTATACTGCGATGCATATTCCCGGTCAAGAACCAGTTCGGGTTCAGCATATGACATCAACAAGATAGCCCTTCGGGAACGTGTCTGGAGGGACGGTGCACTCTACAATGACCAGACGGATACCCGGTATAATTCTGCCGATGCCGTTGTGAATTACCAGTATTCGGCTGTATATACCGGTGGCACATGGACTGCCCAGTCTGATCACACGTTCGAACTTTCAGGGTATACTTCCTGGTATCCGGTTACCACCGATACCCTAACCTGACCTTTTTTTATGGTGTAAATATATGAGTAAAACAATGAATTCAACGAACCTTTTTTTCTTTTTAGCTCTTTTTGGATTCTCCTTCACACTTATTGCACTAGGGATCTCGGGTCTCCCCCATATCGAAGGCTCGCCACTCTGGTCGATGTCAGCAAACACCTCGGGCAACAGCACGGTCTATTCGACGACCTATGACAAAAACAAGGTATCGGAAAGTTTTGGCGTCACAATCCTTACTGGCCCAACGAAACAGGATGAGACCAGCCAGACTGCCCTGCGAAGGATTGGTGCGGGAAAGCCGTTCGAGGGGTACCTGTGGGTAAGCAACCAGATGGCACAGGAAAATGATTTTCTTGTTTTCGGCCTTCTCGATTACCAGCAGATCCCCTTTGAATTCAATAATTCGGGCAGGGGAATTCACCACACGATTCATATGGCCCCGTTTGAGGAGTCAGCCTATCCCTTCAGTATTCCTCCCATGACGGAGGGAAGCCATGATTTTGAAATTTTCCTTGTCATGAAGCCTGATATGCATTCCCTCAACGATTCATTCAGGTTCAGCACAGACCAGGCACTTCTCGGAAGCCGCCGGGTGAATATCATCGTGGGAAATGCGCAATCGTTTTTTGCACCCTCCCTGAAGGAGTATGACGGCCCAGCGATATCCTGCGGTTCCGATTACGTTCTCAATGACGGGTTACTTGTCACGACAAAACCCTGTGACACTAAAGCATTGCTGTCGGCCAACGTCATACCTGACAGTTTGTTTGATTATTCCATCAATATCGGAGCGGATAACAATTACCCGGTCTCTGTCGCTGTTGTCCCCCTGCTTGATTTTTACCAGGTCCCCCTTGCGAAAAATACGAATGACCGTACGGCTTTCTTCACTCTCAATGCCGGAGAGAAATTATCGATTCCTGCAAATGTTGTCATCCCAAAGGATGCGGGCATTCATGAACTCATGGTGCTCTGGATACCCCTGCCGTATCATTCCATTGATGACGATGCACGGAATGTTGCGCAACATCACCAGTGGCCCTGGTCTGAACCAAGTATACGGGTCGGTCTTAATGTGCAGTGAGGTTACGGTACACTCATTTTTCCCAAGCGAGAATCCGTGTTGAAAACCGTTAACGTATCGCAGGGGCGGTTTTACGATCCGGCACTTACCTTTTTTGTCCACACCAGCTGTACGCATTTCCTGGCGCCCGGACGTGTAGAGGCCGTGGACAGAAATCGTTTATTCCGACATGGCCAATGCACAGTGTGGACAGCCGGGGGCTGTCCCGAAGGAAATAGCGGGCTTTAAGCAGGCGACGAACCCTGCTTTTGCCCGGTCCGCCTTCCGGCATGGGATAATTATCGTATATTGTTATGGGAATTATCCATGCCCGGGCTGATAAGAAGGGAAGTGTTAGCATAGAATCAGCATACTCAGGAAACGAAGCCGGTATTTCCGGCAGGAAAAGAAACGACTATTCAAAAAATCATTTCATCGCGGACCGGGGGATGCCTGCTGCACGCGAAAGATCCGGGTGCCGGACCGACACTGCCGACATCCTGGCAGCATCGGTTCTTGCCGAGAAGAATCTCGGAGAACTGCTTGCCTGGTTCAGCGATAACCTGCAGCGGGATGCATCGTACATCAACCGTAAGCTCAACCGGCTGGAGCAGAGGATATGCCGGCTTGAAGGTGAGCAAAGGAAATAACATGCCCCGCAGGGCTGCGATCGTTACGCCCGATGTTCCTCTCTTTATCATCCCGCACGTGATCCAGAACGCGATCCGGATACTTGGCGAAGAACTGGAACGGGTAACGATCAAGAAGACCTTCATGCATGTATACACCATGAGCATCCGGACGCGGAGCATAAAGCGTGAACTGCGGCCGGCAATCCCGCATGCGAAGTATCCCGCCCAGCGATCGAAGGGCATGAGGGATCCCGAATGAGCCGGGGACTGCCATCGAAAAAAGCGCTTGAAGCTGCTCTCCCGCTTGCACAGGTGCGGGGACAGGTGATCTTCTTCCGGCAGGATGCTCTGGCACCCGGGGATTTCATAATCATCGGCCCTGGCGGGATCATCGTTGTCCGGGTAAAGCGGACACGGCAGCTCCGTGTACCGCTTACCGCAGTCGAGATCCAGCAGAGGGAAACACTCGCGCTGCTCCGCTCAGCAGACCTGGTTTCGGAGATCCTCCGGGAACTATGGCTCTGGTGCCCGTTTGGATCGATGCGGTTCTTCCGGCTGGAAAACAAGTGTCTCATAGAGCTTGACCGGCACGGGAGGCCGACAGGGTAATCCAGAGATCTCATCCCGCACTGCGAGAGTCATGTTCACAGGGGGTCTGAAAAAACATCCCCCGGCGATCTTCCTCTCAAACATCCCGAAGGGGGATCTCACTTCTGAAGATCCCTCTCCGGAGGGGAATTCCGGGGGTCTTCCCAAATCTCCCCTGTAAGGGCTCCGTTTGGTCGTTGTGGGAGGTTTTACGTGTCTCATTCGCAAAATCGCATGTCTCTTTTTTCCGGAATCCGGAAATTAAGGCCCGGATTGGTATATTCCCGGGCATTCTGAACCCGGATACGTGTCTCTTTATGTCTCTTTGGACGGGCAAACGAGGAGGTATGAGGGTGATAGTATCCCCTAAAACGGGAATGGATCTGCCTGGACCGGCCAGGATCCTGTTCCGGATACCGGAACCCGGGGAATGTGTATTCCCTGAGTCCCCGTCTGGCGGTATTCCGTCCTTCAACCGGCTCTTCACATGATGAAAGGAACATTTTTGTTCCTTGAAAATTCCTGAAAATTATCTTCCGTTTCGTAAGAATCGCCGAATTTTCCCTCTGTTTCTAAAAAAAACCTCTCCATAATCAAAGCCCATGTGATTATACGACGTATAACTGTATGTCAAAGGAACCCGAGACCTCCGACAGGTTTCACAAAACCTGGAGGATGAGAAGGGCAGTGCAAACTGCCCTTCGACCCGGGAGAACATTCTTCCGGTCCGGGAGGTTTGCGCAGATCTCCCGGGAAATTGAAGGGGACGAGCCGGGGGCTTGCCCCTGCTGAAAAAAACAACGAAAGGAGGAAACATAAAATGGCAGATTTCGTACAGAAAACCGTAGTAAAGTCGGCGGTCCGCAAGCTCGCGGCCCCGATCGAGAATGTGACAGCGTTCAACACGATCGTCTTGTCGGTCGTCACCGACAACCCGTTTGCCTGCACAGCCTACGAGAGCGCTGGTGTCAACCACGCGCCGGTGGAGAAGACCAAAGAGAATTACGTGGCAAAGGTCGTGTACCAGGACAACGATGCCAAGTCCGTAGGAAGCGACTCGGCAAAATTCAACACGGTTGCCGGGTTCAATGCCGGCGCAACCGCACTCCTCGACAACACTACCCTCGCAACCGCTCATGGGGGAACACCGGTCCGGGACACGAACAAAGAGACCTACTCGGCTACCCTGAAGTGCCACGATGCCAGCGGAGAGATTTACATGGTTACGTTCGGCCGCGAATCGGTCAGCATCACCTCGTACTCGGATGATGCAATCCGGACCCGTGTCGAGACCTGGGCGGACACCGTCCCGGCGTTAGCCTGAACATTCTTCAGAATCTGATGGCGGAGAGTCGGAGAGGTTTCAAGAATCCTCTTAGTAACAAGGACAACAGCAACCAATCTTCGAATGCCCGGGAGTCATCAGAGCTGAAGATCTCTGACGCTCTCGGGGCTCCGCCCCGCCGCGTGGGCACCCCCGGTTGCGATGCCTCGGCATTACCTGAGTAAATTCGTAAGTGTATTGCGTTAAGGAAATGCGGAGGAATCACAAACGCCCCCGTCCCCTTGGGGGGTGTTGAGGGTCTTCAGACCCGAGACACGAGAAGAACCTGCAAGGTTCTTCGAGTCAGGGCTGGCGTAAGGGGGGAGTCCATTTCGCGGAAGGAACATCAGAGGAGTGAAGGGAAAAAAGGAGGAGGCAAAATCTCCTCTCATCATATTTGAGGCTACACATCATGAACACAGAAATCATCACCATAACCCTCGGCGCCGTCCTCCCCCTCTACCCGCTGCTCTTTGCCATCCACCAGAAGATCGGCAGGTACGACGAGATCGTGGAGGAGTTCAAGGCCCTCCGCGCCGAGCATGAAGAATTCACGGGGGCACAGCATGCCCGGTGAGACAGGGCCGGCCGCAACCGTGACGGGCCTGTACCGCGGCACGTTCTCCGGTCTTGAGCCGCTCACCAAAGAGACGCCGCTCACGCTCGAAGAAGTGCGGAGAAACCCGGTCTTCTACGAGCTCGACCTGGGCGACACCCCGGGCGAAGCGGACCTGATCGTGGATGTCATCTACGACAACATGCAGCCGCAGCGCCTGCCGGACCTCATGCGGGGAACCGACATCCCCCGCGGCGTCCGGTTCTGGCCGGACTGGTTCGAGGTCCCGCCGTACCGGGAGATGCGGGACGTGACCGGGCGCCGGGTGTATCCCCGGGCCATGGGCACCCACACGGTCCGGTTCCGGACCGCGAAACGAAAGCGGCCCGGTCTTGCCCGGGACTTCAGCCCGGCAAATGGCGGGTACGTGAGCCCGGCGTTTGAGATGGTCATCGGAGGCGAGCGAAGCGATGATTTCTGTTGAGGGTCATCAGACCCGAAACAGGAGAAGATTACAAAGTAATCTTCGACTCGATAAGGGCCGTCAGGCCCTGACCACGAGAAGAACGAAGTTCTTCGCGTTTGCTATCATGGCGGACGGGAGCAGCGAGAGGGAATGAGCGACACCGGCGCACCAGAACAACCGGGCCCCCCCGTCGCCTCATCCATCGCCGCGTTCCGGTGCGGGGTCCTTGCACGCGATCGGCGGGTTTGACGCGAACGAACTCAACGGGGAAGAGCAGGCCATAATCACTGAGAAGAAGAGCTGGTTCTTTTTCAGCGAGGCGTTCATGGCCGGCATGATGGCTGCGACTATCGCGGTGCCGGCCGGGGTCTTCTTCGCACAGAAGACTGCTGCCCCGCTCGCGGTGATCGGCGCCGTCCTCCTCTTCCTGCCGCTTTTTGCCTTCCAGAGGGATCATCAGAACCCGAAGGTTGAGAAGAACGCGTTAGCGTTCTTCGAGTCATCCCGAAGATGATCCGGCTTGCCACCAGGACCGACACGGAAGTGATCGCAGAAACGCTGGGAAAGAAAGAACAGGTAAAAAAGGTCTTCTGGACCCTCTTCCTTGCTATTGCCGGCCTCGTGCTGGAGGAGATCGTGGACCCGGGACAGCGGAGAGGATCGTTGGGATCCTGGCGGGAATTCCCTGGTATGGGCCAGGTACTCTTCCTGAAGCACCTGGTGAGAAAGACCGGGGGATAATTCCCCTTTTTTACCCGTACAACCGGCAGGAGACCGTTTCCTGCGTGTTGTTATCTGGTATAACGAATGGATTGTATTCACCAGCATCAATAAAATAGTACGACAATGTCCTCCTCATCCGGTTCCGTTGAAGATAAAATCCGCACCCTGCCTCCTGACCTGAAGGAAGAAGCGGAGCACTATATCGACGAGCTGGTAAAGCGTTCAAAAAAACGTTCCCCGACACAATCCCCGACACAATTCATGTGTGTTGCCGAAGGCTCGCTTGAGGAGCTTGGATCCCAGTATTCATCGGTCGATCTCCGGCACAAGGCCAATGAATGGCGGGATTGAATGATGTATCTTCTGGATACCAATATTTTCCTCGGATACATACTCCGCCGCTCGCGTGTGGAGGAAGACAAGGCATTTTTTAAACGGGCCGATCTCTCGTCTTTGCATGTTACCGATTTCGCCCTGCATACGCTCGGGGTAATATATCTGCGGGAACGAAAACCAAAGGAATTCCAGAAATTTATTGACGGGGATATCCTTGCCAGCGGGGATTTAAGGGAAAAGAAGATGGAAAAAAAGCGGTGAACCTTTTCCAGCCGGAAAAAGCGATCCTTTACGGGACCTCCGGAAGCGTGCCCGGGTACCGCCCCGGGAGGGTGAACCGGAACGTAGTCCCTTCCCCGGGCCCTTCCGACTCCGCCCGGATCGTTCCGCCATGCACCTCGATGATACGCTTCACGATGGCAAGGCCGACCCCGGTGCCCGGTGTCTCTGCGTCCAGTTTCTCGAAGAGGTTGAAGATCCGGTCCAGGTAGGCGCGGTCGATGCCCGCCCCGTTGTCCCGGACAAAGAAGACCGGGTCACCCCCGTCCCGGTCCACGCCGATGGTGATGACCAAATTCTCCTGGCTTCCGCGGAACTTGACCGCGTTCTCGATCAGGTTGAGGTAGACCTCCCGCAGGCGGGCGGGATCGGCCGTGACGACAGGGAGGTCGGGCGCGATCTCGAGCCGGACGCGGTTCTCAGCGAGGGGCCTGAACAGGAGGGCGGTTGCTTCGTCAATGACCGTGGCGAGCGCAACAGGCACCGGCTGCCAGGCGCTCTGTCCCGCCCGGGAGAGCTTGAGAAGGTCGGAGAGGAGCGATGCCAGCGTCTTCACGGCAGCGGAGATCCGTCTCGTATGCTCGAGGAGCTTGGCGGGTTCCGGGGCGCCCCGGGCAAGCTCGTCCTCGATCAGCCCGGCAAAGCCCTGGATGGTGATGAGGGGGTTTTTGAGCTCGTGGGAGACGGTGTACGTGAACCGGGCAAGCTCGTCGTTCTTGTGTTCGAGCGCCCGGATCACCAGTTCGCGCTGCTGCTCGGCAGTCTTCCGCTCGGCGATCTCGGTCTCGAGCTCCTGGATCTTCTTCTCCAGCTTGCGGAAGAGCACCTCGTTGTACTGCCGCAGCACCTCCATTTCGTCGCCTTCCAGCGGCCCTTGGGCGCCGGGCGTTTTGCCCCCGGTCCCGGCAAGGACTTCCTGGATCGCCCGGAGCAGGGCATCCGGCTTCTGCGGCTTTGTCAGGAACCGGTCCGCTCCCAGGCTCAATGCGAACTTCTCGTCCTTTGGATCGGTGTAGGTGGCCGTATAGAAGATGAACGGGATGGTCTTCAGGACCGCATCCGCTTTCCACTGCCGGCAGAGCTCGAATCCGTCCATCACCGGCATCAGGATATCGGTGACGATCAGGTCCGGGGGTGCCTCCCGTGCACGGTCAAGGGCCTCGGCGCCGTTTTGTGCCGGCACCACCTCGTACCCGTTCCCTTTCAGGATGGCCTCGAGCAGGTAGTTGTTCCGCGGGTTGTCGTCTGCAATGAGGACCCGTCTCATGGCCCCTCACCCCATGGGCTTCCGGGGGACAGGTACCGGCTGACCTGGTCGGTGAAGGTCTTCGGGTTGATGGGCTTCTCGATATACGCGGTGCACCCGGCAGCAAGCGCCTTCTCGCGGTCGCCTGCCATGGCATAGGAGGTGACGGCGATAATGGGCGTCATGGAAAGCCCGGGAAGTTTTCGCAGTTCCCGTGCGGTGGCGTACCCGTCCATCACGGGGAGCAGGATGTCGAGCAGGATTACGTCCGGCACCTCCTTTACTGCCAGGTCGATTCCTTCCCTGCCGTTGTTTGCCCGGATCACCGTCCAGCCCTTTGCAGAGAGGATGAAGTTCACAAGATAGAAGTTCTGGTCATTGTCCTCGATATACAGCACGCGTACCGTCATGATGCACTCCGCTTTCGGGGAAGGGTGAAGGAGAAGGTGCTCCCCCTGCCCGGTTCACTCTCCACCGTGATCTCTCCTCCCATCAGGGCGACAAGCCGCTCTGAGATCGAAAGCCCGAGGCCGGTGCCCTCGTACTTCCGTGAAAGGCCGGTCTCGATCTGCGTGAACGGCCTGAACAGCCGCTCCAGGTATTCTTTCTGAATCCCTCTCCCCGTATCCGTGACACTGATGCGGACCATGGCCCCCTCAGCCGTACAGCGGACGCGGACCGAGCCCTTGTCGGTGAACTTGATGGCATTCGAGAGGAGATTCAGGAGCACCTGCTCGAAGCGCCGGCTGTCCGCGATCACCGTCCCCGCCCCCGGGTCGATCTCCAGGTCCAGCGCGAGGTTTTTTCCTTCGGCAAGCGGCTTCACCGTGCGGACGGCCTTCTCAAGCAGCGGGCGGGCCTCCACGGCCCCGGCTTCGACCTTCAGCTGGCCGGCCTCGATCTTCGAGATGTCCAGGACATCGTTGATCAGGGCAAGCAGGTGCTCTGCGCTGTCGGAGATCATGCCAAGCTGCTTCTTCTGTTCGTCATTGAGGGGCCCGGCCAGCTCCTGCCCGAGCACGCCCGAGAAGCCGATGATCGAGTTGAGGGGTGTCCGGAGCTCGTGGGACATCGTGGCAAGGAACGCGGACTTGAGACGGTCGGCCGACTCGGCGGCCTCCTTGGCCTGTGCCAGCTCGCGGGTCCGTTCCGCAACGATCTCTTCGAGGTGATCGCGGTAGGCCTCCAGCTGGAGGAGGGCCCGCTCCCGTCCCGTCTTCTCGCTGTGGATCTTCTCCACCATTGCCCGGAACGACCGGGACAGGGTCGCGATCTCGCCGGTGCCGGTGACCTCGATCTCCTGCTCCGGGTCGCCGGTCTCGGCGATCCTCCGGCTCACTTCGGTCAGGGCGGTAAGCGGCCGGATCACGGTGTAGCGGAGGGCAAGGATCGTGATGACGCTGAGCAGGACGAGAGCCAGGAGCACGAAGAGGAGGATCCGCTGGATGGATGCATTGATCTCCTCCTCGATCGCGGTGAACGGGACGAACGTCCCGATCTTCCAGCCCAGCTCCGGGGACGTGTAATACATCAGGTAGGATCCGTCGAGGACAAGCACACCGTCCTGCGAGGAGAGGAACGCGGGAGTCTTGTCGCCGAGGACATCGCTCACCGGATGGTAGAGCAGCGCCGGGTCCTGTGCGGCAAGGATCGTCCCTTTCCCATCGGTGAGGATCATCTCCCTGCCTCCCACCCGGCCGACCGAGGTGATGTAACTGGTCAGGTTGACGAGCGTGATGTCCACTCCCACGACGCCATAGACGGTCCCGTCCGGGTGCTGGAGCGGGCTTACGATCCCGATGTTCACGTCATCTGTCGTGACGGCCTTGTAGGGCTCCGTCACCGAGACCTCTCCGGGGTGCTCCTTTGCAAGGATGTACCACGGGCGTTCGCGGGGATCGTAGGCCGTGGGCCGCCGGGGGAAGGACCGCACGAAGGCCCCGTTCTCCCGGCCCATGTACACCGAGCTGACGTACGGGTGGGAGACCTGGTAACCCTTCAGGACAGCGATGATCGCGAGTTCCCTGTCACTGTAGGAATACCGGAAGGTCTCCTCGGAGGCATTCAAAAACTGCGTGAATCCCGCGTCCTCCCTGGTACGGACGTCCTCGTTGAGCGCGAGCTCGGCAACGTCGTGCTTTGCCTCATCGATGAAGGTGGTAAGGGCAAAATCGATGTGCCGGAGCTGGCTGATCGAATCGGCGGAGACCGTGTCAAGGTTCTGCTTGTGCAGGGTTGCCGGGAGCACCCCGCCAATGAGGATGAGTACCAGTACAGCGATGCAGAGGTAGAGGATCAGGACGCGGGACTGGAGGCTCATGGATATGAGGGAATACTAATTTATATATAATAACAGTTTCTGTCGGGCCGTTTTCGTAATGGCGGGCAGCAGCGACGGACAAACGACCGGCATCTGCCTCTTACGCCCCGTTCTTCCGCCAGCATTCGCGGGGAACGAGGATCTCGAAGCGTGCTCCCTTACCGGGTGTCCCTGTCTCCCGTATCGTGATCCCCGTGATCGAGAGGATCTCCCGGACTAAAAAGAGACCAAACCCCGTGTTCTTCCCAAACCCCTTCCCGAAGATCTTCTCCTTCTCGTTATCCGGGATCCCAATCCCGTTGTCCTCCACGACGATGGTGAGTTCATCCCCTTTTCTCTCGCAGCGGACAACCACCTCCGTTGCATGCTCCCCGTGGCGGCAGGCATTGTCAAAGAGGTTAAAAAAGACCTTCTCCAGCATCGGGTCGGCGAAGACCCCGGTTCCGGAACAGAGGTTCCGGCAGGGCAGCTCCCTGATGCAGGCCTTTGAAACGACCGTATCCAGCAGGTACCAGGACGGGGAGTTCACGCCCAGTTCGTGGTAGGTCTTCATGAACTCGATCTGCCCGCGGATCATGGTTGCGCAGGAGTCGATCTTCTCCAGGTACCCGGCAATGGCCGGGTCCTGCTCCTTCTTTTTTGCAAACTGGGTGAACCCCTGTAGCGTGATGAGCTGGTTCCTGATGTCGTGCCGGGTCAGGCTGTTTAAGAGCGCGAGTTTCCGCCAGGCCTCCTGGAGGGCAGTCTCGGCGCGTTTCCGCTCCGTGATATCAGTGAGGAGGTTTAAGGTTGCCGGCTTCTGCTGCCAGGTGATGTTTGCAATCGAGATATGGACCCAGAGCAGCTTCCCTTCCGGCGCGGTCATCCGGAAATCGTAGTTTGTCGGGACGTCCTCGCCTGCCATCCTCCGGGTATAGCGGTCCAGGACGAATGCCCGGTCAGCGGGCCAGACATAATCCAGGAACAAGTGTTCGAGAATGTTCCCCACAGGGACACCGAGCAGCTCGGCCATCCGCGGGTTGGCGTAGATCATGCGCCAGTCCTGGTGGATGAAGATTGCCTCGGTCGCGTTCTCGACAAGGTTCCGGTACTTCTCCTCGCTCTCGCGCAGGGCCGCCTCCATCTTTTTCCGTTCCGTGATATCCCGGAATGCCACAAAGACAGAGGGCAGCCCCTCGTACCGGATTGGTTTTGCCACAACTTCCACCGTGAACGGTTCGCCGTTTGTCGCAAGGAAGGTCTCCTCCTGGAGCGGGATCATTTCGCCGTCATCGGCCATGCGGCGGAACTCCTCGCGTGCTTTTTCATGGTAATCCGGGTGGATGAAGGGCAAAACCTCTTTCCCGATGAGGTCCTCGGCACGCCTGCTCTTCAGGAGCTGTACGGCCTCCGGGTTCACATAGACCACCTTTCCGTTACGGTGCACGGCAACGGCAACAGGAGAGACGTCCATGAGAGACCTGTACTTCACCTCGCTCTCCCGGAGTCTCTCCTCCACCTCTTTCCGTTTGGTGATATCTTCGGAAAAGAGAATGATGCCGCCGATCGTGTCGCCGATATTGTACCACGGGCGCACTTCCCAGGTAAACCACTGGACCGCTCCGCTCTCGTTCACGAAGCGGTACTCGCTCGAAGAGACTACCTCCCCGGCAAGGGCGCGGCGGTAGGCATCTTTGAGGTCGTCGGGAAGGTTGGGAAAGATCTCATAATGGGACCGGCCGGCAATGTCGCGGTCGCTGAGGCTGGCATCGGCTAACCACCGGCGGCTGGCAGCAAGGTAGCGCATCTCGTTGTCGAACATAGCGATTGCCACGGGAGCCTGCTGGATGAAGAGCCGGAGGCGTTCCTCGCTTGAACGCAGTGCCTCCTCGGCCTGCTTGCGCGAGGTGATATCCAGCAGGACTCCCGTGTAATACAGTCCGGATGGCTTCCGCACCGGCCGGGCCATCCCCTGGAACCATATCTTCTCTCCCGAAGGCCTGGTGAACCGGCCTTCATACTCCCAGGGCAGCTCATTCTTTACCGCCTGGCTGATTGAACGGGCCAGCGGCTCCTGGTCGTCTTTATCCACCTGCGCAAAGAACCGTTCTGAAAAGCCGTCGGGATCGGCGCTGATCCCAAAAACCTCGGGTCCACGGCTGCTGATGAACGTGAATTTTTCTTTCTCGTCAGGACGGAAGTGTGACTGGTAGATCACGCCCGGTACCGTGTCTGCTATCTCGGTCATCTGCTGCCGGCTTTCCCGCAGTTCTTCCTGGGCAGAAACAAGTTCCCCGAATTGCTGCCTGAGTTCCTCCTCTGAAGCAGCGAGGTTATCGTACGCCTCGCGGAGCCGATCCTCCGCTGCTTTCTCCTGTGTGACGTCCGTTGTCATGATCCCGAGGCCATCGCCAACGCGGAAACATTTCACGCTCAGCCAGCGCGTCCCGGTAGCCGATTCAGTCATTTTCTCGGTTCCGGTGAGCGGGACACCGGTCTTCATGATCTCGCGGTACCGTTCGATCGAACCCCATTCGCCTTCCCCCGAGAGGAATTCGTTTAAGTTCCTGCCGATGATATCTTCCTTTCGTGTCCCCGGGGGGAGGTAGGAAAGTGCGACCCGGTTCATGTCAACGAGGTTGAGGCGGGCATCCCAGATGGAAAATGAGTCCGTTGCCGAATCCATGAAACTCCGGAGCCTCTCCTCGCTCTCCTGGCGCTCCATCTCGGCTTTCTTTCTCCCGGTGATGTCCAGGAACATTGCGGCCATGGAGCCACGCGCCGGGCGGAAGACCGTGACGGCAAAAGCCCCGTGTATCACGCCCTTTTCGTATACCACCTGCTCGGTCTGCCAGGGAGTCCCGGACTCTGCCACCCCGCGGTACCTCATGGGGATCTCCGTTCCTGCAAGACCGGGGAACGCCTCAAGGATGGTCCTGCCGACCAGTTCTTCGTGGCAGATCCCGAGGATCCGGTCGGCAGCGGGATTCGCCCCGGCAAAGACGAGCCCGCGGACCGGATCCAGCTCGTAGAAATGCATGCCATAGGGTGAGTTCTCGATAACGCTCCGGTACCGTTCCTGGCTCTCCCTCACCCGCCGCTCTCCTGCAGCCAGTTCCTCGTACTGGCCGCGGAGTTCCTCTTCGGAAGCCGTGATCTGCTCGTACGCGGCCTTGAGCTCGTCCTGGCTCCTCTTCCGGCTCACGGCCTGGCGGATCTTGTGCGCCAGCTCCGCGAACTGCGCTGTCGGGTCCCCGCCTTTCTGGAGGTAGAAGTCGGCCCCGTTGTTGATGGCGTCGATCACCACCTCCTCGCGCCCCCTCCCCGTGAAGAGAATGAAAGGGATATCGCCGTACTTCTCCCGGACGGCCTTCAAAAACGCGATCCCGTCCATGCCCGGCATCTGGTAGTCGGAGATGATGGCGTCGCAGGAGGCAATAGCGGGAGATTTGAGGGCAGCTTGTGCAGACTCCGCAGTTTCGACAATGAACTCGGGGGACTGCTCAATGAACAGGCGGGCGACTTCAAGGAGACCGGGCTCATCATCAACATAGAGAGCCCGAATCCTGTCCGGCATAGTTCAACCATGTGCGCTTTCTGATATAGCATTTTCTGTAGTAACGGTATCCGGGGTAGGGGGCTAAAAAGAAACAGTGCCTGAAAATCCAGCCTGCTTCAGGCTCTCCGTTCGCTATATTACCCCCCGCCCCCCAGTATATCTGAATGCAGGTTACGGACCCCGATCGTATCCATGCAGCGCTCGCCTCCGCCACGCTCGCGGCGTACCGTGAGGCCGTCATCCACCTGCCGGTGGATGTACTGAAGGTGATCGGGGATGCAGCCCGTGCCGAGACAAACCCGGTTGCGAGGGCTGAGTTTGCCAACATCCTGCACAACATCAAAATCGCCGGGGAACGTGGCGTACCGCTGTGCCAGGACACCGGTGTCCCCGTCATCTATCTCACCATCCCACCCGCTGTCCCGCTCACGCAGGAGCTGTATGATGCAGTTGCGGAAGGTGTACGGAGGGCAACGGAGGAGATCCCCCTCCGTCCCAACGTGGTGGACCCGCTCACCCGGCACAATACCAACGATAATACCGGCGCAGGAATGCCGGCCATCCATGTGAAGCCCGGGAAGAAGTTCACGGTCACGGTACTCCCGAAGGGTGCCGGCGCGGAGAACATGTCGCGGACGATCATGCTCCTCCCGTCGCAGAAGGACCAGGTAGAAAAGTTCGTGGTCGAGACCATGTACCTTGCGGGGGCACGTCCCTGTCCGCCGGTCATCATCGGTGTCGGGATCGGCGGGACGTTCGACGGCGCAGCAGCCCTCGCTAAGGAGGCGCTGCTCGAACCGGTTGACAAAATGACTGACTTCGAACAGTCGCTTCTCTGCGCAGTCAACAAACTCGGCATCGGGCCTATGGGTCTGGGCGGGGACTTCACGGCGCTCGCGGTAAAGGTAAAAACCGCCGGCTGCCACACGGCCTCGCTGCCGGTTGCAGTCAACATCCAGTGCTGGGCCAACCGGCACGCAACCGTGGAGGTGAGGTTGTGACCGCACAGCCCGTCTGGCTCACGACCCCGCTTGGCGACGAGGTGCTGGAACTCAGGGCTGGCGACCATGTCGAGCTCTCGGGCATCGTGTATACCGCACGCGACGAGGCGCACCTCCGGATGCAGGAGGACGGGATCCCGTTCAACCCGGAGGGTGCGGTCATCTACCATTGCGGCCCGGTGATCCAGGACGGCAACGTCATCGCCGCCGGCCCCACGACCTCTGCCCGGATGAACGAGATGGAAGGATTCCTCATCGACAGGGGAGTCCGGGCGTTCATCGGCAAGGGCGGCATGGGAGCAACCGTGCGCAGCCAGCTGAAAGGAAAGGGTGTATACCTCGCGTTCACCGGGGGGTGCGCAGCCCTCGCCTCGACCCGCATGACACTCAAAGGCGTGTACTACGATGACCTCGGGATGGCCGAGGCGGTCTGGGCGATAGCCCTCGACCGGCTTCCGGTTGTGGTCGGGATCGATTCGCACGGGACCGACATCTTCGAGGCGGCCCGGAAGAAGGCGGACGAGGCGTTCCGGAAGTATGTGCCGGGGTCGTGCAAGCCGGGTAAGTAATGGGAAGGGATTGTGCTGCAAGTTCTCTAACCCTCTTTTCATGCTCTTAGTTTGGTGAGAATCATCAGAACCGAGACACGAAAAGAATCAACAAGGTTCTTCGAGCAAGGGGACATTCGAAGTTTTTGTTCTGTTGAAATCATTTGAAGTAATGATGGGGGCTGATGCCCCCATACCCCCATGAAGATGGTTGCCGCCGCCGACTCAAAGAACCTGATGGTTCTTCTCGACTTCGTGGTTCTGATGAACCACTCAATCCCCGAAGGGCGAAGTCGAAGGTTGAAACCTTCTCCAGTCAATCCTCGCTGATGCGATGATTGACTCCCCGCGGCGGCCTCAATTTCAAATTTCATTTTATGAAAACACCTCTTTGTCAGAGTATCCCTTTTAGGTAATACAGCGGCATCGCATGCGCCCCCGCCCCCCTTTGGGGGGCAGGGATGGCGCAAAGGGGGATCAATTATCTGTAATGATCCGAAAGACAGGTTTTTTGTAACAGTTCCCGTATAAGTACTACGATCAGGACTCCGACCCATGAAGCTCGCCATCGACGAGAACCGGTGCAAGGGATGCAACCTCTGCACGAAAGTCTGCCCGTATAAGATCTTCCGGGAGGGAAAGAAGCTGAACCGCAAAGGGGTTGCCGTTCCCGAGCTGGACCGTCCCGAGCGCTGCACCAACTGCCGGCTCCGCAACCTTTATGGCCGGCAGCTCTGCGGGGTCTGCCAGCTCACCTGCCCCGACCAGGCAATCCACTGGGTCGAGGAAGAACCGTACGAACCCCACAAGGTGGCGATTGAATATTGACGCGGACTGAATTCTGGCAGGGCAATACGGCCTGCGCCGAGGGGGCGCTTGCCGCCGGCTGTAACTTCTTCGGCGGGTACCCCATCACGCCTTCGACCGAGGTCGCCGAGCTGATGGCAGCGAAGCTCCCGAAGAAAGGCGGGGTCTTCATCCAGATGGAGGACGAGATCGCGAGCATGGCCTCGATCATCGGGGCATCCTGGACCGGCGCCCGTGCCATGACGGCCACGAGCGGCCCCGGTTTCTCGCTGATGATGGAGAACATCGGGTTTGCCGCCATGACCGAGACGCCCTGCGTTGTCGTCAATGTCCAGCGGGGCGGCCCCTCCACCGGCCAGCCCACGATGTCAGCGCAGGGGGACATGATGCAGGTACGGTTCGGTTCGCATGGCGATTACGCGGTCATCGCTCTCTCGCCTGCCACCGTGCAGGAGATGTTCGAGCTCACGGCAAAGGCCTTCAACCTCGCGGACAAGTACCGCACGCCAGTATTCCTCATGGCAGACGAGACCGTCGGCCACATGCGGGAAAAGATCCTTGTCCCCGATTCTGTAGAAAAGATCGGCAGGAAACCGTTTGTACCGGGCACCCCCCCGTTTAAAGTCACCGACCCGGACCTCATCCCCGGCTTCCCGACGTTCGGCACCGGCCAGCACGTCCACGTGACCGGCCTGACGCACGACGAGCGGGGCTACCCGGCGGCAACGAACCCCCCGCTGCACGCTGCGCTCGTCAAGCGCCTCGTGGACAAGATCGAGAACGCCCGCGACGAGATGGCGGACTACGATATCGTCAACCCGGACGCGGAGCAGGTCTTCGTTGCCTACGGCGGCCCGGTCCGTACGGTCATGCAGGTGATGCACGATAAAAAGGACACAAACATCGGGTTCCTCCGGATCCGGACGGTCTGGCCGTTCCCGGAGAAAGCGCTTGCGAAATTCAAAAACGCACAGCGCTTCCTCGTTCCCGAGATGAACCTCGGGCAGATCGCCCGCGAGATCCAGCGGCACGTGAAGGTGCCGGTCGTCCCCATCCCGAAACTGGGCGGGGAGCTCCACACGCCTGCGGAACTGGTGAAGGTGCTGGAGGGGAAAGCATGAGCTACGACGAGTGGTTCCGCACGGACCGGCTCCCCCACATCTACTGTGCCGGCTGCGGCAACGGGACGATCATCAACTGCACGCTTGCAGCGGTCGACCAGATGGGCTGGAAGAAGGAGGACACCGTGTTCGTCTCCGGCATTGGCTGCTCCTCGCGGGCCCCTGGCTACATCCTCACCGACTCACTCCACACCACCCACGGGCGGGCGCTCGCGTTCGCTACCGGTGTCAAGATGGCAAAACCCGCGTTCAATGTCGTGGTCTTCACGGGCGACGGCGACCTTGCAGCCATCGGCGGCAACCATTTCATCCACGCCTGCCGCCGGAACATCGACATGACGGTTGTCTGCATGAACAACCAGATCTATGGCATGACCGGCGGGCAGGGGAGCCCGACCACCCCGTTAAAGTGCCTCTCCTCGACAACGCCCTACGGCTGCACCGAGCCGCCCTTCGACCTCTGCGAACTCGCAACCGCAGCAGGGGCGAACTACGTTGCCCGCTGGACCTCCTACCACGTGAAGGAGCTCGAGAAGGCCGTGAAGGTCGGCCTCGAGACCCCGGGCTTCTCGTTCATCGAGGTGCTGGTCCAGTGCCCCACGGCGTTCGGGCGCCGGAACAAGTTCCGGCAGGTCATGGATCATGTCGAGTTCTTAAAGTCCCACTCGCTCCTGAAGGCGAAACGGGACCGCCTGCTCGACCAGGGCCAGCCAATCCCGGAGGAGCTGTTCGTGGTCGGCGAGCTCACGAAGCGGAACCGTCCCGCCATGGGGGTGAAGCCATGAGGCACGAGATCCGGTTCTCGGGCTTTGGCGGCCAGGGGATCATTCTTTCAGCGGTCATCATCGGCCGGGCCGCGGTGATGTACGACAACAAGTTCGCCGTCCAGACGCAGGTGTACGGGCCCGAGGCCCGGGGCGGCGCATCGATGAGCCAGGTGGTCATCGATGACGAGCAGATCCTGTACCCCAAGGTCTCGGTCCCTGACATCTTCGTCATCATGTCGCAGGAGGGCTTCGAGAAGTACGGCGCTTCCGCCCGGGAGTCGGCGATCATGCTCATCGATTCAACCCTTGTCCACTCCCGGCCGAAGTGCCGGTGCATCGGGATCCCGGCAACCAGGGAGGCCAAGCAGAACTTAAAGAAAGATATCGTGGCCAATATCGTGATGCTCGGGGCGCTCGTTGCCGCAACGCATGTCGTGAGCGAGGAGTCGCTTAAATCCGCCATCCTCGACTCCGTGCCGAAAGGGACCGGGGACTTGAACCTGAAAGCCATGCAGCTCGGCCTTGAGCTGGGGAAACAGCCATGAAACTCCGTGAATACGAGGCAAAGAATGTCATCAAAGCGGCCGGGATCCCCGTCCCTGCCGGATTCCTGATCCGATCGCCCGACGAACTCACCCCCCACCTTGACGCACTGGGCACTGCATTCGTCCTGAAGGCGCAGGTGGATGTGGGCGGCCGGGGCAAGGCCGGCGGTATCCTGATGGCCGACAAAGCCACGGGCACAAAGGTGGCAAAGGATCTCTTCGCAAAGCAGATCAAGGGCCTGCCGGTAAAGGAAGTCCTTGCCGAACAGAAACTCGACATAAAACACGAGTACTACCTCTCCATCACGGTCGACCGCTCATCCCGGCAGCCGCTCATCCTCTTCACCGAGGCCGGCGGGGTCGAGATCGAGGTAACCGCAAAGGAGCACCCGGAGCTGATCCGGAAGGTCGTGGCAAACCCGCTCATGAAGGACCTGCCCCCGTTCCTGATCCGCGAACTCCTTGGCAGTGCACCTAAGGAGATCGGGCCGGTCATCAACAAGCTGTACAAGGTCTTCATTGAAAAAGATGCACTCCTTGCCGAGATTAACCCGCTTGTTGCCACTCCGAACGGCATCTTTGCCGCAGACGCGAAGATCATCGTGGACGACAATGCCCTGGGCAGGCAGGGGATCACGGTCAACCGCGATCTCTCCGAGCGGGAGCGGGAGGCGGAGAAGCACGGCTTCTCGTACGTGGAGCTGGACGGGAAGATCGGCGTGATCGGCAACGGCGCCGGGCTCACCATGGCAACGCTTGACCTCATCGAGTACTATGGCGGGAAGGCGGCAAACTTCCTCGACGTGGGCGGCGGGGCAGAGAGCGAGCGCGTGAAGAACGCCGTACGGCTTGTCGCAAGCGTCCCGAGCGTAAAGGTTATTGTCGTCAACCTGCTGGGCGGCATCACCAAGTGCGACGAGGTGGCAAAGGGTATCATCGCTGCGGAGATCCCGCAGAAGGTCATTGTCCGGCTCGCGGGCACCAACGAGGCCGAGGGCCGGCGCCTCCTCTCGGAGAAGGGGTACGAGATGCTGGACACGATGGACCTTGTCGTCAAGAAGGCTGTCGAGGTGACATCAGAACAACCACATCAAAAGAAACCCGGTCCGTGGAAAAAACCAAACGGAGGCCAACATTCAGTAGCCGTAATAACTAAGCCAGAATCACAACCTACTTCCGAGATGTATCAGTTGGGTAAGGGAGGGATGTGATTTTATGATCTACGGCGATAAGAAGACCGGCGTGCTCGTGCAGGGCGCCACCGGCAAGCAGGGTGAGTTCCACATCGGGCTGATGAACGCGTACGCACAGCAGGTCGGCGGCCGGGGCGTCGTGGCCGGTGTCACGCCCGGCAAGGGCGGCCAGCAGGTGCACGGCGTGCCGGTGTACAACACCGTGAAGGACGCCATGAAGGAACACGACATCGGCGCTGCCGTCATCTTCGTTCCTGCAGGAGCGGCCGCCGATGCCATCATGGAGGAAGCGAACGCCGGCATCGACACCATCGTCTGCATCACCGAGCACATCCCCGTGCAGGACACCATGAAGGCAGTTGCCTACGCACGGATGGAGGGCGCAAGCGTGATCGGCCCCAACTGTCCCGGGCTCCTCTCGCCCGGCGAGGTGAAGATGGGGATCATGCCGTCAGCCCTCTTCACCCGCGGCCACGTGGGGGTCATCTCCCGCTCGGGAACGCTCACGTACGAGGTCGTGGACGAACTGACCCGGGCCGGCATCGGCCAGAGCACGGTGGTCGGGATCGGCGGCGACCCGGTCATCGGCCAGACGTTCGTTGACGTGATGCAGCGTTTCGAGAAGGACCCGGAGACAAAGGCCGTTGTCCTGATCGGGGAAGTAGGCGGGAACCTCGAGGAAGAAGGAGCGACCTGCACCGACCTCCCGATCGTCTCCTATATTGCCGGCGTCTCGGCCCCCCCCGACAAGCGGATGGGCCACGCAGGTGCCATTGTCGAGGGTGGCGAGGGCGACGCGAAGTCCAAGATCGCCCGGCTTAAAAAGCACGGCGTGCCGGTGGCGTCCCGCGTATCGGAGATCCCGGAGATGGTGCGGGAACTGTTCCGGTGCGGGTGCTGAAAAAAACTATTTTTCCAGCCCGTCTGCTGTTTTTCGTAACGTTTCGGCAAGCATCCTGCGGAACTCACCGGTATCGATCGCCGAGGCCTCGTGCCGGTCGAGCACCATGATACGGTCGGCACGGGCGATCAGCGTGTCCATGGCGCAGGCGGCAAAGACGAGCGCCGTATCGCCCATCTTCGTACGGTCATGGAAAAGGATCTCGGAGAGCGGGGTGATCTCTTCTTTCTGGAGGCAGCTTTTGACGAGCAGGTTCGGGGCTGCCCGGTCCTCGTCGATGATGAGGAGCGGGGCATGGCGGGCGATGGCGGACTGGACCTGCCAGGCCATGGTCATCGACCCGCTCCCCATGCCGTGCACCGAGCGGACCGTACCGCTCACGCCAGGCGGGAGGGTGGAAAAGAACATGCTGATGTCGGCCCCGGCAAGGCCCATGGTGGTCGATTCTGCCGTGCAGGCACCCCGTGCCGTGACAACCAGCTCCCGTCCGTCATGCGGTGCATGGTCGTCCCTGCCGGCAAGGATACCTTCCAGGAACGTGCTCTTGCCCTGGGCGTTCGAACCCGCAATCGCGAGCACCTCCCGCTGGCGTATCCCGAGGCCGGTCACGGTCCCGCCCGAAGCCGGGAGCCCGAGCTCAACCGGATCGAGTTCCACCGGGCAGCAAAAGGGGATGTTCACGCCGGTCTTGGGGCCGGCGACCCGGAAGAAACAGCGGTGGTGCGTCAGCGTCCGGGCAAGTTTCGAACCATCTGCAACAAATGCAACGAGCCCCCGTTCGCGGAGTCCCCGCCGGAGCCGCTTCTGGTCGAGCGACGCGAGCCATGACGCATCCACAACCCGTGCCGGCGTCTTCTCCACAATTGTTCCGACGGCATCTGCAAGGCCGCCGAGGGCGTCTGCAACCTGCCTCCTCCCGTCTCCGTCCGGGCAGGGCATGGCGCCCCGGAGGATCACGTGGATGCCTTCGCAGTCGCAGAAGTTACGGGCATCGGCTTTCCAGAGATGCGAGGCCAGCGTCTCGTCGGAATGGATGACCGTGTAGGGTTCGATCGTGTCGCGGTACCGCTGCGAGCCGGGCACGCCCTTCCCGTACAGCGGGCCGAGGGCCGGTACGCTCTCCGCCTGCCCCTTCACCCGCTCGATGAGGGTAGCAGCAGCACCGTCCGCGCCGGCCGGATCGAGGGCAATCTCGGCTGGAAGGTTCCGCTGCACAACAACGGGGAAACTGAACTGGAGGGCAGCACCGTCAAAAGAGCGGACCAGAAACGCGGTGATCCCCGGCTGGACCCGGGACGAATCGATCTGCGTCCCGTCCCCGGTGTACGAATGCAGGAACGAACCAATGGCTTCGTCCCACCTGCCGGCATCGTCCATAGGTGTTCATGGGACGAACGGCGCAAATACCCTTGCGATCGCATCTCACCTGCACCACCGGCAGGACGCGGGTGCATCATGAGGGGCCCCGGCCGCCGCCCGCAGGAGCAACATCCCTCTTTCGCAGTGTCGTTACCGGCCCAACCGGCAGCACCCGAACGGTTATGGTGATCCCGTGACAATGGATCTGTCGCAAACACCATGTCCTCCCCCCAGTTTCTTCCCATCCCGCCCGAGTTGTTCGCCCATGCCTGTAGTACCGTGACACAGCGTGTCTCGCAGCTCCCGTTTTTACGGGGCGGCGTGCATGTCACGGGCGAGCTGGTCGGCGTGACCATGGAGTGCCTCAATGCCGAACCGACCCGGGCGCTTGCACTCAGCACGCCCCGCGACACGATTGCCGGGAGCGTAGCACCTGGCCTGGACTCCTGTCTCGAAGAGCGCCTGCGGGTCACGGGAAAAGCGGTCGTCCCGGTGATCGCAGAAGTCCTCTGCAGTGCCGGGATCGCGGAGATGACGGAGATTATCGACCGGCAGATGCACCGGCCACGGCGGGCAATCCGCCTGCTCCCCCCATGGACCTGGCACATCGCGTCAGCGCTCGCCCCCTCGCTCCGTCTCGCGGGAGAAGTGGACGGGTCGTCGTTCTCGTGGATGGACCTCTGCCCGGTCTGCCGGACCGGGGTCCTCACAAAGATCGTGGGAAAGCAGCTCTTCGGGATCCCCCGGACGGACTTCATTATCGAGTGCTCGCACTGCGGCGCAAAGTTCATCCCGGTCGGCCCTGCGTTCCGGCTGGTCTCCATTGCCCATATCCGCGACCCGCTCTGGAAAAAGCACCTCGACACAACGCACTCGGCGGAGGAATGGGCTCTCCTTGCACGGGGCACGGCACCGGGGGGAAAGGTCGCCCCCTCGAAAGCCCCCGTGGCGGAAAAGAGGCCTCCTGCCCCCCTGCCTGCTGCACATGTCACGCTCACTGCTATGAAGGACGGGACGCTTGTGGTCCCGGTCCTGGGAAAGACGATCTACTTCCGGCCGGTCGCCCTGAAGGTTGTCGGGAGCGTGAAAGGCGATGCCTTTTTCCGGGTGCAGAGAACCCTTGGCGAGCTCCTTGAACTGCCGGCGTTTCATCACCTCCGGGAACCGGTCAACGCGAAGTACTCCCGCTACCTCTCTCTGAAAGCCGGCCTCTTCCTCTCACAGCTCAAGGAACGGCACGACCCGTTCTACCGCGAGTTCCTCAACGGGTACGGCGATGAGCGGTACGGCACTCTCATGCCGGGGAATTCCGGAGAGACCGGGAAACGTGGCGTGCTGATCGTTGCCGTAAACCGGGGGTTGTATCACGTCCTTGATTTCCCGGAGCCGGTCTCCGAGACAATCACCGGCCGGTTTGCACGGGTCGGGCCGGACGACTGCCTCCTTTCGGGGGATCCGGAGCGCTGCCGGGTCAATGCCCTGCTCTGCACCAGCCGGGACACGGCCGGGCTGTATGTCTGGCCCGCGGAAAAAGAGGCTGAACGGCGCGAGATCGCCACAGCGATCAGTGCCCTTCTCTCTCCCAAATAGCCCTGCAGTTCCTCCTGACGGACCGATCGCTGATCAGAGAATTTTTCATATCTTATGAGAACATTATAGTTATCCAGTCCGTACGATAAATTTGCGGAGTTTCCTTGATGAAGTGCCCTCACTGCGGGATGAACCTTCGGGATGATATCACCGAATGCGGTTATTGCGGCGGCAAAATTACCCGGAAAAAAGAGCGTGCAGCAGCTGACGCGGCGAGGTTCACCGTACCGCGGGCAGGTGCTGCCCCCAAAGGGACTGCAGCCCGCGCACCGGCAGGGGATCCTGAGTCAGAGGACGAGGAGGAGGGGGGGCTCTCTGCGGTCCTCCAGCCCGGTGAACAGGTGCTGATTGGGGCACTCAATGTTGCTGTCAAGAAATTCTCCTTCCACGCCTACCTGACCAACCAGCGTATCTTTTTGATCGACACGCAGGAAAAGAAGATCAAGGTGACGGCAAAAGACGTTTCCCGGGACACGATCGTGGGAAGCATCGTCGAAGTCTCTGAGAGTTCCGACCCCGTACTCGTCCTCTCCCTCAAGTCCGAAGACGACGAGATCAAGACCATGAAACTGGTCTTTGTCCAGGGCGGCACGGACCGGTCCGCGGAGATCGATGAATGGATCACCCTCCTCCTGGGCGAGGAACCGGTACCGGCAAAGAAACCCGGAAAGCGGCCCGCAGCGCCACGGCCAAGGGAGCCTGTCGTGGAGGAGGAGCCTGAAGAAGAACGCCCTCCGGCACGGAAGCCCCAGCGGAGGCCTGCGCCGGCAAAGGTGCAGGAGCCCATAGCTGATGAGGAATATGGTGAAGTGGAAGAGGAGGAGCCTGCACCGATCCGCGTCCCCGAGCGTGCCCGTCCCCGGCCTGAACTCCAGCCGGCGAGACGGCCGGTCAAGAAGGACCACGAGCGGCAGCCCCCGGTAAAGCGGCTGCTCTCGCCCTACCCGGTTCCCGAAGAAGAATCCATTCCGGAAGAGGTGCCAGCGCCGGAACCTGCGGTGGTGACACCCCCCCGGAAAGTGCCGGTCCGGCAGGTTATCGCCACCACCTACGAGCGGGAACCCCCGGCAACCCGCGAGGCAGAGGAACCGGCCGTAGCAAAGCCTGCCGTGCAGTCTGCGATGCGGGTGGCCATGAAGACAGCCATCCGGCAGACCGGCCCGGTCTCTCCCCGTCCGGAACGGAGAACTGTCATCGAGCCCCCGCCCGCCGTTCCGGAAGAAGGACCCGCCCCGGCACCGGCCCGCCGCCCGGTTGTCCAGGAGAGCAGGGCAGCCCCCATCACCGGGAAACCGGAACGCGATGAGCTGAAAGAGGCAACCCCCCAGTACTGCCACAACTGCGGGAAGAAGCTGCCGCACTCCGCAAACTTCTGCCCGGGGTGCGGGACCAAGCTGAACGTGGGCAGGACACTCCCGCACTCCCGCACCAGCCCGACGCTTACACGGAAGATGACAAGGACCGACCCGCCGGGCCACGAGAACCACCGGCCCGTTCCGGTCGATCAGGAGGACTTCGAGGAGGAGAAGCCCGTCCCGACAAAACCCCCGGTCAAGAAGGCCCCGAAGGGCAGCGAGATGACCATCCTCCACAAGTTCCTGCGGCGGTAATACACCAGACTACGTACGGTCCGCTCGTTCTCTCTTCTTTTTTTTGCTTTCTGCACTGCCCCGGGAATCACCAGTGGTTATATCGTGTTGTATGTACAGTGTTTACGACGATCTGTGCCGGTTTCTCGATTACTAACAGTAATAATTTCCCCCCTGTTTCTTGTATAATTGGAAATTGTTATATCAATACCATTCCCATGTATACTAACGAAGCCCACGAGGACACTCATGAAAAGAAACATCCAGATCGAAGCCTTGGACCAGATCCCCCTTGAAAAGCAGCGCATAGAACTTGCCGAGCGCAAGTGCCTTGGCCACCCTGACAGCCTTGCCGACGGCATTGCAGAGTCCATCAGCCAGGCGCTCTGCAAAACCTACCTTGAGGAGTTCGGCGTTGTCCTCCACCACAACACCGACCAGGGCGAAGTCGTTGCCGGCGAATCCGCACCGAAGTTCGGCGGCGGCCGGATGATCCGCCCGATCTACGTGCTCCTGGACGGCCGTGCGACCAAGGAATGGAACGGCGTCAAGGTCCCCGCGGACGCTGTTGCCGTTGAGGCTGCCAACAAGTACATCCACAAGATCCTCCCCGACCTTGACCTGAACCGCGAGATCATGATCGACTGTCGGCTCGGGACCGGTTCCACCGACCTGCGGGATGTCTTCAAGCCCAACCAGGGCAAGGCCCCGCGGTCCAACGACACCTCGTTTGGTGTCGGCCACGCCCCGTTCTCTGACGTGGAGAACATCATCCTCAACAGCGCGAACTACATCGACACAAAACTCCGGAAGAAGTACCCCGCCATCGGCCAGGACATCAAGATCATGGGCCTCCGCGATGGGAACACCATCACCCTCACGATCGCCTGTGCTATCGTTGACCGGTATTGCAAGGACATCCGCGAGTACAGTGAATACATGGACATCCTCCGGGAGGAGATCACAGCGGTCGCAAAGAAGACCTCCAAGAGAAAAGTCGTTGTCCATGTCAACACGGCCGACGATATCAAGAAGAAGAGCGTCTTTTTGACCGTCACCGGTACCTCGGCCGAGATGGGAGACGACGGCTCGGTAGGTCGCGGCAACCGCTGCAACGGGCTCATCACCCCCAACCGCCCGATGTCCATGGAGGCAACGAGCGGCAAGAACCCGATCAACCACATCGGCAAGATTTACAACCTCCTCTCGACCCAGATCGCACAGGACTGCGTGAAGAAGGTCGACGGCATCGAGGAGATGTACATCCGCCTCCTCTCCCAGATAGGAAAGCCGATCGACCAGCCCCTCGTGGCCAGTGTCCAGGTGCTGCCCGCGTCCGGTGTCAAGTTAAAGGACATCAATGCCGAGATCCTTGGCATTGTTGACGACAAGCTGGCCAATGTAACCGAGGTCACCGAAAAGGTAATCGCCGGCAAGCTCAAGACGTTCTGATTGGAAGAGCGATGGCAAAACCTGCACCTGTCACCAAAAAATCCCGTGACACCCCCTCTTTTTCTGCCGTAGTGCGGCTTGCGATCCCCAACAAGGGAAGGATCGCCGCCCCTATCCTCGATCTTGTGGAGAAGAGCGGGCTCCACCTTGCGGAGAGCGGGGCCGAACGGCGTTTGATCACCCGGACCCTGGACCCCCATGTCGAGATCCTCTTTGCCCGTCCCGTGGATATCCCCGAGTACGTTGCAAACGGGGCGGCCGACCTCGGCATCACCGGCCACGACATGGTGATCGAGCGGGAGTCCGATGTCGAGGAGCTCCTCGACCTCCAGTCCGGCAGGGGGAAACTGGTCCTTGCCGTGCACGAGGACTCCGGCATAACCTCGGCTAAGCAGCTGAAGGGGAAGAAGGTGGCGACCGAGTTCCCGGTTATCACCGGCAGGTACTTTGCAAAGAAGAAGGTGGACGTCGAGATCGTGCAGGTTGGCGGGGCCTGCGAGGCAACCCCGCATCTCGGGATCGCGGACGCGATCATCGACCTGTCAAGCTCGGGCACGACGCTGAAGACCAACCGCCTCCGGGTGATCGATGAGGTTCTCACAACCTCCACCCACCTTATCGCAAACCGCGAGTCCCTGAAGCAAAAGCGGGAGAAGATCGACGAGATCCACCTTGCGCTGGAGAGCGTGATCCGGGCACGGGGACAGTGTTACCTGATGATGAACGCCAAACGGTCCTGCCTTGATGCAGTAAAAAAGGTCCTGCCCGGTCTCTCCGGGCCGACCGTGATGGACGTTGCCTCCTCGGAGGGTCTTGTTGCAGTCCACGCGGTGGTCAGCGAGGAGCGGGTGTACACCCTCATCAACCAGCTCCGGCGTGCCGGAGCCCGGGATATTCTCGTGATGGCCATCCAGCGGATGATCCGGTAGGCTGCTAAATGAACATCTTTCCCGCTGTCGACATCCTTGGGGGGAAGTGCGTCCAGCTCGTGCAGGGGAAACGCGAGAGTGCCACGGCATACGGCGACCCGTTTGCCTGTGCAACCCGCTGGCTGGATCTGGGAGCAACAGCGCTCCACGTTGTCAACCTTGATGGGGCGTTTGGGACGGCCTCGAAGAATGCAGGGCTCATTAAAGACCTGATCAAAAAGACCGGTGTCGAGATCGAGCTGGGCGGGGGCATCCGTTCCGTGGATGATGCCAGGAACTGGCTCGAGACCGGCGTGGACCGGGTCATTATCTCGACCCTTGCAACCCGGGATCCGGGGTGCATCCGGACCCTTTCCCGCGAGTTCGGGAAAGAACGGGTGATGCCCGGGGTTGATGCAAAAGGCGGGCAGATCGCCGTGCATGGCTGGCAGGAGACGGCCGGGGACTATATCGGCTGGGCGAAACGGTTCGAAGAGCTGGGTGCCGGCTCGCTGTTGTACACGAACGTGGATGTCGAGGGATTGCAGCAGGGCATACGGATCGATCCGGTGAAGCAGCTGATCGATGCGGTAACAATCCCCGTTGTTGTTGCCGGTGGTGTCTCGGCCCGTTCCGATGTAGCCGCCCTGAAGGCAGCCGGGGCAGCCGGAGCGGTGCTCGGCTCGGCGTTGTACAGCGGGAAGATCAAACTGAAGGATGCACTGGAGGAATGCAGATGAGAGTTGTGGACGTGAAGCGCGAGACAAAGGAAACGAAGATCGTAGTGAAACTGAACCCCGACGGGAAGGGGATGGTGAAGGTGGACAGCGGGGTCCCGTTTTTCGACCATATGCTGACCGCGATGGCCCGGCACGGGGGGTTCGATCTTACCTGCACGGCAAAGGGCGACCTGCATGTGGACTGCCACCACACCATCGAGGACATCGGCATCGTCCTTGGCGATGCGATAAAGCAGGTTATCGGCGAGGGCCGGGGCATCCGGCGGTTTGCCCATGCGGTCATCCCGATGGATGAGTCTCTCGGTGAAGTTGCCCTCGACTGCGGGGGCCGGGGATACCTTGTCTGGAAGGGAACGTTTGGCAACAAGCTGGTTGGCACCATCCCGGCCGACATCTTCGAGCACTTCTTCTACTCGCTCTGCACCCGCGCCGGCATCACGGCCCACATCTCGTTCTCCGGCAAAAACGACCACCACCAGTGCGAAGCAGCGTTCAAGGCATTCGGCATCGCCCTCGGGCAGGCACTTGCGCTGACCGGGGACAAGAAGGTCCGGAGCACCAAGGGGAAGTTCTGAGAAATCTCATTCGATTAATTGTTATTTTTTTAGTCCGTTGAAAACATTTGAAGTAATGATGGGGGCTGATGCCCCCATACCCCCGGTTGTGATTAACGGCCGCCGCCCCGAAGGGCGCCCCGCGGCGGTATCAATTTCTTTTTGATGAAAACGATTCTTTGTTGGAGTATCCCTTTCAGATAATACAGAGGCATCGTCTGTGCCCCCGCTGATGCGATTCGACACCTCCCGTCTGCTGCCACGGGCAGGCAGGAGTTTAGGCGGGGGTGGAATGCTGTCGGAAAAATGCTTTGTTATCGTCCTCTTTTTCCGTGCAGGTAATGCAGAAGCATCATCAGCGCCCCCTGCCCCTTGGGGGTGTTGAGGGTCTTCAGACCCGAGACACGAGAAGAACCTGCAAGGTTCTTCGAGTCAGGGCTTTCGAAGAACGCATCCGCGTTCTTCTCATCCTCCTGGTTTTTCAAACCAGTCGGAGGCGCAAAGGGGGCGATCGTAACAACGAAACAATGAATCGATCCATGTAATGGCTAAAAACAAGCAACAATTTTCAATTTGATTAATTCGAAGAACGCTGATGCGTTCAGGAGAAGGTCTGTCCTTCTCCTGCCGCAAGTCTGATGACTTACGACATTCTCCTCTCTCAGGTCTGATGACCTTCGACAATTCGAAGAACTGCATCCCGCAGTCCTTCTCAACGTTGATAAAAATAGAGTTTAGTTGGACTTGGACGCCAGGTCCACGTCTTCCTTCTTGATGGTCTTCCTGCCAGCGTGCTCGGCAAGCTTGTTGGCTTCTTTAGTCAGCTGGGCGATGTACTTCTCGGCCTTGGCAACCAGTGCCTCGGCTGCATCGCTTCCCACGCGTTCGGCTCCGTTTTTCTTTGCAATCCTTACAACTGCGGCGATTGGTAAATCTGCCATGTTTTTTACCTCAAAAAGAAATCCACTTGGTATATTTAAATACTTTTTGGGGAAATACTCCAATATAGCCCCGCAATATGATATTTGAGGGCGTGTTGCACGGCAAGAGCGAATCGGGCTTCAGAATTTCGCAAAATATTTTTTATTTTGTTTTATTGATTTTTTTGGGGAAAATAAAGCAAAAACGGGGCCTTAAATTATTCCAGCAAAGATGCTGCGAGCAATAACGCATTGGCATAATTTGGAGAGGCGCGCGAACTATCCACGAAAATTCTGCGGATATTTACCACAGGCGCCCCATGCCCGTACCCGTTTCCTAAAAATGTGAGTGTCCGGAAGATAAGGTTCCCCGAGATCCCGTCCGGAGCTATGATGAGGCCGCAGGTCTGGATCGCATCTTCGATCAGGATCTCGCAGTGCACGGAATCCGAGAGTTTTGCAACCAGTTCGGCCTCGGCCATGCTCGCGTCCACCTGCTTATGGCGCCCGATGTCCCCGAGCCTGCCACCGGAGAGGATGCCGGTCTTCTCCGGCAGGCCGAATTTTTTTGCAATGATCTTCCCTTTCTTGATCAGTTCGAGTTTTTCCGGGACGGTCCAGCCTTCGTCCACGCCGACCGGTGTCAGCAGGAATTTCTTCCCGCCGGCCGTCTCAAGGAGGGCGATCCGCTCAAGGTGGTCGACCCCCTCGGCAATCTTCAGCGCTTTCAGTGTCGCGTTTGCGGGTAACGTTCCCCGTACCGCGGCATCGATCGAACCGTTCATGAGGTCGTCGATCATCGCCTGCTCGGGATGTGCAGACTCAAGGATATGGACCGATCGTTCGGAAGGCTTGTCCTTCACGATGCCGGGCCGGCAATAACAGGAAATTTCCATGGAGGTGCAGACGGCGACCGCACTCTCGATAACCTTCTCCGGATCCTCAAAGATCCCGATCCCGACCCGCTTTACCGCGACTGGCATGCAACGTCCTCTTCGGTCAGGTGCATGATCCCGTTTTTGATGAAGTCAAAGACCTCGGTCTCGCTTCCGTCGTACCGGACGGAGAGGGACTTGCTGTTGTTCACCCTGCCGATCACCTTTGCCGTCATGCCGACACCGGCAAACGTCCTGATGAGCTCGGGGACCTTCTCCTCCTTTGCCGTCAGGATGAATCCCATGCCCGGGTACATCCGGACCCACTGCTCGAACGTCATGCCGTTCTTTGCAAGGTCCGGTTTGGGGATCTGCGAAAGGTCGATCTCGCCGCCCTTGCCGCTGATCTCAAGCAGCATTCCGAGCGTCCCGATGAGGCCGGGGTTGCTGATGTCCTTTCCTGCAGTCACGAGGTGTTTTCTGCCAATCTCCTCGAGAACCGCGATCTGCGCCCGGACTTCGGCTGCGGATTTCATCGTCACCGAGTCCCAGTTGAGGGCACAGGAGGGGTGGACCCGCCCGTTCAGGTCGATGGCCATCACGACAATGTCGCCGTCCTGTGCCGTGTGGCTGTAGATGATCGAGTCGAGCCGTGCCGAGCCCAGGATAGAGACATCAATGACACTGTAGGGGGCGTCCGGGTGGAGGTGCCCCCCGACAATCGGGACGCCGAACTGTGCGGATGCGTCGTGCATCCCTTTCACCACCTGCTCCTGGATCATGCCCTTTGACATGGAAAAGACGTCCACCATCGCGATCGGCCGGCCGCCCATGGCCGCGATGTCGTGGATATTGACAAGCACCGAGCAGTACCCCGCCCAGTAGGGGTCCGCCTCCATCAGTTTCGACCAGATGCCGTCTGCCGCAAGGAGGAGCGCCTCGCCGTTGTGCTCGATCACCGCCGCGTCCTCGCCGAACGCGGCCACGACGTGCGGTGCATCGATCCGCAGCGCCTTGACCATCTCGCCGATGGCATGTTTCCTTTTCACGCCCTCGTATTCCCGGACAACCTTTGCGATCGATTCTGTGGAGCAGTTGCGGACCACGACATCACCTGAAAATACAGTCCGTGCACGGAGCACGGATACTCGTGTTATCCTAATTGCGCCTCATCAGAGATAATTCATTTGTTCTTCTGCTGAAACGCCGGCCTGCCACTCGTACAAAAGCGCTTTTATTGGTAGCCCCGCAAATGTAGACTGATTATGGACTGGGCAGAGAAGTACCGCCCTGCACACCTCGCGGATCTTGTGGGAAACAAGACCCCGGTGATGCAGATCGCGGAATGGGCAAAGACCTGGACGAGGAAGTCCCGGCCGCTCCTCCTCTACGGCAAGCCCGGCATCGGCAAGACCTCGGCGGCCTACGCACTCGCAAACGACATGAACTGGGAAGTCGTCGAGCTGAACGCAAGCGACCAGCGGACGGCAGCGGTGATCGAGCGGATCGCCGGCGCCGGGAGCGTGACCGCGAGCCTGACCGGCGCAACGCGGAAACTGATTGTCCTTGACGAAGCGGACAACCTGCAGGGAAATGCCGACCGGGGTGGGGCAAAGGCAATCCTCGAATGCATCCGGCAGGCGCAGCAGCCGATGATCCTGATCGCAAACGACCTGTACGGGATCTCGCCGGAGATCCGGGCCCGCTGCGAGCCGGTCCAGTTCAAGGCAGTGCCCGCCCGGTCCATTGTCCCGCGCCTCAGGTACCTCTGCTCCGCAGAGAAGATCAGCTGCAGCGACGCCGCCCTCCAGTCTATTGCCGAGAGCGCCGGAGGCGACATCCGCTCCGCGGTCAACATGCTCTATGCCTCAGCCCTTGGAAGAGACAGTCTCGATGACGGACAGGTCCATACCTCCCAGAAAGACGAGCGGGTCTCCATCTTCTCGCTCATCACGGCACTGTTCGGCAAGACCCGCGACGACGAGCTGATGCGGCTCTCGTACGATGTTGACGACACCCCGGATACCATCGTGCAGTGGGTCGAGGGGAGTGTCCCCCATCTCGCGGATCCCCGTTCCGTCGAGCGGGCATACCGGTACCTCTCGCGGGCGGACCAGTACCTCGGCTACACGTACCGCCGCCAGTACCATACGCTCTGGCGGTACGCAACGGCGGTGATGCTGCTTGGCGTTGCGGACGCTGCCGGGGGAAAGGGCATCCATGCCCGGATCATGCCACCCGAGCGCTGGCAGAAGATGGCCGCCGCAAAGAAACAGAAGACAATCCGTATTGCGACCTTAAACAAGGTCTCATCGACAATGCACGTCCCGCAGGACACCCTGCGGGAGCACTATCTCGACACCCTCGCCCTTCTCGTTGGGCAGGACCCGGCGGGATTCGCCCGCGAGCTCTCGTTTGACGCGGACCAGCTCAACTTTTTCCTGAATGACCGGGCACGGGCTGCCGAGATTATCCGGGCGATCGTACAGGAAGAGAAAGAGCGGGAGAAAGAGGCAAAGAAGGAAGCTGCCCCGCCAAAGAAGGAGCAAAAGGCGGAGAAACCGCAGAAGAAAGGGGAGCTCCCGTTACCGGAAGCGGAGAGCCCGAAGGCTGCACCGGCAAAAGTGAAGGAAGAGCCGGCTCCCGCAAAAACCCAGTCAACGCTCTTTGACGGATTCTGAGCAGCGGACGTACCGGTGCAGGAGCACCCCGCAGTCGATCTTCTCCCCGCCGCTCCCGTACGTCTCGAACCCGAGGTGGTACACGAGAAGGTCGCAGCCAAGGTTTTCCGCGAGGGCGATGAGGGGCGGGAGCATCTCGATCGCCGGCCGGATTGCGTATACCACGTCAGCATCCCGGTAAAAGGAGAGATCGGGTTCGAACACGTCATCAATGTGGAAGACCACTCCTTCCGGTACGATCCGCTCACGGATGTCCGTGCACCGGACCGGGACCCCGGCCGCATGGATGATTCCCGCCGCGCCCGGGTTGTTTCCCACGCCCACCTCGACCGGGCTCGTGTAGTGCGCGGCAATGTAGTCCCCGACGCATTTCTCAACATGTTTATACGAGCCCATTCCAACAGAATATAGCGATGCATGTCCATATTTTTTGGGATGCCTTATCTCCTTCCGGCTTCCAGGTGCCGGTCTCCCGCATCATCTCCTCTGTTCTTGGTGTCCGGACCACGGTCTCGGAGAACCCTGTCCGGCTGATGGGCTACAATAATGCCCGCCACCAGGTCGACGCGCAGGCCCTGCTCGACAGTGTCCAGGCATACAAGCACCGTCACGGGATCGATGATCCGGTCCTCCTTGTCGTCCATCAGGACCTCTTCCGGAACGGGAACGATTTTGTCTTCGGCCTTGCCCGCGAGCAGGTCGGGGCGGCGGTTGTCTCGACTGCCCGTCTGGGAAACGAATACTATGGGAGGGAGCACCATGACGACGACCTGATCGACCGGATCACCAAGGAAGGCTCCCACGAGATCGGGCACCTGCTGGGCCTGGGGCACTGCGAAAATCCCGAGTGCATCATGTTCCGGCCCAACACGCTCGACGAGCTCGACCGGAAGAGGAAGATGTTCTGCCCGGACTGCGCAAAGCAGCTCGAAGAGATCACCGCCGGGTTCTGATCCTTCACTCTGGCGGTTCTCCCTGCGTTCTTCTGCTGCATTTTCCCCAACTGGTGGCACAACCTGCATATACCGGCAGCGGTAATAGTCCCCTAATCCCGTCAGCCGCGGGTCACCGGGTGAATGACGGTGCACTGCTCTGTGATCACCAGCCCGGCCGGTACCGGGCATGACTGTCCCGCCCATCCCGAGTGTAACGCCCGTCTCCTCGCGGCGTTATCGGGTGTCCCCCCGGGCACGGCGTTCCGTGCTGCGGATCCGGCAAGGGAAGAGGCCGTGCTCCGGGTCCATGCACCCTGGTACCTTGCATGGCTTAAGGAGCGCTCTGCCGCTGCCACGGTCCCCCTGTTCATTGATGCGGATACCTACGTGACCCCTGCCTCGTACAACGCAGCGCTCGGGGCAGCAGGCGCCGCGATCCTTGCGGCGGAGCGGACCCTGGACGGGGAGCATGCGTTTGCCCTGGCCCGGCCCCCCGGCCATCATGCTGAACACGAGCGGGCAATGGGGTTCTGCCTGCTGAACAATGCTGCGATCGCGGCTGCCCGTCTCCTTGAGGATGTTGACCGGGTTGCGATCGTTGACTGGGACGTCCACCATGGCAACGGGACCCAGCAGGCGTTTTACGGGTCCGATAAGGTACTGTACTGCTCCGTTCACCAGGAATACCTCTTCCCGTATACCGGCAGGACGGGCGATACCGGGATCGGTGACGGGACCGGGTACACGGTCAATGCACCGCTCGCGTGCGGGGCGGGTGCCGCGGATTTTTTCGCGGTCTTTGCTGAAGTCTTCGTGCCCGTGATCGATCGCTTCCGGCCCGATGCCCTGATCGTCTCCGCGGGACAGGACACCCTCTTTGACGATCCTCTTGGCGGTCTTGCCCTCCGTCCCGCCGACTTTTCGAACCTTACTGCATTTCTCATGCAGGCTGCGGACCGGCCGCTGGCGCTCGTCCTCGAAGGGGGCTACGGCCCCTCGCACGGGGAAGCGGTTTCCTGCATCTTCTCGGCACTCCGGTCCGGCAGGGGGTCGGTGGAAGGATGTCCCGGTGAGCCGTCCGACAGCACGAAAGAGACTATCGCGGCGCTCCAGTCCACGCTGCACCGGATCAAAAAAGCCTGACTTCCCTCTTCACGATGAGGGGAGGATCTCGATCTCCATGGTGCTGATCTTCTCGAACACCTTCTTCATCTTGACAATGGGCCAGAGCTGGTAGAGCAGGATCGTGACCGGTTCCCACATGGCAACCCAGCCGATGATCAGGAGGGCGTCGGCAAAGATCTGGGCAAGGAGGTGGTCTGCGGCAAGGTACGCGGCAACGACCTGCCGGGCGAGCAGGGCGATCGTGAGGAAGGTGAGGCCGACAAGAAGCGCCCATCTCCCCTGCCGGAATTTCTCCCGGAACTTCAGGTCCTGGACCAGCATCCGGTACCGGAAATGCGAGCGGATGGCCGCGGGGATCTTACCGGCCTGTTCCTTGCAGTGGATGCAGACCGGCAGGTAGATGACAAGGCGGAAGGGGGTTTTCAGGGGAAAATCATCAACGATATCGACAATGTACTGCGCTGCGTCAGGGTCCAGCTCCTTCTCGTGAAACGGGGCATGGTCAAGCGAGTTGAAAATCTGCTCAACCGATTTGAGATCGATCTCGATTAAGATCTTCCCGTTGACTTTCCGGTACAGCGACTCGATCTCAGGCATGCTGTATTCCCGGTGTCCTGTTCACCGTGCCATCCGATAAATGCTCTTTATTCATCACGTCCCCCTCATCTCCCGGCAGGATCGTCCGGCCCCGTTCCGGCCCTGCTGCGACCAATTGCGGCGATCGCTTCACTGATATCTTCGCGGGCTTCTTCCGACTCCATCCGGTACAGGCGCCGGAGCGGGGGAATCGCGCGGTCATCGCCGATCCGCCCGAGCGCCCAGACCGCCTTTGTCCTCACCCGCGGATCTTCGTCCCATAACGCATCGATGAGGTCACCCGTAGCAGCCGGGTCCCCGATCCGGCCCAGCGCTTCCGCTGCTTTCCACCGCGAGGAGACGTCATCGTCCTGGAGGAGGGCAGTGAAATGCGCGAGTCTCTCTCCGTATTCCGGGGACCGGCCTGCCGGGCCGGTATCCTCCGCAGTTCCTTCTCCGGGGTCAGGGGTATCCATGGATCGCTCCGTGCAGGCAGGCCTGCAGGAAAGGGATGCAGGGCCGGCCCGGTCACTCCTTGTCTTTCACGTACAGGATCCCGGCGGGTTCCTTGTAATCGGTCTTGATCACGATGGTGCCCGAGAGCCGGTTGAAGACCCGGAGCTTGGTCTCCGGCATGGCGATCCATCCGATGAGGCAGTCCAGCGGGAGGAGGAATGCCTTGCCGAAACTCTGGATCGCGGCTTCCTTATAATCGATCCTTGTCCCGTCACGGCTGACAACTTTTAAGTTCATCACCATCTTGCCGATGGACTGCCCCCTGCCCTGGAATCCTTCCATGACCGTCCAGTACAGGAAGAAGAAGAGGGTCTGGAATGCAAACTCGAAGGGTTCCCAGTTCCAGGGATCGATATACAGGGGAATGCTCCACCCGAGCGAATCGACGATGCCCCGGATGATGTTGAGGAAGAGGATGACCATGAAGAAGTCGATGAGCCAGGCCCAGAACCGTGTCGTCCACTTGGCAAGGTAGAGCGTGCGGCCTTGTCCGGTTACGGCAGATGCAGGGATATCCGGGCTTCCCGTGACAGCGGGATCCGTTGCGGGAACGGGAGTGACGATGGCGTCATCAGTCATTTCAGGATACCCGTTATACGCTCATATCCATGAAGGTTACTCTTTTTCTGCCGTGATCCGGCCCGGTTCCGGAACAAACTATTTCTCTGGAGACGGGATAACCGTACATCGGGAGAATACTCATAAGAACGGGGTGAGCTGCTGAGATGACCGATTCTGTCATAACCGAGCATGAAGGCTCCCGCAGAGGGCCGGTGGTGCGCTACTACCAGTACGGGAACGGGGGAGTCCGCGTGCTGGATGCAAAGAAATCCGTGCGGAGACAGTACCGCTTCGACCCCTCGTCGGAGATCATGACGGAATGCGATCCGGCCCGGCCGGACCGGACGCTCCGGCGCTTTGTCTTCGACAAGTACGGCATGGTCGAGGAGGTTTTCGCGTTCGGGACACGGCCCCGGACCTTCCGGTTCGAGAATGGTGTGCAGCGGATCGCCATCCGGGAAGGCGGGGACTATGGTGCGGTCGGGAAACTGATCACGTTCGAAGACGAGGGGATCGCGGAGACGGTCTGGGGACGGAACGGGGAGATCGAGCGGGTCCTCGTCTTCGAGCCCGGCAACGGCGTCATCACCGAGCGGTCCGGGGGATGGTTCGGGGATGTCGCGAAGACCTTCCTCTTTGACCGGATCGATGCATCGGTCTTCCGCGGGCCCGATGCGTTCCTCCAGTTCCTGGTTTTCACAGAGTGGAGCGAGGCGGACCGGAATGCCCATATCGAAGACCAGGTGGCGAAGATCCGGAGTGAGAAGAAGGGCAGCCCGTATGCCTTCACCGGCAAGCGCCCGGCCCCGCGGGGTGCCGTGGCTCCCTCATCAGGACGGAGGCCGTCACGCGGTGATGATGATGGCGGCATTGATTTTATTGCCGATGCGGATGTGCCGGCAGAGGCTGCTCCCCGGGGATTCCCGGCACGCCGCGGCAACCACTATGCAGTAGAAGAGAACCGGCAGCAGCGCGAGCGCACCGTCCAGGGCCGGTACAATGAAGTGAGGAGCAACGAGATAGCGCTCCAGGACCGGTTCGAACGCGCCCGGGGCGAACGTGGGGAACTCAGCAAGGGTGCAAGCGTTGATATCCCCCTTGCCGACCGGTTCGAGTACGCCCGGCAGGCACGCGAACCCCTCTCAAAGGGAAAGAGCGTCGAGATCCCCCTTGAGGAACGGTTCGGGGGATCATCGCGGCACGAGCGCGAGCCCCTGCCCCGGGGCGCGAGCGTGGACATTCCCTTGGAAGATCGCTTTGAGAGTGTCAAGCGCGACCGGAAGAAACCCGGCCGTGGCGAGAGCGCCGAGATCCCCTACGAGGAGCGGCGCCGGGGCCGGGGCGGGGATCTGTAAAAAAATTATCTCTTTTTTGCAAGCACAAACGCCGCTGCCGCGATAACCGGAAGGAGACCGAGGGCTGATTTTTGTGTTGTTACCGGTGCCGGTGCGGGAGTTGACGCGGGCCGGGGAGCCGGTGATTGGGGAGGAGCTGCTGCTGAAGCAGTGGTTGCGGCTGGTGCTGCGATGTCCATCACCTTTGTGAGCGAGGGGCCCTGGCTGCAGGTTGCCGTGACGCGGATGGTGTCGCCCTTGTTCAGCGGGAGGGAGCAGGTGTACGTCACACGGTCTCCCGAAGGCTGGCTCGTGTAGTCCCTGTCAACGGAAACGACATCGTTGACCTTGACTTTCACGTTGCGGATGTAATGGGACTGCGGGTCCGGGACCGGGTGCGTGATCACCACGGTCAGTTCTTTTGCAGCGTCATTGTACGAGAGCTGGATGTCCGAAGGGGCGTGGGCTGATGCGGGGAACACGGTGAGAGCGATTGCCGTAAGCAGGACAAGGGCTGCGAGACCGTACCGGAATGGGTCGGGGCTTTCCATGGAAAGTCTGTTGGCATGAGGGGTTATGAAAGGTATGATCGGTGCTGGAAACGAGTGTGGCCGGGCATGTACTCATGATTATCCGAAGCAATGCAGTCAGGACTGATAAGGTTCTCTGATCTGCGATGCTTATCGGTCGGAGCCTTTGTCGGGAGATCTGGTTCCGCGTATCAAGGCATCCTCTGGAAAGTCGACAGGAGGGAAGTCAACAATTTTCATTTAACATTTTTGCGCAACCGGATCTGCCTGAATATTGTACCGATTGTCCCAAAGCATCGGGAAATTGTCCGGATTTCCCGTTTTGGAATTTATTCAGCCAGACCCATACTCTTTCAGGCACCATGCTGTCTGTGTCAGCGGAAACCCTGCAAAAAACCGGAAGAGGTGAACATTGCTTGAATGCTGATGTGCCTTGGGAACAATTTTGTTCCTACAAAAAGAGCAGGACGGGAAGCCCGGATTGCGGTAAAACCAGCGCATCGCACGCAATTTTCTCTTACAACCGGTCCATAATCAAAGCCCATGGTCTTCTGAAACGGATAATGGGTTGTCACAGGGGCCCCGGATGACATGAGGATATTACATGACAGAAAAGCCTGAAAGGAAAACACAAGATCCGCCTGGTGCAGGCTGCACCGGCGGACCGGGTACCGGCCCGGATAATCCGGAAGCACATGAACAAGGGCTGGCACTGCGCCGGAGCTGTAGAGCACATCCTGCTGAGCGGGTGACTGCCCTGAGAGGGCTGGCCATTGCCCGGCCCAGGGCACCGAAGAGCGCTGTCCGGCGCCAGACCCTGCGGGAACTCTATGGAAAGGATCCCGAGATCCCGTACGTGAAGTTCGAGGCAGCGCTTCGCGATCTTGTCTGTTCCTTCATGGAGCGGCAGGACCGGATGAACGAGGAGATCTTCTACCAGATCAATGATCTCCGGTACCGCATTGAAGGCCTTGAAGCGGACCGGCAGGGACCGGGAGGTGTGCCATGACCAAAGGCAGGCGCCCGAAGAACGCACTCGGTGAGGCGGTGGAGATCGCGGAGAGACGCGGGAGTGTCGAACGGATAGCTGCACAACGGTACAACGCGTTCGATTTCATTATCAACGAACCGGACCGGGTCGTGTACGTGAAAGTGAAACGCTCGCAAACGCTCTTCACGTACGAGTTTGAGATCCTGCACAAGTACCAGCGCGAGCTCGCAAGCCTCCACCGTGTTGCCCTGACTCTTGTTACCGCCCGGGAGTTCTGGGTCCGGGCCCCGAACGGCGACTGGCAGTTCTTTCTGGTCCGGCACGATTCGATCCGGGAGGTCCGGGCGGACGGGATGGTTATCCCGCGAGAGGTCCTGCCGGTGAGAACGGTGGATCTGCGGGATGAGCCGGCGGGGGGAGGTTCGCCGGGAGATGGGGAGTAATCCCCTTTTTTCTTTTGTGATGACGACCGTGCATTTTTTAGGGTGGAGATCCATCATCTTTTATCGGAACCATGAAATCGGCTGATGAAATACGAAAAATCCTGCGGGAGTGCCTCCCCGAGATCCAAAAGAAATACGGTGTTACCTCCATTGGTATTTTCGGGTCCTATGCACGAGGGGAAGCTGCTCCAGCGAGCGATATCGACATCATCGTCGAATTTGACAAGCCGATCGGATGGGAGCTCGTGGACCTTGCCGATTACCTGGAATCCCGCCTCCATCATAATGTCGATCTTGTCATACGGAGATCGCTCCACCCGTTGATCCGGGATACCATCCTTGCTGAGGTACAGTACGCATGACCGCACGGTCTCCAGCCCTGTACCTTTCAGAGATCCTTGCCTCCATGGAGAAGATCGAGCGCTACATTGCCGGGATCTCCTATGAGGATTTTATCAGGAACGAGCAACTGATCGATGCCGTTGAACGGAATGTGGAGAAGATCGGTGAAGCCGCTGCTGCGATCCCGGATGAGATCCGGAAGCAACATCCCGAAGTTCCCTGGAAGACCATCGTGGGATTGAGGAACAAGGTTATCCATCATTATTTTGCGGTTGACCACGAAGTGATCTGGCAGATCGCAACGAAGAACATTCCGGCAACCAAAGGGAAGATCGCTGCGATAGTCCGGGAATACCCCCGGTAACTCCATATTTTGTATCCTGTTTCGGGGGGCTCTCAGAATGAGCAATCCGGCCCCTGTACGGGCTCCGATTTCCAATTTTTTGATCAACTTTTGTAAAAATCGGTGCAGTTTTGCTCAGTGATCCGGAGATATGAGTTTTCCTTGGGATACAAGCGAAACAGGGCATTTTACGTGGCGCTGTAAAACGCTAATGTACGCTTTTGGGAGGTGAAAGTCGGGGGTGCGAGGGGGGCAGGATGGGCCAAGTGAAAGAAGAGGGGATATTGGATCGACCTGAACAGGTTTTCTCCTGACGCTCTCGGGGGCGTTGCCCCCGCCGCGTGGGCACCCCCCAGGTTACGATGACCCTGTATTACCCGTTCGGGAAAATGCACGGAGAAATAACCTGGTTACTGCCGCATGATCTCAACAACGCGATCGACAACCGCAATCATCGCGTCGTCCTTCAGATGCCCGGCGGTATACTGGATTATTTTTGTATCAGCAGTAAAAATCCGGGTTGGCCGCACATTGCTCTTCTGGAACTAATCGATAAAAAAAATTTGACGGTAATTTTTGAGCGAAAAACGCCATGACCTGATTAATCGTGCAACCTTCAAGTAATTTTTTTTAAAATCAGCGTAATTAAAAATTATCAACGGGATTAAAAAACATTATCCATAATAAAAAAAATTTCCCCATTTGAAATAAATATGTATCTCGCATTATTTTCTCTACAAGAATGTCGTCTATTATTAAAAATAAAATACTCCCCGTCATTTTTGCCGGGTTACTCTTCGCACTGATCCTTATCTCTGCGTGTACAGACACATCCCAGCCACCGGTATCCCCGACACCCGGGCAGAGTCCGGACGTGCCGGTGACTCCAAGAACCTCCGAAACTCCCGGTGCTTCTGTCACAACTGAAATTCCAGCGACTACGATTACGGCAGGAAAACCATCATGTCCGTCCGGCCAGACTCTCTGTGACGGGTCCTGTATCGATACGCAGAGCGACAGTCAGCATTGTGGGGCATGCGGGCATATATGTAATACCAGTGAACCCTGTTCGGAGGGAAAATGCCTGTCGTGGACGGGATCCTGGTGGATCGATGACGGGCAGAGGACGTTCGAGCTGACACAGACCGGGACATCAGTGAACGGCTTTGACAGTACTTTTAATCAGATAATAATATCCGGATCAACAAGCGGAAATCCTCCGAAACTTACTGGTATCTGGACTTACCCGAAAAGTGGAGATTCTTCTCCCTGTACGTTTGATATGACCTCTGATGGGAAATCGTTCACTGGCGGGTTGCTTGGAAAAAGAGTCCTGACCTGGATCCGGGTACAGGAGTGACTTGTTATCGGGGGACCTTTTTCCCCTGAACTTTTTATCATGCATCCCTAGAGTACGATTTTGAAAATCAGCGTAATTGAAAATTATCAACGATATTAAAAAACCCTTGTCATAATAAAAAAACCCAGACCATTTGAAATAAATATGCATCTCTCATTAATTTATGTACAATTATGTCATATAACGGGGAAAAATTTTACAAAATATCATCCGTCATTTTTGTCGGTTTGCTCTTCGCGTTGGTCCTTGTCACTGCGTGCACAAATACATCCGAACCACCGGCATCACCGGCTCCCGCTCAGACTTCGGCAGTGCCGGTGACTTCCGGAGCTTCCGTCACAACAAAAATTCCAGCGACCACGATTACGGCAGGAAAACCATCATGTCCGTCCGGTCAGATTCTCTGCGAAGGGTTCTGTATTGATACGCAGAGCAACAGTCAGCACTGCGGGGCATGCGGGAATGTATGTAATACCAGTGAACCCTGTTCGGAGGGAAAGTGCCTGTCGTGGACGGGATCCTGGAAGAGGGATGACGGATGGGTATATATGCTGACACAGACCGGGACATCGGTGAGCGGCACCGACTCTTATCAACAGGTAATAATATCTGGTTCAACAAGCGGGAATCCTCCGAGACTTACCGGTACCTGGACAAAAGGTAAAATGTCTTCACCCTTTACGTACGATATGGCCCCGGATGGGAAATCGTTCTCTGGTGCATTGCTCGGAAAAAATACCTTCACCTATACCCGGGAACAGGACTGACTTGTTAATAGCGCATCTTTGGAACAAGATTATACCGGTGAACAACTCGCATCAGTGGGGAAACAGGATATACATTTCAGATTAATTCCACTCTCATGATCTCGTCTATCATGAAAAATAAAATACCCGCCGTCATTTTTGTCGGATTGCTCTTCGCACTGGTCCTTGTCTCTGCGTGCACAGATACCTCCCAGCCACCGGTATCCCCGGTTGCCACGCAGACTACTGCCGTGCCATTAACTCCGGCAACATCAGGGACTTCCAATACTTCTGTCACAACAGAAATTCCAGCGACCACGATTACGTCAGTAAATCCATCCTGTCCGTCCGGCCAGACCCTCTGTGATGGGTCCTGTATTGATACGCAGAGCAACAGTCAGCACTGTGGGGCATGCGGGCATGTATGTAATACCAGTGAACCCTGTTCGGAGGGAACATGCCTATCGTGGACTGGAACATGGTGGAGCGAATTTGGGTGGTATTACACGCTGACACAGACGGGGACATTCGTAAACGGTACTGATACTTATGGTCAGATGATAATTTCCGGTTCAATAAGCGGGAATCCTCCGAGACTGATTTGTACCTGGTCAAAAGGAAAATTATCTTCCCCATGTACGTACGATATGGCCCCGGATGGAAAATCGTTCACTGGTTCATTGCTCGGATGTAATGTCCTCACCTATACCCGGCAACAGGACTGACTTGTAACCGGGGGCGGATACCTCTATTTTGAAGTTGTGCAACATGAAAACCAAAAAGACTCCCCTCCTTGTGGTCGGATTGCTCTTCGCACTGATCCTTGTTGATCAAATCATCATATGGTGGAGATAATCAGGTTTCCTGTCAGGGATGTGCTTGCTTTCTCCATTTCGGCTGTGCATGGGGGCGGGGCGGGCTTGTTGTGAGCGGGCGGACCCGCGAGCCGGTTTAGTGCCGGACCTGTCGTCAGGTGTCGGGACCGGACGGATCAGGACACAAGCGTGAGGTGGATTAGTCCAAAAAAAGATTGAAAGTATCCGTTTCTTATCGGAATCCCTTCTTGAAATCTTCGGCCTCTATCCCGGCCTGTTTGAGGATCCCGATCAATGTTCCTCTCTTTAATTCGCGATGAAGAGTACAGAAAAAACACGCCATTCTTTCTGCACGACAACGTGACTCGAAGTCCGGCGCTTGATCTCGAATCCCTGCTTTGCAAGGTATTTGACCAGTTCTTCCCCGGAAATGACCGGGAGTTTATATGACATCCGCCACTTCGACCTCCGAGTGTTTCTTCAGAATCCGAGGATGAGAAGTCTGCATCAGCAGACTTCGACTTGTGAGATTTCGCGGTGATGTGCTGGTGATCTCTTGTGAAGTTCTTCCCGCTGGACTTCGAGAACCAGTTCTATTGCTTCCTTGATATTGGCGAGCGCTTCTTCCCGGGTCTCACCCTGGCTGATCGCCCCGGGGATCTCGACGCACTGGACTGTGAAACCGCCTTCTTCCTGTGGTTCGAGCACCACCGTATATTTCATAGGTACAGAATATTCGTGGGAGAGTATACAATTTTTCCCTCTGGGATTTAATGGCCGGAAGCCCCCCTTGCGCCAGCCCTGACTCGAAGAACCTTTCAGGTTCTTCTCATGTCTCACCTCTGAAGAGGTTCGACAAGAGGGATTTTTCAAAATCCCTCTGCTTCATTCCTTCGGAATGAAGCTCCCCCAAGGGGGTGCTGAGGGTCTTACGACTCAGGGGCGCTGGCGATGGTGAGGTATTACCTGTACGGGATATTTGATAGAGTTGTGAAAAGGTAATGCAGGGACGGACTTGGGATTGTTGAGGGTCATTATAAATTGCCAGCACCGGAGCAATGAAAATGGCTAGTACGGATGGGTCAAAAATCTTATTGATTAGGCGTCTTGTGCAGATTGTTCGTCATATTAATATATAAAAACACAATAATGGGAATTATGGTAGTAAAAAAAGTATATGTTTGTCCTGTTGATGGCTGTCCAGGTAAATTTAGTACACCTAATCATGTATGCAAAGGATATGGAAATAAGAGACACCCCCCAACAAAATGTGTCGAGTACGAGCCTAGACCTAAATACCCGGGATTCGGAGTTTGAATTTCATTCTGAAAAATATGAGCCAATTAATAACACCTTATGAAGGATTGCAAATCATCCAAGGTTATGTCTGAGATATGTATGCCCCGGACTTTCTTTGATTAATGGTCTTCTTAATGAGTTGGAGAAATTAATTGATATCCCCGGTCTTAAAGGGAATATGGCATGAAATCGGCTGCTTCCAGTCTACAATCTTTTTTACAAAACTGGACACGTAATGGAAAATATCTGGTGGAGAAATGATTGACGAATATTTTGAGATCAACAAATCACTTCGAGAGATTAGGGAAAAATCCGTTGATGCGCTTGTAAAGATCTTATCGGGGGATACAGCTTCTGCGTCGTTAATCAACATCTACATTAAACGAGATCAAGAAAAATTAGAACGTTTATTGAGGGAGCGAAATTTTACTCTTGATACTGCGAAATTAAATCGCCATATCCGGTTTGGAAAAGAACATGATTATCGAGATATTTTATTAGAAGATATTCCTCAAATTGAAGAGATTCTTGACAAAAAACTTCGCGACGAATTAAAGATAGAGAAGTCTGGATTTAAAAATTTTTTACATCCTATAATCCAACGTCATGCATACGATTTATTTCAAAATGGCGATTATCGTAATGCCGTTCTGAATTCGATCATCGGTATTTTTGATCAGATCCGGGAAAAAACTGGACTTGAGGATGACGGGGATAAGCTTATCACTCAAGCCCTTTCAATTCAAAATCCTTTATTAGTGTTAAGTGATCTTAATACAGATTCTGGTAGGAACGATCAAAAAGGGTTTTTATTAATTTTCCAAGGTGCGTATATTGGCATTCGGAATCCCAAAGCTCATACTTTAGAGCATGATTTAACTGAAAAAAAAGCTGCGCAGTATTTGATTTTCGCGAGTTTACTCGCTCGCAGAATTGATGAAGCAACTCTCGTAAAAAAAGAATAATTCATTTATTCGAATGTCGCCTTCGATACTATCATTGCAGCATCGATACTTGAAAAAAAATTGAATATGGATCTTTGTTAATCATAAAAGCATTAATCGTTCACTTTCATGCCCCGAACCTTACCCCTTTATCCATTGGAGCTGTACCAACTGAGCACAGCATGAAAGATATCATCATCAAAGGTGCCCGCCAGCACAACCTCAAAAATATCAGCGTGGAGATCCCCCGCGACAAGTTAGTCGTCATAACCGGCGTCTCCGGCTCCGGCAAATCCACGCTCGCGTTCGACACGCTCTATGCGGAGGGCCAGCGCCGGTACGTGGAGTCGCTCTCCTCGTACGCCCGGCAGTTCCTCGGCATCATGCAGAAGCCGGACGTTGACCTTATCGAAGGGCTCTCGCCGGCCATCTCCATCGAGCAGAAGACCACATCGAAAAATCCGCGGAGCACGGTGGGGACGACCACCGAGATCTACGATTACCTCCGTCTCCTCTATGCCCGGATCGGGACGCCGTACTGTCCCGGGCACAATATCCCGATCGCGTCGCAGACCCCCGACCGGATCGCGGACCAGGTTGCAGCGGAATATCCCGGCATGGTCACGGTCCTTGCTCCCATTGTCCGGCAGAAGAAGGGGACGTACCAGCAGCTCCTCCGGGACCTGAACGCGGAAGGATACACGCGGGTACGGCTCAACGGGCAGATCATCCGGACCGATGAGGAGATCAAGCTCGACCGGTACAAGAAGCACGACATCGAGATCGTCATCGACCGGCTCGAATCGTCCGACCGGTCGCGGCTCACGGAAGCGGTGGAGAACGCTCTCAAGAAATCCGGTGGTCTTGTCATCGCTGCCGGAGAGCTGGAGAAGGAGACGCTGTACTCCTCGCTGATGGCCTGCCCGGTCTGCGGCCTCACCTTCGAGGAACTCCAGCCCCGGATGTTCTCGTTCAACAGCCCGTTCGGTGCCTGCGAGGAGTGCCACGGTCTTGGCGTGAAGATGGAGTTCGACCCCGACCTCATCATCCCGGACAAGGAACGGTGCATTGCCGATGGCGCCGTGGCCCCGTACCGCAACCCGATGGACGGCTTCCGCGGGCAGTACCTTGCAACGGTCGCAAAGCACTTCGGCTTTTCCGTGATGACGCCGATTAAGGACCTGACTGAAGAGCAGTATAATGCTCTGATGTACGGTTCGGACGAGAAGATGCACTTCTCGATGAGCGCCCGGAACGGGGATGCCCAGTGGTCGCACAACGGCCAGTGGGAAGGGCTCCTTCCGCAGACTGCCCGGCTCTATGCCCAGACCAAGTCCGAGTGGCGGAAGCGGGAACTCGAAGGCTACATGCGGGTCTTCGAGTGCCCCTCCTGCCATGGGAAACGGCTCAAGGACAAGGTGCTTGCCGTCAGGATCGGCGGCAGGTCCATCATCGATCTCACGGACCTTTCCATCTCCGCCCACCTTGCCGCGCTCCGGGAGATCCGGCTGACCGAGAAGGAAGCCGAGATCTCGCGCCAGATCCTCAAGGAGATCACCAGCCGGCTGTTATTTTTGGAGAAGGTGGGACTCGGGTACCTCACGCTCTCGCGGAACGCGGGGACGCTCTCCGGCGGGGAGGCGCAGCGTATCCGGCTCGCCACCCAGATCGGGGCGAACCTGGTGGGCGTGCTCTACGTCCTGGACGAGCCCTCCATCGGCCTCCACCAGCGGGACAACCACAAGCTGATCGAGACCTTGAAGACGCTCCGCGACATCGGCAACACGCTGATCGTGGTCGAGCACGACGAGGACATGATCCGCTCGGCCGACCACGTCATCGACATGGGGCCCGGGGCCGGGATGCATGGCGGAGCGGTCATTGCCGAAGGGACCCCGAAGCAGATCGAGAAGAACAAGAAGTCCCTGACCGGCCAGTATCTTGCCGGGACAAAACAGATCGATGTGCCGGGGAGCCGGAGAAATGCGGAGAAGTTCCTCACCGTGAAAGGCTGCCGCGAGAACAACTTAAAGAACATCGACGCAAAGTTCCCGATCGGTCTCCTGACGGTCATCACCGGCGTCTCGGGGAGCGGGAAGTCCACGCTCGTGTACGAGACGCTCTACAAGGGGATGATGCAGCGGCTCTACAAGTCGCGCGACCCGGTCGGGAAGCACGACAAGATCCTCTTCGATACGGCAATCGACAAGGTGATCGTCATCGACCAGTCCCCCATCGGCCGCACCCCGCGGAGCAACCCGGCGACCTACACGAAGGTCTTCGACGATATCCGGAGTATTTTTGCCGAAACGAAGGAGGCAAAGATGCGGGGTTATGGGCCGGGACGGTTCTCGTTCAACATCAAAGGCGGGCGGTGCGAGGCCTGCCAGGGCGACGGCCTGATCCGGATCGAGATGAACTTCCTCCCCGACGTCTTCATCGAATGCGAGGAGTGCAAGGGCAAGCGGTACAACCGCGAGACGCTCGAGGTGAAGTACAAGGGCAAATCGATCGCCGATGTCCTGGACATGAGCGTTGAGGAAGCCCTGGCGCTGTTCTCGAACATCCCGTCGATACGGGGAAAGCTGGAGATGCTCTCCCGCGTCGGCCTTGACTACATCAAGCTCGGCCAGAGCTCGACAACGCTCTCGGGAGGCGAGGCGCAGCGGATCAAGCTCACCCGCGAGCTGGCAAAACGGGCCACCGGAAGGACGCTCTACCTGCTGGACGAACCGACTACCGGACTCCACTTCGACGATACAAAGAAGCTGATCAAAGTCCTCGACGATCTCGTGGCCAAGGGGAACACGGTCGTTGTCATCGAGCACAACCTTGACGTGATCAAGTCAGCCGATTATATCATCGACATAGGCCCGGAGGGCGGCGATGCCGGCGGGACGATCGTGGCCGCCGGGACACCGGAAGACGTTTCCGCAGTCCCCGGCAGCTATACCGGGCAGTTCCTTAAAGAGATGCTCGCCCGGACACCCCCGGCCAAATCCTGATAGTCCCCTGCTGCACCAGAGCGGGCGGGACGATCAGGCATGGGCCGGCACCCGGGGATCGATATGGGTTGCCCGTTCATATTTTTCCCGCGCCTCGTCAAACCGGCCGAGCCGGGCGCAGCAGTTCCCCATCTCGAAGAACGCCTTTGCGTACCCGGGCGCGATGATCACCGACTGCCGGAGATATTTCAGCGCCTCGTCATCCCTGCCGCGCTGCGAATAGTCCAGTGCCTTCCGGTACAGGTACTGGGCCTCGATGGGTATTCCCTTTGCATAGATCCATTCCATATGTCCTCTCCCCCGTTGTTCCCGTGTGGAACCCTGGACAAAGAGAACATCATCACCAGCCGGCTATTTAGGGATTTGCGCAGCAGGACTGCACTGCAGATCCCGGTGCAGTGACGGCAGCAGGAGCGTCATGCAGAATCCCCGCCGTGCATCCCTTCCGGATCCCTTCCCCATCCCCAGACCTTAATAATCCCAAAAAGAGACGCTAGTACAGCACATGTTTGATACTGCGACCCTTCCCTCCGCCCCCGGCTGTTACCAGTTCTTCGACAAAGGCGGGACGATTATCTATGTCGGAAAGGCCAAGAACCTGAAGAAGCGGGTGAGCAGTTACTTCCAGAAGAAGGATCATGACCGGAAGACGCAGAGCCTTGTTGCCTCGATTGCCCGCATCAGCGTCGTGGTGACCAACACCGAGACCGAGGCGTTTCTTTTAGAAAACAACCTGATCAAGAAGCACCAGCCGAAGTACAATATCGATCTCAAGGATGCCAAGCGGTACGCGTACATCGAGCTGACCCGCGAACCGTTCCCGCGGATCGGGATTGCCCGCCGTACCGGGGCCGGCGAATCGGTGTATTTCGGTCCGTTCGTCTCGGCAGCCGAGCGCGATGAACTGGTCCGCATTGTCCGGAAGATCTTTTTGATCCGGTCCTGCCGCAGGCTCCCGAAGCGTGCGTGCCTCCGGCACCACCTGAATACCTGCAGCGCACCCTGTGTCGGCGCCATCACGCAGGAGGAGTACCAGCGGCAGGTGGACCGGGCTGCAGAACTGCTGAAAGGGAAGAGCACGGAACTCCTCCACATGCTCCGCGAGGAGATGGCAGGGTATTCCGCACGCGAGGAGTACGAGAAGGCGCTTTCGGTGCGGAACCAGATCGGTGCCGTCACCCGGCTCTCCGAGCGCCAGCATGTCGAGCGGCCGAAGGAGACGGACCAGGACGTAATCGGGTACACGATCTCCGATGATACGGTCTACCTCATGGTCTTCTCGGTGGAAAAGGGCCTGCTCATGGGAAAGCAGGAGTACTCGTTCGACAACCGCGAGGACTTCTTCGAGGAGTTCCTGGTCCAGTATTATGCAGACCGTGTCCCGCCCTCCGAACTGATCCTGTCCCACGAGGTTGACGAGGCCCTTGCCGGGTATCTCTCCGAGCGCAAGGGAAAGGCAGTCCATATCACGGTGCCGAAGATCGGCGAGAAGAAAAAACTGCTCGACCTTGTCCAGAAGAACCTCGAATACGCGTTCCTGAAAAACGAGATGAAGACAAAGGACCTGCAGGCAAGCCTCGGCCTTGCCGATTCGCCCGAGGTTATCGAGTGCTTCGATATCTCCCATCTCTCCGGCACCGCGATGGTCGGGTCGATGGTGCAGTTCAGGAACGGTGTTCCTGACAAGAAGAACTACCGGCGGTTCCAGATAAAAACCGTTGAAGGCATTGACGACTTTGCCTCCATCGCCGAGATCGTGAAACGGCGGTACGACCGGCTGATCCGCGAGGACCGCGAACTCCCCGACCTGATTATCATCGACGGCGGGAAAGGGCAGCTCTCCGCGGCCGGGGAATCCCTTCGCGATCTCGACCTCACCATTCCGGTCATCGCCCTTGCCAAGCAGGAGGAGGACGTATACCTCCCCGGCGAGGTGCTGCCCCGGAAACTCGATCCGAAGGGTATGGCGCTCCACTACCTCCAGGAGATCCGCGACGAGGCGCACCGGTTCGCGATAACGTACAACCGGCTGTTGCGGAAGAAGACGGCAGTGGGCAGTTCCGGCTCCTCCGGCAGCAAACGAAAGAAGAAGAATGGTGCGTGAACGCAACCTGGTGCGGGGAAAGATCCGGACCTTTCCAGAATGCACCACCAGTGGTAACCAATATCGTGGGGGGACCTCATTCGCACCGTTGGTCGGATCTGTGAACAGAGAATTTATCTTCAAAAACTTACAACTGTGTAAATGCTTACAGTAATGAAAGTGTTGTAAGCGGCCAGAGAGATGAAATAGTTAGCGGCGAAGTGTCTGCACTGCTGATGGCATTACGCGCAAATGAGGAGACGTGCATGGGCGAAGTTGCAAGTAAGAGAATCCCTGTTACGGAAGAGATCTGGGAGTCACTTTCCGACCTCAAGAGGCCGGGCCAGACGTACGATGCTCTGTTGGCTGAGATGATTGCATTGAAACAGGAACACGATTTCCTTACCCATATGGAGGAGATCGCGAAGAACGGCAAGTTCGTACGTCTCGATGAGGCGGCAAAAGAACTCAACATTCCGTATGAGGAGTAGTGTGTATGATCATCAGCGATGATTATGCCCACAGTATTGAGGCAATTGAGCAGATCTTTGGAGGAAAGTAGTGATCGTTCACATCGAAAAGGGTGTGATCAAAACCCTCTCAAAGTATCCCGAAAAGATTCGGGTGCAGATCTTCCGCCACATCCAGAAATTGGCGGACCCGTATAGTGCACCCGACGTAGAATGTCTGTCCCCAAAGAAACATATCTGGAGAATGCACGTCGGGCGAAGTTACACCATAATCTTCCTGATTCGCAAAGAATCCGATGCTGTATTTGTGCTTGAAGTCCCGACTATCGAGCAGGCACATAAGAGGTATGGCCGCTACTACTGACAGTCGTAACATCCCACTCTTACTATTCTTAAAGTCTTTATCGCTTGTTGTCGGGATAACCGACGTGACAAAGATACCTGTTCAGCAGTTCACATAACTGATTTGGTATCCTGCATAGTTGAAAATTCTTGAAACAACTTCGAGAACTGGCCTGTACCAAAAACCGAAAAACACTGATAACATCGTCGGAGCAAGGAAATTTGAAGATTTTGATGAAAAAATATGCTCTGTAGAAAACCTGTGTGGAATAGTGTTAGATAAGGATGGAGCCACGGGTGCTCGGGGGCTGTCGACCCTCGCCCGCGAAGAATCCTTCGGATTCTTCTCATCCCCACGGTCTGTCGACCATTCGGACCGTGGAACTTGGTCGTATGCGAACCTTGAAAAACAATGAAAACGGGGGGTCAAGGGGGCTTGCCCTCTTGGGCTGCCTTCGCAGTTTCGAACTGCGAGACGAGTGCGCAGCATCTTCTCCGCCCTCGTGGTTCTGTTGGACCATTCGGACTCCCCCGCTGGGGACCGACCGTGGGGAGGTCGAGATGAATACGGAGCATTCTTTGAGAAGAGAGGGGGTCATACTCGTAATTCCACTGAGTGCGTTGTGAATAGGATTTTTCCAGAGCAAAAAATAAGGTTGTCTTCACCCGTGTGAAAACTGGTTAATACGTATGGCTAAACCTTAATCGTACTGGCGCCAGGTGTGATCGCACTCGGTGCACTTGAAGAACCGCACCTCGCTCTCATCGGCAGCCCGGAGCTGGCGGAGCCACCAGAACGCAAGGTTGTTGCCGCACTTGGGGCACTTGATCTGGGTCGTGGGGAGGGTCTTGATCTTTTCGCCCTCGTCATCGACGATCATGATCTCCTTTTCCACGCGTTCCCGTTTCTTTGTCATATTGTCGGTGGACTCGATCTTCCTGATATAGCCGCACTTGCGGCACTTGAGCTGGCCACCGGAGGATATCATAAGAGACTTGCATTCAGGACAAAACATCGGTATACTATGCGTGATGATACAAGATTAACTCTCGGGTACTCACGGTACTCCCTGTCATGGCAAGGGCAGGATGGAGATGCGGGGGATCGATGGGGGGGATCGTAATAGACAGGTTCGTCCGGCCGGGGTCTGCCCTATGAGAATCCTTTTTTTGGTACTGCGTGGATAATTCTATAATGATCGAGTATCTGGTCCTTCTTTCCTGTGCCGGTTTTCTGGCATTCCTGATACCCGGTCGCCACCGCAGGTATGCCGCCATACTTGGATGGGTCTTCATTGTCCTGACGCTGTTCGCGTCGCTTCCCGAGTATTTCCGGGAGAACAATTTCATGTACCCGCTGGTTGCGGCCATGTCCGTGCCGTTTCTCGCGATCACGGTCAAATACCTCCTGAACAACGATGAGCGTGCGATGCACCTCTCCCGGGCGGCAGCGGTGGCGTTTCTCATCTATGCACCGTTCGGGTTCTCCCAGGTGCCGCTCTTTGCCTGGCTCGGGGACCAGCTCATCTCCCTTGTTGTCTCGCAGGTCCTCTGGATTCTCGATGTCCTCAACTTCACCGTTTCGCTCACCTGCATGAACCCGGTGACCGAACGGGCTCTCGATCCGTCGGCCTGCGCTGAGCTGCTGCGGGACACCATCACCCGGAACGGGTACAGCGTCCAGATCATCCTTGGCTGCACCGGCATCCAGAGCATCGCGATCCTGCTCGGGGTCGCAGCGGCAGTCCCGACAACGCTCCGGCAGAAGCTGTACGCGTTCCTCATCGTTGCACCGACGATCTACATCCTCAACCTGATGCGCAATGCCTTCGTCATCATGGCCTACACGGACCAGTGGTTCCCGTACTGGCCCGAGGTGGCAGGCAACGGCGAGATGGGATACGAGAGTTTCTTCTGGGCGCACAACGTGATCGCCGAACTGCTCGCTCTCGTCATCCTGGTCATGATCGCCTACTGGCTCTTCACGCTTATTCCCAGCCTGGGAAAATTCGCGGATGACCTTTACCAGATGTATACCGGGGAGTTCAGGAAAGCGTTCTGCAAAAGTAAGTAGATCGTAAGCCCGATGCACGGCTGGTGAATCCTCGTTTTTCTCTCTGTCACTACAGGCAATGGGCGTTCTTTCCTGCATTGCCAGACGGGCTCAAGCAGTTCATAAAAACGAGCTCCGTAGAAAACCTATGTGGGTTGGTTTTAGATTGGAATGGAGCCACGGGCGCTCGGGGGGTATCAAAATAGGAATTAGGTACTCTATAGAGCTAAAAAAGGATTGAAGCGATCTCTGAAACCATCACTCAGGAGAGCGTTTTGTAGAGGTACGTGATCCGCTGCAGGGCCGAGAGGTTCGTACAGACCGCGATGATGATGACCGCAGCCCAGATGAACCCGGTGATGCCCCCGATGATCAGGACCAGGAAGGTCTCGGGACGGCCGAAGAACCCGACGCCTTCGAGGGGGTCGTCGATCTTGCCCTCGACTTTTTCCTTGTACCCGATCTCCGCGTACACCACCGGTTTGATGAACGTGTTCATCAGCGACCCGATGATAGCAAGCGTTACAACCCCGAAGTCGGCAACAGGGGAAACCGCGACGAACTGGCTGATGATGGTAATCCCGGAGAGCCCGATGCCCAGGAGGGCGAGCGCGTCCACGTACTTGTCGACAATCCAGTCGAAGACAGCGCCAAAGTTCGTGTGGGCGCCGGTCTTCCGGGCAACACTGCCATCGATGAGGTCGAATACTGCCGAAAGGAAGAGAGCGAGAGCGCCCAGCAGGAACTCGCGCTGGAAGAAGAGATATGCACAGAGAATGCCGGCGGCAAGCGAAAGGAGCGATATCTGGTTGGGCGTGATTTTCAGCCGCACAAAGAGATCTGCGACCGGCTCCAGGTACCCGATGAACCGGGGCCGGAGTGCAGTAATATTCATACCGGAAATCATGGGAGGAGGAACCATTAAAAGTTGCTTATGCGAGGCCTTCCTCTTGTCCCCACGCAGGTACCGATGGCCGCCATCGCCACGTTATTTATATTGGCCGCCCAATTATTCCGGAGAAAAGAGGAAAGTTATGATCGATCCTACCGACCGTCCGCACGTTCTGATGATGTCAGAGATAACGGCCGACGGCAAACTCACGCTCAAGAAAGGGGCATCCTCAAAGATCCTGATGAAATACATGTCCCACGAGACCGAGATCCTGCTCCACACCACACGGGCAGAATACGATGCGATCATGGTCGGGGCCAATACCATCCGGATCGACAACTCGTTCCTTACTGTACGGTACGTTACGGGGAAGAGCCCGCTCCGGGTCATCCCCTGCAGCATGGGCGACATCCCCCTGGACGCCAACGTGCTGGGCCCCGATGCCCCGACCGTCATCGCGGTTGCGGAGGCAGCGCCGCAGGACCGCGTGGACGCTATCAAAAAGAAAGGTGTCAATGTGGTTGTGGCCGGCAAAAAGCATGTCGAGCTCCCGCTGCTGATGAAGATCCTGCGCGAGAAGTTTGGCGTGAAGAAACTCATGATCGAGGGCGGGCCGACCCTGAACTGGCACATGCTCCACGACAGGCTCGTGGACGAGATCCGGCTTATCCACCTCCCCTTCATCGTTGGGGGCTCCGACACCCCTTCGCTTGTCGGGGGCATGCACATCAATGACGAGAACGAGATGATCCGGCTCACCCTGAAGAACTACTACCTGTGCGGCACCAACCTCGTCTCGGAATTCGATGTGCTGTACGGGCGTGAATAACAGAGGGATCATGGACGAACACCCTGTCGATGGATCCCCCTCGCCCGCCCCTGCAGTCACGGCCGTACCGGAAATCCGGGTGGAAAAGGCGGCACCCGCCTCGCGGAAGCGTCAGGGCAGCCTCATGTGGCTTGCCGTCCTCATTGCCGGCATCCTTCTCGTGCTCGCGGTCCTTGTCGCAGTCTATGTCCTGACGGACACGGACACCCGCGGGGTGACCGTCATCCGGATAGAAGGATCGCTTGCGACGAGCGATATCTCCGATGGGAATATTGCCGGGAGCGAAGCAATCGGTTCGCAGCTCCGCGAGGCGGCGGACGATCCCCTGGTCGAAGCCATCGTGCTCCGGGTGAACAGCCCGGGCGGAACCCCGTCGTCAGCGCAGGAGATCATCCGCGACCTTGAGTACGCGAAGAGCAAAAAACCGGTGGTTGTTTCCATGGGAGACATTGCTACGTCCGCCGCCTACTATATCAGCGCCCATGCCGACCGGATCTATGCCAATCCCGACACCTTCACGGCCGGTGTTGGCGTTATCTGGGAATTCTCCGATGTCAGTTCCTGGATGGAGAACGAGGGGTACAACCTGAGCGTGTACAAGTCCGGCAGCAAGAAGGACATGGGCTCAACGGCACGGTCCCTTACCGAGGAGGAGCAGGCCTATGCAAAGAAGGTTGTCGAGGACAGTTTCGAGACATTCATCAGCGATGTCACGACCCAGCGGGCGATCAACCGTGCCGATATCGAGGACGGGCGGGTCATACGGGGTGCTGAAGCCGTCAGGATGAACATCGTGGACGAGCTCGGGAACCTCAATGACGCCATCGAGGGCGCAAAGCGGCTTGCCGCGTCCCGGCGTTAGACCATCCGCACGGGATCAGCTTTCATGTACTCGCGGCAGACCGTTGTCGCGTAATGGCCGGGCGGGAGCGTGAACTTCAGCGTCACGTCCGTCTCCCCGGTGGAATACTCAATCTCTGTTTTGAGCGAGATGGGGCGGAACGCCCCCTCAAACTTCGTGCCGACAAAGCGCGAGGCCCGGGCAAAGTCATCCGGCGTGATATTCTTCTCCGCAAGAAGTCCGTCCATGACCGGTTCCTTAAGAACCGGGCCGCTGCTGTTTCCGCGACCGGGCATGAAGAGGGCGATGCTGCACCGGCCGCGCCGGATATGGAGGGCGGCGGCCGCGGCGTTTGTGGCGGTTACCGTATCTGTCCGGCCATTGGCAAAGACCAGGTGGTCGCCCGGCACCGGTTCCGTGAGTGCGACCCCGTCGTCGAACCTCCGGCTCAGGGCACAGTTGAAGATGTACGACTGGAATGCAGAGACGAACATGGAGAGGAGCTTGGGCGGGAGCTCGCGGAGGGCCCCGGCATAGTCGCCCGGGTTATTGTGGAGATGCTGGAGCATGGCCCGTTCGTAATTCATCTGGACGGGAAGGTTGCGGAGCGCCGGTGCCGGGTCGCGGGTTTCGAGAAACGCGGTGCGGACGGCCCGGACGTCTTCGTTCTCAGAAGGGAACGGGAGGCCGATGTACGTGAGGACCGCCTGCTCGTAGTTGTCCCGCAATATCCATTCGCCGACCGCGTGGGTGACCGGGCGGATCGCGCCGAAACGCTGGAGTCCGAAAAAGTTGGGGACAGCTTCGCGGACAGTCCCGGTTATCGCCTCTACCCGCCCGGCAAGGTCATTCGGATCGGTGTCCCGGATCACCAGCGCAAACCGGTTCCCTTCCAGCTGGCCGAGGGCGAGGGCCTCGTTGGCATTCCGCAGCGGTTCAAGGACAATGTCTTTGAGCTGCACGCCCCGCACCTGTTCTTCGGTAACGTCATAGATCGAGATCCATTGTGTTGTTATCGCGTTCCGGTCCTTGGTACCGGCCCACCCGATCCGGCGGTGGCTGATCCCGAGCCGTTTTGCGATCTCCCTGACCGCGTGCTGGAGTTCCCAGTTGGTCTTGGTCAGCCGGCAGATGAGGTATGGGCCTGCAGTGCCGCCCTTTCCCTCGATCGGGATCTCCTCCACGATAAAGTCCGAGGGACTGGAGCGGAGCCTGCCGCCGATCCCGTCGCCATCGCTGGCATACCAGCGCATCCCGAGCTCGCGTTCGAGGGGGAAGGTGCTCTCTCTCATAACAGGGTGAGCGTTCCGGTAATCCGGTCAAGGTCCTCGCTCTTTGCCGGACCAAGGCCGAGCGCCGTGATCGTGCCCGGCGGGATTTCGGTCATGCCGGCGTCCTGGATCAGGGATGTCGAGATGCCGTTCCGCTCGGCAAGCACCTTCAGCTCGTACAGGGTCCGCTCATCGTTTGCCTTCAGGACGACCTTCTTCTGCCCCTCGGAGAGCCATGCCTTCTGGAGCGCCTTGTCCGCGGCATTGTAGGCACCGATGGCGGCATGGCCGGCCTGGGCACACCGCTTGCCGCAGCTCATCTTGACATCGTTCCTGATGATCAGGCACTGCTTGTACCGGAATTCGGGCTCTTTAACCATTGGCGTATACTTGGTTCTGGCACGTCAAATAAGTATAGCAGGAAGGCAAACGATCGATAACCATGACCCCCTCTGCCATGCCGGTGAAAGAGCACTACGACCGTTTCCTGGCCGGGCAGTATGCCTGGATGGCCGGGGGTTTCGACAGTAACCTGGAACGGAACCGCAGGTTTTTCGTTCAGGCGGGCATTGTCCCCCGCTCTACCGGTACCGCCATAGACCTTGGGGCGGGCTGCGGTTTTGCGGCAATTCCCCTTGCGGAAGCGGGATTCCGGGTTACGGCCGTGGATTTCTGCCGGCCGCTCCTCCGGGAGCTGGTGCACCGTGCCCCGGGTATCGCCACCGTTGAAGGGGATATCCTTGATTTCCCGCTCTGGGCCGGCAGGGACCCGGAACTCATCGTCTGCATGGGCGACACGCTGGCGCACCTGCCGGGTGCCGGTTCTGTCCGGGACCTGCTCCGGCAGTGTTATACGGAACTCGTGCCGGGCGGGAAGTTTGTTCTCACGCTCCGGGATTATACTCCGGGAGAGATAGGGGAGACTGTTGTCCTTCCGGTACGCCGGGATGCAGATCGAATCTTCCTGTGCAGGCTGGAGTACGATGAAAAGTGTGTCGGCGTGACTGACATTGTCTACTCGCACCAGTCCGGAACGTGGGAGAGAAGTGCAAGTTCGTACGAGAAGATCCGGATCACACTAGCGTTTCTGCTCCGTGAACTGGAACATGCAGGCCTGCGGATAGATGAGCATATGGCAGGCGAAGGGTTGATTGCGATAATCGCGGAAAAGATCCGGGCGTGAATGAGGCGAGCATTTTTCCCTCTGTCCCGCCTACATCCGGTGAAAACCCATGGCCGGCGACACTCCTGTGCACCGTGAGACGAACACGTTTGACGGCAAGGCTGCAACCTGGGATGACAAACCCCGGAGAGCGAAGCTCGCCCGGGATGCTTGCGGTTCTTGAGGAGAAGGTCAGATCGCAGCATCTCATCAATGTAACAACCCGGTGCATCGACCTGGAACACGGCGACCGGTTGGAGGGACAGTATGATCTGGTGATGAGCAGCATGACGGTTCACCACATACGGGATGTGCGCCCAATCCTTGAGATCCTTCTCCGGGTGCTGAAACGCGGCGGCACCCTTGCCATCGCGGACCTTGACTGCGATAACGGGAAGTTTCATGACACTCCGGAGGGGGTGTTCCATAACGGATTTGACCGGTGCATGATGAAAACCCATTTCGAAGCAGCGGGGCTCGCCCATGTCCGTAACCGGACTGCCGCCATCGTGCAGAAAGAGTCACCTTCCGGGGAGATCCGGCCGTTCACGGTCTTTCTCATGACCGGCAGAAAGGAGCAGGAACAATAGCATCGCAAACTACCCCGATCACTGGGTTTATGGAGATCCACCCGGAATATTCCTGCATGGCAGGACCGGTGCCCGCGGGAGATGCTCCGATCATCCTCGTAGAGGCTCTCGAACATACCTACGGGGGCTTCAAAGCGGTGGACGGGATCAGTTTCTCCGTCAAAAAGGGTGAAATCTTCTCGTTTCTGGGGCCGAACGGTGCCGGGAAGAGTACGGCCATCAATGTCCTGATCACGCTTCTTGCCCTCCAGAACGGGAAGGCAACGATAGCCGGGCACGACGTGAAAACCGACCCGCAGAAGATCCGTGAATCCATCGGGATCGTATTCCAGGATATTACGCTCGACCGGGATATGACCGTCTGGGAGATCCTGGAGTTCCACGGGCGGCTGTATGGCATGCCACTTGCGGAGCGCCGGGAACGGATCGAAGAACTGCTGAACCTGGTCCAGCTCGATGCGAAACGGAACGAACTGACCAAGAAACTCTCCGGCGGGATGAAGCGCCGGCTCGAGATCGCCCGCGGGCTGATGACCCGTCCCCTCGTCCTCTTCCTGGACGAACCGACCATCGGGCTTGACCCGCAGACCCGGATGCGGATGTGGGAGTATATCCGTAGCGTGAACCGCGAGGGCACGACCATCTTTTTGACAACGCATTACATGGACGAGGCAGACCAGCTCTCGGACCGGATCAGCATCATTGACCACGGGAAGATCATCATCACGGGGACTCCCTGGCAGCTGAAGAACACGCTCGGGCAGGACCTGATCTACCTTGAGACTAGCGACAACCCGGCCGCCCGCCGGCTGCTCGAATCCCTCCCCTCCGTGCGGGAGATCACGGAGAAGAAACAGGGGATTGTCCTGATGGTGAACGAGGACGGGACCCGGCTCCTGCCCGGTGTCATCGACACGTTGCGGGAAGCGGGCATTGCGATCACCACCATCAACCTGAAGAAACCGACCATGGACGATGTCTTTGTCTTTTACACGGGAAAAGAGATCCGCGACGAGGGGCAGCAGCCGGCGCGGGGCGGGTTTTTGCGGGCAGCGAGGCACTGAACATGCAGGACGGCTTTTTAACCATCTACTGGCGGGACATGATCCGGTTCGTCCGGTTCAAGTCCCTGCTTGTCTCCTCACTCCTCCAGCCGGCGCTCTGGCTCGCCTTCTTTGGCATTGCCATGGCAAGCAACTTCGACGCGGTGATGGCAGGCATGCCCGTTCCGGAGGGGGCAAAAGCTGTGGGGTACCTCACGTTCATGGGCTGCGGCATCATCGCGATGACCACGCTGTTCACAAGCCTCTTCTCGGGGATCGTGATCCTGTTCGACAAGAACTGGGGCCTCATGCGGGAGATCCTGGCAAGCCCGGTGAGCCGGAACCATATCGTTGCCGGCATCGCCCTTTCCGGCGTGACCAAGTCCTTTATCCAGGCCGTCATCATCATGGGCTTCGGTGTCCTGATCGGCGCTGCGTTCTTTGCCGGCTTCACACCCCTCCGGATCGTGATCGGCATTGCCGGGGTCCTTCTGTTTGTCGCCCTGTTCGCTCTCGGTTTCCTCTTCCTCTCGGCAGCGATTGCCATTTCCATGGAAAGCCCGGAGGGGCTCCAGGGTGTCATGACGCTTCTTACCATGCCGATCTTTTTTGCAAGCAATGCCCTCTACCCGATTGACAACTTCCCCGAAGTGCTCCGGATCGTTTCTGCATACAACCCGATGACCCTGCTCATCAACGGTATCCGTTACTTCGCGATCGGCCCGGATTTTTATGCTCTCGGCCACCACTATGCTTTTACGCAGGCGGATATCCTGCTCTCGTTCCTGGGCCTTGTCCTTTTTACTGCAATCATGTTTGCCCTTGCCTGGTGGAGGTTCCGGAACGCGGTAGTGATCTGAGGGTTACAGTTCTCCTTTGGGGAATGCATCAGGGTTTGCCGCTGCTGCCCGCATCCCAGCACTCCATGCCGGCAGTGTCGTCATGGAGCCGGGAATGGCTGGTACCGTAGGCAAAATACATGATGAGGCCGATTGCGAGCCAGAGGACAAACCGGAGATGGGTCACCAGAGGGAGCATGATGATCAGGACTGAGCAGAAGATGATGCACAGAACGGGAATGAGCGGAACAAGGGGGCACCGGAACGGGCGGTCGATCTCCGGCCGCGTCCTCCTCAGGACGATTATCCCCACGGAGACAATGATGAATGCCGCCAGCGTCCCGATGTTGACCAGTTCCGCAATGGCCTGGAGCGGGAGGAAACCCGCGATGAGGGATGTTGCAATGCCGACAAGCAGGGTTGCCCTGACAGGAGTACGGTACACCGGATGCAGGTTCCGGAACATGCCCGGCAGGAGCCCGTCGCGGGACATGGCAAAGAAGATCCGGGTCTGGCCGTACATCAGGACAATGAGCACCGAAGTGATACCGCAGATGGCCCCGACTGCAACAAGGGCAGAGCCCCAGCTGATCCCGATCTCCCCGAGTGCAAATGCAACGGGAGCCGAGGTTCCGGCAAACTGGTAGTACGGGACAATGCCGGTCAGGACGACAGAGACGGCGAGATAGAGAACCGTGGCGATGAGTAAGGACCCGATGATGCCGATGGGGACGTTCCTCTGCGGGTCTTTCACCTCTTCGGCTGCCGTGGATACGGCATCGAACCCGATATAGGCAAAAAAGACGATTGCAGCACCGGTGATAACGCCGCCCCACCCAAAGGGCATGAACGGGCTCCAGTTGGCCGGGTTGATGTGCGAGAACGCGAGGAACAGGAAGAGGAGGATCACGCTGATCTTGATGATGACAACGGCAGTATTGACACGGGCGCTCTCTTTCACACCAAGCACAAGCAGCCCGGTTATCACAAGGATGATGAGGATCGCCGGGAGGTTGAGGATCCCGCCGTCAGTACCGGGCGGACCGGCCAGTGCGGCCGGCAGGGCGATTCCGGCGCTGGACAGGATGTTCTCCATGTACCCGGACCAGCCGACGGCAACTGCTGCAATTGAGACGGAATACTCGAGGATCAGGTCCCAGCCGATGATCCAGGCCCAGATCTCCCCGAGCGAGGCATAGCCGTAGGTATAGGCGCTTCCGGCAACCGGGACCATTGCGGCGAATTCGGCATAGCAGAGCGCTGCAAAAGCGCAGGCAATGCCGGAGATGATGAAGGAGAGCACCAGCGCCGGCCCGGAGTAGTTCGCGGCAACGACTCCCGTGATGACGAATATCCCGGTGCCGATGATCGCCCCGATCCCAAGGAGCGTGAGCTCGAGTGGCGAGAGGACCTTTTTCAGCCCGCCCGGCCCCCGGGTACATTCCATCAGCTTGCTGATGGGTTTGGTCTCTGAGATCGAAGCAAACCGGGCACGGAGGGAGGGGATGTCCATGGTTCTGAACGATGAGTGATTGCCGTGGAAGGTTAAAAGTGCTGACGCTTTTCCTGCTCCGGGCCCATACCGAATGGGTCCTGTTGGTTTTCCCGGGAAGACCTATACTCTTTTCCGCCCTCCGCTCCAATACTGATGACCAGTACACCAGAGCATGCTCCATGAAGGAAGAGTCGCTGATTTCCCGTGAACGATTAACGGAGATCGCCGGCACCACCGGCCTCTCCTCTGATCGTGTCGAAACGATGCGCACAGAGTACGGCGCAAACATGATGACACCCCCGGTGCGGGATCCGCTCTGGAAGCAGTACCTGGAGAAGTTCGACGACCCCATCATCCGCATCCTGCTCTTTGCCGTTGCCATCTCCACGGTCGTTTCGCTCATCCAGGGGAGCGGTCTCCTTGATACCGTGGGCATCATTGCCGCGATCCTCCTCTCCACCGGAATTGCCTTCTTCAACGAGTACCGGAGCAGCCGGGAGTTCGATGTCTTAAATGCCCACCGGGACGAGATCGCGATCAAGGTAGTCCGCGACGGACATCCCGTCCAGGTCGCGTCCCGTGACATCGTTGTCGGCGACCTCATTCTCCTCGAAGCCGGGGACGCGGTCCCTGCCGACGGCTGGGTCCTTGCATCGGATGGCCTGGTTGTTGACGAATCCGCATTCACCGGAGAGAGCGAGCCGGTAAAAAAAGGCGAACGGGAACGGGTATTAAAGGGCACTTTCGTCACGGCCGGTAAAGGCCGGGTCCTCGCGGGCGCGGTTGGCGACCGGGCCGAGATGGGCGTGATCGCCGCGTCCCTCGGGATCGACCATGCCACCCGGACCCCGCTTGAGATAAAACTCGAGGAGCTTGCCGGCGTGATCAGCAAATTCGGGTACGCGATGGCCATCCTCATCTGTGTCACGCTGTTTGCCCGGGGCGTACTGACCGGTGACGTGAGCGGGTTCAACCTCGATACCGCCAACCATATCCTGCATTACTTCATGCTCGCGGTCGTTATCGTGGTCGCGGCCGTTCCCGAAGGCCTGCCGATGAGCGTGGCCCTCTCGCTCTCCCTTGCCATGCGGAAGATGACCCGGGCCAACTGCCTGGTGCGAAGGCTCATTGCCTGCGAGACGATCGGGTCTTCCACCACCATCTGCACCGACAAGACCGGGACGCTGACAAAGAACCAGATGCTCGTTGCCGAATCCTCTGCCGGCAACCCTGTCAAGCCCGAAGCGCTCCCGAAAACCCCCATCGGGTGGATAACCCTCAACGCGGCCATCAACGGGACCGCGTACCTCGACACCCATGACGGGAAAACCATCGTGATCGGCAACTCCACGGAGGGGGCGCTCCTCCGCTGGCTGAAGGAATACGGCCTTGACTATGCGCAGATCCGGGCAGAGATGCACGAGACAAAGCAGTACCTCTTCGATGGAAACCGGAAACGGATGTCAACGGTTGTGGAGATCAACGGGAAGCAGTTTCTCCTGGTCAAGGGTGCACCGGAGATCCTCGCCGGTCTCTGCGTGGAGGCGCCGGACCTTTCCGGGGTCATGGCGCTTGCGAAGCGTGCGATGCGGACGCTGGCCTTTGCCCACAAGGAGATCGTGAACGGTGACGAGAGCGAGACGAACCTTGTCTGGGACGGGTTCGTGGGGATCCGGGACCAGCTCCGCGACAATATCGGGGACTCGGTTGCAACCTGCCAGAATGCGGGGATCCGTGTCCGGATGGTGACCGGGGACAACCCGGAGACCGCCCGTGCCATTGCCGTGGAGTCCGGTATCCACAAGGGCGGGACCGTTGTGACCGGTCCGGCCTTCCGGGCGCTCTCTCCTGACGAGCAGGTCACGGCTGCCCGGAATCTCGACATCATGGCCCGGGCCCAGCCCATGGACAAGCTGCTCCTTGTCCAGGCGCTCCAGAAGTCCGGGGATGTCGTAGCCGTGACCGGTGACGGGACGAACGATGCACCTGCGCTCAAGCATGCCAATGTCGGCTTTGCCATGGGCATTGCGGGGACTGAGGTAGCCCGCGAAGCAAGCGACATCATCCTGCTCGACGACTCGTTTGCCTCCATCACGCAGGCGGTCTGGTGGGGGAGGTCGCTCTATGAGAACATCCAGCGTTTCCTCCTCTTCCAGCTGACCATCAACTTCTGCGCCTGCCTCCTTGTCTTCATCGCCCCGCTTCTCGGGTATCCCGAGCCCTTCACCATCATCCAGATCCTCTGGATCAACATCATCATGGACACCCTTGCCGCGTTCGCCCTCTGCTCGGAAGCCCCGCATGCAGGGCTGCTGAAACGCCAGCCCGTCCCGCAGGATGCAACAATCATCACGCCGTTCATGTGGCTCTCGATCCTTGTCACGGGAGCCTTCCTGATCATCGGGGGTCTCCTCCAGCTGGCAACCGGTTTCCTTGGCGGATCAACGCCGGAAGAGATCACGACGGTCTTCTTCTCGGCCTTCATTGTGGCCGCGATCTGGAATGGCGTTAACTGCCGCGCCCTTGACGGGAAGATGCCGCCCTTTTTCAAGGGAAATCCCCTGTTCTTCCTGATTATGGGAATGGTCCTGCTCCTCCAGATCGTGCTGGTCCAGTTTGGGGGAAGCGTCTTTGCAACCGTGCCGCTGTCGGCAATGCAGTGGCTGACGATCATCATTGCATCGGCATCGGTTCTTGTTGTCGGGTTTTTGCTCCGGGTGGTTTACCAGTACGTGAAAGCCTCCCGGAATGATACATCTGCGTAACCGGGGAGAGTGTGCGGGCAGAAGGGCCCCTCCCGCACTCTTGTCTGGCAGAAACGATCTGCACGGGATGAAAATGGATGGGCACCTGTGCCCGCACAAAAGAGGATTATGCTTTTTTTCCGGCAACGAATTTGATCAGCCGGTGCAGTTCGGCAAATTCCAGGTCGGGATTGCCGCCACGGTGGAGGTAATGATCGGCCCCGCAGTCCAGCGTTGTCCGGATATCGGAACTGAGGGAATAGCCGGTATACAGGATGATGAACGAGGCGCACCCGTCGCTTCTGAGTTTCCTGATAAGATCGGTGCCATTCATCCCGGGCATGCGCCAGTCAGCAATGATCACGTCGTAGGGGGTCCGGGTGACTTTCGTGATGGCTTCGGCAGCGGTACTTGTGGTATCCACCGCATTCGCCGGGTCATCCTCGAGGTCGAGCCGGATTATATCAAGGATGTCCTTATCATCGTCGACAAGCAGGATTCTGGGCATTGCATTTTCCTGACGTAGTATACAGTACATCAGTTGCAGAAAAGTCGTATTTATGCGTTGTTTTTTTATTGCCGGTCGGTTATACGGGGAAAAGGTGGTGTCCGGGTCGGCCGGTCAGGCAGTGCCGGGAACAAAACGGTAATAGGTTTCCGGGACTTTCACCTCAAACCGGGCTCCCTTCCCGAACTCACCATTCTCGGCAAGGGTGATGCCTGTCAGGGAGAGGATCTCGCGTGCGATAAAGAGTTCGCGGCTCCCGGATCCCTCGCTTTTCAGTTCAAAGATACCTTCTTTCTCCTCGGGCCGGTACCCGGGCCCGTTGTTCTCGAAGATGATGAGAAGCTTTCCCTCGCTGACCCGGTAGCTGACCCGGATCTCCAGGTTTTGGTCTTCATTCTCGAGCGACCGTTCGAGGAGCCGGTCGAGAACATGCTCCAACTTGCTGTCTGCATAGATCTCCACGCGGGGCAGGTCTATCCATATCCGGGCAGGGGTTTCTGCGTACTTGCCGGCTACAGCAGAGATCAATGTGGAGACGTCCTGCCATTCGGGGGGATCGATACCCATGTCCTTGAAGTCCCGCGTCAGGTTGATCTCTGTCCTGATCGCCTTTGCGGCCTGCTCCTGGTGACCGAGATAGTCAAGGAGCCTTGGATCGGTTACCGCTTTTTTTGTCCTGCCAAGGTAGGCAAGAAGGACGGTGATCTTGTTCTGGATATCGTGCCTTGCGATGCTTGAGTAGACATTGAGTTTCTTGTTGGCCTCTTTGAGCGCCTGGTCCATCCGGATCCGTTCTGAAAGGTTGCGGGATGAACAGTACACGAATTCCCTGCCCCGGTATTCGAAATACGTGAGCCGCACATCTGCGGGAACGCGTCCCCCGTCCTTTTTCACCAGGTGCGTCTCGCGGGAGACCTGTCCCCCGCTCTTCAGCTCCTGCCAGAGCCGGTCCCATTCTTCCGGTGAGTATCCCCCGACAATATCGCCAAAGAAATTTTCGATGAGCCCGGACTTTTCATAGAGCAGGTCCGTTGCCGCACCATCGTTCGCGTACCGGATCCGCCCGTTCTGGCCGATCCAGAAGACCATGTCGGTTGCCTTGTCCATGGCGAACTGCGCAAGGAGAAGCTGCTCCTCTATCCGCTCCCGCTCGGCAATCTCTGCATAGAGCTGGCGGTTTATGCCCCGCAGTTCTTCTGTCCGCTGGACGATCGATTCTTCGAGCGTCTCATGGGCTTTTTTCAGTTTCTGGGCTGTTATGGCCTGTTCGGTGATGTCAATGCCAAACGAGCTGATGGTGTCCAGCTCGCCGCGGGAGTTGAAGAGAGCACGGTCCTGCCACCGCTGGTGTCGGAGCTCCCCGTTTGCCATGACAGCCTTGTACTCGATCGTCCCTACGGGATATTTCACGCTAAGACTGGCAAGGTGTTCCTGGATCCGCACATTGTCCTCGGGCGATACGAGAGGCTTGAAGGGGCGGCCGACCAGTTCTTCCCGGCTCTTCCCGACGGCACGGCAGTAGGTCTCGTTCACGTAAAGGGTGATGCCTTCTGCGGTTCGCCGGACAACGTATTCCATCTCATCGTCAATCAGTGCCAGGAGATCATCGGGGGGATGGCTTCTCTTCGGGAGTTCATAGTTCTGATTTTCCGGGTCAGCGATGACGGATACGCCGGGCCTGCCATCCTGGAAGACAACCGGAATCATGACAAGGGTTACTGGTACGATCCGGTCACCCTGCCGGATCTGCGCCCGGGCCCGCTGCTCTGAACCTTTCAGGGCGGTTCTGAAAAGATTCTGGAGCGTGGTCCCGTCCGGCAGATTGAGCGGGACCATTTCCGATGACTGCCGTATCAACTGGTCTGCGGTTATACCGGCAAGGGTGCAGAACTCATGGTTTGCATCATTGATCATCCCGTCCATGTCAACGACAAAATAGGGGTGGGAACAGACTTTCTTCAGCGAGAGTGCAGGGATACGTTCGGTCAGATAGAATACCTTGGAGGTTCCCCGCTTCCGCCCGTCAACTGCCCCCTGGATCTGGAGGATCTCCATGTACTTGGCAACGGTATTTCTGTTGATATCCAGCCTGGTGGATATATCCGTGATGCTCATCCCCTCCCTTTTTGTTGCCAGCAGCTCACGGATTCTATGGATATCCTGTTGAAACTCCTCCATCGCACTCCCCGTTAATTATTCTGTTCTTCAAGGTATCGTATAAATCCTTCGAATCCGCCGTGCGTATATGCTATGCAAATAAGATCCTTTATCAAGGTCTTTTAGCACAAATCCCTGTGTTGCACTAAAACGCATGGCAAAATACCGCCCTTCGGACAGGTGCTGAACAAAGGAGTTACGGAATGGAAGACTCGTCTAGGAATCCATCGGAAACAGGATCGCCGACCACAATTGCCGGGCTGAGAAACGGCCTGGAGGAACAGCAGGAGATACTCAACCGGTTGTCCCAGAAACTGGACGACTACTTTGCACTCAGGGGATTTGGGAAGAACGAGTGAAGGATGCGAGGTGAACAGCCATGATGTCAACGGATATGAAGATGCGGAGCCCCGCGGGGTTCTGGCGTGAAATGCCGATCGTGATCGGCGCAGCGTCGTCTGATGCCAACCGCGCCCGTCTCCTGTACGTCTGGCTGCGCTCAACAGGCATGGATGAGATGGATGAGATCAGGGGAATGTGGTGATTAAGATGGAATCAGATGAAGGGAAACACGAGATAAGGATTATTGACACAACGGGAAACCCGGCGCCGCTGGGGCTCCTGGCATTCGGCATGACCACCGTCATGTTGAACCTGCACAATGCAGGACTCTTCGCACTGGGATCGATGATCTTCGCAATGGGCATCTTCTACGGGGGTATTGCCCAGATCATTGCGGGGATCATGGAATGGAAGAAGAACAATACGTTCGGTACCCTGGCCTTCATATCGTACGGGTTCTTCTGGATATCGCTCGTCGGCCTGATCGTGATGCCGAAACTCGGGATGTCGGATGTCTTTGGCAAGATGGACTTCCTGGCATTCCTCGGGATATGGGGGCTGTTCTCGTTCGTGATGTGGATCATCACCTGGAGGATTGGTATGGCGCTGAACGTGGTATTCGGCCTGCTCGTGCTGCTGTTCCTGCTCCTCATCATCGGGAATGCGACTGGCAACATCCTGATCCTCACGATCGCAGGGATTGAGGGGATCATCTGCGGGCTCTCCGCAATGTATGCCGGCCTCGGGCAGGTCATGAACGAAGTCTACAAGGAGAAGGTTATCAACCTCGGGTGATGGAAATGCTGGAATTAAAAGAACTTATGGAAATGTTTGAAGACAATCCGCTGTCGCAGGTGGTTGTTGATGCCGAATTGCGAATTGTCCTGGTAAACACGGCATTCGAAAAGATGGTCGGGTACAGCAAAGATCGGCTTATTGGGATGAAGTTCACGGATTTCAAGGACAAATCCATGGTCAAGTATCTCAAGAACACCGGGGAATCCGTTGGTGAGGCACTTACTACCCGGAAGCGGACTGTTGGCCAGAGCACTCTTGAGACACCTTCCGGCAGTTATGTTGTTGTCCGGACAAACATGCCGTTCCTTGACGAGAAAGGGAATGTCAAGTACATCTACGTTACCTATAACGATATCACGAAGACGGTGAAAAACGGGGAATACGTGGCCAATGAAGTTAATGAGCTGGCTAAGATCTACGAAATTATGGCGCAGGGCGACCTTACACAACGGTATACTCTCACCAAACCTGATGCTGATACCCAGGAGAACTATGAGCTGCTGGTCAAGCTTCGCGATGCAGTCCGCGGTATTGTCGGGGCACTCCAGAAGAACATCGGCGATGTCAACAAGCAGATGCTGAACCTGACTTCAACGGCTGACAACGCGACGAGGAGCGTAGAGGATGCATCCAAGAGTGTGAACCAGATCGCGAAGAATACCGGCATCGTCTCCGAGAATGCCCAGAAATCTTCGGAAGGCATTGAACAGATGTCGAAGGCTATGCAGGACATGAGCGCCGCGGTGGAAGAGATCACCTCGAGCATGGAGAGCGTCTCGGCACAGGCAAACAATGCAAAGGATTCCGCAAAGAGCGGTGCGATCCTCGCTGAGAACGTCAACAAGGATATGATGGAGATCACAACATCTGCAAGCGCAACCTACGAGGTCATCAAGGACATCGAGAAACAGATGACCGATATCGGCAAGATTATCGTGCTGATCCGCGACCTTGCCAGCCAGACGAACCTGCTGGCCCTCAATGCTGCGATCGAGGCGGCGCGGGCGGGAGAGCATGGAAGAGGATTTGCCGTTGTCGCATCGGAAGTGAAATCCCTGGCCCAGGAGTCCCGTTCGAGTGCCGAGAAGATCGAAGAGATGATCACCCAGCTCAACATTGTGACCAAAAAGGCCGCAGATGGCATGGAAAGTGCCCAGAATCTGGTCAAGAAGGGGGCCGCCGGGGCGCAGCAGGCGCTTGAAGCATTCAGGACGATCCAGAAAGCAGCCGAGACCGTTGCCAACAGTGCCTCCGAAGTTGCCGCTGCCACCGAAGAGCAGGCGGCAACCACAGAGGAGATCACGGCAAGCGTTCACGAGGTGGCAGGCCTCATCGAGCGGACGGCCAAGGAAGCAGGCGATACTGCTGCCGCCACGGAGGAATCAGCTGCGGCTATCGACGAGATCACCAGGATGGTCCATACCGTGAACGAAGTTGCCGTCCAGGCAATGGACGCCAACAAGAAATTCAAGGTGTGAAATGGGGGAATTGCCCATGTCAGCAAAGGCAAGCGAACCTGTTGCAGCGGCAAAAAATCCCGTTTCCCCTGAGAAGAGGTATGACTCGATCCAGGTGGTGGAGTTCGTGCTCGGGAACGAGCATTTCGCCATCGATCTGTTCGATGTAAAAGAGGTCGTGGAATACACGACCATAACAAAGCTTCCCAATGTCCCCTCCTATGTGAAGGGGATCATCGACCTGCGGGGCGAGATCACGATGATCATCGACCTGAAGCACCGGCTGAATATCACCGATGAGAATGCCCAGTCCCTGGAATCCTCACGGATTATCGTGCTCGACGACAAAGTGGCCAAATCGAAGATTGGTATCCTTGTCGATGACGTGACCTCGGTCTCGACGTTCGAGGGTAACCAGGTGGATCATACGTCGGCCTCCGTGAGCAAGGAGGAAACCTCCATCATCGGGATCATCAAACGGAAGGTCAAGGTCAAGGAAAAGGAGATCAACGAGTTGATCATCTGGATCGACATCAAACAGCTGCTCGGGGATATCGACGCAACGCTGTAATGCGCAGAAAAATCCGGGTATGCTCTCCTGGCAATCCAGGAGAGATCTTTTTTTCCGGTTTCAGGCCGGGGATGTCAGGATGAGGACATAGATCATCAGGAACGCGAGGATCACTGCCCCGGCAAGGACGATGATGAGCTTGTAATCCGAATTCTTTTCCCCTGCTTTTTTGTTCTTTTCAAATGTTTTCGGTCGTTTCTTATGTATGGCCATTGCCGCTCCTGAATGAATTGCGTGATCAGGGTAAGCGATTCATCGCCATAAACATACCCGGTCGCGACCTGCTGCACGCGTGAAGGGCGGAGACCGCCCCCGTTCTTTAAAATCCGGGTCCGGTTCAGGAAAACCGGTAGCCCTGTGCCTGGACAAGAGCAAGCATCTCTGTTACCTGCTCTTCCTGTTTCCGGGTGAGTCTCCTGCCTTTCTGGACGAGCCGGCCCATCTTCACGATCTGCATCCGCTGCTCCTGCGTGAGCGTTCCCGAGTGGTGGGCCCACTTCAAAAGGTCAAACCACTGGGCGCGGTTGAAGGCGATTCCCGAAAACGGGATACTCCCTCCGTGGCGGCCCGTGGAGGCGGCTGTCATCTCATCGTCATCGGGCAGATCCTCATCGTCCGGTGTCTGCTCCATGGCCCCCTCCTCTTCATCGTCATCGTACGCTGTATCGTCACCGGGCAGGGGCAAGGCAGGACTCTCGTCTTCGTCCTCCTCAGTCTCCCCCGCAACTTCCTGGATGATGGAGACTTTGGGCAGCTCCTCTTCCTCTCCCTTTTCTTCTGGCTCGTCTTCAAAGAGGTCCTCGACATTTTTGATCTGCGGCCCGGGGGGGGTGGCAGTGCCCGGGATTTTTACTGCGCTCAGGGACTGCGGCTGTTTTCCGATGCTGATCGGCAGGTCAGGACCTTTTACAATCAGTTCCCTCTTCTTTGCCTTCTCGGACTCCAGTTCTCCCTCCTGCCGGGAACCGGATCGGGAGGAGCCTGCCGCCGAGCTGGCAACGAGACGCTCCTGTGCGTCCATGTGGCTTTCCCATTCATCGGCAAGTGCCGTCCGGGCATGGTCGATCTCGCTTTCAAGACTGACCACCTTCTCCTCAGCCACCTCTTTTTCCCGCGACAGCGCTGTCACCTGGCTTTTTAGTTCCCGCACCGTTGCCTGCGTCTGGTCAAGCTCCGCCTTCAGCTCCCGGATGGTGTCGGAGAGAGCGGACTCACGGCTCTTCCCGGTTGCCTCTGCCGACGAAAGCAGCCCGAGAAGACGCTCCCGTTCAGATTCGGCTGTGCGATGCTCCTGCTCCTCGTTTGCCAGGGCAGAAGTAAGGGATTCGCGTTCGGCTGCTGCCTGTTCCCGTTCGGCCGCGATCCGTTGCTTCTCTTCTCTCTCTCCCTTAAGGGACGTTTCCAGGCTGTCACGTTCCCTCAGGAGGGATTCCCGCTCCGCTCTCACCTGCACAAGTTCATCCGAAAGTGTGGCGACCTCTGTCCGGGAACTGGCATGTTCAGCACGTGCCGCGGCAAGTCCCGCCTCCATCCCCTTTGTCCCGGTTTCAGCCTGTTCGAGAGCCGCCCTGAGGGATTCCATCTGCCGTGAAGTTTCTGCACGGAGGGAACCGGCCTGGTCGAGCTCCGCCTCAAGGTCCCGTATGCGCAGGGAGGCCTCCTCAAGGGAGTGCTCTGCTGCGGATCGTGTTGCAAGGGCGGCGTCGCGGTCAGCAAGGATCCGGTCCAGTTCTCTTTTGAGGTTGTCCATCTCCACCCGCAACGCCTCATACCGGCCCTGCGCCTCCTTAACGGCTGCATCCCGCTCCTGTGCCCCTTCTGCTATCTGGTCTTCTGCAGCACGGAGTGCTTCGCCGGCCTGCGACAATGTCTCCTTTTGCCCGGCCAGTTCCTGCGTGAGTGCTGTGCTTTCAGCGACTGCCGTGTCGCGTGCGCTGGTCGCCGCGTCGAGTTCGGTCTTTAACCCTGCAATGTCCAGCTCCCGTGCCTCCAGCGTCGAGGTGACCCGGGCAAGCCTCTCCTTGAGAGCAACGATCTCTGCTGCGGAGGTTTCCCTGCTGGTTTGCAGCTCCTCTTCGGCCTTCTGCTTCCTGGTGCCGAGATCTGATACCTGCTGTTCAAGGGCACTGGCACGGCCTTTCTCCGCCTCCAGTTCATTCTCTCTTGTGGTAATGCATTCTTCGAGATTCCGGATGGCCTCCTCCTGCTCCCGGATTTTCCCTGTCAGCTCCTCACCGCTCTTCCTGTTCACATCGGTGAGTTCGGCTATCTCAATGACCAGGTTCTGCACCCGCTCTCTCTCGGAAAGGAGATCGGCCCGCAACTGCTCTCCCTCAAGGGCGAGTTCATGGGCCATCTTCTCTGCCTCCTCTTTTCTGGCAGTTGTTTCAGAGAGGAGCGTCTCTGCATCGGTCTTCTTTGCGGTTTCGAGGGCAAGCGACTCTTCTGCGGCTTTGAGATCGGCGCTCGTTGCCGCGAGATGCTCCGAGATCATGGCAATCTGCCGGCCCAGGTCACCGGTCTCCTCGGTATAGCGCTGTGCAAGCTCGGCCGCTTCACTGGTGAGCCGGTTTATCTCGCCCTCGGCGTCTGCGATATGGGACTTCCCGGCCTCGATCTCCGCTTCCAGTCGCCGGATCTCATCACGGCTCTCCTGGTTCCTCTGGTCTTTCTCCTCTCCCTCTGTCGTGAGCGTACCAATGGCCTGCTCTTTCTGGCGGAGTGTCGCGTTCAGCGCCTCGATGGATCGGGATTGATCACGGACCCGCTCCTCCAGTCTCGCGAGCGATGCCGAGAGGTTCTCCCTCTCACCGGTGATGCGGATGATGTCGCCGGAACGGTTCACCGCAATCTCGAACGAGGAAAGGAGGAACTCCAGCAGCCTGCGCCGGTCTGCGGTCACAACAAACTGGTGGTCGTCATGCTGGATCTTGAACTGGGTCTTGATCTGATCGGGGGTTGGGCGCTCTACGGGAGTAGAAAGCATTCCCCCGACCAGCGCAGCGAAATAGGATGGATCAAAAGGAGAAGAGATGAAATTGTCTGCATTACAGTCGAGAACGTGGAGGAGATCGGAGAGGTTCGATGCACTGGTCACAATAAGGACCGGGACAACCCAGAGGTCGTAATCGGCCTTTAAGGCCCGGCAGAGCTCGTAGGACTCCTGCTGGAACGTTACCGAATCGCAGATCAGGAGGTTGGGTTTTCCTGACCGCAGCGATTCGAACAATTGTTGCGCGTCGGAAAAGAAGGTTGCCCGGTAACCCAGGTTTTCCAGGTCGCGGGCCTGCAGGGGTGAACCGGTTGTACTGGTACTCAGAACGAAAATATCAATCGTATTCTCGTTCCCATCTGACAGGGAGCCGTTCATTACAATCTCTCACACGTGTGACTGGTATCACATCCAATCAGGATGCCTGATTAATAATAATATATACTGTATTATAGCATTTCTGGTCGATTGGGCCCTGCAACTGTCACGAAAATGAAAAATCCGTGCAAAAATGCAGGCGCATGGGCGGGTACGTGAGGGACGGGGCCAGATTCCTTTTCCGGAACTGTTCTGTCACCGGTTTTTTTGCTGTCCGGAATCCTCGTTCTCCCCTGCAAGCCACCAGTCGATGAGTGCCCGGGCGATACTCATCTTCCGGGGGAGTTCCGGCAGGCTGGCCCGGTCAAACCATCCCGCTGAAACGATCTCGTTGTTGTCGATCACGATCTCCCCGCCGGCATAATCCGCAACAAACCCGATCATCAGGGAGTCCGGGAACGGCCAGGGCTCGCTGCCCAGGTAGCGGATGTTCGCAATTTCGATGCCGACCTCCTCGCGGACTTCTCTTCGTACGGCCTCTTCAAGGGTCTCGCCCGGCGCGACAAAACCGGCGATGACGCTGTGGAATTTGGGAGGGAACCGGGGAGACCGGGCAAGAAGAATCTGGTCATCCTTCCGGATCAGGACGATAATTGCAGGCGACATGCGGGGGTACGTGACCTGGCCGCAGGCAGCGCAGACTTTTGCGCGCTCTTCCTTTGACTGCCGCGTCTCGCTGCCGCACAGCCCGCAGAACCGGGTTGTCCGGTCAAACGCGATGATACGCACGGCAAGGGCAGCGACCGCGAGTTCGTTATCGGGAAGGATTGCATGGAGACCGCGGATATCCGGGTAAAATACAGAGCCGGGGACTGCCGTATCCGCAGCCACTTCCATGGCATACCAGGCAACGCCGTTTTGGTGTCCTAAGTACTGTCTGTGCAGGACATCCGGGATCGCCTCTTTTTTGTCGTGGGTGTATAACAGGACGGGAGGTTCTCCGGATTGCAGGTAAACACCATTCTCCCGGACAATCACCCATTCCGCATTCTCTGGAGGCTCTGCCGGTTCCGGGTAAAGCGGTTCGAGAAATGCCGACGAGAAGACTGCGGTATGGGGAAACGATTGTTGAAAGAATCCTGTTGCCATTGCCAGACCTTCCGGAAGATTTGCCCCGGAACCACAAAAACGATCGCACCGATCTCCCCTGTTCCACTGAGAGGTTATTAACCGTCATCCGCGGATACCTTATCACCGCGATCCCCGGAGGCAGGATACTTTTGGCTTATCAGGTAACGCTCATAACTCCCGAAGAGAAAGACCGGCTGGCTGCCCGGTTCATGCCCACTGTACGGTACGAGATCAAGTCCGAGATCTACGGCTGCTGCATCAAGCTCCTTTCCGACGATCCCGTACTGAAAGACACGTGGCAGGAGAACTTTTACTCCATGTCCCAGAATATCCGGTCGCACGGGAGGATGTTCGTATTCCGCGACCCGGAATCTCCTCCCGATTCGGTCTTCTATGATTCCAAGACCCGGACCGTGTTCCTCTTCAATGTCGGGTATTACGGGTGGGTGAAGTCGCTTGCCCTCAGCCTGGCAGGGGATATTCTCGAAGAACAACATGCCATCTTCTCGATGCATGGGGCGCTTGTTGATATCCGCGGAAGCGGGCTCTGTCTCACGGGAACCTCCGGGGCCGGCAAGACAACGCAGACCTATGGCCTGCTGAAGGATCCCACGACGCGCATCGTATCGGACGACTGGTTCTTCTCCCGGGTTTTCGGCCCCGAGATCCTCTCCTACGGGTCCGAGAAGAACTTCTATATCCGGCAGGACCTGGAGACGGTCTGGAAGGAGTACGGCGGGCTTGTCCGGGCAGATGAATATGACCGGAACGGGCGTGCGGTTGCCGACATCCGCTGGGTGATTGGCAAGGGGCGTCTCCTTCCCATGACAACGCTGAGGACCGTGATCGTTCTCAAGCGCGACCCGGACGACCGGAATACCGTACAGTCCCTGAATCCCGATACCGCGCTTGCTCTTTTCACGGCTAACAGTTTTTTCAACCCCCATCACCTGGACTGCTCTCCCTATAAAACGGCAATCCGGACACAGTACCTGAGGGATCTCCTCGACCGTACAACAGTGTACGAGGTGAATACCACCGGAACACCGGCAGAGACCCAGCGGCTGATCCGGTCGCTTGCCGCGATCCCCCAGGATGACCTTCACTAGTTCTCCTTTGGCAGCCGGTTATTCCCTATCCTTTTTCAGGTAGTACCGTCAACGGGTAAAGGCACGGAACGTGGTATACTCATGAACTTTGGAACCATCAGTGGAATCGGCGGGGCTGCAGTGGCATATCTCCAGACCCCCGAAGGACAGGAAGCGGTCAAGAAATTCCTCGCATCGCCCGAGGGCATCTCGCTGATGCAGGATTTTTTTGCATCTGCGGAAGGAAAGAAGGCACTTTCGGGGGCACTCCCCGGCATCCTCACCGGCCTCAACCTGCCGGCAGGAGCCCCGGAGATGATTATTGCTGCCCTGAACCGGTAGGAATCCTCTTTTTTCTTACTGGTGCTCTGTAGAATACCTTATTCCAATTTGGATTGCCCCCCTTGCGCCAGCCCTGACTCGAAGAACCTTTCAGGTTCTTCTCATGTCTCACCTCTGAAGAGGTTCGACACCCCCAAGGGGGTGCTGAGGGTCTTACGACTCGAAGCAGGAGAAGAACGCCTTGCGTTCTTCGACCCGGGGGTGCAGGTGATGCCTCTGTATTACCAGAAAGGGATACTCCAATAAAGAATTGTTTTTATCAAAAGGATATTGATGCCGCCGCGGGGCGTCCTTCGGGGCGGCGGCCGTTCATCATAAAAGGGGGTATGGGGGCATCAGCCCCCATCATTATACCCTTCGCGTTTTTCATGAGAAATCTTTTTTTCCCATTGGCAGTTCTTGCGATCACACCCGTCTCTCAATACCCGGTCGCGTAGTAATACCCGTCATCCTTCCGGATACTAACCGGGACATCAAAGAGCCGGCTGACCGGGCCGTCCGCCAGCAGTTGCTCCTTGGGGCCGTCGCCCACGATACTCCCGTTCTTCATCAGGATGACCCGCACGATCTCCGGTATGATGTCCTGCAGGTTGTGGGTGACAAGAATAATTGCCGTTCCATTGGAGGCGATCTTCCGTATCGTCTGGCGGAACGCATGAAGTGCATGGAGGTCGAGACTGTTCGTAGGCTCGTCAAGGATAAGGACTTCCGGGTCGTGGACCATTGCCCTCCCGATCAGGAACCGGCGAGCCTCTCCTGATGACAGTTCGGTCATCGGCCGGTTGCAGATATGACCCACTTCAAGAAATGCGCTGATCTTGTCTGCCCGCCTCTCCATCTCCGGTGTGATCTCACGGTTGAAGAGCCCGATGCTGGAGAAGAATCCCGAGAGGATAACCTCCCTCCCGGTGATCTCCCGCGTGAAGGCATACTGGAGATCATTCGAGACGATCCCAAACGCCGATCGCAACGCGAAGACATCCCAGGTATCCCTCCCGCAGATCCGGAAGGTGACCGGGCCACGGTCGAGCACCGGGTAGAACTCCCGCATGATCGTCCGGATGAACGTGGATTTCCCTGCACCGTTGGGCCCGAGAATCGCCACGCTCTCGCCCCGCCGGATTGCGAGCGAAAGGGAATCAAGGACCATCTTCTCTCCGTGAAAGACAGTGACATTTTCGAACTCCAGGAAGGGGGGATCGTGTGCGTTCATGTTCAGGCAGGTTCCCTTGGTTTTTCCCGTGAGCCGGTCTTCCGGATTATACAACCCTGTTTGCCTGGATCGTGTAGGTGTTCCGCGTGTCCTCCCCGTGACTTACCGCGAGTGAGGCACCGGCCCGTTCACAGAGCCCGGCGAGGAACCGGTCCGTTTTCCGTGACTCGCACCCCGCTGAAGATGACGGGGTGGTGCCGGAGATAGCGACTGTTGCATAACTCCCGCTGTCGCATATCGCTATCCGGATGGCAGGGGACCCTTTTCCCACGAGGTCTTCGAGAATATAGGTCAGGAGATCGGTAAAATTTTCGCGGTCAATGGTAACGAACAGCGGATCCGGGGCGTTGTCAATCCCCACGTTCACTTCCTCAAGAAGGGGCCGGGTCCCGATGTTCGAGAGCAGGACACGGGCAAATGCCTTCTCATCATCTGCGGAGGAGAACACCGCATCGCTGGAAAGGGGGGGAATGGTCAGGCCCCCGACAAGGGCCCCGATGAGTGATGACAGGTCCACGACAGTGACCTCGCGCGGGGGCGTGAACCCGCGGAAGATGGTGATATAGTCCGCGAGGAGTCGTTCCGTGCGGCGGACAATGCCAGGGTCGATGATATGTGCCAGTTCGTCAGTCCTGAACGTCCGCTGCAGCTTGCCGATCACCTGCCCGGCTTTGAGGGCCAGGTGGACCGAGACACCTTTTTTCTTATGGTGCTCTTCGGAGAATGTCCGGAACGCATCAAGGAGTTCATCGATGTCATCGCCGTTGATAAGGGTGCCGAGTTCCTCTGCCGTTCCTGACTCCTCCAGCTCATCGAGCACATACGAGACATAATAGAGCCGGCCTGCCATGACCGTGAAGAGCTGGTTCACCTGCTCCATGATGTCTTCGGCATAGGTGGCAATCTCTGCGGCGCGGTCCGGGTTGAATTCAGCAATATCGGCAAGGGTGGCGGCGTCCCGCTTCACGAGCGCGAGCATCTTTTGTGCATCGGCAACGGGGATAAGGCGCCCGTGGCCCGGACAGAGGAGCGAGATCTCCTTGGTTTCCAGCAGGGGGCCAATCCCGTCAAGAGACCGGATGAGGTCCTCCTGCGACCACCCGACCAGACCGGCAATCCCCGGGTTTGCCGCAAAGAGAAGGTCGCCAATGAAGAGCAGTTCGCCCATGTGGATACAGATGCTGTCCCTGCTGTGGCCGGGAGTATGGAAGACCTCAAGCGGGGGGCTGTCAGGCCCGAACACGATGGTTTCCCGGTTGAGGCTCATGGACGTTGCACCTGCAGGGAATGCCGTCACCGTAGCCAGCGCGCCATTCGAGAAACAGAGCTCAACGGGCTCCCCGGGATGTTCCCTGCGGTCGCTGGTGACGAGCTGGAACCCGGCCTTTATCGGGACTATTGTTGTATTGAACATCGCGGCCTGCGTCATCGCCGCATCACCGCGTTCGAGGCAGGCGGCGCCTTCCTCCTGCACCATGAGCACCGCTGCCCCGGCAACTGCGAGTGCCGGCGTGTTCTGGATCGCGATGAAGTGATCGACATGGGCATGCGTCAGAAGGATGAAAAACGGGCGCTCCTTTTCGGCCCGGCACTCCGTCACCACCTGCATGAGCTGTTCTGCCTGCACGGGAAGGCCGCCGGGATCGATCAGGATGATGGCATCCGGTGTCTGGATGAGATACGAGTTGGAGGATACAGTGTCGATCTTCCGGATAAGTGGAAAAATTGTTGCCCCGCCTGCTCCGGGCAGGGGCTGCCATTCAAGAGAAACCAGCTGGTCGTTACCAGCCGGCAAGGGTCTCTCCCTCAGATGCGTAGATAGAAAAGATTGAGGTGAACCCTGCAAGCTTGAGGATCTTCAGGACCTCGGGAGTGAGGGCGCAGATCCCGAATTTGTCCCCGGGGTTTTTCAGTTTCTTTGCTGTGGCAAGGAGCACACGGAGGCCGCCGCTGCTGATATAGGTGACACCGGCAAAGTCCAGCAGGACCTTCCGCTGGCCGCCATCGATAACCTTGTTGATTGCCTGTTCCAGTTCCGGTGCAGTGGCAGTGTCTATCCTGCCGTTAAGGGAAAGGGTGGTTGCATTGTCCTTACTGGTAGTTTTTATTTCCATATTTGTTCCCCAAAAGTATCCTGAATTCTTTTGTTATGTCGGCGCTGGAAAATGATAATCCTATCTCCTTTGCAATGTGCAAGCAGGCTTATGAAGAACCGGGGCACATGGGTAATGATAATTCATGGCAACAACCATCCTCTCATCCCTCATCGTCCTTCTTCAGCTGATGTGCGTCATCATCGTTGCCGCCTACCTGCTTACCAGGAGCCGGTTCTTTCCCGAGGTTCTTGAGGGCAGGCCCTCTGTCAAAGTACAGGCAATCCTCATCATTTTCTTTGGGGCGCTCTCGGTCTATGGCACGGTGGCAGGGTTCGAAGTGAACGGGGCATTCATCAATGTCCGCGATCTCGGCCCGATGCTCGCCGGCCTGCTGGGAGGCCCCGTGATCGGGCTCGGTGCCGGCCTGATCGGAGCAATCCACCGCCTGTCAGTCGGGGGATTTACCGTCTATTCCTGCTCCCTTGCCACCGTCCTTGCCGGTCTCTTCGGGGGTCTTATCTGGCTTGCCCGGAAGCGGAAGTTTGCCGGGATCACGATCGCCGTCATCTTTGCCATTGCCATGGAAACGCTCCACATGCTCATGACGCTTGCCATCTGCAGTCCCTTTGAAAAGGCCTTGTCTGTCGTGGAACTGGTCTCGATCCCCATGATCGCGGCCAATGCCGCGGGGATGTTTGTCTTTGCCTTCATCATCGGGAACCTCCAGAACGAGCGGCGGATGCAAAGAGAGCGCGACACCCTGATCAAGGAGATCCAGAGAAAGGACACCGAGCTATCGATCGCAGCCGAGATCCAGCAGAGTTTCCTTCCCGAAACGATGATCCCGCTCGAAGGATTCGACATTGCGGGGCGGAACGTAATGGCAAAGGAAGTGGGGGGGGACTTTTTCGATGTCATCCCGCTGGAGGTGATCCCGATCTCGCAGCACCGGCTCGGACTGATGATTGCCGATGTGTCCGGAAAAGGGATCCCGGCCGCGCTCTTCATGGCCCTGTCACGGATCGTTGTCCGGGTCAATGCCTCGTGGTACCCGGATCAGCCGGCCGAGGCCATCAACACGGCGAACTCGATCATCTCTGCGGACTCCAAATCCGGCATGTTCGTCACCCTCTTTTACGCAACGCTCAATGCAGAGAACCGGGTCCTGACCTACGTGAACGCCGGTCACAATCCCCCACTCCTGTACCATGCCGATGGCTCGTTTGAAGAACTCGAAGCGACGGGCATGGCAATAGGGGCCCTGAAGGAAGCGGAGTACTTTGCGGGAAAAAAGACCCTTGAGAAGGGGGATATCCTTGTCATGTACACCGATGGCATCACCGAAGCAGAGAACAACCGGCAGGAGATGTTCGGGGAAACGCGGCTGCGCGACGTTATTGCCCGGTCTCAGGGGATGGATTCAAAAACGATGATGGCCAAGATCCTTGGTGAGGTCAAGGCATTCTGCGGAGACCATCCCCAGTCAGACGACATCACGCTGATGATTATCAGGACGGAATAACCATGAGTGAACGGCCGGCTGCACTGTCAATCAGATCCGACATCAACGAGATACCCCGGGTCTCGGACCTGATCGAATCGGTCATGCAGGGCCATCAGTTTCCGGACGAGGACATCCTCGATACGCAGCTTGCCGTAGAGGAAGTGGTGACCAATGTCATCATGCACGGGTACGGGGAGGCCGGGGGGGAGATCCTTGTATCCCTGTCCTACCATGCGGACGAGTCTGCCATGGAGATCCGGGTCGAGGACAGCGCTGAACCCTTCGACCCGCTCTCCCTTCCCGAACCGGATATCTCTGCCAGTATCGACGACCGGAAGATCGGCGGTCTTGGGATCTTCCTGACCCGCCAGGTCATGGACGATATCCGGTACCGGTATGAAGACAACAAAAACGTCCTCATCCTGAAGAAAAAGAGATCGGGATAAGCCGCTTCCTGCGCTTTCAGGGCTCCCGGGCAATGTCCTGGATGTAGGCGATCCCGATCTTCGCCTTCCGGAGCCGCGTCGTATCGAGAAGGTGGCGCATATCCACGAACTCGCCATCGGTTACAATCTTTTTTACCTGCGTATTCAGGTCAAGGGTCGCGTCATAGGGGATGTTCCGGAAGACCACGCCGTGGTTGTGGAGGTACATCTCTTTTCCTGCACCCGTGTTCAGGGGGTTTGCATAATAGAGTGCGTCGAGCGCCTCCGGGCGGAACGACGAGAGATCGGCGGTGAGATCGATCCCCACGCCGAAACTGACGAGCGTGTCGCCCTGGTACGAGGTCCCGGCGTCCGATGCCATCCATTCATGGGCCCGCGAAGGAGAGAGGATAGACTCGCCCTTCGGGAGCGACCCGGCAACCGGCGCCTTTTTCAGCCCGGAACTGGCGAATCCCGAGAGGACGCCCCACATGGTCACGGCAACAACGCCCCGGTAGGTCTTCACCCGCTCTTTTGCCGATGAGAAGATGACGCGGTAGGTGTCGGCAACCGAAACGCCCCTGGGATCAGCAGCGTCAAGGGTGAGGTATTCGTTGAACGGGCCGTCCAGCGTGATATTGTACCCGGTGTAGACCGGCAGGTCTCCCCCGGTTGCCGTCCCCGGCGTCAGGAAATCGGGCGTGCTGTGGCCATCGGTGGGGAGCCAGACCATCGAGCCATAGAGCGTGATCATCTCGCCCAGAAGCGGGATCGCGTCTTTGACATCGGCGCCGAGCGCACCAAGGCCCAGCGAGTACGTCACCTCCGAGAACTTCTTCACCTTCACGTCCGGCTCGGTGATGGTTGCATGGAGCACCTTGTCGAGATCGCCTGTGACGCGGAGGACCGGGTTCTTGGTCATCCACCCGGGTTCGATGGTCAGGCTGACATTGCCCTCGATGATCTTCTTGTAGAAGATCTCGTTGAAGAGCGACGGGTTTTTCCGTTTTTTGCGGATGTCATTGACTGCCTCTTCGGTTGTCGGGTACAGGGTAAAGACCGTGGTGAAGCCGGCCATCTCCAGCACCTTGTAAGGATACTCTCCGACCGCTGCAAGCGCGAACTGGCCGTTCCTCCGCTTCAGCTCGCGTTTCAGCCCGTTGAATGTCCGTATGCCGCCGCTGCTCAGGTAGGCCGATCCCGAGAGATCGATCACCAGTTCCTTGTCATCGTCATTGAGTTCTTCCCGCGCCCACTCATCGAGCTGCCGGGCCCCGTGAGCATCGAGTCTCCCGTTGACAAAAAAAACAAGGATCCCGTCCCTTCGTTCGCTTCTGGCTTCCATGAGATTCGCTTCCGTTTATGGAGTTATTACGTAAAGCCACTTATAATGGTGAGGTACCGGGAAAAAACCGGAGGGAAATATTCCAGCATCACTCCTGAAGCGTTTATATTTCCGCGCACCGGAGTACTTCTATGGATCTCTCCTCAGCCCGGCGCATCGTCACCTTCGTGCTCGTCCTTCTCTGCGCCATCCTTGTTTCCAATACCCTTTCGAATATTCTGCTCGCCGCTCTTGGCCTTTCCGGGATCTTCGGGTTCATCGTCGGCTTTGTTATTTATGCGGTCTTCTTTTTCGGGGTTTTATACTTCTTCGAGCGGTTCTTCGGGATCACGATCTTCCGGTTTGGGGGGAGGTGAGGGAAGGAGAGCAACATTTACCGGAACATTCATTCGATTCGGTGTGTTCAAAACCAAATGGGGTCTTCAAAAGAAGATCCTGCTGAAAAACGTAAAGGACATTCAAGGCCGTTATATCGCTCAGCACATTTCACTTTCAGAACTATCAGATGTTAGAGTCTTTGAGGGATTTTGTCAGAGTGAAGTCCTTCAGTTATCAGCGATTGTCTATTCGTATGTGAAAGGCTATTCCGGGGAAAACATTGATCTCAAACTTGCCCGCCCGTGGTGCATCGATTATGGATTTCATGATGTCCGGGATCTTACCTGCATTTCAAGCCGGTCATATCGAAAAAAGGAAGTTAATGCCTTCCTAATGCAAGAACTGAACATTCGTAAAAAAAATTTTCCTCGGGATTTGTTGAAAATGGAAAATTTTTCGTTTATACGTTGGATGAACAATATTGCGGAAGTGCCTGATGTCCCACAATGAGCGATGCAGGGAATGCAAGGTAAGGGTCCGGCAACTTCTTGAAAAAATCTATGGGACGGTCATTCCCAATTACCGGATACAACTCGGGACGCGACCAGAAGAGTTGCGGGAACATCCGAGGTATTCTGTTCTGAACGACATCTACTCTGCCCTGCAGAACCATCGCGGTTTTTCCAAGTTTGTCAGGGCGGCATATGTCGATGTTGATTTTTTCCTGCCTGAACAGAAAATGATTGTTGAGTTCGACGAATCGCAGCATTTCACCGAACCGCGGAAGATTGCTCTCTCTCAGTATCCCTCCGATATTAATCTCGGATTCTCGCGCAGCACCTGGGTGAGGCATTGCGATGAAATCCGTGCATGCGACAACGATCCTCCCTTTCGTGATGAGCAGCGCGCATGGTATGATACTTTGAGGGATTTTATTCCGGAAGCGAACGGGTTCTGTCCAACGGTCCGGTTATTCGCGAGGGATATGGCATGGTGCAGTCTTGACGTAAATAATGCAAATGACATTCAAAAATTTCAGAATCTGATTGAAGCCCAAAACACGGCCGGAGATACGAGTATGAATGGCATATCTCTCAAAATGCCGAGACAAGACTGGATTGCGACGGTTATTCTGAAATCAAATTTGAAAATTGCTGATGAAAAAGATCCCGGCAATAACCCGATACGAATAGCTGAGCTGGACCAAATTCTCCGTTCAACGATCGATAAAACATCGGGGGACGGAGTGGTCCTCTTTCCCGGTGGTTGGGTTCATACACAACACGAGAGGGCAGATACAATGTATCCGGAGATTGAACGATGCGTGAAGGAAGTCCTCTCCGGAACAAGCCGAAATATCAAAGTCTGCATCGGGGTTGATGGATTCTTCGACCGACCTGTCGCTGAAGATGCATACGATCAGGATCAGATAGCAATCACCATCGACAGGACCGGAATAATTTCCATCTGCAGAAAGTTTTACCCGTCTGATGATACCGAAAGGAACAGTATCATACTTGCTAAAAATCACCATGACGGCGAACTCGGCAAACCCCGTATCTTTGAGCTAAATGGGGTCAGGTTTTTCCCCTTCGTCTGCTATGATGTTTATGGCCCATGGCACGAGCCCCGGAAATATCCGAAACCTGACGCCGACATTGGAGTAAATCTGATTCACCGGTTCCGTCCCAAAGGAGAATTTCTGTGTCAGGAAAATTACTTCCCATTAAATGGCTGGTCCGAGGCATCATGCCAATGGAAGATTCCCCTTTTTGGAACTTCTATCTTTTTCCGACGGTCAATCCCGTCCGACTGGCCAACGGGGATTGTCTGGACCGGAGGAGATGTCTGGAAAAAACCGCGATATCCTGATATAACCCTGCCCTGCGATACACCGGCAATTACGATCCCGCTGACCGAGGGATCTGCTGAAGTACGAATTTTCACCAACATTGCGGGGAAAATTCAATCGATGAAAAGGAATCCTTCAGAGATCATTACAAAAAATAATGCCCGGTCACAGAATCGTTCCCTCGCAGTTGAAAGGACGAACATCAGCAGTATCAATCCGAATGGGATTTATGCAAAACTACGAAAAGAATTGGACTCTTTTTTCGGGAAATCCGTCATTGATCAGAAGACCAAGTTCACATACCGGGCAGAAAATGAGATCGGGTATCCGAACAAGAAAGAGCTTGATATGATCTCGCTTTTCAAGCCAACAATATCCGGATCCAACCAGGTGCGGTTCCGTGTCTATCCCCACATTCTTGCAAGTAATATGGGAATACAAAACGCAGCTGAAATCATCAAGATCCTTCCTGAAGGTTCGATGATAAAACAGGAACGGGAGAATCCGCACCCTGGCGATATTTTTATTGACGGCAATTTTTCCAGCGAGGGGGAAATCGAAGAATTCGTGAAGTGGATCGTGTTCGGGAACAGGATGAAGTAGAGATAACGGTGATCCGAATGGACGATGAAATTACCCAACAGTGGATGACAGAAAGGATTGGCGAATCCAACAAACAGGCAGCGAAAAATCGTAATAAGTATCCGATCCAGGAACACGCTACTCGGACGGAACTTTGGGAATATGTAGACTGTACCTGCGATGAATCCTGTACCTGTAAAAAAGATCTGGGATGCACGGGTCACTGGAAGCTGAAAAAGAATGTTCAGTTCGATGACTTCATGTTCGGATTCCTCAGAATGTTCGTCGATCGTTGTGATCATCTCAATGTTATTACCGCTGTTGATGCGGGAGATCCTTCGAACCTGAGACCCCGGGTCAGGGATGCTTACACCGTCTTACGAAATTTAAAGGGAGAATGGAAAACCCTGTCCGAAAAATCTGCCAATTACAACAAGACACTTTTCTGCGATGGCTGGTTTGACAGCTATTTCAAAGAAAAATTCGAAAGTTTCAAAATTAAGGAAAGTGTGTATTTCGCCAAGCAGTTTTGTATTCTTCTTCCCGATATCTGCGCGCCGTACGACACCAAATCCCGGGACAAAATGACAAGTCATCTCAAAATCCCCCGTAATGCGAATTATTTTGAATTCCTCTCTGAGGTCCGAGTGAACTTCCTGAGTGCCTTCAAAAAACAGGGTATCAGGTTACCGGTAATACGAGCTTTGGATTCCCCGGGCAAGGATCTCCCGTTCGATCCGCGCCTGATCTCGTTGCGACAACCAGCGCAGGATTATGGGAAGAACTACCTGCCTGCCAAAGGGCAGATCAGTTTGGTCTTGGACAAATGCTTCTATTTGCCGACAGAAAAACCCACTGACGAAAAACAATCCAACAGTAAATGAGTGTTGCACAAAACGAGATCGTTCATGGAGCATTCAGAGAAATCAAAAGAAGAGTGGTTCGACCTCGGGCAGAAATATCATGAAAATGAAGAATATCAGAAAGCAGTTGCCGCATATCGTCATGTTGTGAAACTCGACAGGTACAATGTTCACGCATGGCATAATCTGGGATTGGCTCTTCGGTTCCTTGGAAAGTTGGATGATGCGCTCAAGGTGTTCAATACCGCAGAATCTCTCGATCCGGGGAATGGCGAGATCAACATACAACAAGGTTTGATCCTAATTGGGCAGGAAAAAAACGAACAGGCAGTAAAGAAATTTGAGAAGGCTTTTAGATCTGGCTTGGGATCCGATAATCAGATGGTTGCACATATCGGAATGGGGATATCGTACCTCAATCTCGACAAACCTGATGATGCAATCAGCAATTTCGATGCGGCCCTGCGAATTGATAATGAAAATCTGCCTGCATTAACGATGAAAGCCGGAGCCTCTCTTAACACAAGGGGATTTTACATTGGCAAAGAATGTCATCGATGAAGCGTTGAGGATTGATCCGGAAGATGAAGAAGCATTGAGAATTCTTGAAATGGTTAAATCCTCATTGGCCTCCACATGATTGAAACATTTTTGCGGCGCATCCCCCCTCCAAAACTTTCAACCACAATATTAAGCATAGGCTTTTTATTTTCCAAAATACCCGCTGCGCATCACAGTTTGATGCAGTAAAATCAGTCAATTGTCTTGTACTTGTGAACATGTAGTACAACTCACCGAAGAATCAGAGATGGTCTCACCGTGCTGAACACGGGAAATCTGACGGTTTGCTTTGTTAACGCGGATGCTTATCCATGTTTGGCCAGAACTTTGGATTAGGCAACAGGCTCTACAGCCCCCTCTTTCTCAGTGTAAATCCCCACAAAATTAATCTCCCCGTAAATCGCTCCTTTTTCGAATCGGAGCGCATTTTGGAAAACCGATTTTTGGAGAGTCGCACTTTTTCGCGAATTACAGCACACCATTTTGAAAAAACGCCCATTGCGTTGATAGTATCCCCATCCAAGGGCATTATAGTCCAGAAAAATCACCTAATTGGTGCCTTTTGGTTGAATGATCGCCATTATTTCTGGGCGGGAGCACGTGAAATGAACCGGAAGGCGCCGGTGATCCGGGGCACACCGTCGGTGAACGAGATATCCCCGTCGTAGATCGATATCTGAAAACAGGTCTTTCCCCCCATTGCCCCACCCCACAGCCCGATCCGTCAGGAAATCGGCCAAAAGAATGTGGCTAAAATTTACCTCTGGTTTTCAGACGTGAAAATGGTCAATGAAACGTCAATTATTCCCTCATTTTCAGAAATGTCGAATGCTGAAAGCATGAGACACGAGAAGACGAAGTCTTCGAATTGTTCCCTCTGGTGCCGGAAAAGAGGGGAATCCGGGGCCGATACGTCCCCGGATCAGATCACCTCTCCGCGAATGCAAGCGCGGACATTCCTCCTTCAAATCAGTCCAGGCCCATTCACCGGAAGAATCATCCCCCCGTCATCCTTCCCGGGCCGGTTCACCCGCTGCGACACGGCATGCACCTCCAGCACATCGTCTGCACAGGGCACGAGAACTTTCTTCAGCTCATCCGGGGAACATGGACCCTGAGACAGCCACTGCTCTTCCCCTTCCCGCGTCAGGACCACCGGCATACGGTCATGGACTTGTGCCATGAGCTCGTTTGCGCTGGTGGTAATGATCGTGTAACTCGCCAGCGTCTCGCCCGCGGGGGACAGCCAGGTATCATACAGGCCGGCAAACGAGAAGAGTGCATTGTCCGGCCGGTGGAAAAAGAACGGGATCTTCCGCGTTCCCTCTTTCTTCCACTCGTAAAACCCGTTTGCCGCGACAAGGCAGCGTTTCTCCTCCAGCAGCTGCCGGAACATCGGCTTTTCTGACAGGGTCTCGGCCCGTGCATTGACCGGGCGGGGCAGCGTCTGATCATCCGCTGACCAGTGCGGCACGAGCCCCCACTGCATCAGCCGGATCCGGTTCCTGCCGTCCGCTGAAACAACCACCGGGTTTTCAGAACGCGGCGCTATGTTGAAGTGGGACCGGAACCCGATGGTCGGGTCCACGCTGAGGAACCGTCCCCCCAGATCGTCCACGGCCCAGAGAGCGTAGCGGCTGCACATCATCCCTCTCATCGCGCCCCGTGTCACATCAATCTTGCGGAACGCACCGGGCACTTTTGCCTCCCGCCAGCCTGAGCCTTATCACATGATGCACAGCAGCGATCCGGTGCTATGCAGATCGAGATCCGTATGGGAATGAGCCTCTACCCGGGCAGCTGCAACGCGGTGGTTGCACCGGTACACGTGATGGTCTCGGCCATCAACAGCAATGCGGATCTCCAGCGTTTCCTCTTTCTCTACATCGGCGGGAACTACACCCGGGTCCTTTCGGGGATCCCCCGGGACAGCACGAACTTCGAGATCCGCCATGCATTCACGGCCCACCAGCCCCTCTCGGTGCTCCGTGAGGCATCGCACACTATCGTCCTTGTCGAGCACGACCCCACGCTCTTCGAGGGCGCGGAGAAGATGCTTGCACCGGTTGCCAGGGCGCTGAAAGATACCGGTCGCGAGTCGCTGGTTATCCTCTATGCCCCGGCCATTGACCGGACGTTTGCCGCGCTGATGCGCCAGGCAGACCGGATCATCGAGATAGCGGCTGCTGAAGTCCTGTCCCCGCGGGTGTTCCTCCGTGCGATCCGGTTGCAGCGGACCGGTCGGCCCGTGCGCTCAAAAAGGAGGACCAGAAATACGGCAGGAAACTTGCGGACCTGGCAAAGGAGCACTCCAGCGAGGCGTTCGTTGCCTGCAACGACCCGCTGGAGGCGGCGACTTTCTCTGTTCTGGTTGAGATCCTCAAACGCCAGGAGCATCTCGATGCTGAGAGGAATGGCGATGTGGATCATTGACTCCGCGTACCGCAATGGGGGTATCGACCTCTGGACAAATGAGGACGGGGCCGTTACCCGGGTCCACCACCCCTATGACCCGCTGTTCTTTGTCCATTTCGCCGACCCGCATGCCAGCCACGAGATGATCGGTACGCTGGAGGAGCGGTACGGGGCAGAAGAGTGCACGATCCGCACGGTCTTTGACAGCCTTTTGGGGTACCGTGTCTTTGCAGACCGCAGGGTGGCCGAGGCCATTGAGGGACAGGCGCAGTACGATGTGCAGCTCTTCAACGTGGATGTGCACCGGGACCAGCGGTTCATGGCGGAGTATGAGTTCTTCCCGTGCAGCGGAAACGGCACTGACCGATTCTCTCAGGAAGGTTCCCATGATCTTGACTCGATCACAATCCGGATCCACGGTGAACCTGAGCGCTCAGCGGCCCTCCCGGAGATCGAGCTGGTCCACGAGCGCACTGAACGCTTTGCCGGGCCCGAAGGAACGGTCCTTTCAGATCTCTTCTCGCGTGTCTCATCCCTCGATCCGGATGTGATCCTGATGCCAGATGCGGATGCATGGATGCCCCGGCTCCGTCGTCTGGCGCAGAGGCATGGCCTTGTCATGCCGTTTTCCCGGAACGGGAAGTACCGGTCAATGGACTCCCGCTCGTACTGGAGTTACGGGAAGATGGAGCATAAGGATGCGGCTCTTGTCCCGGGCGGGAGGGTGCTGATCGATACCGAACGGTCGTTCGTGTACCGCGAGGGCGGCCTCGAAGGAGTCCTGATGTCAGCCCGGCTCTCGGGACTCTCCCCCAATCTTGCGTCGCGCTTTACCCCGGGGACTCTCATCAGCAGTTACGAGACGTACGAGGCCGTCCGGCGGGGCATCGCGGTCCCGTTCCGGAAGAGTGATAGCGAGACAATCCGGCGGATCAGCACGCTCCAGTCGGCTGACCGGGGCGGGATGATGTTCCAGCCCCGGCCAGGGGTCTTTGAGAATGTCGAGGAGATCGATTTCACGTCCATGTATCCTTCCATCATTGTCCAAGGGAATCTCTCCCCGGAGACCATCGGGTACCCGGAACAACCGGGTTTTCTTCCCGCGGTCCTCAACCCCCTTCTCGACCTCCGGATCAGGACAAAGCAGCTGAAGAAAACCGATCCAGCGTTCGACGGGATCGATTCTATCCTGAAGTGGATGCTGGTCACCTGTTTTGGCTACACGGGCTACAAGAACGCGAAGTTCGGGAGGATTGAGGTGCACAAGGGGATAACAAAGCAGTCATGGGAGATCCTCATCAAAACAAAGGATATCTCCGAGAAGATGGGCTTTACCGTCCTGCACGGGATCGTCGATTGTCTCTGGGTGCAGGGCTCCGGGATCGGCCTCCTGAAGGCTCGGGTTGAGCAGGAGATCGGCTTGCCTCTCGAAGTCGAACACTTTGACTGGATTGTGTTTGACCCTCTTGCGGACGGGTTCGGGGCGCACAACCGGTATTTCGGCAGGCATCCGGATGGCAGCGTGAAGGTACGGGGGATCGCAGCCCGCGCCGTCACGACACGCCGGAGTTCGCCCGCTCCATGCAGCGGGAGATGCTGACAGTAATGAGTTCTGCAGAGACCGTGGCGGAACTGCGAGCTGCGCAGGAGGTGGTCCGCATGATATACCGGAACTATGTTGACCAGCAGTATTACCGAGTCCTCCTCGATAGGGCATGGGAGGAGGTAGCATTCGCATTCCGGCAGGAAAAACCGGAAGATTGCCGGGAAAAACTACCTGTAGGCCTGTGTGTTTCGTGATGGGAAATGGTGCTCTGTAGAATGCCAATCTCCCGGCTGTGGGCTCCCCCCCTTGCGCCTCCGGCTGGTTTGAAAAACCAGGAGGATGAGAAGAACGCGGATGCGTTCTTCGACTCGGGAGCGCAGGTGATGCGTCTGTATTACCCGTAAGAAAAGTTCACACTATCTTGAACAGGTAATTGGGGAACATCGCCATGCGCCCCGTCCCCTTGGGGGGACTGGTGGCGCAAGAGGGGGGTTCATATCAATAACAGAGGATTTCTCCAGAGCAGAAAAAATGAAAAAGAAAAAAGTTACGCAGCCTTCACGGAGTCTGCACACTTCTTTGCCATGAACGAGACAAAGATGGAGCAGAGCCCCATGACGATGGCAAAGCCGCCGGCAACAAAGGGCAGGAGGATCGCTGCGACAAGGGAGTTGACGAGCAGCAGGAGACCGAAGATCAGGCTGATGATCCCGATCACGCCGTTGCCCCAGTCCTTCTTCGTGAATGCCTGGAAGATGTGGGCTGCCCCGACAAAACAGGCCCAGAACCCGATGAAGATGATCACGAGTTCCAGGGTGAACAGCGTGGCATAGAACGGGTAGATGAGGATCAGGATGCCGGCGATGATGTTGATGACTGAAAGGAAGATCTTCCAGCCCATGCTGGTCCTGTCGACAGCAAGGCTGGCGAGCGCGAAGATCCCGCCCACGAGCCAGTAGGCTCCCATGAACGTGATGAGGAGGACCGTGGTCATCCCGGGAGTCATGAGGAGAGCGACACCGAGGAGCAGTGCAAGGATCCCCCAGAGAAGGAGGAGCCACCAGGGGAAGAGATGGAGCTCGACCATGTCCTGGGCGGAAAGCGTTACATCGTCAGCCATAGTTGTATTACCGGTTTAGCATAAACGAGGCAAGTATTTACGCTATTCTCTTTTCACCGGGGCGGGAGAGGTGGCAGCGCCCCTCCCCCGTCCCGGTCTTCCCGGATGTACCCTTTGATCGCCGTGAGCGTGGTCGTGTCCATCATAACGGAAAAGTCCGGGTCCACAATACAGACCGGGAATGCGCCGGCAAGAGTGTTGCGCGTGATACGGTAGATGCGGGATTCAAGAAGCCGGGACGTCATCTCGTACCGGCTCTCGATGTCACCGGTGTCATCTCTTCCTTCCGCAATGTCCCGTGCAAGATTCTTCAGGAGCAGCAGCCGGTAATCCATCAGGCGGCCGGCCATGACCCGGCTCCGCTGGCCGTGCAGGGTGCGGACGATGAAGTACTGGCTGACTGCAAGGACTGCCAGTAGTGAAACCCGGTGCGCAAGTTCCTTTAAGCCAGACTCAGTAAGGAAGGTGTTCAGGGTAATCCCCGGCAGGAGAATAATCGACGTGAGGAAGAGAAAGATTACTGCAAGGAAACCGGTGAGGAACAGGAGCGAGATGATTGCCGGGGGCAGGTCGCGGGAGAGCCGGCTTTTGAACCTGTCGAGGTTCTTGGCAAAGCCCGCCGTGAAGGGTTCCACTTTCCAGACAAGCCCGTAAAACGTGATGATGATGAGGGACTGGGCAATGACAAAGAGGGCCGTGCTCCCGGGAACGAGGCCGGCGTACCAGACGACCAGCGTAAAGACGATGTCGATGGAGAAGAGCAATCCCAGCGGGAAGGTCAGGGTACGGCAGTTCATGAAGAATGCGTTGATGAAGATCCGGGTGAACTGCCGCGTACCGGACCGGATGCCGTTCTCCCAGAGCCAGGTATGGAACCGGATGATCTCCGGCTTCTGCAGGGAGACCGCACCCGGGCTCGTCGGGACAAGGAATGTCAGGAAGTAGAACATGTTGAGGTAGAAACTCGCGGCGATGAAGAGAACGATGTAGTCAGGGCGGGCGAGAAAGAGGACGATATTGGTCAGAAAACAGAGAGCAAGGACGATGTGTTGCAGGCTTTGAGGCTCCTTTTGTTCCTGGAACGTGCGGCACTCCCGTTCGGCGGCTGCCCGTTCACCGGCAATGACGCCGGAAAGCAGGGAGGAATCATGGGGGTGTGCGGGATGGGTTGTCATAGGGAAGTTCCGCTTATGTGTTCTACCGGTTATCGTTTCCGGCCATAAGTACACATCGCCCTGCAATCATTTCTCATGAAAGGTGACGGATCTCCACAACCTGCTCCGCCCATTCCCCCTGCGGTATATTCCCGACAGTATGCATTTTGTAGTTGAATCGACAAATACTGTACACGAAAGAGCGGACAGCGGTACTGCCCGGTGAAACCATGGTTGATAAAAAAACTTCGTGCCTTCTGCGGGGATTTGTAGGGATCATCTTCGGTATCCTCGCTCTCCTGCTGCCGGATCCAACGCTTAATACCTTCAAAGTGCTGTTCTGGCTGTTGATCATCCTGGGGATCGCCATACTGGGATTCCTTGCAATCACGGGGAAAGGCGACGAGTCCGGCATCTGGTTCGGCCTTGCCGCGGCCCTGCTGATCGCGGGTGTAATCTCCATCATCTACGCGGACTTTGTCGCGATCCTCTTCCTCCTGATCATTGCAGGGGTGGCTTTCTACAACGGGTTCACCGATATCACGCTTGCCCTTGAGCACCCGCGGACCAAATACATCTTCATCCCTGCCATGGTCCTCTTCGGGTTTGCGCTTCTCGCGGTGCTGTTTTACTACTACCCGGGATTCGCGAACAACCTGTACCTGTCCATTGTCGGAACGCTGGCCTTTGCATTCGGTCTCTTCTCGATCCTGCTCGGGCTCTACCGTCCCGGTGAACCGGGTGACGAGGCAGTCCCGGTCACCGCCAGCACTACCCACAAGCCCGGCCGCAGGTCATAATTCTCTCAATTTTTTAACGAATTCCCGCCATGATTCCGCTGCAGTCCGCGAGGTACGATGTTGTCGTTGTCGGTGCCGGACCTGCCGGCAGTGCGGCAGCCGGTGCCTGTGCGGCAGCGGGCCTCTCGACCCTCTGTATCGAAGAGCATGGAACTATCGGGTACCCGGTCCAGTGCGCCGGTCTTCTCTCGAATGCAGCGTTTACCGAGTGCCGGGTCTCGGAGCATTCGGTCCACAACAAGGTCTCCGGGGCAAGAGTGATCTCCGGAAAGGGTTCCCGGATCCTCATTGATGCAAAGAAGACCATGGCGGTTGTCGTGGACCGCGGGACGCTTGACCGTGAGATGGCGGAGCATGCGGCCGATGCCGGGGCAGAATACCTGCTCCACGCAGGCGTCTGCGGCCTTGGGATCAATACGGTCACGACACGGGGGCCTGGCGGGAGCGCGGAGATCGGGTACAAGGTCCTGATCGCGGCAGACGGTCCCCGGAGCACGATTGCCCGGATGCTGGGGATGGAGCGAGCCCCGGTCTTCCTTGCCGGCATCCAGGCGGATGTTCCCCACGAGATCGATCCCCGGTTTGTAGAGGTATACCCGGATGCATCTCCGGATTTTTTCGGCTGGGTAATTCCCGCGGGGCCTGGCAGGACGCGGATCGGCCTCTGCTCCCGCACAAATGTCCCGTCGCTGTTTGCAGAGTTCCGGAAGAGGTTTTCCCCCTCCGCAGTCCATCTCGTGACCGGCACCATCCCGCTTGGCGTCATGCCACGGACCTACGGGCACCGCACGCTCTTTACCGGTGATGCTGCCGGCTTTGCCAAACCCACGTCGGGCGGGGGGGTGTACACCGGCATCCGCTCGGCCCGTCATGCTGCCGCTGTCGCGATCGAAGCCTGCGAAAAAGACCGGTATGATGACGAGTTCCTCTCCCGCTACGAGCGCTTGTGGAAAGAGGATTTCGGGAACGAGCTTTCCCTCGGTTTCCGGCTCTTTGGGATGCGGGAGCGGCTGTCCCCGGATGACATGGACGAGCTCGTGCGTGCCCTTGACGATCCGGGACTGATACAAACCATCGAGGAGTACGGCGATATGGACCGGCCATCGGAACTGGTAAAGCGGCTGCTCCTGAATCCCGCGACACTCCGGCTTCTCAAGCCACTCGCCCGCACCGGTCTGAAAGCCCTCTTCTAACCTGCATGAGGATTGCACCGGTCCAATCCCGTGATCTGGATGTGGCAACGGTCGCTTGCCTTGTTTTCAGGATACCGGAAGACTCCCCGCGGGACGAAGAGCTCGAAGTGCGCTCCCTTGCGGTACTCGCCGTTCTCGCAGATAGTGATCCCGCTGATGGAGAGGATCTCCCTCACTAAAAAGAGCCCAAGGCCGGTGTTCCTCCCGAATCCCTTGGAGAAGATCTTCTCCTTGTCGGATGACGGTATCCCGGTGCCGTTGTCCTCAACAATAAGGAGGATGCCGCCTACGTGGGCTTTCTTTGCGGAGATCCGGATGGTGGTCACGCTGCCCCCATGTGTAATGGTATTTTCAGCAAGGTTGAAGAACGCCCGTTCCAGGAGAGGATCTGCAAAAATTTCCAGGTCCCCGGTATCCGACTGGACACAGATCTTGCGGATATCCAGCCGGGTACAGGCATGGAAAAAGACATCGTGGACATTCTGCCATGAGGGGGCAATCATGCCAAGGTTCTGGTAGAGTTTTGTGAACTCGATGTTCTCGCTGATGGTATTGACGATGTCATTGACCTTCTTCATGTACATCGTGTAGTCGGGTTCCCGTGGCTTGTCCCGGAGCAGTTGCAGGTACCCGCCCAGGATGGTCAGCTGGCTCCTGATGTCGTGGCGGGTGATGTCCGAGAGCAGGTTGAGCTTTTTGTTGGCCAGCTGGAGCGCGTCATGGGCCATCTGGATCTCAGAAATATCGTGGAGGATGGCGAGCATGTGCGGCCGACCTCCCAGGTCGATGCGGGTAGTACTGGAGATCACGGAAACGTGCCTGCCCTCACGGTCGATGATCGTCAGGGGAAACGATCCGGTCCCGGTCTTTGCCACCAGAGCGAAATGCTGCATGAAGAGGTTGTGGAATTCCTCAGGGCAGATGTCCGTGTAGCGCATCTCCTTCAGATCATCCGGCGACCTGCCGAGCAGGTCCAGCGCCCTCCTGTTGGCATCGGTGAACCGGCCCGAATCCGCATCGATGATGAAGATGGCATCGATGGCGTGGCTCATCAGCCCCCGGTTCTTCTCGTTCTCTGCACGGAGTTCGTCTTCCATCCTGCGACGGGCGGTGATGTCTGAACCCACGCACAGTACCCCCTGCAATGTGCCGTCCTTGTCGAAAATCGGCTTGTTCCACCAATGGATCCAGACCCGGTTGCCCTCTTTTGTTACATTCTCATTCTCATTACTCGCATACCGCTCGGGATCGCGGACAATGTTCTCCAGCAAGGAGGGGAGATTGCGGTCGGTCCCGGATTCATGCTCCGGGACAATGGTGCCCACAACGCACCGGCCCAGGATCTCGTCGCTGGTGAAACCGAAGAACCGCTGTGCATATTCATTGAAGAAGGTGATGGTGCCCGTCCTGTCCAGTTTCAGGATGATGGTGCTTGCGTTCTCGACAAGTTCGCGGTATTTTGCCTCGCTCTCCCGGAGGGTCTGGTCTACCTTTCTCTGTTCTGTGATGTCACGGATGGACTCAATAGCGCCCGAGATGTTGCCGTCCTTGTCGTACAGGCGACTGGCTTTACCCCAGATGTGCGTCCTGCCGTTTTTTGGGTGTTCCAGGACACTCTCGGCAGTGAGGGTTATGCCGCTGTGGCAGGGGTCAAGGTAGTGCTTTGTCTCAAAGGAGTCGTTCGGGGAAAGGACCAGGTCGATGAGCATGGGCCGGCGATCGGAATAAAAGGGGATTGCATATTCGTACTGGTCCCTGCCCAGCATCTCCGCTGCCTTGACCCCGGTCATTGTCTCGATGGCCTTGTTCCAGGCAATCACCCTGCCATCGGTGTTGATGGCAAAGGTAGCATCGGGAAGAAAATCGATGATGCTTGCGAGTTTCTGCTCGGAGTCCTTCAGTGCGGCAAGGGCCCGGCGCCGCTCGAGTGCCGTCAGGATCTTGTGCCGGAGTTCTGCAAACTGGGGGCGGGCGTCTCCCCCTTTCTGGAGGTAGAAATCGGCCCCATTGTTGATCGCCTCGATGACAACATCCTCGCGCCCTTTCCCGGTGAAGAGGATGAAGGGGATGGTGATGTCCCTCTCCCTGACCTGCTTGAGCAGTTCTATCCCGTCCATTACGGGCATCTGGTAATCCGAGATGATGGCATCGAAGGTATTGGTAGAAAGAAGGTTCAGGACTTCCGGTGAGGATGTGGTGGTTGTTACCATGAATTCTCCCTCCCGTTCGAGAAACAGCTTGCCAAGGGTAAGCAGTTCAGGCTCATCGTCAACATAGAGAAGGGAGATCATCAGGGCCAAACTCTCTTAGTGCAGGTATAGTGTACTGTTGTATAGTGTACTGTTGTAAGGTCTATTTTAATGAAAAATGCTATTTATTCTTTTTCCGGGTGCAGGGGAGTATCAGGATAATCCGTACATCGGGGCTCGTGCCCCTCCGCCTCAAGAGCTGCGCGGATCTCATTCTTGAGCGGTCCGGGCAGGTTGAGGTTGTCAAGTGCTTTTATGAGAAGGAGTTTTGCCATGCCCTGGCCTTCCGGTGTTGCCAGGTATGCATTGATGGCCTCCTGCCCTTCGGGAGATGAAAGGAAGCTTCTGACCATCTCCCTCCCCTGTGGGGATGCGATGTAACCGGCGATCAGTCCCTGGATCCCGCTGAAATGAACCATGTTTTGTACCCCTCCTCCGGTGTAGACCGGGATGGCAGATAAAGGATGGGAACAATGATGGAAAAATACGTATTGCCAAAAGAGATATGAGGCATATCTCCTGTAATTGCAGCCATGTGGGTGGGACCCTCAATCTGGTTACATATCATGCACCAACATCATCCACCATTCGCCGTAATTACAAAAAAGGTAAAAATTGGTAATCAAATCGACACATTCTTAATATCTCAAATGTTACTAAAAATTACAATTGTGTTACCCTGGTGAACCCATGCACATTCCTGATGCGTTTATCCCCATCTGGCAGGGAGCGATCTACTGGATCATTGCCCTGGTTTTCGTAGCGCTGGCTCTGAGATGGGCCAGAAACGAGATGAGCGAGGAAAAACTCCCGCTTGTGGCCGTCCTCGCCGCAGGTATCTTTGCCCTCCAGTCCTTCAACCTCCCTGTCTCCATGGGGACGAGTGGTCATCTCGTGGGCGGGGCGCTCGCAGCAATCATCCTCGGCTCGCCGTTTGCAGCAATCTTCATCCTCACACTGGTTTTGATCGTCCAGGCGATCCTCTTTGGCGATGGCGGTATTACTGTTCTTGGCGCAAACATCATCAACATGGGCGTCATCGGAGGCTTTGTCGGGTTCTATACCTTCAGGGGGCTGATGGGCGTGACAAAGAGCATGCCGGTCTCCGTCTTTTTCGCGGCATGGCTTGCCTGCCTCATTCCGGCCCTTGCCTGTGCAGTCGAGATGGCGTTTGCCGGTACGTTCCCGCTGACCGAGGGTCTTGTTGCGATGGGTATCTACCACGCTATCATCGGTGTTATTGAAGGATTCGTCACCATCGCCGTCATCTACCTCATCACCACCGCTAGGCCTGATCTGGTAGACACCGGGGTTAAGGCCCCGGCAGGAGCGTGAGCAGCATGATGGACAATAAGACGTTCATTATTGCCGGGATTGTTATCGCCCTTCTCATCGGGGGTGTGGCAGTCTTCTTCGCATCCGGGGACCCGGACGGTCTCGAGAGCACGGCGCTGGTTGTACAGGGGCAGAAGGAACTGACCGGATCAACACCGGAAGGTGCCGAAATCCACGAAGACCTGAATGGTAAGTTCTCCTATGAATCACCCATGCCCGATTACTCGCTGGGGGAGGCAATGGGATCAACGGGAGGGATTGTGGCAATCGCTGTCGGTACGATCCTTGCATTTCTCGTTGTGCTTGGCCTTGCCTACGGCCTAAAGATGATCAACAAACCGTCAAAACAGAACCAATAGAACTTTACCTTTTTTCACCCCATCTCCTGTACTTATGCACCTGATCGAGACCCGCGATCTCTGTTACACCTATCCTGGCAAAGTCACCGCGCTGAACAACATTAATTTCATCGCTCCGCGGAACTCCCGCATCGCAGTGATTGGGTCAAACGGTGCAGGAAAGAGTACGCTCTTCAAGCATTTCAACGGTATTTTCAAAGCCACCTCGGGTTCGGTCCTCATCCGGGGCGAGCCCATAACAAAACAGAACATCAAGGAGATCCGGAAGTTCGTGGGTATCGTATTCCAGAACCCCGATGACCAGATCTTCTCACCAACGGTCGAGCAGGACGTTGCGTTCGGTCCAACGAACCTTGGACTCGACCCCGAGACCATCCACCACCGGGTTCACGAGGCGCTCCGTGTCGTGGGGATCGAGCACCTTGCCCACCGGGTCCCCCACCACCTGAGCGGGGGCGAGAAGAAGCGGGTGGCCATTGCCGGGGTCATCGCCATGGAACCGGAGGTCCTGGTGCTGGACGAGCCGAACGCGGGGCTCGATCCCCGGGGAGTAACCGATCTCAACGCGTTCATCAACTCGCTCCCGAAGAAGTACGGGATGACCGTCATCTTCTCCACTCACGATGTCGGGCTCGTGCCTGAGGTTGCCGATTATATCTACGTGATGGATAAGGGAAGGATCGTGGCGCAGGGGACAACGGACGAGATCTTCGTCCAGCCGGACATGCTCAGGTCCGTGCGGCTGGACGTTCCCATCATCCCCCGGCTGCTCAAGTCGCTCAAAGAGCATGGTGTTGATGTTTCCATGGCATACACGTACGCGGATGCGGAAGAGTCACTCCTGAAGGCCTTTGGCAAGCGATCATGATCGAAGAACTCTTCCAGATCGAGCGGGACGCGTACAAGGACAGCCCGATCCACCGCCTGGACGCACGCGTGAAGATCGTTATCGCCTTTGCCGCGATCATCGCCCTTGTTGCCGTACCCTATTCCCCCATGATCTACACGGTGGGCGCTGTCTTCTTCCTCTTCTTTTCCCTGCTCTGGTGTTTCACCGGGCTCTCCCCGATCATCTATGCCCGCCGGGCGCTTGCCATCATCCCGCTCTGGGGTGTCATCATCATCTTCCAGATCTTCCTAAAGAACAAGTACTATACCACCTACGACGTGGTCATGAGCCTTCCCTTCGGGATTAACATCTATGCCCAGTCCATCGAGTTCGCGTTCATCCTGCTCGTCAAGTTCGTGGTCTGCATCTCCTTCATCATCCTGCTTTCCTCCACCACGAAGATGCCCGATATGCTTGAAGGCGGGGCCCGGATGGGCCTCCCCGCGGAGTTCGCCCTTGCCCTCGGGATGATGATCCGGTACCTGTTTGTCTTCGGCTACATGTTCCGGAAGATGAACGAGACCTTGAAGACCAAGTGCTTCGATGCCTTTGACCGGAGACTCTCCTACCGGTACCGGCTCCGCCAGCTGGGGTACACCATGGGGACGATGTTCATCCGCTCGTACGAACAGGGCGAGCGGGTGTACACGAGCATGCTCTGCAGGGGATACGGCAGGGAGAGTTACCTTTTTGTTGAAAGGAAACCATTAAAACGGCCGGAATGGGCCGTCCTTTCGCTGTCGCTTGTGTTCATCATCGCGGTTCCGTTCGTCGTCTGGCTGGGCCGTTTCAGCCTCTTCTGACCGCCCCGACCGGAATCTTTTAGCCGTCCCGCCCCCATCATCTCCCTATGGAGCACCAGTTCGGCCACGGTTTTGTCACGAGCATCATGCTGATCGCCATGCACTTTGCCCTCCCCCCGGAGCAGGCATGGCCGGGGGCAGGGGACCATGTTGCAGGGCTCGTCCTCCCGGAGGAGTTCCGGGGTACGGAAGTCGAGGAACTCACGACCCTGCTGCGCAAGAAGGTGGTCTGGCACCAGCCGGGGAATATGGATCGTGAGGATGCCCGGGATGTCATCTTCACGCTGAACCGGCTCGTGGTTGCAATCGATAAGGAACTCGGGATCGCGGACGCGGAGATCGGGGAATTCCGATAGGAATGGGGAAAAACAGACATTTGTCCGTCGGTTTTGAGTAATCTTGTATTTTCATTTGCGTGAGATATAATTAGTATCATTTAATTAGTCAAGTGACAAAAATTTACAATATAATAAAAAATTCATTTGAGATGACGAACTGATGACAAAACAATTAATGCTCACACTCATTGCGATCGCGCTGGTAGTCCTTATTGCAGGCATACCCGCATCGGCAGACTCCGGCTGGTCGGGACCCGAAGGGCCCACCCCTCCGGGAGGGTTTGTTTCTATCGAGCCACTACTCGACCCGGCGCACCTCCCTCCCGGCTGGGACACCCCCTGCTATGGCGAATGCCCGCCCCTCATCATGACATTTTCCCCCGGTGATACGTTCGAGCTTAAGGGTCAGAATACCGCATCCGACACAACCTACCTGTTTATCATCGGACCCGGGCTCGATGAAAATGGGGCACAGATCCAGAACACGGATCCTGCAAATTCACCGGTCGAAAGTGGTAATTCCGCCACGTTTGCAAAATCCGCTGTCAGGAACGACCATGCCTGGTCTTGGGCATGGGATATGACAGGTTCGTTACTGAAAGACGGGACATATGAGGTTATTGCATCTTCCCACCCCAATGGTCTTGATACCGGCCAGGCAGTAACGGCCAGGGGATATTATAAAATCAAGTTCAAAAATTCCTTAAGAACGACCGGTACATCAACAGCTTCAACAACGGCTGCGACCTCTGCACCCACGACAATAACCAAACCCGTTGTTACAGAGACTGCAATGCCGGGCGAAGTAACCATCCTCGTGCGTGGCAGCCAGGACTGCATACTGGGTGACGAGATTAATTTTACTGGCACCAACACGGCTCCCGGATGGAAGACTTACATCTTCATCACCGGTCCCGGCCTTGCCGAAAACGGCTCGCAGATCCAGAGTACCGATCCCAAAAACGCGCCGGTCGTGAACGATAATCCCGTCACCTTCAAGCAGATGGATGTGCAGGGCGATCACACGTGGTCCTGGAGGTGGGGAACTGCTAGTACAAAACTGGATCCCGGGACGTACACGATCTGGGCTGTTGGCGGGCCAAGGGATGCGGGACATCTAGAAAAAATTCCTCACGGCACCGTTTCCATCACGCTGAAAAAACCGGCAGGATCAAAAGCAGCACCGGTATCTCCGGTTCCCACGACCCACGTCCCGTCAGAAACGGCAACAACAACGGCGCCGTCCCCGGGCTTCGTGCTCCCTGCTGCTCTGGCCGGCCTGGGGGCAGTTGCCCTCTTCATGAACCGCCGGCACTGACTTGGAGAAAGAACGAAGAAATGTCCCGGCACGGGCCGGAAGGCTCGGGGTACCTGCTGGACCGTACAGAAAATCGCACCGGCGGGTAGCCTCCATGAAAAAAAATCCTAAAATATATTTTTCTGTCAATCTCTTCAAATATCCCCGTTTTTTCCTGCCGGGAAATTCCTCTTTTACCGCCTGAAAATCGAGCACAGCGCTTATATGCTCACGGCACTAATAGTATATGTGGAAATTCTGCGCAATTTTGATGGTTTTTTTAACGGAGGTTTTTCTTGACAGACACGTACGATGCATCCCATATCACCGTACTCGAAGGGCTCGCCCCGGTCCGCGAACGCCCGGCGATGTACATTGGCAGCACCGACACCCGCGGCCTGCACCACCTGGTGTACGAGGTCGTGGACAACTCTATTGACGAGGCGCTTGCCGGGTACTGCACCCGGATTGCAGTTGTCATCAACAAGGACGGCTCCCTTTCCGTTGAGGACAATGGCCGGGGTATCCCGGTCGACACCATGGAGAAGAACGGCAAGAGCGCCCTCGAGGTTGTCCTGACCGTCCTCCATGCCGGCGGAAAATTCGACAAGGCAACCTACCAGGTCTCCGGCGGCCTGCACGGTGTCGGTGTCTCGGTTGTCAACGCCCTCTCCAACTGGCTCTCCGCCCGCGTCTATCGTGACGGGAACATCTACGAGATGAGGTTTGCCCAAGGCAAGCCAACGATGGCTGTCACGAAGCGCGAGGAGTCCTTAAAAGAACTCATTGACCGTTACAAGCAGTGGTATGGTCCGTCGGCGCAGTTCACTCCCACTGATGAACCGGTCCCGGCCCCGGGCTCAGGCCAGACGGCATTATCCTCAGCATATGTGGTGGACCCTGGCAGGAGCGAAGAGGAGAACCGGCAGGAATTCCTCTCCCAGTTCGGCCAAAAGATGGCCGGTACCCGGATCCACTTTGTCCCGGATGCCACCATCTTCGAGACCACCACGTTCGATTACGATACTCTTGCCCACCGGCTCCGGGAACTTGCGTTCCTCAACGCGGGGCTCACGATCATCATCACCGATGAGCGGACCGGTGACTCGGCCACCTACTGCTATGCAGGCGGCCTCTCCGAGTTCGTGAAATACTTAAACGAGGGCGCGGAGTGCCTCCACCCGACCCCTATCGACATGACCAAGAAAGATCCCGAGAACAAGCTCGAGATCGAGGTCGCGATGCAGTACACGACCGGGTACGACGAGAAGATCTTCTCCTATGTCAACTCGGTCAATACCCGCGAGGGCGGCACCCATCTCGAAGGGTTCCGTAGCGCCATCACCCGGGCCATCAATACCGTAGCAAAGAAGAACGGCGTCATCAAGGAGAATTCGACCATCACCCTCCGCGGGGAGGATGTGAGGGAAGGTCTCACTTCGGTCGTCTCCGTCAAGATGGCGAACCCCCAGTTCGAGGGCCAGACCAAGATGCGTCTCGGCAACAGCAGTGTCAAGGGGATCGTCGACTCCCTTGTCTATGCAGCCCTCTCGGAATATTTCGACGAGAACCCCAATACCCTCAAGATCATTGTCGAGAAGGCGCTCTCGGCGGCAAAGGCCCGCGAGGCGGCACGAAACGCACGTGAGCTGGCGAGGCGCAAGAGCACGCTCGAAAGCGGCGGCCTCCCGGGAAAACTTGCGGACTGCTCGGAACGCGACCCGGCAAAGTCCGAGATCTATATTGTGGAAGGGGATTCAGCAGGCGGTTCGGCAAAAGGCGGCCGGGACCGGAAGTTCCAGGCCATCCTCCCGCTCAGAGGTAAGATCCTAAACGTAGAGAAAGCGGGCGAGCACCAGATCTTAAAGAACGCCGAGATCCAGACCCTCATATCAGCCATCGGGACCGGTATCGGCGAGAAGTTCGATGCCGAGCGGGCCCGTTACCACCACATCGTGATCATGACCGATGCGGATGTGGACGGCGCCCATATCAGGACCCTCCTTTTGACATTTTTCTACCGCTACATGCCCAAGCTCATCGAGCTGGGGTACGTATACATCGCCCAGCCGCCCCTCTTCCGTGTCTGGAAGGGCAAGGACGAGAAGTACGTGTACAAGGAAGAGGAGATGCAGAAGGTTTCCGCTGCCATGGGAGAGAAGGGCGTCTCCGTACAGCGGTACAAGGGTCTTGGTGAGATGAACGCCCAGCAGCTCTGGGACACGACCATGGACCCCGCCCACCGCATCTTCCTGCAGGTGACCATCGAGGACGCCATGGAAGCAAACGAGATCTTCAAGACGCTGATGGGAAAGGACGTGGAGATACGCAAGAATTTCATCATCCGCCATGCCAAGGAGGTGACCAACCTTGACATCTAAAAAGGAAGCGCCCGTGACCGTGCCCGAGACCCATCGTACAGAGCCGATCAGCATAGAACACGAGATGAAGACCTCGTTCATCAACTACGCGATGTCGGTCATCATCAGCCGTGCCATCCCCGATGTCCGGGACGGCCTGAAGCCGGTCCACCGCCGTTCGCTCTACGGCATGTGGGACATGGGCAACACGAGCGACAAGCCCACCCGGAAGAGCGCGAGGGTTGTCGGTGACGTCATGGGTAAGTACCACCCGCACGGCGATGCCTCCATCTACGACACCATCGTCAAGATGGCCCAGCCCTTCTCCTACCGGCACATGCTCGTGCAGGGGCAGGGGAACTTCGGATCAATCGACGGCGACTCTGCGGCAGCGTCCCGTTACACCGAAGTCCGGCTCTATCCCTACGCCGAAGCGCTCCTCGAGGACCTGGACAAGGAGACCGTGGAATTCAAGCCGAACTACGACGAGTCGCTGCAGGAGCCAACCGTTCTCCCGGCAAAGATCCCGAACCTGCTCGTCAACGGGACGGATGGTATCGCCGTCGGTATGGCGACCAAGATGCCCCCGCACAACTTAAAAGAGGTCTGTTCGGCAGTCGAGGCGTATCTCGATAACCCCGAGGTCTCTGTCGAGGACCTTCTGCGGATCATGCCCGGCCCGGACTTCCCGACCGGGGGCATCCTGATGGGTGTCGAGGGCGTCAAGAACATTTACAGCACCGGCCAGGGTCGTGTCATTGTCCGCGGTGTCGCGGAGATCGAGGAATCGGAAGGCGGCAACCGGGGCGACCGGATCATCGTCACCGAACTCCCGTACCAGGTGAACAAGGCCCAGTGGATCGGCGGGATCGCCGAGATGGTCAAGGACAAGAAAATCGACGGCATCTCCGACATCCGTGACGAATCCGACAAAGAGGGCATACGGGTCGTCTTCGAGCTCCGCAAGGGCACGATGGCGCCGGTCATCTTAAACAACCTGTACAAGAACACGGCGCTCGAGTCCAGTTTCTGGACCTCCAACCTTGCCATTGTCGACGGCCAGCCCAAGGTCCTCAACCTCCACGGCCTCCTCGGGCACTTCGTCCAGCACCGGATCGAGGTGATCCGGCGCAGGTCCGAGTTTGACCTGAAGAAGGCGCAGGAGAAGGTCCACATATTAAACGGGCTTCTCATTGCCCTGTCGAAGATCGACGCGATCATCAAAGCCATCCGTGCATCCGACACTGTCGACAATGCCCGGAATGCCCTCATCGCCCAGTTCGGGCTCGACGAGCCGCAGGCGAACGCGATCCTCCAGATGCAGCTCCGCCGTCTCGCTGCCCTTGAGCAGAAGAAGATCACGGACGAGAAGAACGATCTCGAAGCCGAGATCCGGCGTCTTGAAAAGATCCTCGAGAGCGAGGCGAACATCAAGGACGTTATCCGGCAGGAGACCGCCGCAGTTGCGGAGAAGTTCGGCGATAAGCGCCGGACCCAGATTGCGCTCGACACAAGCGAGCTCTCGACCGAGGACCTCATCGAGGACAAGGCAGTGCTGGTCTCGATCACCTCGGCAAACTACATCAAGCGCATGGACATCGACACCTACCGGAAGCAGCGTCGCGGCGGCCATGGCATCACCGGCATGACCACCAAGGAAGAGGATCTCGTGGACTCGGTCTTCACCGCCAGCATGAAGGACTATCTCCTCTGCTTCACGAACAACGGCCGCGTCTACTGGCTCAAGGTGTACCAGATTCCCGAGAGTTCGAGGATCGCAAAGGGCAAACCGATCGTCAACCTCCTCAACCTCAAGGACGAGGTTGTTACGACCGTCATCCCGATCCGCGAGTTCCGGGCCGACCAGTACCTGATCTTCGCAACCAAGCTCGGCCAGACCATCAAGATCCAGCTCGACGAGTTCTCGAACCCCCGGTCCACCGGGACCAATGCCATCAGACTAAAGGATAACGACCGGCTCGTGGACGTTATCCTCACGGGCGGCAACAACGAGCTGATCCTGACCAGCCGGTTCGGCCAGAGCCTTCGGTTTCACGAGGACTTCATCCGTATTGTCGGCAGGAATGCGCAGGGTGTCCGGGGCATGAAACTGAAGGGTGACGATACCATCGTTGCCATCACGCTCCTTGAGAAGGACCATCTCCTCACCATCTCCGATGTCGGCTTTGGCAAGCGGAGCGAGTTCGACGAGTTCCGCGGGCACGGTCGCGGCACGATGGGTGTCCGGAACATGCTGCTCGAACGCGATGCCGTCGTGATCGAGTCGCGGGCTGTTCTGGACACGGACGAGATCATTGCCATGACCGCTTCGGGCATCGTCATCCGCATCCCGGTCAGCGAGTTCCGGATCATCGGCCGTGGTACCAAGGGTGTCCGCGTCATGAAGCTCGATGAGAAGGACAAGGTCGTGGGCATTGCCGTTGTGTCGGCAGAGATGGCGAGTGGCAACGGGAACGGCGATGGCGAAGCCGGGAAACCGGAAGAATAACCGTTTTACCCGTTCCCTGTTTTTTTGGGTATTCATGGCGGGAGAGCATCCTTTATCTCTCCTGCCCCCGACATCCCTGATTAGGATCGTTCATGTACCGGAAAGAACTGAACGTCACTTCGCGGAGCGAAGGTGACATCATTGATATTACCGAAGAGGTGAGGCGGGCAGTAAAAGAGAGCAGGATAAAGGAAGGACTTGTCCACCTGTTTGCCCGGCACTCGACTGCCGCACTCACGACCATTGAATACGAGCCGGGGGTGCTCGCAGACCTGAAACGGGCATTGTCCGTCCTCGCCCCCGACACCATTCCCTATGCCCACAATACCCGGTGGGGTGACGGGAACGGCCGGTCCCATGTCAAGGCTGCACTGGTCGGCCCCACCCTGACGCTGCCGGTCGGGAACGGCGAACTGCTCTGCGGGACCTGGCAGCAGGTTGTCCTCCTTGAACTGGACGTGAATGCAGGGAGAACACGCTCGGTCACCTGCACCATAACGGGTGAATAAGCGTATGGCCGTTGATGACCTGAAGCAGGAGATCCGGCAGAAATGCGCAGCGCTCGATATCCCCCTCGTCGGGTTTGCCCCGGCCGATCGCTGGGATCAGCCGCTTCTCGACCCTTGGGTGCCTGAAGCATTCCGCCCGCTGTCGATCTACCCGGAAACAAAGACCGTGATTGTGTTCGGCCTGCCGGTCAGCCTGCCCATCGTTGATTCCGCCCCGTCAATCTGGTATCACGAATTATATAAGACGGTCAACAGCCTGCTGGACCAGGACGGGTACCGGATTGCATCGTTCCTTGCATCGCGGGGGTTCCCCTCGGTCTGGATCCCGCGGGATGGGTATGGCTCGCTTGAGATTGTAAAAGAGAAACCGGTTGCCTTCTTCTCCCACCGCCATGCCGCATTCCTTGCAGGTCTCGGCAATTTCGGGGTAAATAATGTCCTTCTCACACCGGAGTTCGGCCCCCGGGTCCGGTTTGCCTCCGTATTCACCGCAGCAGAGATCCCTCCTGATACGGTCAGGGAAGAGCCCCTCTGCACCCGGTGCATGCGGTGTGTTGATGCCTGCCCGGTAAATGCCCTTCCCGGGCAGGAATACCCTGACGGCCTTACCGATAAACTGATCTGCACGGCCCGTTCGGAAGCGTTGAACAAACGGGCTCTCTCTCCCTGCGGGATCTGCATCAGGGTCTGCCCGGTTGGCCGCGACCGGATCCTGTACCAGCGGCAGGATTGTGCGATGTACGATGAGGAGAACCCGGATGCGGCCAGTCTCCAGCGGTCCTGGAAACACGTGCGGTCATACGGGAGCCGGTAGGTTGCCAGAAATACCGGACGATCCCTTGCGGCTCTCCCCTTTCCTCTGGGATCTAATCCCCTGTTTTTATATTTAAGAACGTTCAATTCCTACTTCGGTGTCCCTCAATTGAGGGAATCGGTTCAGGGGTACGACAACAAATTTTATATACGTACTTACTAGTGTATTCACGTATCAGGAAGGCCGGCAGATGGAGTCCCACAGCAGGAGGCAGAAGCGCCTTGCAGATCCCGCGCATGGCACCCATCTCATGCCGGAGAACGATGAGCCCGGCACCGGCCTGCCTATCTCTGTCCTGTACGTTGACGATGAGCCTGCCCTCCTTGAACCGACAAAACTCTCTCTTGAGAAGCAGGGTCGGCTTTCTGTGGATACGACAACGAATGTCCGCTCTGCACGGGAGATGATGGAGAAGAACAACTATGATGTCATCGTCTCCGATTACCAGATGCCCGGTACCGATGGCATCGAATTCCTGCGACAGCTGAGAACGGAAGGCAACACGGTCCCCTTCATCATCTTCACCGGGAAAGGCCGTGAGGATGCCGTCATCGAGGCCTACAATTCCGGCGCTGACTTTTACCTTGCCAAGGGCGGCAACCCAAAGGCAATGTTCCTCGACCTCACGCACAAGATCGAGCAGGTCGTGAACCGCCGCCGGACCGAAGAAGCCCTGAGGAAAAGTGAGGAGAAGTACCGCGCCATCTTCGAGACGTTCGATGACCTGTATTACAAGACCGACATGCAGGGGATTATCCAGGCACTCTCTCCATCCTGCCTGAAACTGACCGGGTATGACCCTGCTGAGCTCATCGGCCATTCCGTCCTGGATCTCTACCCGGACCCGGAACAGAGGCAGCAGCTTGTCGAAGAGCTCCTGCTGAACGGCTCGGTCCACGATTACGAGATCATCCTGCAGAACAAGGACGGTGTTCCCCGGGATGTGTCGGTCACAAGCCATATCCTGCGGGACACCGGGGGAAACCCCGTTGCCATCGAGGGGGTGCTCCATGATGTGACGGACCGGAAGCAGATGGAGTCTGCGCTTCTTGCAAGTGAGGAGAAGTACCGGACCCTTGCGGATTTCCTTCCCATCATGGTATTCGAGACCGACCGCGAGGGCCGGGCCACCTTTGCCAACCGCCTCACCTACCCGACATTCGGGATTACAGCTGCCGATATCGTGAACGGCATCAATATTCTGGACTATATCGTTCCCGAGGAGCGTGAGGCTGCAAAGCAGGGTGTCGTGGAACTCTTCCGCGGCAGGGAACGCAGCCCCCATGAATATACCCTGATGAAAAAAGACGGTTCACGATTCCCTGCCATAATCCGCTCGGCTGCCATCCATGACTGGAAGAGCCAGAGCATCACCGGGATCCGCGGTGTTGTTATCGACCTGACAGAACAGAAAAAGCAGGAATCTGCCTTAAAAGAGGCATACTCCGGCCTTGAGCATAAGGTGAAGGAACGGACACGCGAGCTGAGTGAGCTTACCGAGAGCCTTCAGAAGGAGATTGCCGAGAAGAACCGTGTCATGGAAGCGCTTCTTGCAAGCGAGGAGAAGTACCGTACCCTGGTCGAGCAGATCGGCGATATCGTCTTCCATGTTGATCCGTCCGGCCTGATCACGTACATCAGTCCCCACGCGCTTGAGGAGAGTGGCAGGTTGCAGGATACCATCAATATTATTGATGTAGCACCCGCGGAGTACCGCGACCAGATCCGCAGGCTCCTGGATCCATCTGCCCCCACCCATGACCTGATTGCAGGATTTGAGTTCCCGCTCCTTTCACCGGGAAATAGCAAAACCGTCCTCTATGAGATCAATGCAACACCGACCTTTGATAAGGAGAACGCGTACACCGGTTATTCCGGGATTGCCCGGAACATCACGGAGAGAAAGAACCTGCAGAACGCCGTAGCGGCATCCTTAAAGGAGAAGGAGACGCTTTTAAAAGAGATCCACCACCGTGTCAAGAACAACATGCAGGTGATTTCAAGCCTCTTAAACCTCCAGATCAAACTGCTCAAGGACGAAAAGAGCAGGGAGGCGCTCCTGGAGAGCCAGAACCGGGTCATGTCCATTGCCCTCGTCCACGAGAAACTGTACCAGTCAAAAAGTTTTGCCGAGATCGATTTCCATGATTACCTGAAAAAGATCTCCGAAAACCTGTTGCAGTCATACGGAGTGCCGAGAGGCAAGATCAGGGTGGATATCCAAGGCCAGAATGTCATCCTGCCTCTGGAGAAAGCCATCCCTGTCAGCCTGATCATCAACGAGCTCCTCTCCAATGCATTCAAGTATGCCTATCCCGGGGACCGGACCGGGACCATCCTCGTGAGCCTCGGGCAGGACGGCGACCGGTACACGCTTATCGTCAGGGATGACGGGATCGGCCTTCCGGAGACCATCGGCCTTGACAATATCGAGACGCTGGGCCTCCAGCTGGTTATCTCGCTTGTCGGGCAGCTGGTCGGGACGATAGCACTGGACCGAATCGGGGGAACGGAGTTCCGAATCGAGTTCACAAAAGAGATAGCGGGGGAATAGAGAATGAGTGAAGCCAAGATCCTGATTGTCGAAGACGAGGCCGTTACCGGGATGGATATCAGAAAGAGCCTTGTGGAGATGGGGTATTCCGTTGTTGCCGTTGCCACAACCGGAGAGCTTGCCGTACGCAAGGCTGCGGAGCTGCACCCTGACCTTATCCTGATGGACATCATGCTGGCCGGCAGGATGAACGGCATCGAAGCTGCCGACAAGATCCGCCGGCACTGTCACATTCCGGTCGTGTACCTGACAGCGTACAGCGACGACTCGTTCCTCGCCAAAGCCAAGCTGACCGAGCCGTTTGGGTATATTTTAAAACCGTTCCGGGAGCTGGAGCTCAAGACAACCATTGAGATGGCCCTGTACAAGTACGCCATGGAACATGCCCTCAGGATCAGCGAGGAGACCACCCGCGTGATCCTCGATGCAACCGATGACTTCCTCTTCCTGATCGATCCCCGCGGGAAATTCCTTGCCGTCAACCAGGCCCTTGCAAAAAAAGCCGGCAGGGATGTCCGCGACTTCATCGGGACCGATATCGCCCGGCTGGTCACGCAGGGGATCCTCTCGTCCCGCATGGCTGCATGGAACCTCAACACGAACCAGAAGGAGCCGGTCCGGTTCCAGGAGGAGTTCCACAACCGCTGGTTCGATGCAGCGATCTACCCGGTTACATCCCCCGAGGGAGATGTCGTCCTCTTTGCGATATCGATCCGGGACATTACGGCCCAGAAGACGCTGGAAGAGCAATCCCGGCAGAACGAGGAGTTCTTTCGCTCGCTCATCGAGGACACCTCCGATGTGATTGCGGTCCTGGACCGCGACGGGACCCTCCGGCACGAGAGCCCCTCGATCACGCGGTATCTCGGCTATGACCCGGAATGCATCGTAGGAAAGCCGTTCTCCGTCATCCTCACAGAAGAAAGCCTGCCGGTCTTCCGGCAGGTGCTTGAGGAGGTCTTAACGACCCCGGGCATGGTCCGCGCCGTGAACCTTCCCGTGAAGTGCGAGGACGGGTCCCCCCGGATCCTGGAGGGGATCATCAGCAACCTGTACGGGAACCCGGTCATCGACGGGATCGTTGTCAACGGGTGGGTTAAAAAATAATCTTCGGATCCCGCCCCGGCCCGTGAACGGCACCATCCCCTTACCCCCTGCCTGATATCTTCTCTCTCCCATGCGTGAGCCTGTCGCAGGCAGAGAGCAATGACATGGCCCCCTTCATCCGGGTGGATCCCCTCATGCAGTCTTTGCGATCGCCTTAACCGATTTTACATAGAAGAATCCGACGATACCGAAGGTTATGGCCGGGGAGATCCAGAACGGGATGTGAACGCCGAAACTGTCCAGGATCATGATGATGCCGAGGAAGAAGATCGAGTACATCGCCCCGTTCTTGAGATACAGGTACTTCCTGATATTCTCGACGTTCCTGACGGTCAGTTCCCGGACCACGAAGGCCCCGAGGCCGTTGCCGAGAAGGATGAGGGGGACTGCCATCGTGAAGGCGAACGCCCCGATGACGCCGTCGATCGAGAAGGTCGCATCGATCACTTCAAGGTAGAAGATCTTGGACAGATCCGACATGTCTCCATGCAGCATCTTTTGCTCGGCCTGCTCGGCGTTCTGCCGGAACCCGTGGACAATAAAGAATGCAGTCGACCCGACCACCGCACCAAACGCCAGCATCGTGCTCTTCCCGAGGGCGAACCAGACGAGCCCGGTCAGGAGTAACGAGACGACCGCAAAGAACCAGACGCCCTGCCGGACAAAGAACCGCTCACCCCGGAGGCCGAAGTTCTTGTGCTCTAAAAAGAGCCAGTGGAAGAAGAGGAATATGAGGAATGTCCCGCCGAATATCAGGAGCATGGGGGCGGATTCCTCAATGGCCGCGATCACGGCCGGGTCGCTTGAGAAGGTGGCCATGAACGCCCCGACGGGCCCGAGCGCCGGTGACGAGAGCCAGACGATCAGCCAGGGCAGGAGGCCGCGCACGGCAAAGACGGCGATGATGAGGCCCCAGAGGAGGAACCAGCGCTTCGCCCGCTCGCTCATGGTCGAGAGGACCTCGGCATTGATGATGGCGTTGTCAATGCTCGTTATGGTCTCGAAGAGACAGAGACCTGCCACGATGAGGACGATGGAAAGGAGATCCATGGATCAAGGATCATATGGTGAGCGGGAGGTAAAAAAGGATGCCGGAATATCGTAATGCGGAGGACCGGCCTTGTCCGGAAAAGGGGGATTATCCGAGCGCTGCACCGTTTCTGAACAGGTGTTTCCACACCAGTGCCGCGATGATGGCCCCGATGACCGGCGCGACGATATACAACCAGAGCTGGCCAAGGGCAGTGCCCCCGACAAGGAGGGCGGGACCAAGGCTCCGTGCAGGGTTGGCCGATGCCCCGCTGACCATGATACCGAAGAGATGGATGATGAAGAGGCCAAGACCGATGGCAATGCCGGCAAAGCCCGCTGGTGCGGCCTTGCTGGTGGCGGAGAATATGACCATCAGGAAGATGAAGGTAAGGACCAGTTCGGCAATGAAACAGGATACAACCGAATACCCGCCCAGCGAGGCGCTCCCATACCCGCTCTGCCCGAGGCCGTTGGCGGCAATATTGTACGCGGGGTTCCCGGTCAGGATCAGGAGCAGCAGGGCCGATGCAATCACTGCACCAATACACTGTACTACAATATAGATGACGGCATCCTTTGGGGGGGTCTTCCCGTTGGCGAGCATCGCAATTGTCACAGCGGGATTGATATGGCATCCCGATATCGGACCGATTGCATAGTCCATCATTACAAGTACTGCAACCCCAATGCGAATGCAATGCCCCGGACACCAAGGGTTTTTCCGGTGATAACTGCCGCACCGGTGCCGATGAAAACAAGGATAAACGTTCCCAGGAGTTCTGCCAGATACTTTTGGTATTCTCCCATAGACAAGGCCTCAGAAAAGGTTCGCTGAACCGCTGATGAGCAATTGGCCCCGTACCTGATACGTCTATCGGGCGGGAGTTGGACTGGGGAGACCGGTTTTTTTATGCGGTTGCGGTGTCAATGACTGTACAGAAGAGACAGCAATGACCTCATTCATCTCCGAGGAAGAAGAATACAACACTCCGGATCATGTACGGGTGATCGCAGAACGACTCCGCTCCGCCCGCACCAGGGGGGAACTCGGGGAAATCCTGGCATCCGAAGCAGGGAAGTACTCCCTCTTCGACCTCCAGATCATCGGCGGCCGGCTGAATGCCGAGATCGAGAAGCTCCCGTCGCCGTACCGCGAGGCCGTTGCCCCGTATTTCCGGGACCAGCTCTTCAGTGCCCATCACCGCCTCCTCTCCATGTACCGGAGCGGGGCATTCTGCCGGCTCACCGGCCCGATCCGGGACCGGGAGCGGTTCGAGGCGTTCTGCACCATGCTCCCTTCGGGCCTTTATGCGTGGAACGATGCGGGCGAACGGAACCCTTATTTCCAGAATCCCAAGAACCGGTTCTTCTATTACCTGGTTGCCGCGTTCACGATGTTCGTCCTTGAGGAGCCGGGGCACCCGGTGGGCATGCCCTTCCCCGGCGGTTTTACGGTGGAACAGCGGGGAAGCGACTATTACTGCCTGATCCGGGACAAGGAAAAGGATGTCTTTTACTCTATCTGCAACTTCTGCCCGGCCCGGCAGGCTGAGGAGTCCGTCGTGGAGCGGTAATGTGGTTCATGCGCGGGGGTCCCGTACAGCATTCCGCTTTCCCACGGATTGCCGGCTGCGTAGGGGCACCATGTTACCTTGACAAGAAAGGATTTCTTATCCTGCCAAAAAGAAGTATCCATGACAGAGAATCACGGGCTCCTGTACAACCTGGCACTCTTCAAGCAGCGGTACGTGCGGGGAACATCGTGGACCCAGATCGTGCTTAACTTCGGTATCATCACGGCGAACGCCAAGCTCTTCGAGGACTTCTTCTGGATCCACCTTGGGCTGACCATGCCGGAGGTCATCGCACTCTCGATTCCCGGGTATGTCATCATCTGTTACCTCATCGGGCATTACGACGAGAAGATAGGGTTCTGGCAAGTGGAGAACAACCTGAGTTACCGGTTCTCGCCCTACTCTGACGAGATGCGGCGGGATATCCGCGAGATCAAGGATCAGCTCAGGAAAGAGACCTGAGCGTTCCGTTGTTTTGGTAAAGCCTCCGCTCCCCTGAAAGGACGCGGGAAAAACAGTGATGGGGTGTCAGTCCAGCGGGATGGTCTCGAGCTGGGAGACGAGTTCCCAGATGCGGGTCCGCGCGTGAATGGGCATATTGGGGTCGTTGGAGATCTCGTCAATCTTGGAAATGGCTTCTGCTGCGCGCAGCCCCATTGCCTTGTTGTTGTTTAAGAGCATGGCGCGGGTCTCGTCAGCGACCCGCCGGATATTTCTCGGTATTGAACTGTCTTCCTGGATGTGCTGCAGCATCAGGATACAGTTTTCCATTGTCTTGTCAGCATTTGCCATAGTATCGCCTGCTTACCTGTGTACCTGTAGTTAATATGCGGAACCGGCATATATAGTTTAAATAACGACCAGACGGTGATCCTATGGCTCCACGAAAGGAAGACGAGATTATGGCCGGATACCTCCTCAAAGGGGGTAAGATGCTCGAGAAGACCTGCAAAACCTGCGGGTGCCCGCTCTTCGAGGTGAAGGGAAAGACGCTCTGTGTGGTCTGCGCGGAGAATGAGACAGAGAAGGGCGCAGAAAAGAAGCCCGCTGCTGCTGCCCCTCCTGCTGCCGGGCATGTCCATTCCACTACCTGCGGGTGCGGTGTGGATCACGATGCCGAACCCTGCACCTGCGGGGACGAGGAGGGCGGTCTGCTTTTCGAGGAGCTGGCGATGACCATCCACGCGCTCTGCGAGCGGATCCACAACGAGAAGGATCCTGAAAACGTCCTCTCCCTGATGCAGGCCGTGAAGGCAGGGACCGAGGCGCTCGAGATTTTGTGCCGGCTGTAATTTTTTAAGATACCCAATCTCTCTTTTTCAGAACGTTTCCTGCACATTCCCTCCATTTTCTGATAATGTCCGGTGAATACTCCTGCTGATACCAGAATGGCAGCGCTGTCGGGAAATCCCGGGGGACCTTCTCCAAAAAAATGGCGGGGGGGTCAGCTGCATACCCCCCTCTTCCTTAGCAGATGCCAAATTTTTCCCTTACTCTCTGTTGTTCTCCGTAAGATTCTCTTTCGTTGAACGATGGGCACAGGTATATCAGGAAAAAATCCGGTATCAGCAGGGGGATTATGGTATACCCCCCTGATCCATGGGTGGGGGGTATGATCGATTTAGCCTGCAAAGTGGGAGGGGGGTATGCCGGACACCCCCCTCCCCAAAAATGGGATGTACGTACTATTGCACAGATATCCGGGAGGCTGTTTCTGATATATTGCTGACGGAAAAGGAAGTGGGAACACCTACTCAAAAATGATCAGGGGGGGTCTGATCCGGCCAAAGGGGGGGAGGGGTCTCACGGATACCTCCCCCGTCCCCGGACCGGGGGGTCTCCACAGGTTTTTCCGGAAACGGTGGGGGGTCTGCCGGAGACCCCCCCATTGTTACCTGATGAGGTTTCTCCACATCAGAGATGGTTCAAGAAAAACTTCTGTGGCCTTCGAACCGGTGGCAGGCATCGCAATTTCCATGAAGAAAATGTGGGCGGCCCCTCACTTCCGGTATTCCCTCCGGCACACCTCATAGATCCGGCCCGCCGTCTTCTCCCCAATTCCCTGCACCGCCATCAGTTCTTCTAAAGAAGCATTCACAATACCCTGCACCGAACCAAAATGCGCAAGTAGGAGCCGGGCATTCTTCAGCCCGATCTCCGGGAATGCCGAGACAACATACTCCTGTTCCTCTCTCACCGAGCGGTGGGATTTGTGCGGGTGCAGCTTGCGTTCGCCCCGCTCCCCCTCTTCGCGCTTTGCGATAACGTACAGCATCTGGGCGGTGTCCTGTTCGTCCTTCGTGAAGAGCAGGGTGATCCCGAGGTCGATGGTGATTGCGGAGAGGACGCCCCGGATGGCATTCGGGTTGATATCGCGCTGGGTGAAGATATCGCCGCCCTCGACAATCAGGATTGGGCGGGGCACGGTGTCGGCCATGGCCTTGAGCTGGCCGAGGAGGTCACGGTTGATGAGCGTGTCGGCAAAGTCCTTTGCAGTCTTGCGCTCAACAAGGATCCGGTCACCGATGGCATAGTCTCCCTGCGGGAGCCGTTCGAGCCGGATCGCGGCTCCCATGGTGGAGAGCACCTCGACAACTTTCGAGGAGGTCTCGCGATCGTCGATGACGATCTTTATCCCCTGCGGGGTAAACTCTTCGATGCTTGCCTGTTCCACGGCAAGCGGGATCTTCCGTGGCGGGGAGAGCGCTCGATTGAGGGACCGCATGCTCTTGTGCATCATCTTCTCTTTTGCCGTGCTGACGTGCCGGAAGACTTCGTCGGATGTACCTTTAGTGACCAGGACGACGACTCGCCCTGCTCCCGAGCGGCCGGTCCTCCCTTTGCGCTGGATGGACCGGATCTCGGACGGGACTGCCTCGTAGAATATGACGAGGTCGGTTGAGGGGACATCGAGCCCCTCCTCACCAACCGAAGTGGCGACCAGCACCTTGAACACTCCTTCCCGGAACCGGGTCAGGGCCGCGATCTGCATCTTCTGCGAGAGGCCCTTCTCAGCATCTTTTGTTGCCTGCCCCACGAACCGTTCGCTATCGATCCCGTGCTTTGCCAGGTAGTCAACGAGGAGCTGCACGGTATCGCGGTAGGTTGCAAAGATGATGATCCGGCTGTTGGGGGAATCTGTAAGCTGCTGCCGGACAAGGCCGAGGGCAACCTCAGGCTTCGGGTGAAGCTCGCGGGGCCACTCAACCGAGCGCTCGAAGAGTTCGCGGAACGAGCGATCCTGCACGAGCCGCTGGCTGGCCTTGCTCCCTCCTGCCCCTGTTCCCTCTGCGTAGAGTTTTGCGAGGTATCCTTTGAGCACCTCGCTCCCTTGCGATTCCGCGAGCACGACGGCGTGCTTAAGCTTCATCAGTTCCGCGTACACCGAGGCTGCGGAAAAGGCGGCAGAGTCGCGGTTTGCGATCCTCTGCTGGATCTGGGCGTTGATGGCCGAGAGTTCCCGCATGGAGAGTTTCTCCCGCTTCGGTACGGAGAAGTGGAGCGAAGCAAGGACCCCGAGACGGTCTTCGATGAGGGCGTTGATGGTCTGGATCGCAGCCTTCAGATCAGGAGGAAGGTCGATTGTGACATACTCGAGCTCGCGCTCGAAGACATAGGGCCGGACATCCGGATCGTTCTCTGTCCTTGTCTCGACGTGGGCGATCCCGAGGTTGGCGCAGACTTCCTGTACCTTCTCCTGCGCCCCGCCGGGTGAAGCGGTCATGGCGAGGATGAGGGGCTTATCGGCCGTTGCCATATAGCGCTGTGCAAGGAAGACGTAGGCATAGTTCCCCACAGCACGGTGGCATTCGTCCACCACGAGCAGCGTGACATCGGAGAGCGTGTAGCGCCCGGCGATAATGTCGTTTTTTATCACCTGCGGGGTGGCGAGGATAACCGATGCCCGGTTCCAGTCGGCAGTGCGCTCATCGGGAGGCGCCTCGCCCGTGAACATCGCAAACGGGGAGGCGGAGGCATCGTCTCCGGCCGGGCTCTTGGCCAGCAGGTAGCGTTCGAAGTAGCGGAGGTGCTGCTCCACGAGCGGCTTTGTCGGGGCGAGCATCAGCACTCTCCCGCCTTCGTTGTGGATCCGGGATGCCGCCACGAGCAGCGCGACCGCGGTCTTCCCGAGGCCCGTGGGGAGGATCACCATCGTGTTCCCGTCCAGCGCCCGCATCGCGATGGAGAGCTGGTACTCCCGCGACTCGATCGATTCCGGCTTGATTAACGGATGGCTGATGAATGCCATTGGTTGTGAGAGAGTTGGTGGGCCTGGGTAATAAGGGGATTGTGGAGAGAGGGAAAGTTGGACAGCTGAAAGCAGCCGCTCCCGTCTTTACCGTCTAAGTGCCGGTAACGGGGGCATTCTGAAAACTCTTATATTCCCTTCTACTGAAATAATCAGAAAAATAAAACGGGCACACTCATGAAACCGCAGTACCACCGCAACCTGAAGGATATCGCTATTGATGATTTCACGGAGGACCTGAAACTTGCATCGATGATCCCGAGCCGGAAAAACCTTGGCGAAGACGTCCCCGGCAGGCTCAAGTGCCTCAGGGATCACGGTATCAGAACCCTGGATGTTTTGCTTACCGAACTGAAAACACCGAAAAAACTTGCGGCTTTTGCAGAAAAGACCGGCCTGCCGGAAGAATATCTGGCCAATTTCAGGCGCGAGCTCGGCAGCATCCTGCCAAAGCCGGTCAAGCTTGATACAATCCCATCGCTTGGAAAACAGGATATTGAAAGACTCAGAAGCATTGGAATATCCGATACCATGCAGGTGTTCAATGCAGCAGCAACGGGTGCCTTGCGCACCGAACTTGCTAAAACAACCGGAATCCCGCCCGGCCGGATCCTTGAACTGGCAAAGCTTGCCGATGTGTGCCGGATTAAATGGGTTGGAGCGAACTTTGCGCGGGTACTCGTCGATTCAGGGTACGATACCGCTGGTAAGGTTTCGCGCGCCGATTACCGGGAATTATATACAGCCATCCTCACGGCCAACGAGCGCGGGCATTATTACAAGGGGAAGATCGGCCAGAACGATATGAGACTCTGCGTGCTTGCCGCTGCCAGAGTGCCGCCGGGCATCATCCTTTGAACAACCCGGCTAAAAAATTAGTTCGCGTCCTCAAACTTCACGCTGCCATCGATCAGCAGTGACAGCGTCTCGGGGAGTTTATCGATAGCCACCCGGACCTGCTTCATCGAATCCCGGTCCCTGAGGGTGACGGTGTTGTTCTCTTTCGTATCATAATCGACCGTGACCGCAAACGGCGTGCCGATCTCGTCCTGCCGCCGGTAGCGCCGGCCGATTGCGCCGCTGTCGTCGTACTCCGCCTGGATCCCTTTCCGGTGGAACGCGTGCGTGATGTCCAGGGCGATGGTGTCAAGGCCGTCGCGGGTCATCAGCGGGAAGACCGCGACCTGCACCGGTGCCACGCAGGGGGCAAAGCGCATGACCGTCCGGGTCTCGCCGTCCGCGGTGTCCTCGTCGTACGCCTGTTCGAGCACGGCATAGCACATCCGGTCGATGCCGTAACTGGGCTCGACCACGTGCGGGACGATGTCCTCGCCCCGGATGTCCACGATCTCATCCTTCACTTCGTACAGGTCGGGCGGGATGTGGATGATCTCGCCGTCCACGTCCACATCGACGCCGTCCTTTTCGGGTATCGACTCTGCAAGCGCTGCGAAGATCTTCTTTGCCTTGTCCCGGTACTGCTTCCCGAGCACCCCCATGTTCGGGACGATCCGCCGGCGCGGGACTTTCCTCGGCTCGGCATACTGGATGAAGACTGTCATCGGGGTGCCGCTCTCCTTGGCGTGGGCGTTCAGGTCGTAGTTGGTCCGGTCCGCGAGGCCCACGGTCTCGACCCAGCCGAAGCGGTCGGAGCGGATCTCGGCATCCCAGCAGTCGGTTGCATAGTGCGCCCGCTCTTCGGGGAGGTGCTGGCGGAAGCGGAGCCGCTCGGGTTTGATTCCGATCGTGGTGAGCATCTCGTGCGTTAAGGCCACGTAGTAGGCGAGGTACTGGTTCGCGATCACGCCCTTGTCCACTGCCTCCTGCATGGTCATGGTCACTGCCTCTTCTCCCTTCTGCTGCTGCACGTACGTGAGGAGCGGCATGCTGTAGTCCGCGTACCGTGAAAACCGGGGGTGCTTGTTCTTCTCGTCGGGGTGGACGAAAATCTCGGCCTCGGCCTGCGTGAATTCGCGGAGCCGGATCATGCCCTGCCGGGGGGAGATCTCGTTCCGGTAGGACTTGCCGATCTGGACTGCCCCAAACGGGAGCTTGTCGCGGTAGAACCGGAGGAGCCGGGTAAAGTCCACGAACATCCCCTGCGCCGTCTCGGGCCGGAGGTAGCCGACCCGCTGGGAGCCGGGGCCAATAGAGGTCCTGAACATCAGGTTGAACCCGAAGACCTCGACCTTTCCGAGCACTTCCTCGCAGGCAAGGCACTTACAGGTGGCAAGGGCCGCCGCGAGCTCCTCGTTCTTCATCGTGGATGCGTTCTGGACCCCGCCGCCTTCGGCAACATGGTCTGCCCGGAGGTACTCCTTGCAGTGCGGGCATTGGCACATCTTGTCGGCAAAGCCGGCCACGTGGCCCGAGGCGATGAAGACCGCTTCCTGCGCAATCGTCGGGCACTCGATCTCGTAGTAGCCCTCGCGGATCACGTAAAAATCCCGCCAGATATTCTCGATGCGCCGTTTCATCATCGCCCCAAGCGGGCCGTAGTCGATAAAACCTGCCACGGCGCCGTAACACTCGGAGGTCGGCCAGATGAAACCCCGGCGCTTGGCAAGTTCCATCACGTTCTCGAAAACGTCGCTCATAATGATCACGAATACTTGTCTCCCTTTATGTTGACCGGGCGGCGACAAAAAGACTCTGATACTCTCGTACGGGAGGATAACGTACCGCAATCCATGGGACGGAAGGAGAAAAACCTGCACGGATCCGGGAAATTGTGGCACAAACAGCACTACTGCACCAGACCAAACCGAGTCTGATTTATACGTCTTTTGGTCAAACGGGCCGTAAAGATAGCATTAAATAGTTGACGAAGTATTGTATATCCTAATCCCAATACGGGGTATGCAATGACCGAAGACAAACGAAAGGCACACTTGTTGAAACTCTTCAGTTCCATGTCGGGCAAGACCAAGATTGTCGAGCCCATGAAGAATATCCATGGCACGCTGAGGGACAGCGATGCGATCGAACGCGAGGTCGCTCTCGTGATGAGGGAGATCATCGAGCAGGGGATCTTCAAGACCTCCTTAAAGCCGATCCAGCTCGCAAAGCTTGTCACATCGTTCTATGCAGGCAAGAACGACACCGAGATCGCCCGCGAGCTCGGCGACGAGAAGCTCAGTAAGACGGTTGCCCGGGCCCGGGTCCGGCTCAAGCTCTTCCGGGACCTCGACTTCCGGATGCCCTTTGACAAGGAGCAGATGGAGGTGCTCATCGAGTCCGGCAAGACCATGAAGGAGGTCTCCGAGGAACTCGGCGTCAGCCCCTCGACCCTCCGCGAGTACCGGCACGTAATCGAGGAGCAGGAAGACCCGACCATCGATCCTTACATCGACCGGATCCGGGATGTCATGGAAGACCGCGACCTCTCCGAGCAGATGACCCGGAGCGCCACGGCCGACAGCCTCGGCGAGTCCATCGATATCACGGAAGCGGAACTGATAGACGTTACATAACGACCGGATCCCCGGTAAAAACCTTTTTTGTACTGACGGTTCGCACGCACTCTTTTCAGGATTTTTAAGAGCAAGGTTCATTCGTGAGGAGTCCGATCTGCATATATGCAAATCACCTGGCTTGGCCATTCCTGCGTCCTCCTCACCGGCTCCAAAAAAGTCCTCATTGATCCGTTTATCGAAGGGGGCAGTGTTGCCGGCACCAGCCCCGACCTCGTGGCCGTCACCCACGGGCATGACGACCACATGGGGGAAGCGGTGGCGATGGGGAAAAAGACGGTCGCGATCACGGAGATTGCAAAGTACCTGAAGGGGAAGGGGGTCCCGGTCGAGGGCATGAACATCGGCGGCACCCAGGTTGTTGACGGGGTATCGTTCACGATGACCCCGGCACTCCACTCGACCTTTATCGCGGAGGCCGGCGAGGGTTTCTCGGGTGGTGCACCGGCGGGTTTTGTGATCGGCATGGATGGTGTGAAGGTCTACCATGCCGGGGACACCGGCCTCTTCTCAGACATGAAACTGATCGGGGAGTTGTACCATCCCGATGTTGCACTCCTCCCGATCGGGGGACGGTACACGATGGGCGTTGCCGAGGCCATGATGGCGGCAAACTTCATCGGTGCAAAGACTGTCATCCCCATCCATTACAATACCTGGGACCGGATCAAGGCTGATCCGGTGGTCCTGAAGAATGGCATCGAACGGACAACAGACCTCGCTGTCAGGATTCTGGCCCCGAGCGAGAGCATTGAGATCACTCCTGAATAATTCCTTTTTAAAAACGGGTGCCCCCGCACCGTACCCTGTGTGTGGCAGAAGCGGAGCTATTAATAATACCCATACATACTATGACCTATATTTCCCGGGCCGGGTGAGAGATGTCAAACTGCCCGAAGTGCGGTTCCAAGAATACGGAATGGACTGACTGCAAGACGGTCAATGACAAGACCATTGTCGTCTGCGTCTGCTCAGACTGCGGCCATACTTGGGAGCAGCCGCTCTGATCCCTACTGGGGTAAAATCGCAATTTTTTATACCTCTCCCGTTCCCATCTCAATACGGGTCAGAATCATGGTCCTGCAACTGTTGTCCATCCCGTTTGTTAACCTTGTCCTGTGCATTGTCATCGTTATCCTGGGTTTCCTCTGTTTCAAAAAGAGCGGTGAGCGGCTTCCTGCCTTCATCGGCGCAGCATTCGGGCTTTTTGGGATCTCGCATGCAGCAACGATCGCTGGTCTTGCAGCATCGCTGGAACTTCCCCTGATCGTCATCCGGACGCTTGCCTACGTGCTGGTGATCGTGGCCCTCTGGCTCAACCTCAAGAGCACCCTCATGCAGAAAGAGACGCGCCAGGCATGGGTGGATTATTTCAGGGGCGAAACCGCACCGGACGAGAAAAAGTGAGCGGAAATCCGGGCCTCTCCCCCGGATCCGTTGCCAAATAGTTGTTATTCCTTATGGCGGAATACTCCGGGATATCAGGAGATCTTCCGTATCGCTTCATCACGGTTCGCACAGATCGTGAAGATGCTGGTGAACCCTGCCATCTCAAAGACTTTAAGGACCTGAGGACGGATCCCGGCAAGGGCAACTTTTCCCCCTGCTTTCATCTGGTCGCGGGTGACGACGAGGAGGACGCGGAGGCCGGCGCTGGCGATATAGTCCGTTGCAGAGAAGTCCAGCACGACCTTTGCGGGTTTTCCCGCCAGCAGGGTCTTGATCTCCTTTTCACTATCCGGTGCATTGTTTGCATCAAACCGAGAAGGTATCACGATAATGATGGTTTCATTGTCACGGGAGACTTCCAGGGCCATGGGTATCAACGTTTGAATGTGGATGCAGGAACCATATAATTCCGCCGGGACGGAACTCATAAACGCAAGCAGAGAGAATCCGTAGCCAGGCAATAGTTATGGCAACTGCATGGATCACTCTTATTCTTGCCGGCCTGATGGAGACCGGCTGGGCTATCGGCCTCAAGTACACGGAGGGCTGGACGAAGCTTTATCCCTCCCTCGCCACGCTTGCCCTGATGGCGGGAAGTTTTTATCTTCTCTCAAAATCGCTGGAGGATCTGCCTGTCGGAACAGCATATGCGATCTGGACCGGGATCGGTGCAGTAGGGACGATTATCATCGGCATCCTCGTGCTTGGGGAATCGCGGGATGTCGCGAGGGTGCTCTGCCTTCTTTTGATCGTTGCCGGGATCGTAGGTCTCAAAATCCTGACCCCGGACTAAAAAGGTTATTCAGTGGTGCGGATAAAAAGGATAATATTATGTCGCCCTCACCCCGCAACACCCGGTATTTTTTGCTCCTGCCCGCTCTCCTTCTCCTCACTGCCGTTGTATCCGGCATGGGTATCCAGGCCGTATCCGGGGAGACCATCCCGCTCTCGGGATATTCGCCCACGAGCAACCAGGTGTACCTTTTCCTGACCGGCCCCAACCTTCCGGCCAACGGGGTTGCGCTCAACGACATCACGCAACGTGCCGATGAAGGTCACTTCACGGTCGTCCCGGTGATGGGGGACGACAGCTGGAGTTACAAGTGGAACACGGGCCGTGTCAACGGGCGCCTTGATGACGGCACGTATACGATCTGGGTCGTGAACGGGCCAAACGACCGCTCCAATCTCCGGAATGCCGAGTACGGCACCATCTCGGTCACGCTGGGAAAGCCGGGACTCTCGGCCGGCATCTCCGGCGGCATAACGGCCGGAACTGCATCCCCGTCCTGCTCGCTTGTCATCGTGTCCGATCCCGCTGAGTGTTCCGTTGTCGTGAACGGCGAGTATAAGGGGAAAACACCGCTTACCGTCGGGAACCTCTACCCGGGGACCTACACCATCAATGTCACGAAGTTCGGGTACATGCCGTACTCCGTCGCGGTCGAGCTCACCACTGGCGCGGAGGCTACTGTGACGGCATACCTCCCGCCTGAACGGGGAACGCTTACGGTCAACACGACCCCGGAAGGAGCACAGGTCCTGCTGGACGGTGCGGTTGCCGGGATTGCACCGGTCACGCTCATCAACGTGCTGCCGGGCGGGCATAACCTGACGGTCATAAAAGAAGGATATGTCCCCGTGCAGCAGCAGGTCTCTGTTGAAGCGGGGCTGACCACTCCGGTTTCCCTCACCCTGTCACCGGTCTCCCCGCTGCAGGCCCTTCCGATCAAGACACCGGGGCTTGTGGTAGCAACTCTTGCAGGTCTCTCGTGTGCAGCCCTTGCGGTTGTCCGTCTCCGGTCAAGGAACACCTGAATACATCCCCCTTTTTCCCCTTTGTCGTGTGGCAAAGGGTATCCCGCCCGCGCATGGCTGCAACAGGATTAATATCCGTCAACAGGCAACCGGTAAGGAGAGACCATGGAGACGTTCGTGATCCTGAATATTGTCGCCCTTGGCACGCTTGCCGGCACTATTACCGGCCTCATAATCGGTTATGCGGCGAAGCGGCAGAAGCCGGCCTGGTCGGCAATGACGGCAGAGGACAAGCGCGTCAACCTTGCCCTCGTCCTCTTCTTTGCGCTCGTGTATATCGCGCTTCTCACCTGGTTTGCCCTGCAGCCGCCAGCCCCGGCATTCCCCTGATCCTTTTTGGTCCACCGGCTGCATGGCGGTCTCCGATAGCGGGCAATCGAATAGTGCCCACGCGATACTCCCTCCTGTTCGGGAACGGATTTATAGGGATTCATGCTGAATACCTCCTGACGATGCGGCTCAAGGACCTCCTCAAAGGCCGGGTACCCGATGAAGCACTCCGCCGGTTTTCCGGCCGCTTCGATGTGGTGGGGGACGTTGCCATTGTTTCGGTCCCCATGGAGATGGAAGCATACAAGCATGTTGTGGCCGGAACCATCCTTTCCACCCGGAAGAATGTATACACTGTTCTCAACAAGGTGCAGAAGGCTGCATCGGATTCGCGGACTGCATCGTTTGAGGTGCTTGCCGGGGATACCACTATCACCCGGTACCGCGAGTTCGGCTTCCAGTACCGGTTCGATGTCACGAAGGTCTTCTTCACCAGCCGTATGGCCTATGAGCGGAGACGGGTCACGGAACAGGTGGAGCCCGGCGAGACGGTGCTCGTGCCGTTCTGCGGTGTGGGCCCGTATGTTATACCGGCCGCCGCCCGAGGCGGAAGGGTCACCGCAATCGAGAAGAATCCCGAGGCATATGGCTGGCTCCGGGAGAATATCGTGCTGAACCATGTCGAAGGTCCGGTAACGGCAATCCTTGGCGATGCCCGGGACACGGGGCACCTGCAGGGGAAGCGGTTTGACCGGATCATCATCCCCACGCCGTATGGCATGAAGGACAGCCTGGATCTCTTTGCCCCCTTTGCGGCCCGCGACGGCATGATCCATTTCTACACGTTCGGGGCAAGAAACGAGATACCGGCGCTGGTGGATGTGCTAGTCAGCAAGGGATTCGATCTCACGTTCCAGGACGAGTGCGGGAATGTCGCACCGGGGATCAAGCGCTGGGTCTTCGACCTGGTGAAGACGGGGTGACGGTTACTCCCTTCTCCCGTAATGCAGGGTGAAGAGCGTCATGTACTCATCGGCATAGCACGTGGAATCGGAACAGACGGCAAACTCGGGGCACAGGGAGGAACGGAACAGGTCGTGCCACTGGCTCCGGAGCATGTGGTACTCCGTGCGCTCTCCCCGCGGCCGGGTGAGGAGCGAGACAACCTCGGTCATGAGGAATGAGTCGATGCAGTCCGTGACAACGTCGACCGGCGCGTCGTGGGAATAGACAAAGTCCATGATCCTGCCGTACGACTGGTACACCGAGAGCGCAAGTTCCGGCGTGGAGAGTTCGGGGGTGTCGTTGTCGGCGTCCATCTCGAAGAGGAGGAAATGATCGATCCAGGGCTTGAGCCGCAGGAGATGGAGCCGTTTGTCCTCCACCGGCATATGATGGTAGGCAAGGGAGCTCATCGCAATGTCGTACCGGGTGCGGATGGACGCAGAACAGTCCTGTATCCGGGAGTTCTCGGTCACGATCCGTGCATCCGGGAACTGGTCTTTGACGGTCTTTTTGGCAAGGGCGATCATTGCCGGCGAGGCATCGATGAGGAGCACTTCGCTGATGGCATCGGCCTTACCGGTCTCCAACAGCCGGGAGAGGACCATTGCTGTCAGGGACCCGTCGCCGCAGCCGATGTCGATGAACCGCACCGGGTTGTCAAAGGCAGGGAGGCTGTGGGCGAACTGCTTTGCGAGTTGCTGTCGTGCCGCCTTCATCACCGGGACGCTGGCGAAATGGAGGAACGGGCGCGGGTCCTCGAATGCCGTTGCAGGCGGGATGAGGGCACCGTTGTGCCGCGAGAGGAAACTTAAGAGAAATGCCGCGGAGAAGAGGCCGTCTTCCTCGGCAAGCGTTGCGGCCTCCAGCCATTCCACGGCACGACGGCTCTCGCCCCGGCCGGCAAGGTCGACAGCGATATAGTAATCAAATGCCGGGACCAGATTTTTCCTGATCCACCCTTCATACTGTGCCGGGGCTGCGGAGCTGTGGGCGATCTCCTGTGCGTGCCGGCGCCATTCAGTCTTCTCTGTCTCCGAGAGGAATAACATGGTGGTGTGCGTCCTTTTTAGAACGGTCTCTTTGCCATAGTAAATAGCTGGTGATGCATGGGCATGCCCGGGCCCATCAGGGTAATTTCTGATGCGGGCCATATGCTAAGAAACGAGGTTTCCCTGTGCAGATCATCACCCCTTCGGCAATCCTCCGTGGCTGGTCGGCGGCCGATGTACCCTCCCTGGTGCGGTTCGCGAACAATCCCCTCATTGCCACTACCCTGCGGGATGGTTTTCCTTCCCCCTATACTTCTCGCGATGCGGAGCGCTTCATCGCTCTGGCAACCGCACCCGACAGCCGGAACCTTGTCCTTGCCATTGAAGTTGATGGGCAGGCCTGCGGCGGGATCGGCATCCATCCTCTCGAAGATATCTACCGCAGGACAGCGGAGATCGGGTACTGGCTTGCGGAACCGTACTGGGGCAGGGGAATCATGACCGATGCAGTCCGGGCGATTGTACCGGTGGCATTCGACAGGTATGACCTTGCCCGGATCCAGGCCGGAATCTTTTCGAATAATGCAGCATCCATGCGGGTGCTGGAGAAAAGCGGGTTTATCCGCGAGGCAGTCCACAAGGATGCGGTCACGAAAAACGGCGTGACGATGGATGAAGTGATGTTTGCCCGGTTCCGGTAAAAAGGTCAGACCGGGAGGACCCGGCTCCCGAAGATCTCGTTGATGGTCTGCCCCATGCCCATGTAGAGGGCGAGGCCGCCGGCAATCAGGCCGGAGATGCCACTCAGGGTGAGGATGAGCGGGTTGCCTGTCAGGTGCGCGGTCACGAGAAGGGCAACGAGAATCACCACGAAGGCGAGGGTGACCTGGAGGAGGCGGTGCATCTTCAGCGTGCAAATGAACAGGCCAAGGGCGAAGATCCCCCAGACGGCAAGGAATGCCGCCAGTTCCACCGGTGACGGGGCTTTTGCAAGCGAGAGGGCCGGCAGCATCAGGATCGCGGCAAAGGTGATCCAGAAGATCCCGAAACTGCCAAAGGTCAGCATGCCGAAGGTGTTCTTCTTCTTCCATTCCATGACGCCGACAACGGACTGGGCCACGCCGCCGTACAGGAGCGCCATGGCGACAATCGGGCTCGAGACACCGGTGAACCCTGCATTGTGCAGGCTTAAGAGGATGGTCGTCATACCGAAAGCGCACAGCCCGAGCGGCGCCGGGTTGGCGGTGTTGTCCATCATGAAAATATTGTTCCTGTTTACTTCTTCCAGATGTTGCATGATACCCTCATGTGATGACGGAAAATCCCGGAAATGCACCAGATTGCTGGAATGTATTGAGATTAGTGCACCACACCTTACGAAATATGGTGTATATTGTTAAAAATATCATCATTTTATTGCAATGTGGTGCATCAACTTGCCCCGACCGATCGAGTTCTTCCAGAGAGTATGGAGAAAATAGCATCATCGTGTTCTTAACGTGTCTTTATAGTGCACCAGAATGGAAGGGTGGACAAAAAACGGGGTTTTTTTCCGGCCTGTCAGGTGGATGCTGGAACCGGGCAGGCCTTCTTCAGTCGCTCCGGAGTGCCTCGATCGGGTCGAGGTTCGCTGCCCGCCAGGCCGGGTAGACGCCCGAGAAGATGCAGATGGCAATCCCGATTGCCATTGCCATCGGGACATAGATGAGGCTTTGGATGGTGAAGAAATATTTCGTTGTCCCGACCATGGCGAGCACCACGAGCCAGCCGAGAATGAGGCTCATAATGGCGCCGATGGCGGCACCGACAAGCCCGAGGATCACCGCTTCATAGATGAACATCCGGAGCACCTCGTTTTTCCGCGTGCCGATGCTCCGCAGGATGCCGATCTCCCGGATCCGTTCGGTCACCGACATCATCATCACGTTGAAGATCGATGTTGCGGCAACAAGCAGCGAGATGCCGGCAATCGCCATGACAAACGTGGTCAGGGTACTGACCGTCGAGGTGATGCTCTCCATCATCCTGCTGCTGTCCTGGATCGTGATCACATTGTCCTTGCGGTTGAGCTTGTCCTCAATTGAGGTCTTTGTGGCATCTGCATCATTAATGTCATTGAGGATTACATTGACCTGGTCATACTCTTCCTCGCCTCCGAAAAGCCCGACATAGGCCTTTTCCGGCATAATGATGGCATTGTCCGTGTTCATATCCATGGACATCCCCTTCTCCTTGAGGATTCCCACGACACGGTATTTCGATACGGTCTCATTCTGGGTAGCATCCCCGATGGTGATCCGGCTCCCGATCGTGAGCCCCTGTCGTTCTGCAAAGGTGGGACCGATGACAATGGAACTGGATGTCTTGGGAAGTGCCCCCTCTTCAACGGTCAGGATATCCGCCATATCATCGTCGCGCATACCGTAGATGGTGGCCCGCCCGGTATTGCCCCCCACTTCGATCTTGGTGCTGTCCTGGTAGAGCGGGTAGACCGTCCCATAACTGGCAACGGCACGTTCGATATCCTCAAAGTTTGCCCGTGTGAGATAGTCCTTCGTGCTGGCCGATGAGGATGACTTCCTGGTAGTGGTTGTTCCCCCGCCACCTCCCATGGGGCCAAATCCCCCGCCGCCTCCGCCGGTATCTGCTTTGATCACCAACACATTGGCCATGGCCGAGAGTTCCTCGGTGACCGAGAGGGTCATGTTTGCCCCCATCATGCCCATGGAGGAGATGGCCACAACACCGATCACGATCCCGAGAGCCGCAAGCAGCGAACGGAGGAAATTCAGCCGGATACTCCTGATGGAGAGCTGGAGGATGATATCTTTCGTCATGTTTCGTCCACCCTCCCGTCCTTAATCCGGATGATGCGTTCAGCCTGATCGCCAACAGAGGGGTCGTGGGTGACGATGATGACGGTCCTGCCCTGCCGGTGGAGTGCAGTGAGCATCTCCATGATCTGGGCGCCGGTCTTTGTGTCCAGGTTGCCGGTCGGTTCGTCGCAGAGGAGGATATCGGGGTCGTTGACCAGTGCCCGGGCAATCGCGACCCGCTGCTGCTGCCCCCCGGAGAGTTCGGCCGGTTTGTGTTTGGCCATGCGCTTGTTGATCCCCACGTCATTGAGCAGCCGGCTGACCCGGCCGGTGGTATCATTGCACCGGTGCCTGAGGATGTAGGGGTACTCGACGTTCTCGAACGCGGTGAGGAGCGGGATCAGGTTGAATTTCTGGAAGATGTAGCCGATGGCATTGAGCCGGAGGTCGGTGAGTTCGTCATCCGACATCTTCCGGATGTTCCTGCCGGTGATACGCAGGATCCCGGAGGTCGGGACATCCAGTCCCCCGATCTGGTTGAGGAGGGTGGACTTTCCGGATCCCGACGGGCCCATGATGGCAACGAACTCGCCCCGCTCGATCCGGATCGAGAGGCGGTCGAGCGCCAGCACGTCACCGGAAGGGAGGGGGTAGATCTTCGTGACGTCCCGGAGTTCGATGACCGGTACTGCTGTCATACTGATACCAGGGAAGAGCCGGTCTATTTCTCCACCGGCTCTTCGTCATCATCTTCATCCTTTCCTTTCGGGAGGGGGTCTTTCCTGAACCGGTTTCTTAGGGATGTGAGGTACCCTTTTCTCCATGCATAGGCAAGGAGTGCGATTGCTACGAGGATGATGACAATCTCTGTCACCGGGATCTGGCCGAAGCCGGACCCAAAGGACCCGAACATGCCCCTCCGCTGGACGGAGTTCCCACTCCCGGACTGGGCCGGGGAACCTGCCCCCGGCATTGCCATACCATCCGATGCGGCAATGCTGAATGTCTCCCGGAAGGTGTTTCCTTCCCCGTCCTTATAATCGACAATCAGCGGCACGGACTTGTTCCCGGCATAGACGTACGTGATCTCAAAGCTGGAGAAGTCGTCAGGTTCAAGGTTCCCGACGGCATAGACCGGGTTCGGGTTGACGGGCCGGGCCGGATCGCCGACCGTGACGAGGATGGATTTTGCATCGGTAAGGCCGTTGTTCGTTACATCGCCTTTCAGCGTGGTCGTCATCCCGGAAGACGAACTCTCGATATTGTTGACAACAATCTCGGCCCCCGTCTTGTCTTTTTCCAGGGTGACCGGCAGGACAACCTCCGTGGTGTGCTTTGTGTCCCCGCTTAAGAAACTGACATGGAACGTGACATTCGTCTCCTTGTCCGGTGTGATCGAGAAGGGGACCTGCACGGATTGGCCGGCTGCAAGGGTTCCGACATAGGACTCCTGCGGGAAGACCGTGGCGCCATCGTTTTCCGGGACGATGAGGACATTATCCACACCGGCATCGCGCGGATTGGTGATGCTGATATTCACGGTGTCCTTCTTGGATGCTGAGAAAATGTCCGGTTTCTTCGAGATGCTGGCCCTCACATCCGTTGAATCCACCTTGAGCGTGAGTGTTGCATGGATGGGATAGGTATTGATCACGGGTGAGATGCTGAACAGGGGATAATATTTCCCGTCCATGGCATTGGCCTCGACAACGAACGTGTAGGAGACCGTTTGCCCGGGACCGATTGTTGTCTTGGTATTGTATGCCCTCTCACTCAGGATTTTCAGGTGAGGTTCACTAAGGCTTGGTTCCGACAGCACGACCGAAGCATTGGCCGCGTTCGTTACCCGAACGGTGATGGTCCCGGACTCATAGGGATAAAACACGGCCGGTTCCATATCGTAGCCGGATACGTAGACGAGTGCTGCGGCATCTTCCTTGCTGGTTGCCTGGATGGTGTTTCCGGCTGCGCTTACCGATGAGATGACAACGAGCACGAAAAGGATGCCCGTCATGAGGGGTAATGTTTTCATACGTTCACCTGTACTGGGATTGTGGGTTCTGGCTGGTGCCTGCCCTGATGGAATCAGGGGTAATGAATGGTTATCCAAACAGATTGTAATGTATGTTTAACATTTTGTATATTATTGTTTTCCACAATCTTACAGGAGGCCGGGATTACTCAAACGACGGAGCAGGGGCCGGGAGAAGAGAAAACAGGGCTGTGGCGCGCAGCAAAAATGGGAAGCAAACAGCACTGTTCCGGCCCGGAAAAAAGTATCCGTGCCGACTGTCATGGGTATGGAACAGGAACAACCGGTCAGCTCCGGCCCCCAGCTGCCGGGGGCTCGTCCTCGTACGTGAAGACTTCTTCGATATTCACCGCAAAGTGCCGGGCAATGCGGAATGCAAGGTCAAGCGAGGGTACGTACTTTCCCTTTTCGATGGCGAGGATGGTCTGACGGGTCACCCCAATTGCCTGCGCAAGGTCTTCCTGGGTCATATCGTGCATGGCACGGAAGACCTTGATCTTATTCTTCATCGGTCTCCCAGTCCCCGTACTTGCGGGCATAGTATATCCTGAACCCCACATACAGGAAGATCATCAGGCAGAGGAGGGCGAGCTGGAAATACCCCATCATCCTCGGCGACAGGAGCGCCGGCGGTGGCTGGGTGAAGAATACTTTTGGATTCTGCGGAATGTACAGGATTTGCATAACTGCGCCTATCGAGAATGCACAGAAAACAACCCAGAAGACCTGGAAGGTGCGGAGCACAGCCTGTTCCGTGATCTTCGCGCTCCGCTCATCCTCGACAAGATCGGTGACCTTCTTCCGCGCCACGTAGGCAAGAGCGATGCCAGCGAGGAATGCGATCTCGATGAAGAGGGGGTTGTGTATCTCCACAGAGTACCAGAAGATTGCCAGCAGGATGAGCGCGATGCACCCGCACATGAGATAAAAAGTGTTCTTTTTCATCATGGTTTCCCGTTGTTATTGGATTTTAACATCCGCCCGTGATAAATGTGCTGCACACCGGTATTCATGGATGAACCCGCAGTGGCCCGGATGGATACCCTGATATCCGATCAGGAAAAATCCATACACCACGAGGTGTGTGGAGCTGGAATGTGTAACGCTTGGGCTCATCCAGATGGCGATGGGTCCCGATCCCGGCGGGAACATCGAGAAGGCACGCCGGAAGGTCATTGAGGCGGCAGGACGGGGGGCGCAGATCATCTGTCTCCCCGAGCTCTTTCACGTACGGTACTTTCCGCAGCATAGTGGTGCGGAGACCGGGGATCTTGCCGAGACCATTCCCGGACGGTCGACGATCCTCTTTGCCTCCCTTGCCCGCGAGCACAATGTCGTTATCATCCTCCCGGTGTACGAGAAGGCAGCTGACGGGAAATTCTTCAACGCTGCCGTGGTAATAGACGCTGACGGAAATCTCTCGGAGCCCTACCACAAGGTCCATATCCCGCAGGACCCGGGGTTTTACGAGAAGGGGTACTTCTTTCCGGGGGATTCGTTTCGCGTCTTTCCGACACGGTACGGTACGATTGCGGTGCTCATCTGTTTCGACCAGTGGTTCCCTGAGGCCGCACGCTCTGTAGCCCTTGACGGGGCGGACATCATATTCTACCCGACCGCGATCGGCCACCCCGGGCCTGATACCCCGAAGGAAGGGGGATGGCAGGAGGCATGGGAACTGATCCAGAGGAGCCATGCCGTGGCAAACAGCGTCCATGTCGCAGCAGTCAACCGTGTCGGCACCGAAGGCAGCTGCCGGTTCTTTGGCGGCTCCTTTGTTGCCGATGCGTTCGGGAAGGTGCTTGCCCGGGTCGGGGATTCCGAGGAGATCCTGGTTGTCAAAGTCGACTTCTCGATGAATGCTGAAGTCCAGGATTCATGGGGATTCTTCCGCAACCGCCGGCCGGAGACCTATTCCCGAATAACCGTCCCGTTTGCCGGAAAAGACGGGACATTCCCTGACCTGCGGGAAAAAGACACGCCGAGGAACCGCGGGTTCCATATGCCTGCGGAATGGGAGCCGCATGATGCGGTCTGGATCTCGTGGCCCCACAACACGTATACGTTCCCGGATATCCCTGCCGTGGAGCAGGCATACTACGAGTTCATCGCCCATGTCCATACCTCGGAACGCGTCGAGGTCTTTGTTCCCACCGCCGTGGTGTACCGGAAAGTGCGGGCACGGCTGAAGGAGATGGGCATTGATTCTGACCAGGTGACGCTTCATACCACCGGGTACTCGGATGTCTGGATCCGCGACTACGGCCCGACCTTTGTCGTCAGCCGCGCTTTGAAGAAACTCGCCATGGTCAGGTGGGAATTCAATGCCTGGGGCGGCAAGTACGAGGACCAGTTCCGCGACGGAACTATCTCGCTGCATATGAACCGCCGGTTCAACCTGCCGCTCTTCGAGCCGGGGATTGTCATGGAAGGAGGATCGTTCGACACCAATGGCCGGGGAACCGTCCTCACGACACGGGCATGCCTCCTCAATCCCAACCGCAATCCCTCGCTCTCAAAAGGAGAGATCGAAGGGCTGCTCTGCGAGTATCTCGGTGCAGAAAAGGTCATCTGGCTCAACGAGGGTATCGAAGGGGACGACACCGACGGGCATATCGATGATATCGCACGGTTTGTCGGTCCCTCGACGGTTGTCTGCGCGTACGAGGAGGACACATCCGATGCAAACTATGCGCCGCTCCACGAGAACTACGAGATCCTCTCCCGGTCAACCACCGAGGACGGCACACCCCTCACCGTCATCCGGCTCCCGATGCCGGGACGGGTGGAGGATGCAGACGGGCAGCGCTATCCCGCAAGCTACACGAATTTCTATATCGGCAACACGGTCGTGATCGTGCCGGTCTTCAACGATCCCCGGGATGCCGCTGCTCTGGATATCCTGCGCATGATCTTCCCGGACCGAACGGTGATTGGGATTTTAGCCCGCGCCATGGTTGAAGGGTTTGGCACCTTCCATTGTGCCACCCAGCAGCAGCCCCGGATCTGAAACCGGCTGTCACCCCGCGGTTTTAGGTACTGGGGATGCTTTTTTTTAAAGAGAATACTCATACTATCTGCTTCAACCGGTCATCGTCACCGTACCGCTATAAAAAACCCTCCGACACGAACAGGATCACCCATGGACACCCACTCTGCCGATCTTCTCAAGGACCAGCTCATCCTCTTCCGGCAATCGGTCAGCGAGGCAGCGAAAAATCTCTCAGGATCTTCAGGTCCCGGCTCCTGGCATGCGGGAGCCCCGTTTGCTGAGAAATGCAGGATCTTGGACCTGCTGCATTCGTCTTCGCTTCCACCGGAAGAAAAGACAATTTTCGTGCAGGAATATCAACGGATCGTGGAGGAACTGGATGCCTTGCTCGACAGGCACGGGCAGGTGTACTGCAACCTCCTGCTCGTGGAACTGAGGAACCTGGTGCATGCATACCATGCAGAGACCTGCCTTTCCAGTTACTGGCGCGACACCACGTGCGTCCGTTCCGGGAGGGAGAGACGGGAACTGATCGGGGAACTCCTGGAACACCTCAGCAGCCATTACCCCCTCTCTGCCCTGGAAGCGCTGGTTGCCACGATTGATGACAACGCGGTTTTGGATGAGGTGGTCATGACGGACCATGGCACGTCAGAAGATTTCCGGTCACCGGGACTCCTGAAGGGCAGCAGCCCTGAACGTGACGCATACTGTTGTGGTGAGACGAAGCTTTCTGCACGTCACGTCTGATCCGGCCGTTCTGTGAACTGTGTACCCGGAACTACCGGGTGGGCCGCTTGCTTACCTGACTTTGATGAGAATGAACGTGATGTCGTCAGACTGGGGTGCCGATCCTGCAAACAACCGGATATCCTCAAGGAGGGCCTCTCCGATCTCCCGGGCCGGGCGGGAACGGTTCTTTGTTATGACCGCGGTCATCCGCTCCTCACCGTAATACTCGTCGCGCTCATTGAACGCCTCCGTCACCCCATCCGTGTACAGCACGATGAGGTCCCCGTGGTGGAGGGGAAGCATCGAGGTCTTTGCCCGGGTGTCATCGATCACCCCAAGTGCAATCCCCTTGCCTTCGAGCATCTGCGCAACCGGCAGGTCGCCCCGGATCAGCAGCGGGGGGTTGTGACCGGCGTTCACGTAGGAGAGCATCATCTTCCGGGGATCGAGGACTGCATAGAAGACCGTGATGAACATGTTCGACCTGCCCTCGTCATAGATCAGCCGGTTTGCCGGGTCAATTGCCTCCGCGGGCTCCCCGCTCCCTGCCCCGCAGGTGTGGATCTGAGTCCGGCACAGGGCCATGTACAGGGCAGCACTGACGCCCTTGCCGGAGACGTCACCGATAACCAGGCCCATGCTGCCGTCTTTCTGGGGTATGAAGTCATAGAGGTCTCCCCCGATCTCCATTGCCGGGATCGTTGTTGCAGCGATCTCGAATCCCGGGATGTCGGGTATCGTTTCCGGGAGGAAGGTCTGCTGGATCTCCCGCGCGATCTCCATCTCGCTTGCATACCGCTCCTTTTCGGCAGTGGTGCGCTGGAGATCGTCGATGGTATGGCGGAGATCCCCTGCCATCCGGTTAAAGGAATCCGCAAGTTCCTCGAACTCGTCCCCGGTCCTGAGCTCGACACGGTTTGCAAGATCGCCTTTCCCGATAGCCTGCGTTGCCTGCCGCAGGGTATCGACAGGGCGGGTAATGGCTTTGGACAGGGCTACGGAGAGTACGATGACGATGAGGAGGAGGAGGAAGGAGAGCAGGGAGAAGAGGAGCATAACCCGGTCCGACTGTTCGGCGATCCACTCTTCGGTCTCCCGGCCCGATGCCGTTATCCCGTCGCGGGTCCGGTCGATCGGGGCGGTTACTTCGCTCACCGGCAGGCACACGGCAACACTCCAGTTCTGGGACGGGACCGGTGCATAGGCAACAAAGGTATCCACCCCGTTGAACTGCACCCTCTCAACCCCGGTCCGGCCTTCCGTCATGTTCTTCCCGGCAGCAACGAGGGCAGGATCGGAGCTCTTGAACACGTTATCCTGCGGGAACGGCTGGTCCCAGCGGTGATCACCGGCGGCAAGCTGCGGCCGGCTGATGATATCCCCGCTGTTGTCCATGAGGACAGCATAGCCCCGTCCCCCGAGCGTGGTGTTTAAGAATTCGCTGGTGATCACACCCACTCTAACGTCGCTCCCGATGACCCATGTCCCGTAGGGCGTGGCCACGGCTTTTGACGAAGTGACCACCAGCCCATGGCCGAACGAGTCCACGTAGGGCTTGGACCAATAGACGCCGTTTGTGCCCTTTGCTCCGGTGAACCAGGCACGGGTACGGGGATCATAGTTTTCCGCGTCCGTATTCTCCCAGGGATACGACCGCAGGATGCCGGAGTCGGTTGCGAGAAAAACCGAGACAAGGTCTTCATCGGCGTCGTACATCCCCTTCAAGAGGTCGTCCATGCCTGCGGATTTCCGGAACTCCTCCGAATCCGTGGTTACCGTGCTGCCCGGGCTGAAGAGAAACACGGTCGCATCGCGGGGATCTGCCGGGGGAGTATTTCGGCCAAAGGAACGAATGACCGGTAGTACCGGAGGATTGCCCTGAAGGGTGGCAGCCTGCACGGTGAGGAGATCAAGTTCCGTCTCGGTGTCGTTGAAGAGGGTCCCGGCGATTGCTGCCTGGTCTCCTGCTGCCTGGAGGAGGTACTGTTCGGCAGACTGCTGCAGGGCGACGGTGGCCATATCGACGGCCTGCAGCCCCTGCCGGAAACTGCCGGACTCCGCCGTCTCTGCCAGGCTGCCGATGGTAAAGAGCGCTACGTATCCCGTGACGAGGAGCGTGATGAGGGAGAGTGCCAGGAACACGGCCAGGATCTTTGTCCTGACGCTGCATTGTGGCAGGGTTAACCAAGAAGATGTCATGGTAAATCACGGGGATATCGGGCAGGCAGTACCCGGATGTGCCGGGCTTTTGTGTGTGCGTCCTCCCGATGGAAGATGAGTTCCAGGGCCAGGCTGGTGGTGGCCGGAGGAATGCATTCACATCCATGTGCGCCGGTGAGGCTAATAAACATGAGGCAGGGCGATGGCATGGCTGCCGGGCGCCCGTGGGAAAAATCCGCAATCGTACTGTACGCGCCGTCATGCCTTACCGGTATCTTTATGGGTTTTCCGGTCGTTGAAAAACGTATGAATGACTCACCGGTTTATTCCCGCTGTGCTCTTGCCGCCCTTGTCTTTTTCCTGATTGTCATGCCGGTATCGGCATGGACGTTTTCCGGCTGGACCGGCCCTTCCCCGGGTGCTGAACTCCAGCCCGGCAGTAAAGTGAGTGCGGGATATTCCCTGAGTTTTAGTTCATTCGATACCGGAAAGACCTTTGCCTCTGACAATTCCCTTGTCATGTATACCGATCTTGCGGACCCCCGCTGGGTCGTCGTCAAGACTGAAGAAGTGAACGAGGAGCCGCTGATCACGCGGCTTGCCGACCGGCAGTCAGCCCAGGTGCGGCTTGACGGGTGGGACCTGAGTTTTACCCGGAAGCAGTTCACCGTCGATGTTGCCCTGACCGGTACTGTCCCTGATTTCGACCAGACGGGGGAGATTGTCGTGCTCCGGCTGCAGGAGCTGGATCCCGAGGCAAAGACCGTCAACGGGAAACTGGTGAAGAAGACTGCGATAGTCGTGGTTCCAACAACCGTGCCGACCGCTATCCCTACAACGGCGCCCGAAGAGGTTGTGATTGAGATTACCCCGGTGCCAACAGAGAATCCTGTCACGAAAACGACACCTGCAAAAAAACAGACCTATGCTCCCGGGCCGGACCCCCTGCTGATATGCACCATGCTGGCCGGGGGTATTTGCATTGCCGGTCTCTTCCGTCACCGGCATTAATTACTATATTAACTCTCCCCAGCCCGGGGGACGGAATCCTGTCTTTCTTTTTTCCTGTTTCTTCCATGAAAGAGCCCTGCAATCCCTTGTGAAGAGAATTGCGACCCCATTTTTGCGGGAAATTTCTAATGGGGCAAAAAAAATCGAATATTTTTACGATTATTCGCAATAAAACGAAGAATTTTCAATATTTGAAAAAAACATACTTTTATATAGAAAATAGTAACAATAATAGTTATCAGGACATGGGGCCGTGGAGGATCCGTGGCCTGCATGGTACTCAAAACCAGCACATGACCTGAGTGAAAAGAGACCCCTTCGTTTCATTCGGAACCGTTCCTGGATGCATGATCAGCATTTCACCACTCAAGGGACCCCTGGTGAAATATGCCCAGGAACCTGTTTTCAAACTGTTTCTGAACCAGTACAGGCTGTTCCAAACGATAGATCCGGGTGCGGCAAACAGGTGTCTGGGGAAAACCGGGTCGCGACAACACCCCGTATCAGTCATCCTTTTTTCGCGTATGCTCCTCGAACAGGTGCCCGACGCCCAGGAAATCGTTGATCCAGCGCAGGTCATCGGACAGCTGGAGCACCAGCAGGCAGATGAGGGTGCACGGGATTGCAAAGAGCATCCCGACGATCCCGAGCAGCCATCCCCAGAAGATTACCGACAGGATCACGATGAGTGCCGGGATCTCGTATTTTCTCGACGTGAGGTAAGAAAAGATCGGATTCTCCACGATCAAGTTGAGGATGCAGACAACCACGATCACCGCGACCGCCCCGGGGATCCCGAACTGGAGCCAGGCAAAGAAGATGGCAGGGACTGCTGCCATGATAAGGCCGATGTAGGGGATATACCCAAGGAGGAATGTCAGGAGCCCCCAGAGGAGTGCACCATGGACGCCCATAACCGTGAGGAACCCACCAAAGAGGATCCCGTGGATGAAGTTTGTCTCGGTGCGGACAACGATGAAATCGATGATGTACCCGGACATCCGCCCGAACTGCTTCACGGTCTGTGAGTCTTTTCCATACCGTGCCTCGAAGCGCTCCGTGAGACGCGGGGCTTCAAGGAGCATAAAGAACGAGGTCACCGCAACAAAAAAGAGGAACATGAGCCCCTCGGCAATCGTTGTTACCCCGGCTACACCCGCTGAGAAGATCTCTTTAAGGTCGATAGACCGGATGCTGTCGGTCTCAATGGAGATGCCAAAGGTGGAGAGGATCGTCCTGAGTTCGGCAAGCCGCACGGAGAACTCCTGCTGGAACTGCGGCATGTCGTGAAGCAGCAGCTGGAAGGAGAAGACAGAAATGTACAGGATGGCTGCAATGACCAGACATGCGGCAAGGGTGATGACTGCAACAGAAAGCGTGCCTGAAAGCCCCTTCTTTTTCAGCCAGACGAGGGCCGGTACGGTAAGCAGGGTGATGATGAGGGACATCAGGACGAGCGAGATGATGTACGAGGTCATCTTCACGGCGATGATGATGATGAAGACAAGCGCAATAGCAAGAAGCGTCCGTTCGAAGCGGGAAGTTTCCACAGGAACCATGAGATAGTCTTCTATCTGGCGGGAGATGATACAAAGCTTATTGTGAGCGCAGCTTCCCGTCTGGTTTACGGGAAGGGATTCTTATAATCCCCGGCAATCATGAACGCAGGCAAGCGGGGCTGATCCTGGAGGAAAGGTGATTACAGGAGTGTGGATATCGCATATCCGCGAACTCGGGAAAAACGGAGTTGATCTCCCCCGCATCGTAGGAAGCGGGGGAAGGTACAGATGGTGTCTGTCCCGTAGGGACAATTCCTCGGTGTTCGTGCTGTTTGTCTTCCTGGTGTTCATTATGCGATACTGCAATACCGGTGCGCTGCCGCACGGGTATATGTAAACTATATTTTACATTTTGTTTTATATGCTTTCTGGACGGAAATCGTTCCAAGGAGGTGTCCCTGTCTGTCTTTGTGGGAATCGCTCCCGGGTACCGGGACAGTGGCGTCCCTACCGTTTCCCGCCCGCTGATAAAAAAGGTACGTGTTACCCGGATTGCTGGTACCCGATAGCAGCCCCGAGAAGGTTTGCCGTGATACGGAGGGCTTCGATCTCGTCGGGTGAATGGGTCTTTTCCATCAGGTCGAAGAAGCCGATGAACCCAAAGAGGTTGTCGTGGATAAAGATCGGGATGATGACCCCGGCTTTAGCGCCAAGGAGGCTGAAGAGTTTCTGCTCATCGGGAGGGATCGCCGAAACGACTGCGGAGATCTCCTCGCCTTTTCTTAACAGGCTCTCCCACCGTGAGATCCTCATGGTTGCAAAGGTGAACTGCTTAAGTTCCGGTTTGAAGAGGGATGAATGGTACCCCGGGCATCCCCATTCGTAGAGCATGCTGATGGCAGGTGCCGGGCCGGAGGTCCGGACCTGGAAGATCCCGATTGCCCAGGCGTCCAGAGCAAGGCCGATGGGTTCGAGAATGTTGCGGATGTCGGAGGCTGTAAAGTCCGGTACTTTGTCTGAAACCGGGGCACCCTTGCGGGAGACCCGCAGGAGCCATTCCACTGCCGAACTGACGGCAAAGAGGATGGCATCCCGCTTTTTGATCTCGCGCTCGATACGGTGCTTGTATATGGCCATCTCGATGACAGAGTGAAGTTCGCGTTCATCGTACGGTTTGACGACATACCCGTAGGGCTCGGTCACTTTTGCGCGCTCGAGCAGGACTTTATCCGCATATGCGGTCAGGTAGATGACCGGGATCCCGTAGAGTGCGTGGATTTTCCCCGCCGTGTCAACCCCGTCCATCTCCCCGGCAAGGTGGATGTCCATGAGCACAAGGTCCGGCTGGTTCTGCTGGATCTTCTCAAGGGCAAGCTCCCCGGATTTTGCCGTTCCTGCAACGGTATACCCGAGGCTGATTAAGGTCTCTTTGATGTCGCTTGCAACGATTGCCTCATCTTCGACGATAAAAATTGCAGGGCCGCTCACTCATTCACTCTCTGTTGTAGTCTTTCTGGGAAATAGAATATTAAATGTTGTTCCCTTCCCGTTCTTTTTCTCGATGGTTCCTCCCAGCTGGTCGACAAGACTGTTCACGAGGCGGAAACCAAGGGATGTGCTCCCCCGCCAGTCATACGACGGGCTCATGCCGGCCCCGTCGTCCGTGATGATAAGGGAGATCTGGTCTCCTTCGGGATGGCTGCTGATCGTGATCGTACCGGTGCGAGTGTCCGGGAAGGCATGCCTGAGGGCATTGGAGACCAGTTCGTTTACAATGAGCCCGAGCGGGATGGCTGTCTCGATATCCAGCAGGATCTTTTCCATGTCTGTTGCAAGCGCGACCCTGCGGTGGTCCACGCCATAGAATGCAAAGAGCTGGGTTGCCAGGAACCGCGTATAGTCGGAGATGTCGATGGAAGAGATGCTTTTAGACAGGTAGAGTTTTTCATGGACAAGGGACATAGCCTGCACCCGGTTCCTCATCTCGGAAAGGACCTGCTTCATCTCCGGGTCTTCTACGGTCCGCATCTGGAGTTTTATGAGACTGATGATAATCTGAAGGTTGTTGTTTACCCGGTGGTGGATCTCGCGGAGGAGGAGTACTTTCTCGTCAAGGGAAGCACGAATTGTATCCTCTGCCTGCCGGCGCTGCCGGATCTCCTCGTTCAGGGCATGGGTCCTCTCATCGACAATTTTCTCAAGATTGGCGTTCAGCTGCTCCAGCTCCCTGAGTGCCTTCTTCCGGATGGTGATGTCCTGTCCCTGTGCTATGGTGGCAACGGCCGTCTTCCCGTCATCGTCAAAGATGGTGGCCGAGTTCCAGAGAACGGTCCGGACCTCCCCGGATTTTGTGATAACCGGGATCTCGGCAGTCTCCATCCTTACCCCGGTAAGCGTTGACCGGACCCGGTCGAGGGATGACTGGCGATAGGATTCCGGAAACAGGATCGAGAGGTGTTCTCCCAACACTTCGTTCTCGGTCCTCCCGGTCAGGCGCTCGAATGCGTGGTTGAACCGGGTGATCCGGAACTTCGGGTCCCAGACGATGATCGGGGCGTTGGCATAGTCGAAGAGGCTGTTTAAGTAACTGTTGGTCTCCCGGAGTGCTTCCTCTGCCTGCTTCTGGTGGGTTATGTCAAGAACAATCCCCTCGTAGTGGGTGATACCGCCTGCCGTGTCCTTCCGGATATGGGTATAATCTGAGATCCAGTGCAGGCCGTGGTTCTTGTCGAAGATACGGTATTCCTGGATGAAGTCGTTGATCTGGTGGTTGCTGTTGTACGCGACCTCTCTCGCCACACGTTCACGGTCGTCAGGATGGATTATGGAAGGGAAAGCGATCCGGCCTGAGGTAAAGTCATCCGGGACGTACCCGAACCGGGAGATATTCTCACTTACACTTACTACCGGCCACCCCTCCGTGGCTTTCCAGAGAAAGGAAACCGCCGGGCTGGCGTTGATGATACGGAGCTGCTCCTCTTGGACCCGGAGCAGCGCCTCGATCCGCTCCTGGCTCGCCTTCCGCTCGGTGATGTCTTCGAAGACCGCAACGAAGTAATCCTTCTCCGGGCTGAATGCAGAGACTTTCAGCCACCGCTTCAGGGGCTTGAAATCGATCTCGAACGTTTCCGGAACGCCCGTCAGTGCAACACGCCCGTACATGTCGAAGAGTTCCGGTGTGAGGTTTCGGATATCGGGTATCGCTTCGAGCACCCGCTTCCCTTCGATGCCATAGAGCCCCGTCAACTGCCCGAATGCACGGTTGACGGAAAGGTACACCCAATCCGAAGGCCGGCCCACCCTATCGTAGATCATGCGACAGTAGGCAAACCCTTCGAGCATGTTATCAAAGAGCGTGCGGTATTTCTGTTCGCTCTCCCGCAGCGCGTCCTCGGCCCGGGTGCGCTCCGTGATGTCCACCCCCACGGCGATGAACTGAACCTGTTCATTGCTTTCCGGGGGGAGCATCTTCGTATTCCAGAGAATGGTCTTTGTCGACCCGTCACGGCACGAAATGGTGGTCCGGAAATTTTCCAGGTAATCATTTTTTTCAATGATGCCGGCGATCGTTCTGGTGATCTCCTTCCGGTATCCGCTATCGGGGTACAGTTGTTTCCAGATCGTGTTTTTGCCGATGACTTCTCCGGCAGGGTGGCCGCTGATCTCTTCGGCAGCCCGGTTCCATTCACGGATGACGCCATTCTTGTCGAGCACCATCAGCCAGACATTGGCATTCTGGATGATGCCCTGCCGGATATCCCCGGCCTCCTTCAGGTTGTCCCGGGATTGGGCGACAGCCTCGGAAAGGAATGCGATGAGGGCTGCAACGGCTACGAACAGGCAGGCCCGGATGAGTGCCCCTGCTGCCTCAGTGGCACCGGCCCCGGAACCGATGACGAGGGCGCAATATATCCCGCTCAGCAGGACTGCACCAGCAATCCCTTTCTTCCGATAGTGGTAGGCAAGGAGGGTGATGGGAATGTAGTACAGGTGCATGAAGATGATCGTGATGCCATTTGCCAGGCACCACGCAGTAATGACGATGACTACGGCCGATGCTGCCAGAACCAGTGCCTGCCACCGCCGTTCGGTCATACCGATTCCCTGCACCCGGAGAATTGTCATGGTGGAAATTCCTTATTTCTTCTCATGGAGTACCATCGTGAACTTCGTACCGGATGAGCGGTCGAGCTCGATCGTCCCAAAGAGCTGGTCAACAAGGTTTCCGACAAGCCGGAGGCCCAGGGACGGCGTGTTCTGCCAGTCGATATCCGAAGAGATGCCGATCCCGTTATCCTGGACAACGACTGTCAGGATCTCTCCTTCTTCTGTCATCCGGATAGTAAGCTCACCCTTCCTCCCGTCAGGGAACGCATACTTGATGGCGTTCCCCACTAGTTCGTTGAGGATGAGCCCGAGAGGAATTGCCGTATCGATGTTCAGGAGGATCTTCCCAATATCAATGTTGAGGGCAACCTTCTGCCGATCGACTTTGTAATGACCGAAGATCTGGGTGACGAGATATTGGGTATAATCCGCAATATCGATCGAGGAGAGGTCCTCTGTCTGGTAGAGTTTCTCGTGGACAATGGCCATTGCCCGGACACGGCTCTGCATATCGCTTAAGGCCTGCTTCATTCCCGGATCTTCAAGTGTCCGCAGCTGGAGCTTCGTTAAGCTGATGATGATCTGGAGGTTGTTGTTAACCCGGTGGTGGACCTCCCGCAGGAGCAGCACCTTCTCGTCAAGGGATAACCGTATGGCAGCCTCTGCCTGTTTCCGGACTTCAACTTCCTCTTCGAGAGCTTTTGTCCGCTCCTTCACGATCTTTTCAAGACCGGCATTCAGGCGTGCAAGGTCAGCCTCTGCTTTCTTAACCGAGGTTATGTCCCGCAGTGATTCAATCGCACCGACGGTGTTTCCCTGAGAGTCGATCAAGGGGGACGTGACAAGCGAGATGGGGATCTTCCGGCCGTCTGCCTTTGTAATGACAGTCTGGGCGGTCACGGTCCGGCCGACCCAGTGGATATCCGAATAATCCAGCCGGGCCGAGTCCTTGTCAGGGTCCAGGACAAGATCGATGAGAAGCGGCCGCCGCCTGCCATATGCCCAGAGGCTGTATTCATAATTGCCCATTCCGATGATCTCTTCTGCAGGCACTCCGCTCATCACTTCGAGCGCCCGGTTCCATGCCAGCACGGTACCGGTTTTGTCAATAACAAACGTGGGGTCCGGGAGGAAACTGATAATGTCCATGAAGAGTTGCCGGGACTCCCGGAGTTCCTCCTCGACCTTCTTGCGCTCGGTCATATCGTGCGCAACGCAGACAATCGCGCGGACGGCCCCGGTGCTGTCATGCATGACGGATGAAGAAAGGATGATGGGAATCTTCCGGCCCCCCTTCGTCATAAAGATCCGCTCGATTTCCGTAACTGCCCGTGTCCCGGGCAGCATGCCGGTCGCTGCACCGTCCGGACGGGGACTGTCGGGCGAGAGGAGGTGGGAGAACGAACGGCCGACCAGTTCATCCGACCGGTATCCCAGCACATCGCAGGTCCGCCGGTTCACGGACTGGATGGTGGCATCCGGCTCCAAGACAATCAGCATGTCGAACATGCTCTTTAAGATATCGTCGAAATAATCCCGGGAAACCGTTGTCTGGACCAGGTCCGCAGTCATCCTGTTGAATGAGTCCGCAAGCTCCCCGATCTCGTTCATCGAAGAGATCTCAACCCGCGTATCCAGGTTGCCCTTGCTGATCTCGCGGGTGGCATCACGGAGGAGGATCAGGGGTTTTGTGATGAACCGTGATAGGAGGATGCCGGCAATGGACGCTAAGACGAGGCTTGCGAGCAGGATGATGATAGTGCGGTACAATCCTTTATTGAACTCCCGGTAGACCTCATCCACCGGCATCTCAACGACAACCGCCCAGTCCGGTTCTCCCAATGAGACATAATTGGCAATTACAGCATCTCCTTCCATGCCCTGTGTCACTTCTGCATCGTATACCGTATCCCTGCCACTCACAAACCGGCGGACATCCTCAAGGCCAAGAACATTCTCTCCTTTGAGGATCCGGCTGATATCTCTATAGGCGATGAGGTTCCCCTGTCCATCCACGACATATGCAGTACCCCCCTCGCCAATCTTCAGGTTCCCGACAAGGTCCCACATGAACTTCAGGTTCACCTCAGCAGCCAGGACCCCCTTGTAATCCCCGAAGATATCCGTGACCGGTACTGCCATGACCACCATCGGCTCGCTGGATTTTTCATCGATATAGGCCGGCCCGATGAAGGTTTCTCCCTGAACTGCCCGTGCAAAGATATCCGCCCTGACCGGTTCTGAAATCTGGTTTGATTCGGCCCGCGAGACCCGGGATGACCGTGCCAGTTCCTCACCCGTGACATTGAACAGGATGACCTGACGGAATGCCGGATCGAAGTGCAGGAGTTTATCCAGGGTTGCCTTCTGCTGCTCCGGCGGCGAAGTCGCGATGCTTGACAGGTATGCGGTCTCCCGGAGTTTGTCCATCCTGTCAGTGACCATATTTTTCACGGTGTCGGCTGCGCCCTGGGCAATGAGTTTCTGCTCGTAGGATATGGTCCTCTGCTGGTTCTGGTAATTGGAAAAACCCTGGAGGCCGGTGGTGATGAGGACGATGGCGAGGCTCATGGCAACAAACGCGATTGCCAGCGTTACCGTAAGGCTGCGGAACTTCTTTTTATCCGAGGGGGTCTGTGGTGGCATCGGTGTCATCTCCGTGTTCGTCTCACTCGTTCATCCTGATCATACGGGTGATAAACCATGACTACGGGGCACCCCGCTCCGATGGATGGATCCTGCATCGAAATCGTGTTCATCACACCACAGATTTTCATGGCTTGCCCTTCGTCTCAACGGAGGATCTTGTCTGCCCTGCTCAGCAGGCCTTCGCTGACCGGAAGGCCGAGTTGTTGCGCCTGCCGGTAATTCAGCTGGAAATAGTTCTCAGCGGTGACCACCGGGATCCCGCCTGCTGGTGTACCCCGGAAGATTTTGTCTGCCAGGATTGCTGCCTGCCTGCCCTGCGGGACACTCCGGGGTGCCAGGCCAAAGACCGTCTCATGGCCATTAACGGACATGGACGGGCCCCCTGCCGGGATGGCATGCGCATCCGCGAATTCGCCGATAACGGCAAAACTGTTTGGTGTCACGAAGAGCGGCTCGGCAATGGCTAAAATGGCCGTGTCTTTGCCAGTAATGGATGCAGCCTGTTTGTTGAGTTCCGCCTCAAGCTCGGTTGCATTGTCCACAGGGATCTCAACCAGCGTGATGCCGTCGGCGGACGCTGCGGTTCGCAGTGCAATAAGCTGGCTTGTGGTTGTGGGATATCCCCTCTGGTAAGGAATGAGCATACGCTTTGCGCCCGGCGCCAGTTCGCGCATGACCTCGTACCGCTGGAGGGCTAAGTCAGGACCTCCCCAGCGCACACCCGTGATATCCCCGCCGGGCTGCCGTACGCTCTCGATAAGGCCGGTCTCTTCCGTGAAGACATTGGCAAATACCACGGGGATGCCGGTTCCTTTCATGGCGGCTTTTGCCTCCTGCGATGCTTCCGTGGGGAAGACAAGGACCAGGTCAACCTTGTTGTCCCGGAATTCTTGTAAGGCTGACTGGTATGCCGGCTGGTCAAAACCAACCATTTTCCGGGAATCGTAGACTATGTTTTTCCCTTCGGTATATCCCAGTTCGGCCATCTTCTCGCGGAAACCGTCTTCCGTATCGGCAAAAAATGCCATGCCGCTCAAGACCCCGACATGCCAGACCTTTCCGGAGCTGCTGTTCTTTTCCTGCCCCGTGCCTGAACATCCTGCAACCAGTATCGCTCCCACAAGGAGCGTGAGGGAAAGGATCGTGAATATAAAGAATACATTCCGCGTCATGTTCCTCTGCCTTCCATACCGTTTCATAGGACTGTCTTTGTCATGTCTGTTCTTCACCCCTTCTCGTGCAAAACCATCGTGAACCGTGTCCCTTTCGAGCGGTCGAGTTCAATGGTGCCATCGAGCTGGTCCACGAGGGAGTTGACCAGCCGGAGCCCCAGCGACTGCGTGTTCTTCCAGTCAAAGTCTTCGGGAATCCCCGCCCCGTCGTCGCGGACAATCACGGTGAGTGTCTTCTCTTCACGCGTAACGCTGACAAATACTTCCCCGGACTTTCCCTTGGGAAAAGCGTACTTGAATGCGTTCGATATCAGCTCATTGAGGATGAGCCCGAGTGGGATGGCCGTATTGATATCGACACGGACATCGGGGGATTCAAGACTGAACCGTATCCCCCGGCTCTTTGCATCATAGAACTGCGAGAGGCCGGTTCCCAGGAACCGGATATAGTCGTTGAGGTCGATGTGCGCGATGTCCTCTGCCCGGTAGAGTTTTTCGTGGACAAGGGCCATTGCCTTGACCCGGTTCTGGCTCTCGCGGATCGTGGCAAGGACGCTTTCATCCTTCACATACCGTGACTGGAGGTTCAAGAGACTCACGATGATCTGGAGGTTGTTCTTCACCCGGTGGTGGATCTCCTTTAAGAGCATCGTCTTCTCATTGAGAGATTCCTTGAGCTTCCCTTCGGCATCCAGCCGCTGCATGTTCTCTTCCTCAAGCGCCTCGTTTGCCTTCGAGAGCGCCTCGGTCCGGTCCTTCACCCGCTGCTCCAGGACGACATTCAGGGACCGGACCTCGGACTCAAGCAGTCGCCGGTTCGTAATATCGATATTGACACCGGTTATCCGGATCGGGATACCGTTCTCATCCTTTTCAACAACTTTCCCTCTCCCAAGGATCCAGAGCCAGCTGCCATCTTTTATGCGGATCCGGTACTCGATCTCCAGCTGGGATTCACCTTCCCGGATCTGCCGTTCCAGATCCGCGACAACCCTCTTTTTGTCATCCGGGTGCAACAGCGCAGTCCAGGTATCGATGGTTGCCGGAAACTCCCGGGGCTCGTACCCGAGCATGGTGTAGTACCGGTCGCTGAAGACAGCTGTGCCCGAGGGGAGGTGCCAGTCCCAGAACCCGACATCGGCGCCCTCGAGGGCAAGGCGGAGACGCTGTTCGCTTTCACGAATGGCATCCTCTGCCTCCTTCCTCTGCTGGATCAGCCGGGTGGTGACAACGATCCCGTTCACGCCGGGAACGTCGAGCAGGTTATTTGCTCTGGCTTCGACCCAGATGTATCCCCCGTCAGCTTTCCGGATCCGGAACTCGGTAGGAATGCCTGAATTTGTCTGGTCGAAAACACCCTGGAGATCCTGTCTCACCAGTTCGCGATCATCGGGATGGATGTAATCCATGGGGTCCTTTCCGATGAGGGATCCCCTGGGGTATCCGAGTATCCGTTCAGCAGAATCTGATTCATAAGTGATTTTTCCCTCGCGGTCGAGAACACGGATGATATCCGAGGAGTTCTGGATCAGGGCCGAGAACCGCGTCTCGTTTTGCCGGACTGCCTCTTCTGCCTGCTTCTTCTCAGTTACATCCTCGTAAATTGCGACAATCTCTCCGGATTCGAGCCGGTACACGTAGTTGTCCCGCCACCCGGAGATCCGGTTGTCCTTGTATAGTGAAACGGGAAATGCCTCCGCATATCCGGTTTCTGCAACACGCTGGAAGACTGCAAAAAGACCGAACTCCACAACACCCGGGAAGACCGAAAGCACGCTTTTGCCGACAACATTTTCCTTTCGGACGTTCTCAATCCACTCTACGGCGCGGTTGATATCGCGGATGATGAAGTCCTGTCCTTCGGATACCGGTTCATAGATGACCACGCCGCTGCTCATGGTGTTGAAGAGGTCCCGGAATTTTGCCTCGCTTTTCTGCAGGGCAGCTTCGGCCTGTTTCTGTTCGCTGACATCGAGACAGGTTGACTGGTACCCAATCTTGTTTCCTTTATCGTCAATGGTCTGTGTCGCCGTGCCAAACGCGATAAAGGTTGAACCATCGGCTCGCCGTGCAACGAGCTCGCCGCTCCAGCGCCCGGATGTATCCAGTGTTTTCAGAACCTCTGACGCCGCATCCCCCTCGGTGAAGAAATGCCCGAAAGGTTTTCCAATGACCTCCTTCTTGTCCCGGTATCCCCAGATGGCTAAAAATGCCGGGTTTACATCGGTCATGATGCCTTCGATATCAGAAATGCTGTTGGCAGTGATCGACGCTTCAAATACGATGTTCTTTAAGAGGAGTTGCTTCTCACTCTTCCGCATCTCCGTGACATCAGTCAGGACATTCAGTGAGGCAGGACTCCCTTCGAATTCGATCAGGTTGCCCCGTACAATCACCTGCCGTTCCTGGCCGGTGCTTGTCAGTATCCTGACCTCATAGGGGATCAGAGGCTCACCCTTCAGCCGTTTTTCTATCGAGGTGACAACACGTTCCCGGTCTTCTGGCACGATGAAGTCCAGCATGGATCTCCCGATGAGATCCTCATGGACATACCCTGTGCTCTCGGACGCAGCCCGGTTTACGAACAGGAGTTTTCCGTTGCGGTGCACCAGAATGAAATCAGGCACCTCCTCAACCAGCGAGCGGAATTTCCCCTCGCTTGCCCGGACGATCTCCTCGGTCTTTTTCCGCTCGGTGATGTCCCGGATCACCTCAATCGCACCGACGCGGTTTCCCGAAGTATCATACAGGTGAGTGGCAGTCCCCCAGAGATATGCGCCTTTGCCACCGTAGATTCCTGCAACAAATGTTTCGGACATTATGCGGTCACCATCGCGCTGGACAAACGGATACCGGTTCAGGATCTCGGTATCGGGTTCGAGAACAAGGTCGATCAGGAGCGGTCTTCTCTCACCGTAGAAGGGGATGCTGTACTCATGATCGCCCTTCCCCAGCATATCCGCTGCAGGAACCCCCGTCAGGTTTTCCATGGCATTGTTCCAGGCGATCACGGTGCCTGTTGTATCGATCGCCAGTACCGGATCCGGGAGGAAAGCAAGGATGTCGCCCAGGCGTTTCTGTGTCTCCTGTTCGGCATGCTCGGCCCGCACTCTCTCCTGGATGTTCTCCCAGAACCGGATCGCCCTCCGCGAGATGTTCGGGAGGTCCTCGAACACCGTTGCCGACTTGACGATATAATCAACGGCGCCGGACTTCATGATCTCGACGGCCAGGCGCTCGTCCCCATATCCGGTCATGACAATTACCGGGGTGGTAACCCTGCCATCCTCCCGGCTGATGATGTCAATCCCCCTGCCGTCGGGAAGGTTCCAGTCCGCGATGATCAGGTCAGAGCATTCGTGCGCGATAACCTCCCGCGCCTTTTTGAGGGTTGCCGCAGTATCGATGCGGAACTGCCCGGGATCCTGCCGGAATGCCTGGAGGATGAGTTCGATATGGTCGCGGTCGTCCTCGACGATCAGGATGTGGACGATGCGATCTGATGCCTCTTTGGATTCCGGTGGTGCCGTACCCGTCTCCTCCTGATGGTCAGTCCCTAGCCGGTTTTGCGTTCCAGCTCATCCAGTAAGACCCGAGATCTTTCATCAGCCGCGTGAAGGATTTGAAATCCAGGGGTTTGACGATGTAGCTGTTTGCATGGTAGTCATATGACTGGGCAATATCGCTCTCCGCTTCGGAACTGGTGAGGACGACAACCGGTATGCGGAGGAACTCCGGGGTTGACTTGATGGTTCTCAAAACATCGATCCCGTCGACGCGGGGGAGCCGGAGGTCCAGGAGGACGAGGTTGGGTCGGGGATGTTCTGTATTATCGCTGTAAGGGCCCCTGTTGAAGAGATAGTCAAGAGCCTTCTCGCCATCCGAGACATGGTGGATGGAGTTTGCCACCTGCTGGTCCCGCATCCCGCGGATGACCAGTTCAGCATGGTCCTCGTTGTCCTCAACAAGAAGGATATGGAAGGGCGTCCCGGACATATCAGGCATAAAGTTTTCTCTTTTATCTCACTTGTATTAGTATTTTGGGTGGCCCGGATTGTTCGGGCCGTAACAGCGCGGAGGAAGCAATCCCGCCCTGTCGGATTTTCAGGGATTTTCCTTGTGCCGGAACGACCGCATTTCCTTTCGTTACCGCATTTTTTTATTGAACCGTTGTCCGGTCCCGGCAGCACCCGGCAGCCTGCTTGAAAACAGTAACTTTCCTGCGAAAATGTTTCATAGAATAAAAAAGATAATGCAACAATCCAGAAATATCGCTTGAATATATATGTAAAGATATCATACCGGTTATCATCACGTGCCCCACGGTCCCGGATTATGGGATTGCGGCACGGGAAAACGGGAGCCCGGCGGGTTCTTGGGAGGGAGATGCAAAAGGCACCGGGTGCGGTGGCTTTTGGTGTGATCACCCGTGTGACCCTGCGCACAGTTTCCTCAAGTTATCTGCGTATCGCGATATTTCCTGCGAGGTACTATCATGCATGCACACAATCCAGACAATGACGCAGCACCAGGTCCGGCCGGCGGGGATAATCCCTGTCTTTTGGGCACCGGGAGATCTTCAGCGGATCCCGGGAATATCCCCACGTTGCAGGGCAGAGAGCAGCATCTTCCCGATAAAAACCTCCTGTTCCGGCCGGTGCGCAACGTTCTCCGGAATACCGGGCTTCCTGGAACTTCTCCGCAGACATCACAGGAAACGAGCCGGAAAATGTGGGGCCGCGCTTTCCGGAATGTACCAAATCCCGGCTCTGTGGATCGCTCTCATTCACCTGACAGATCGTTCCGGGCTTTTTTCCGCCCGCGTATCCGGCAGCAGGATTCATTCCGCGACAATCGCATGGTCCACATCGAGGATCCCGGCCTGTGGATCAATGAACCCGGAGGCCGGCCCGGGCAGGGTGAATTGCGGATCGAAAATGTCCGGCGCGTGCAGGTTTTCTGGAGAGCCGATTGGCCGGAGACCTCCTGCAACAGGTGGAATACGCGATGACCCGCGGACCTCCGCCTCTCGTCGCGATCCGGCAGGCCACGAAGAATGCTGTATCACGCGGGCAGGTCATGGATCGCGACCTGCTCAAAGAGTCCCGCACCGATTTCGTCCTGTTCTCCGATTTGCTCACGGGATCTTTGTCCGCATCCGGCGAACCCCCATGCACATCCTGTGCCCGGAGGACTGCGCCGCGAAGTATAAAGCAGATGTCCATTTTTTGCGGCGCATCCCTCTCACGTCCGTTACGGGGCGCGAGCTCTGGCTCCTCACACCGTGGAAGACCTGGGAGTACTTCCGGGTGCTCGATGACCGGCTTGTCGAGATAAGAGCCGACGGGATGCCGATCCTGATCGAAAGGCCCGGGTTATCAGGCATTGCTGCCCTTGGCGGGAACCGTCAGGGGGAACCACATCCCCCGGGGAGTCCTCCGTCGGAGAACGACCTGTGAGTTCGCAGTTTTCCTGCATGGGGGGCACCACCCCCTTTTTTGGGGACAAGGGCAATCCGGGCCCGCAGAAGGCTCCGGTTCCCCTTTTTTTACGTTCATCGACCGGAGAGTTTCGGCTTTTTTAGGGGAGGGTTTTCCGGGAAACCGCGCTATTGAGGTACCTGACGAATCCGGCGGTATTGCGCTGAGAATAACCGGAGAGTACAGAATAGTTACGTTTGAGGATGGGAATCAGCCCCGGACTTCTGGGCCGAAAAGGCCGCAAATGTCATCCTGTACCGGGAATATCATCCCTCATAGGCAGGGTGAACCGGATTGTCGTCCCTTTTCCCGTGCCTTCCGATTCCGCCCAGATCCTCCCGCCGTGCATCTCGATGATCCGCTTTGCGATCGGAAGGCCGATGCCGGTCCCGGGGATCACAGGGTCCAGTTTTTCAAAAAGATTGAAGATCCGTGTAAGGTACCGTGGATCAATCCCGCTGCCATTGTCCCTGACAAAAAAGACCGGGTCCGGCCCTCCCGTGTCAGCACCGATCCAGATCCGGGGATCCGGCTGGTTTCCGGAGAACTTGGCAGCGTTCTCGATCAGGCTTACCAGCAGCTCACGGATCCGTACCCGGTCAACCCGGACCCCGGGCAGTCCGGAATCGATCTCAACCGTAACGCAACGCTCTGACAGCAGTCCTTCAAGGAGACCCGCAGCCTCCTTTGCAATCGTTTCAAAGGAAACTAGTGACGGATGACGGATCGCTCTTCCGACACGCGAGAACTCGAGCACATCGCTTAAGAGTGCCTGCATGGTATCCGCTGCGCTTGTGATCCGCTGGATGTCCCGCTTCAGGATGTCGAAGTTTTCGCTCTGCGAATCATTCTCCAGAAGACTTGCGAAACTCCTTATGGTGATGAGCGGTCCTTTGACATCATGCGAAAGGGTGTGCATGATCCGTTCAAGTTCTGCATTCTTTCGTTCGAGTTCCCGGATCAGGGTCTCGCGCTGTTCTTCCGCACGCAGGCGTTCCGAGATATCAGTCATCGTCCAGAAACCAAACGATTGCAGGCTGGTGTACCGGAATTCGATATCCTTTGTGGTCCCGTCCCTGCAGGTTACCCGGGTAACCCGTGGCCTGCCGGTGAGATTTTTTTCAGCCTCGGAAAAGATCTCGGGAAACATTCCCGTGAGACTACGGCGATATTCCGGGTCAGGGTACGCATGGGTGGCCCCGGTATCAAAGGACGTGATCCCCTCCATCGCGTACCCCGTCATTTCCGTGAATCGTTCGTTGAGATAGAGAAGATCCTTCCCGGTTTCTGTCTTCCTTGTTATGGCAATGCCGACCGGTATCTGGTTGACAAGGGTCCGGAAGCGCAGCTCGCTCTCGCGGAGAGCCTCGTCTGCTTTCTTCCTCCCGGTGATGTCGAGAACAGTCCCGATCATGCCGATCAGGTTCCCGGACGTATCGTACCTTCCTTCGAACGTGGAATAATAATAGCCGACACTCCCGTCCGGCCGGAGGAACCGCTGTTCGTACGATCCCGGTGTATGGGATTGTGTTGCCCTGCGGATCAATTCCTTGTCGCGCTCGTGGTCTTCCGGCCACGGGGAGAGCGCCTGGATGGAATCGATCTGCGGGGAAAACGTTGCAGGGGAGAGCCCGAAGATCCGGTACACTTCGTCCGACCATTCGACCGCGCCGGTCGTTATGTCCCAGTTCCAGAATCCCAGGTGGGCGAGCTCCTGTGCTTCCTTAAGCTTCCGGTTGGACTCCCGGATCTCCTGTTCCGCACCCCTGTATACGGTGATATCCTCGACCTGGGCGAGGAAATACATCAGTTTCCCCGAAGTATCCCGGAGCGGCGTGACCATCAGCCGCCCCCAGAGGATGCTCCCATTCTTCCTGATGTACCGCTTTTCTGTCCGGTAGAACGGAATTGCCCCGGATGCGAGGTGTCTCATCTGTTCAAGGTCCCCGGAAACGTGTTCGGGATGGGTGATGTCTCTTACTGTCTGCTGGAGCAGTTCCTCTTCCGTGTATCCGGTCATGGAAATCCATGAGGGATTGACGGAGATGAACCGGAGATCCGGCGTGGTCAGGGCTATTCCGATGGGGCTGTTGTCGAAGATTTTTTTGAACAGCGTTGTATCCGTGTGGCCCTTTTTTCTGGCCGTCCCGTCTTTACCTGCCATCACACCATCAGGTACCTGCCCGGTAAAGGATGATGAGGAGCTGGTTCATAATAAGCATATGGTGCGATCCCCTGTCCGTTCCGGCACAGGGTTTTTTCCAATTTAAAAAGCCACGAACAAATCCGGGTGGGAAATTACTGGAACGCCCGACCAAAATTTTTCAGGAGGGTGTGAAAAAAACGACCGTCTATGCGGTCATGGCAGTGTGTGGACGATAACGGAGAATTTCAGGTAAACCGGTACCCGTCGGGCGGTACGTGGATCTCAAACCGCGCCCCTTTTCCCGGCTCGCCATTCTCGGTAATTGTTATACCGGTGATCGCGAGGATCTCCCGGGAGAGGAAGAGCCCGAGGCCGGTGTTTTTCCCGAATCCTTTCGTGAACAACCGGATCTTGTCTTCCCCTGCAATGCCGGTTCCGTCATCCTCCACCACAATGACAAGTCCCTCTTTGCTCTCCTGGCAAAAAATCCGGATCTCCGTCATCTTCTCGCCGCCATACCGGAGGGCATTGTCGATGAGATTGTAAAAGACCTTGTCAAAAAGCGGGTCGGTAAAAATTTCCAGGCCGCCGGTCTTGAGCGTAACCTGAATCTCCCTCATCGGCAGGGATCCTACCGTGCCCTCGATACTCCGGGCAACGGACTGCCAGGCCGGGTTCTGCCGCCCGAGGCCCTCGTACTCTTTGGTGAAGCTGATCTGTCGCTCGATGGTATCGACAACCTGCGCACCCTTGAGAATGTACTCGAGCCAGGGTGTCCCTTCGAGTTTGATCATCAATATTCCGAAATACCCGTAGAGCGCCTGGATCTGGTTGCGGATATCGTGCCGCGTGATGCTTGAGAGGAGGTTCAGTTTGTGGTTGGAGAGCCGGAGAGCCTCGGCTGCCATCTTCAGTTCCGTGACATCCACGAAGATCGCGACAACATGATCGGGATCATAGGCGGAAATATGCGCCCGCAACCAGAGGTTCTGGTGTCCCTTGAGCCCGTCGATCGATTCCGGGACCCCGGTCTTTGCAACGCGCCGGCACAGCAGGAGAAACCTGCCGGAAGAGTCGCCGGTTAAAAACGGGATTTGGGAAAACCGTGCCCCGGTAAGCGCCGGAGTTTGTGCCATGGCCTGGAATTCCGGGTTTGCGGTAATGACCTCCAGATTGGTCAGTGTTCCGTCTTCACTGCGGATCATGCGGCAGTAACAGAGCGCGTCGGGGATACAATCAAAAAGCGTCCGGAATTTCTCCTCGCTCTCTTTCAAGCGCTTCTCCATCCCGGATTTGTAGATTGCAACCTCGATAGCAGAGTGGAGTTCGCGTTCCCCGAATGGTTTGATGATGTAGCCAAAGGGCAGCGTCTGTTTTGCCCGTTCAATCAGGGCTTCGTCAGCATACGCAGTGAGGAAGATCACCGGAATATGATACTCAGAATGTATCCGGTCTGCGGTATCGATCCCGTCCATCTCCCCCGCAAGATGGATGTCCATGAGGACAATATCAGGAAGGGAAGCCGGAATCCTCTTCAGTGCATCCTCCCCGGTTTTTGCAATCCCTTCCACACGGTAACCAAAACCGGTCAGGACATCCCGTATGTCCAGGGCGACAACAGATTCGTCTTCGACAATGAAGACCGATGGTTTTCCGTTTCCCGCCATCTTATACCAATCATGGATAATTCAAGCATAATAATTTCCGGTTATTTTTCATGAACGTAAATTTCCGATCTGCCGGAACTTGCGGACCAGTCTTCAGGGCCATTACCTGTGTAATACAATACCTACAATACTTTCCGGAGACACACCTGTTATATAACCATGCCGGGGAAGCAGGACTGCCTGCAGTGCGGAAAGTGCTGCGAGAAGTGGGGGTGGGACCAGAAAGGGATACCGGAGGATCTCGTGCCGTGGATCGCGGAGGGACGGAGCGATATCCTGCGGCATGTGGGGATCACCTTTGCAGATGGACGGCATTCAACTGCAGAGAACCTTGCGGCAGCTGACCTCCCCTGTGTCACCCGAATCGATTACTGGGTCAGCCCCAAAGGAAAGAAACTCACGCACTGTCCGTTCTTCTTCCGGGCCGGTGACGGGAAGGTGTACTGCCGCATCCACATGACAAAACCAGCGGTCTGTATTGGTTTTACTCCGTGGAATGAAGCGATCCGCGACTATGCCCTGAGCTGCCCGGCCTGCCGGAATACTGTGCCGTAACAACGGCGCTCACCCGTCATCCCGCAGTTACACGGTTTTTTGTGGCGGATCTGCGAAACGGTACGCCCCTTTTGGTACCAGCAGCTCAAACCGCACGCCTTTTCCCGCTTCACCGGTCTCCGTGATGGTGATCCCGGTGATGGAGAGGATCTCGCGTGCCAGAAAGAGGCCAAGGCCGCTGCTCTTTCCTCCGCCCTGCTCAAAAATCCTGGATTTCTGTTCACTCTCGATCCCGACACCATTGTCGGTCAGGACAATCGTCATTCCGTTCACGGACTCGCGGTACGTGAGCGCGATCTCGGTAACTCCCTGGCCGTGGACGAAACGGTTCTCAACCAGGTTGAAGAAGACCTTCTCCAAAAGCAGGTCAGCATAGATCTCGAGTCCTTCGACCTCCATGCGGCGCCCGATCTTCAGGGAATCAAGGTGGGAGATCGCGTACAGGAAGACCTGACCAACATTCTGCCACTTGGGGGGCTGCATCCCTAGGTCCTGGTAGTTCTTCGTAAAGTTCAGCGAGCTGACGATCTTGCTGATGAGGAAGGCTTCCTTGTCCAGGTAGGCTGTAACCTTTGACCCGTCGCGGCTGCTTCCCGAGAGCTGGATATAGGCGGAAAGGGCAAAGACGGTTGACTGGATATCCTGAAAGATGACGGTGTTTAAAAGCTTCAGTTTCTTCCGTGCCTGGTCCAGTGCCCGCTCTGCCATCTTGGCCTCGCTGATATCGCGGAGGATTGCAAGAACCCTTGGCTCGATCGTCCCGTCATCGCGCACGTGATCGATCCGGCGGAGCCGGATATCGAGCGGGAACTCCTCGCCGTTCTTTCTTTTCCCCACCCATTCGAACTCCGTCTTACCGGTTTTCAGCGCAGCCTGGAAGTAGCCCAGCGCCATCTCGTTGGTATACCCCTTCCCGCTCATGTCCGATGGTACCGCAGAGAGGAGCTCCTCGCGGGAGACAGCGAAGGCTGAAAGGACATTCTCGTTCACATCGATGATATGGCCATCCGAAGAGTGGACGAAGATCATATCCGGCGATCCCTCGTAGATCGCTTCCAGGTAGTGCTTTGCGCTCCGGATCTCCTGCTCCCTTCGGCTCAGTTCATCATAGTTCTGCCGGAGTTCTTCCTCGTTTGATGCCAGCAGCTCGTAGGCCTCGTGAAGCTCCCTGTTCTTTTTTTCGAGTTCGGCAATTTTTTCCCGCAGTTCGGGATAGTAACTCTTCCGGAGGGATGACTCACCAAGGCCGATGATCCGGTCGCGCTGGACCTGCCAGTCTGTCCTTGAATCAGAGTGCTTCTTCATAGATCCGTTCAATATCTGTCGCAGCGGGTTGTCGCGGGTTGGTTGCCATGCAGGGATCGTGAAGGGCGTTTTTCGCCAGTTGCGGGATGTCCGCCTTTGTCACCCCGAGGTCCCCGAGCGTGTCGGTGATACCCAACGCTTCACGCAGGTTCCTGACCGATCCAATGATCCGATCTTTTCTCTCCGCAGGTGAAGGAGAAGCAAGGTCGAGGCCCATCGCCTTCCCTACCGTCTCGTAGCGTTCCGGGCAGGAGTCGTAGTTGAATGCCATCACGTGTTCGAGCAGCAGGGAATTGCATTCCCCGTGCGGGAGATCCGAGAAGCCGCCGAGGCTGTGCGCCATGGCATGGACTGCGCCGAGGCTCGCGTTCGAGAACGCAAGGCCTGCGCCAAGGCTTCCGAGCATGGTCTGGTAGCGGTATTCGAGATTCTCCGGGTTCTGATATGCTTTCAGGAGAAACCCGGTCATAAGCTGGATGGACTCAAACGCATGGACATCCGTAACCGGGGAACTGGCATTCGAAACAAAGGCCTCCACGCTATGGGTGAACGCGTCCATACCGGTATGGGCAGTAAGTTCCGGTGAGAGGGAGGAGAGCGGTTCGGGATCAACGAGAGCAATGTCCGGGACGATCATCTTGCTGATGATGGCGATCTTCACCTTCCGCTGCGTGTCGTTGATGATGGCGAACTGCGAAACATCCGCACCCGTCCCGGCTGTTGTCGGGATGCAGATCATGGGTGGCGGGGGGACCCGTATCTGGTCCACGCCTTCGAAGTCCAGGATGGTTCTTTTATTGGAGGAGACAATACCGATACCCTTGGCGCAGTCGATCGGGCTGCCCCCGCCCACGGCAACGATGGCATCGCAGCCGGCTTCGTCATAGACGTTTGCCCCCGCCATGACCTCGGAGTCCCGGGGGTTCGGGGTAACCCCGGAAAAGACCGTGAACGCGATATCATCCTCTTCAAGACTTGCCGTTACGTCCTTTACCCAGCCGGCGTCGATGATATGCGGGCCGGTGACGACGAGCACGTTTTGGGCGCCGAAGTTCTTCGCATACCTCCCGGTGAGGAAACGGGCATCGGAGCCGATCACAAACTCCGGTGCAACGAATTTCCTGAGTTCGAATTGTTCTTTCGTCATACCAAATTCCCGGCGCTACACTTCTAATCCAGCAATCATCGTATATTAAAATTTGGACGAATCCGGGCAAACCGGGCAATGGCAGGAAGAGGTTACGATGATCCACTCGTGTTAGCGCCCACAAGCCCTGGCGGGAAGCCGATACCGGCTGATCAGGTACGGTCAGCCGGAAGCGTGAGATACCCAAGGACGCGTTCCATGACCACCGGGTTTCGCGGCAGGTGGATGTGGCAGAACTGTCCGGGCGGCAGGGATTCCTCGTCCGTGCCGGGCCCTGCCGTGATGATGTCGAGCGAGATGCCCGGGAGGGCAGATTCGCTGTGCGTGACAAGCCCGTCGCCATGGAAGGTGGGACGATACCTGCCGCCTTCTTCCCGCTCCCAGGTTGCGCCGTGGAACAGGGGGAAGAAGTCCGGTGATTCCCCCGGATTTCCGGTGACGATGATATGGTAGGCCATGTCCTGGCGGATGCCTGCGTTCCTGAGGTTGTGCATGACCGCACTTCCCGGCCGCACATCGTGCACGATCCGGTCAGAGGAGGGATCGTATCCGGGGGGGACGAATACGCCCGTGAGCCGGTTGATGATCTCTGCGCCCTGTACCGGGTCAAAGAAGAGTTCGGCCATGGCGGAGCCGTTGTTGGGCGGGCCAAGGCCGATGAGCTGCCGGACGTGGGCAGTCATCCTCTCCCCGTCAATCACCTCCAGGTAATAGCGGGCAATGCAGGTCCCGACCGAATGGCAGACAACATCGACGTTCCCGTAATAGCCGGTCTCATCCCGCTTGCCCTGAACAAAATCCCCGATCGCGGCTGCGATCTCCGGTATGCTCCTGTCGGCAAGGCCGGTATGGTCAAACACCCACGCAGGTATCAATGCTTCCTGTAACCGCGGCAAGAGTCGGTTCCAGATCCCCGGGTGGCTGTTCCACCCGTGGACCAGGACTGCCGGAATCCTGCCGGAATGCTCCTCGTTCTTCATGATCCGGAAAACACGGGTGCTGTTCACACCCGCCGTTTGTTATGCTGCGTAACACCGGCCACAAATGCGGTGGCAGGGAATGTTATTCTATTGTACACCTTTTTTAGCCAAGATAACCTTTACTACATTACAGGAACTGCTATGGCGATTGACTGGTACAAGGAATTCGTTGACCTGAAGTACGAACCGGCAAAAGATGACCTCGTCTGCCTCTTCTATTTCGAGCCCGCGGCGGGTGTCAGCGGCAGGGAAGCCGCCGGCCGGATCGCATCAGAGAGTTCGACCGGCACGTGGACAACGCTCTTCTCCATGCCCCCCCGGATGAAGGCCCTGCAGGCAACGGCGTTCCACATTGAGGGAAATGTCGTGAAGATCGCATATCCCATCGAGCTCTGGGAAGAGGGCAACACGGTCCAGCTGATGAGCGGGATCGCGGGCAACATCTTCGGGATGAAAGCGGTGAGGAACCTGCGCCTTATCGATGTCGCGCTTCCCCCGGCATACCTGAAGCATTTCCAGGGCCCGCACTTCGGGAACGACGGGATCCGGAAGATGATGGGGATACAAAAGCGCCCCCTCACCGGCGCTGTGCCCAAGCCGAAGATCGGGTTCTCGGCAAAGGAGCATGCCGATATCGGGTACGAGACCTGGATGGGCGGCTTCGATTTCGTCAAGGATGACGAGAACCTCACCTCCACCTCGTTCAACAAATTCGAGGACCGGGTGAAGTATATGACAAAACTCCGGGACAAGGCGGAAAAAGAGACCGGTGAGAAGAAGTCCGCGTTCTTAAATATAACAGCCGACGTCGAAACAATGAAGAAGCGGGCCGACCTCCTTGCTGCTAATGGCTGGAACTACTGCATGATCGATGTCGTGGTTGCCGGTACCGCGGCTGTCATGACCATGCGGGACTACTGTTCTGATCTCGGCCTTGCCATCCACGCCCACCGCGCCATGCATGCTGCGCTCGACCGGAACCGGAAGCATGGGATCAGCATGCAGTTCCTGGCAAAGATCATGCGGCTTATCGGGGTCTCACAGATCCACACCGGTACCGCGGTCGGGAAGCTGACCGGCTCCCGCAAGGAGTCGCTCGCGCTCGCGAACCTGCTGCGCGAAAAGAAGACCGCGGCAGTTGAGGGAATGCTGCTCGAACAGGACTGGGGCAAGATCAAATCAGCGTTCCCGGTCTCGTCAGGCGGCCTGCATCCGGGCCTGGTGCCGGACGTGATGGATATCTACGGCCCCGAGATGGTCCTGCTCGTCTCCGGCGGGATCCACGGCCACCCGAAGGGGACAAGGGCCGGCGCGAAGGCGACCATGCAGGCAATGGAGGCATGGCAGGAAGGAGTATCCCTTGAGGAGAAGGCAAAGAAGGCAAAAGAGCTCAAAGAGGCCCTCGGCAAGTGGGGCCACTATAAACCCATCTGATTTTTCCGTAATCGTTTCGACGGGTGGCAACATTTTTCACGGTCCGCCCGGTGCCACACCCCTTCATTTTCACATCCTGCATGCCATAGTGATAATACTTGAAAACAGGATTCTCCTGTATGCCAGAAACTGGAAAAGTTGCTATTGTTGAGATACCTCCCATGGATGTCCTGGGGACCGAGAAGTCCGGGACCTATGCCCTTATCCCGGAGCTCCTGATGAAGGTGCTCAGTTACATGATGGAACAGAAGATCCCCATCGCCGGCCCGCCCGTCTTCAACTGCCATGAATGCTCTCCGGAAGCGGTACAAGCGGCAGATGCAAACGGTACTGCCCGGGTTGAGGTTGCCTGGCCAGTGGCCGGCCCTGCGTCCGGAAGCGGGGATATCCGGCGGTACACGTTGCCCGGAGGAACGATGGTTCATGTCACGCACAAGGGCCCCTACGAATCCTGCGAATCCACATACCTTTCCGCATTCGCATGGATAGAAAAAAGAGGACTGACGATCAGCGGCCCGATTCGCGAGATCTATCCCAATGATCCGCAGGAAGTCCCTCCGGAAGAGATCCTGACGGAGATCTACATTCCTGTCGCGTGATCCCTCCAGAAGATCGCAGGTGGCAGGGGTACTGTTGTTGGTAAGGTCGTAACATTCATTACCCGTCCCTTCCATCGCAGTGTATGCCAGACATCGTAGCAAGCAAGAAGGTACCGGAAGGAATCGTGGTCATGTGGGGGGAGGGAAGTTCAATAAAGTCCGAGAACTTCAATTACCAGGATTTGATCGACCAGAAAGTGAATGTACTTGACCTGCTCGACCGGCCGATCGCGTACAAGATCGATCCAAAACTCCACAAGATCAGTCCCAAATACTGATCCCTCTTTTTCTGTTCCGGTATTGCACGAAGACCGCAGGTGCTGCCATGCACAACTGATGCAGAGCTAAAAAGATATAAGTGTATAAGCAAACACTTATACAGATTCTATGGAGCCCTGCAAAAAGTGCGCTGAGTGCAACAATCTCTGCGAGATCGTCCCGCAGATGGCCGGGACATTTAAGGCACTCGGTGACTTAACAAGGCTCCAGATCATTTACATCCTTTCAACGGACACGAGTGGGACGCTCGGTGTCAGCGAACTTGCCGCCCGGCTGAAGATCTCCCAGCCAGCGGTCTCGCAGCATTTAAAGACCCTGAAAGCCGAGGGACTTGTCGGGTCGCGCCGGGACGGGTTCTACGTCTATTACACGGTCAACCGTGAACGGATGATGGAGTTCCGGAACCGTTTCGAGCTGATGTACGCAAGCGTGATGCAGCAGTGCAGCCGCGAGATGGTGCGGAAAGCCACGCCCGGCCGGCCGGTCCGCGCCTGCGTTGTCTTCTACTCATATTCAGGGGTTACAAGGCGGGTTGCCGAAGGGATCCGGAACGCGAGCGGCTGCGATCTTGTCGAGGTGCGGACACGGGCTCCCTACTCTTCCTTCACCGCGTACACAACAGGGGTTGTCCGTTCCCGGAAAGGAGCCTGTGACCCGATCGAGCCGGGCGAGATCGATGTATCCGGGTATGACCTCCTGATCATCGGGACGCCGGTCTGGGCCTGGAAGCCCGCACCGGCCATCAACGCCGCGGTACAGGCACTCCGTGGGTGCGAGGGCAAGATGGCCGTGGTCTTTACCACCTGCATCAACCAGCCCGGGGAGGCTCTTCCCCTCCTCAGGAAATCACTGGAGGAGCGGGATGTGACAGTTATGGCTGAGATCAGCCTTAACCAGGATGACGCGAAGAACCCGGATGCCGGCGGGGAACTGCTCCGGCAGATCATTGCGGCGAACCCGCTCAGGGGCATGGCTGACGGAGAAACAGGTGAAGGAAACAGCGAGAATGCGGACGTGTGAGTATGAACCTGACAATTATCTGTGCATCGTATACGGGAACAACCTATGGAATTGCTGAACAGATCCGGAATGCCTGCGGGGGGGAGATCATCGAGATCCAGTCAAAGGATCTCCTGTCCCGGTTTGTTGCGTTCATGGCCCGCCATTCGCCCGGCATGAACGTGCGGGATACCGGATCTCAGCCGGACAATATCGATCTCTCCGAATCTGATCTTGTCGTGATCGGGACGCCTGTCTGGGGCGGCAAACCCGTCCCGGCAATCAGGAAAGCCCTTGTCGCGCTCACGGGATGCAGGGGAAAACGGGCAGTGATTTTTGCCACCTGCGGGGAAAAAGCCGGCACGACACTTCAGGTCCTTGAAAAGGACCTTGCGGCAAAAGGCATGATCATTACCGGACAGTTCTCCCTGAGCAAAAAGGAGATTGAAGATGGTACACTCGTGGCCGCACTTATCGCAAAAGTACAGGAGGAGGCAGACAAAGCATGAAGACGGTCCTCTATTACTTCACCGGCACCGGCAACTCGCTTGCCGCGGCAAAAAAGATCGCGGCGGCACTGGGAGAGACCGAGCTCGTGCCGATCGCATCGCTTCAGGATACTTCAGGCGAGATCGTACCCGCTGCTGAACGTATTGGTATTGTCGCCCCGGTCTATTTCTACGGTCTGCCCGTCATGGTGACCTCATTTGCCAGGCGCATGGACCTTGCAGCAACACAATACGTCTTCTGTGTCATGACCCATGGTGGGGGCGGGGAGTCAGCCGCACTCCGGCAGCTTGACATCATCCTGCGGGAGCGGCAGGGACGGGGGCTTGACGCGGGATTCGGGCTTGCCATGCCCGGGAATTATATCCTGATGTACGAACCTCTGGCGATTGAGAAACAGCGGGAGATCTTACAAAAAGCGGATGGCGTAATCGGAGACATTGCGGGAGCTGTCGGACGGTGCGAGAAACGCACTCTTCCCTCATCCCTCATCAACCGCGTGCTGTATTCTCTCGCGTATCCTTATTTCAGGTCCCATGTTCGTGAAGGAGATAAAAAATTCACCGTAACGGAAAAGTGTACGGCCTGCGGGACCTGCGTTGCCATCTGCCCCTCGAACAATATCGAACTGGTCAATGACCGGCCAGTCTGGAAACACCGGTGCGAGCTCTGTTGCGGCTGCATCCATACCTGCCCGGTGCAGGCAATCCAGGCAGGGCCAAAGACGGAATCGTGGGGGCGGTACCGGAATCCGGATGTCACGATTGCCGACCTGAAAAACCTGCGGGGAGAATCACCATGAAGACAATCATCTATTACTTCACCGGTACCGGCAACTCGCTTGCCGCTGCAAGAACGATAGCCACAATCCTCGGAGACTGCGAGCTTGTGCCGATTGCATCGCAGAAGGACATCCGTGGGGACATTGTCCCGGCCGCTGACCGTGTCGGCATAGTCGCCCCGGTGTATGACTTCGGTCTTCCCGCGATTGTCGTGGGATTTTTAGGAAGGCTCGACCTCAAAAAGGCAGGCTACACCTTCTGCGTCCTGACCCTGGGCGGGATTGGGGCATCGGCCCTCCTCCAGGCAAACGCTATCGCTGAGAAGAAGAATGGCCGGCCATTCGATGCAGCGTGGGTTGTGCGGATGGTCGGGAACTTTGTCCCACTCTATTCCCCGGCTGAGGGGGGAAAGTTGGAGAAAGCCCTTTCTGCCGCGGATAAAAAGGTTCAGGACATTGCCGGTAAAGTCCAGAAGGGCATCACGGTACGGCCGGGGTTTGCCCCTTTCTCGTCGCTCCTGAAACGGCTGATGTATGACGGGTTCATGCGGCAGCTCCACGAGGCGGACCGGCAGTTCGTCTCCGATGAGAAATGCACGCACTGCGGCACCTGCTCGCGGGTCTGCCCGGTCAGGAACATCGAGATGGTGGACGAGAAACCGCAGTGGCAGCACCACTGCGAGCTCTGCATGGCCTGCCTGAACCTCTGCCCGGCAAAAGCAATCCAATGGACAGAGAAGACAAAGAACCGGGGCAGGTACCGGCACCCTGACCTGAAGATCGCGGATATGAAAGCCCAGCGCGGGGAAGCGCTGGAAAACCAACCCTGACTGAGAAAATTACCATGACGGAAAAACCAGAAACCAAACAAGCATCGTCACGCCAGAACATCCGGAAGTGGATCCTGATCCTGTCCTTTATCTTAATCCCGGTCACTATCTTCTACATCTCGCCCATCATCGTCATGATGGGTGCCGGGGAAGGCGTGGCAACGGGCAGCCTGCTGCTGTACATTGCGCTCTTCCTCCTCTCGCTTGTCGTTGCCCGGCTCTGGTGCGGCTGGCTCTGCCCGATGGGGGCATGGCAGGAGATCTGTTCGCCGGTCATTAAGCATACCGTGAAGGAAGGCTGGCGCAACTGGATCAAGTACGGCATCACCGCCATCTGGCTGGGCATGCTCGCGCTCGCCTTTTTCCAGGCCGGCGGGATCCGTTCGGTGGACCCCATCTACGGCACCGTGAACGGCATCTCGATCTCGTCGGTCCAGGTCCTGATGATGGTGGGTATAATCTTCCTGTTCATCATCATCATCGCGTTCATCACCGGAAAGCGCGGGACCTGCCATGTCTTCTGCCCGATAGCCGGTATCATGGTAGCAGGGCGGAAGATCCGGAACCTGATCCACTGGCCGGCGCTGGGTCTCTCTGCAGACGCATCGCGCTGTATCGACTGCCAGAAGTGCTCGAAGGCATGCCCGATGGGCCTTGACGTGAATGGCATGGTCCGGAAGGATGAGATGGAAAATGCCGACTGTATCCTCTGCGCCAGCTGCGCCGACGCATGCCCAAAAGGCGTCATCTCATACGGATGGAAAACGAATGAACAACGGAGGGATTCGTGATGGACGGAATCGGGAGCGGGAAGAAGATCCTTGACGATCTCTCCGACCGGATCATCGCGCTTTCATCCCCTGGCACCATCCTTCTTTCCCTTGCCGGGGTCCTCATCACCGGCTTCCTTGTCAACGGGAGGCCCTTCGGGGTAGTGGAGCTGAAGTCAATTACCGGCGGGGTGGGCATCCTTGACATGGAAGTGTTCTACACGCCGGAACAGGCGTATGCGTTCCTCGCGGCAATGGGTGATGCGGGGCGGGCATTTGAGCTGACGCATATCGTGCCGCTCGATCTTCTCGTCCCGTTCTTCTATGCACTCTTCCTCTCGACGCTCATCACGGGGTTCCTGAAAAAATGGCTTCCTGAAAAAAGCCGGTGGCACCGGCTCAACGTTATCCCGGTTATCGGGGCCCTCTTCGATTACCTGGAGAACATCGGGATCATCGCGATGCTCCTCGCGTGGCCGATGGAGATGTACAGTATTGCCCAGATCACGATGGCTGCGACACTGCTCAAATTTGGTTTCAGTATTCTCGCCTTTGTCATCGTGCTGGGTGCGATTGCCGGCTGGTTCGTGACTGCGGTGCAGCGGTGGAACAGGAAGAGTCCGGTATTACAACCGGAATAATCGGGAGCAGGACATGGATACCGGGAATTTTCGCGACAGGTTTGATACAACCATCAGTGACACGCTGGCACAGGCACTCCGGATAATCGCTCACGATCCCTCTCTTGCTATTTCCGGTACTGTTATCCTCCACCACCAGAAAAAAGCAGCCGCAATGCGGAAGCGTCACGAGAACAATGGCCTGATCGTTCCACCGGTGATGATTACGAGCATCACCTCGCGCTGCAACCTCGCCTGCGCCGGCTGCTACATGCACGGGCGCCACGAGAAACCGGCACCCGAGATGAGCCGGGAGATCCTTGTTGGCGTTGTCGGCCAGGCAGCAGAACTCGGGGTCTCGGTCATCGTAATTGCCGGCGGCGAACCGCTGGTGAGGCTTGATGAGATCCTTGCTCTGGCACAGAGCCATCCGGAAGTCCTCTTCCCGGTCTTCACGAACGGTCTCTTAATCGATGATGCTGTCGCCGCGACCATCGCACAGCACCGGAACATCGTTCCCGTCATCAGTTTCGAAGGATTCCGGGAGGAGACCGATGCACGCCGGGGGGAGGGGGTTTACGACCGGCTGCTTGCGGTCTGTGCCCGGCTGAAGCAGCGCAGTATCTTCTTCGGTGTCTCAGTCACTACGTCACGTGAAAATTTCCCGCAAGTGACGGGCGAAGCCTTCGCCCGGGAGATGCTTTCCGCCGGGGCACGCGTCCTCGCGTTCGTTGAGTATGTGCCGATGGAACCGGGTACAGAACCTCTCGTGCTCACCCACGAGCAGAAGAAGGTCCTGCAGATCGTTCTTGCAGACTTCAACCGGAAGTTCCCGGGGCTCTTCATCGGATTTCCTGGCGATGAGGATGAGTACGGCGGGTGCCTTGCAGCAGGCCGCGGGTTTGTGCACGTGAGCCCGTCAGGAAATCTCGAACCCTGCCCGGCAGCGCCGTACTCTGATGCGAATCTTGTAAAGGTCCCATTACAAGACGCTCTCAGGTCACGGCTGCTTGCCCGGTTGCGCGAGGAACCGTCTCTCCTTTCTGAATCGGAAGGCGGCTGTGCGCTCCGGGCGAACCGTGCGTGGGTGGAAACACTGCTCGCGTCCGATACGTGACTTCAGGAAACAGGTGGCAGGACCTCCGCGGCATGTCCCGGAACCAATAATAATTCAGCGGGATTATTCCGGTTATGAAAAAAAGCATTTCATCAGTCTGCGTTGCATCTCTCCTCATTGCACTCCTTTTCTGTGCGGGATGCACAACAACACCCGCCTCTCCCCCGGCTTCACCGGCCACGCACACATTGTCATCTGCCGCCAGTTATCCGGACATCACCGGTACCTGGAAATCCACAGACGAGGCCGGCTGGAACCTGAACACCACCATCCAGGATGTCACGATCGGGCAGAACACGTGGGTATTTTCATCGCAGGAAGGTGCCGTTGTCAAAGGCTTCAAGCTCTTTCGGCAGCCCTATGGCCCTGATGTAAACCAGACCGTTCTCGGCATTGTTGATCCGGAGGGGAAATCCCTCACGATCATCGACCAGCCGGGTGGCTGGGCAAAGGGCACGCTGATTGATCCGGATACGATGTTTGTTGTGCTGACGTATTCCAGCGGGAAGGACACCGGTGGAAACTCCTTTGCGCTGACCATGATGCTGCACCGGGTAAAGGGCACGGTCTGACGGCAGGGAAGGGCTCTCCCCGGTTGATATCAGCAGCAGAAAAAGCACATCCTGCACCAACGATGCCTCCCGGCGTCTCATAGCATGTGCCGGATGGCAAAATCATAGTTTTTTATAAAAATTTGTTTTCCGGATTTTCTCACCCTCGGTCTGGGTAAAAATTTCGTTCATGGCGGTCGCCGGTTGGCCTCCGGACTCTGGATCGGAGTGCTGGCTGTGCGATTTTTGCGCATTTTTACAGGCCGCTAAAAAGCACGTTTTATTCCTGATTAAAACGCCCCGATTCTGAAAATACTCAAATATCGGAAAAATTTCCGTGGGTGTTGGCACCGTTTCCACTGCCGAATTTTTTGGCCTGCGGCTCCCTCACATTCTCCGTCGTAGGGAAGTATGCCGGGGAGAGTCTCTTTCTTCCCCCGCCCCCACGGGATCCCGGGATCACTTTCCTGCCGCATCCCCATCCCTTTTAATATCCCGTTCCAAGATCCTAAGCACCGTGACAGAATTCCAGCTCGTCTCCAGTTTCGGCCCGGCCGGCTCGCAGCCGGAAGCTATCAAAGAGCTGACAAAAGGACTGGAAGAGCAAAAGCAGTACCAGACCCTGCTCGGGGTCACCGGCTCCGGCAAGACCTTCACGATGGCAAACGTGATCGCGGCAGCGCAGAAGCCTACGCTCGTCCTCGCCCACAACAAGACGCTTGCCGCCCAGCTCTACTCTGAATTCTGCGACTTCTTCCCGAACAACCGTGTGGAATACTTTGTCTCGTACTACGACTACTACCAGCCCGAGTCCTACATCCCGGCAAAGGACCAGTACATCGAGAAAGACTCTGCTATCAACCCGAAGATCGAGCAGCTCCGGCTGTCTGCAACTGCGTCGCTGTCGTTCCGAAAGGACGTGATCGTGGTCGCATCCGTCTCCTGCATCTACGGCCTCGGCAACCCGGAGAACTTCCGGAACATGGGTTTTGAGCTGACCGTGGGCCAGAAGATCTCGCGGAACGACATCATGAGCCGGCTCATCGACATCCTCTTCGAGCGAAACGATCTTGAACTGATGCCGGGCCGGTTCCGGGTCAAGGGCGACACCATCGACTTCATCCCCGGGTACTTCAACAACATCATCCGTATCGAGCTCTTCGGCAACGAGATCGAGCGGATCCGCGAGGTGGACAAGAACACCGGTGCCGTGAACGAGGAGATGAAGTATTTCTATGTCTATCCTGCCCGCCACTTCGTTACTCCCGAGAGCGCCCGGAAATCTGCCATTGCATCAATCCGGAAGGAGCTTGGCGAAGTGCTCCCCATCCACGGCCTGATCGAGGCCCACCGGCTCGAACAGCGGACCCGGTACGATATCGAGATGATCGAGGAGACCGGTTCCTGCAAGGGCATCGAGAACTATTCCCGGCATTTCGATGGCCGGAACGCGGGCGAGAAACCCTACTGCCTGCTTGACTATTTCCCGGACGATTTCCTGATGATCATCGATGAGAGCCACCAGATGATCCCCCAGCTCCACGGGATGTACAACGGTGACCGTTCGCGCAAGAAAGCGCTGATCGACTACGGGTTCCGGCTCCCGAGCGCGTACGACAACCGGCCCCTGAAGTTCCACGAGTTCGAGCAGTACATGAATTCGGTGATTTTCGTTTCGGCAACACCGGGCGATTATGAGCTGAAGAAATCCGGAAAAGCGGTCGAGCAGATCATCCGGCCCACCGGCCTTGTTGACCCGGAGGTCGAGGTCCGTCCCATCGAGGGGCAGACGGATGACGTGATCCGTGAAGTGGAGAAGACCATTGCGCGGGGCGACCGCGTCCTTATCACCACCCTGACCAAGAAGCTCGCCGAGGAACTCTCCGAGTTCCTCTCGAATCGGAAGATCCGGACACGCTACCTCCACTCCGAGATCCAGACGCTGGAGCGGAGCGAGATCATCCGGCAGCTCCGGCTCGGCAAGTTCGATGTCCTGGTCGGGATCAACCTGCTCCGTGAGGGCCTTGATATCCCTGAGGTCGGATTCATCGCGATTCTTGACGCAGACAAAGAGGGTTTCCTCCGCGATGCCCGGAGCCTGATCCAGATCATCGGCCGTGCAGCCCGGAACGTGAACGCGAAGGTTGTTCTGTACGGTGACAACATGACCGATTCCATGAAGCGGGCGATTGCCGAGACAAAACGCCGGCGCACGCTCCAGGTTGCATTCAACAAAAAGCACAACATCGTCCCGCAGACCATCATCAAGCCGATCAAGGAGAAAGAGGTCGAGGTCACCGACACCAAGCACGTGCCGAAAACCGAGATCCCGAACGTTATCATCGATCTCGAGAAGCAGATGCGGGACGCTGCCGAGGGTCTCGATTTCGAGAAGGCGATTGCGCTGCGGGACCAGATCAAGAAGCTGAACGAGCGGCTGAGCGGGAAGTGAATGTCGAATTTAGTGTTTGTTTTTACGGTGCTGTCAAGTTGGCGAGAAGCAGGTTTTATCAGCACAACCTGTCAAAATTCTGGAGGAATGGAATCCCTGTCTACTGTCGGTACCTACATATTTATGTAATAGTAGTTCATAAGTTAGGGATATGATGAGTCCAAGGCAGACCCCGGTTGCATTGTATGTCGGTGAAGAAGATATCCTAGTTGGCGAAGAAGATATTTTATAGAAAATATTATTAAAATCTCTCTCCTTTTTTATAATATGAATCTTTTTATTCGTAGAGCTTGGAAATGGTTAATTGAAAATTTTTTCGCTTATTTCAGATTCATGATGATTCTGATTCTGACCGCAATAATGGTATACCTATTCTCCCTAATTTCAGATGTTACCCTCAAAATTTATTATGTAATTGGTATTTTTTTGGTTGGCGTAATTATCTTAGCAACATTGTATATCAAAGATTTATCCCAATATGATGAAAAGATTCGTCTGTTTGAAAACATTGCTCAAGACTTAAAACTGCAATATTTGATTAGAGAAGTTATTTTTGATGATGAAACTATTACCGACAATACTGCAACGTCATCAATAACGAGGAAAATCCAAAATAAAATGGAAGAGCGATATCAGAAATACCAGATTGTGGTCAAATCTAACCGGTGGGTTCCATCGTACGAAGATATTAATTTTAAATTTAATGGAAGACCCCCGGCAGATCCAATTAAACCAACAATTGCCGAGCCAATAATAAAAAAGGAGACTCCACTATCTGAAACAGAGATCCGAACGCTCACTTCAAGGCCCCCATTGCATTACAATCATAAAAAGAAGGATGATGATTCTGTATATATTTTGAAATTTTTTGTACCGTTAGATCTACGAACAAACGAGTCTAAAGAATTTGAAGTAAGTTATCGAACCACAGCGTACAATGATGCACTTAGTGGGAAAGTAGACTATGTATCTGTCGATATCAATCATGTATCTGAACGCCTCAGTTTTCAAATATTGTTGGTGGGTAAGGCAAGAGAAAAATATAGAATAAAACAATGTGCCGAAATTGATTCTCTACCTCATATGGGGAGTTTGTGTTTCCAAATTACTGATTCATCAGATCAAAGGATGATTCTGAGCGAAAAAGAGCTACAGGATAATCATATAATTCCGTTTTATTCAGATTATAAAGTAGAATGGACGGTTTTAAATCCAAAAATGGGATATAAATATAGGTTGTATTTCACATTAGATACAAAAAAATAAACAATATTTTAATCTCGCCGCATTTTGGATTAAAGTCATCCACTTGTTATTCCCGTTGACAATAATCCGGCTTGTTTTTTTCTATATAATGAGATAATGTCAACTGTATAATTTTGATATAAATTGACACATTTCAGAATTCTAATGCCCAACAATACGATGAATAGGTACGAGGGCTCCCCGCCTCAGGGCCTCTCCGAGGCACGGCGGGGCAAGGAGGTTTTTTATGCGTTTAGTCACTGAACCGCCGCGGGGGCGCACCGCCGGGGGCGGCGGCATCTATCATGAATGGGGGTATGGGGGCATCAGCCCCCATCATATAGTCGGTTTTTTACATCTCATCTCCAACTGCGATTTGATTATGCGTATCTACCCCCCCCACTGCGCCAGTGTCATCTGCGAGGGGTCGACATCGGCCCAGCTCCAGCCGAGCGATTCGATGATCCGGGATCTCGGCTGCTAGTCGTTGTTAAGGAATCACAAAAAAAGTACGAGGAAGAGTTATCCTCTCATCTTACTGGGAGTAAGGTTGTCGTACACCATAACCTTCTGTTCGAACGGGTTATAACCAACGTATTTTATTTCATTAGCATTGTTCGAGAACTCCCATACCGGCATGAACTCCGACATTGTCTGTTCGCAGGGTTTCCATACAAGGCGTGCATTCTCAAGGTCTCCATAGCCCGCATATTCCAAGGCTTTTCTCGCTTCATCCAGATCAGGTTTTATACTGCTGGCACCCTTCTCCAGTGCTGCACCCGCGCTGAACACAGCTGTATCTCCTTTAAGGTCAACCTTGGAAACTACCACAGGAACTCCATCCTTTTCAAACGGAATCAGATAGTAATCCGGATAATTTTTGTTAAGGGAATGAACGAGCACGGTATTTCCCGGACTACTTCCCTTAAGCTCTTCCTGGAACAGGTTCTGTTTATTCATTTGTTCGCGTGCGAAACCGGCAATGTCAATCTCTGCCGTGATGGGTGTACTTACTTCGGATTCATCCATTAACCGGATGTTTTCAATCTCCTTATCGTAATCAGGAGCGCCGCCGCGGCTTCCCCAGTAACCCTGGACCGTTACCCAGTAATTATCCCAAGTTGAAGAAGGGAAATCGACCTGAGTAAATTCATTCTTCCATGAATTAACAGCATAATATATATTAGCTGACATTGTGTACCAGGGATCCTGCACCCAGACACCGTTGATCTGGTAAATCTGGCCCCCGTACAGGGTATAACTCACACCTTTTACTGCATTCCAATGATACCCCTCATGAATCAACGAGGCTGAAGGGATTCCCCGGTTTACAATATCCACAGCCTGACCCATTATTGCAGCGTCAGCTGAACTCCACTTGTGATCGTCAGTGATAAGATTTGTCACATAGTTTCCCACAACGTCTTCGAGTCCCTGAGGATCGGTGGACCATCCGGATTCGATGTTATGGTTTTGGATATATGTATACAACGTGTTCTGACTTACGAAACTATTGTGGAAATCGATCCACATCTGGGCAACTGCAGAGCCGCAATAATAATCGGTTTCCTGCTGGTAATACGGCACTGCAAGATTGGTATCTGTTGCAAGTACTGGTACTGTCAGAAACGACAGAAGTACCAATAGTAAAACAATACTTCGTAAAGAGTTTTTCATGGTTGTTTGTTCTTCTCCATTCATATGATTTCTTAGGCAGGATCAGAATCCCGGTATTCCTGTGTGGGGTAAGGGAGGTGCAAATCGTAGTATCGCGTTTGTCGGAGGACTTTGTTGTGAAGGTTTCTGAAACATGCCTGACAATGTTTAATCCGGAACCTCTCCGGAAAACGGACTGCTTTATCCGTTATCGGAAATATTCCCTTCCAGCAGAATGTGAAAACATCACTTTCTGGGTACAAGAAAATTTTCTGCAATTCTATTTCAATCCCTGAAAAGCGTTCGGTTTTATCCGAACACAGTGAAATATGAAAAAGTGGAACGGTGTGTGCCCTCCGAAATTCAACTTCACGAATTTACCGGACTATATTACAAAGATATCACAAGAACTGTGAAGGTTGATCCAAGGCCTGCGGACGGAATTACAATGGTCGGATCAGGAGGGCTGGAGGGAATCAGCCTTAAATGATGTTCGGATCCTGAATAGCCGGATGAGAACCAGAATCCCGGCTATGAGAAGAAGAATTCCAATACTGGTTGACAAGAGGTCCGGGTATAAATAACCCGGATAACCTCCACCGTGCATGGGCGTTGAAACGAGCGGTTGCTTCACCGAGAACCAGGCAACGACAAATGCAGTTATGGATCCCGCCAGAAAAAGGAATCCGGTTGTTGTAAGAAGAATGGATATTGGAATTGAATTTTCCGGTGCAAGCAAATTTGCACCATTCTGTGTTATTTCATAATATTTCCACTCATGTTCATCGGGAACGGGGGTGATCAACCCCGCACCAGTCATAAGAGCAAGATGTTCGTGTACTGTTGACTTAGCGATCTTTAACTCGCGTGATAATTCACTGATCGTCCTTCTTCGTTGGGCAAGTTTTTTCAGGATTGTAATGCGAGTATCGGAGGAAAGGACCCGGAACAGTTCTTTTGTGAGGATTATTTTTTCTGAGTTCATTGGATCTTATATTTGAATAATTTATATGTTAAATTTTGCATTCATACGAAACAAATATTATTACACCGGCAATTATGCCCATTCTTGCAGAAAAAGGATCGCTCTGAAAATAATTATGCAGGTGATTGCTTCATCATGAAAATTTTGAGGTGTATCGACAGAAACGTGTACGACAAACACAGGTGCAGAGCGAACTTTTCATTGTACTTGTGTGAAGTGAATTCACCTCATACGGGTCTTTTTTACGGGTGTTATTACCCCAGTCCCCACTGCGCCAGCGTAGTCCGCGACGGATCCACATCCGCCCAGCTCCAGCCGAGCGCCTCGATGATCCGGGAGATCGGTTGTCTGATGGTCTTCTCCAGCATCAGTTCGAGGTCCACCACGAACTCGGGAGGCACCTGGTCGGCGTACTCGAAGCAGAGCACGTCCGTCTTGGGATATTTGGCGGTTACCGTCTTGATGTAAATCCTCTTGGGCTTGCTGCCCTTCCCGAACTCCGTGTGCAGGTACTGGTTGGCATACTTTGCGCCCCGCACCTGTGCATCGTCCGTCTCGTAATCGTCGAGGCTCTTCCCGATCCCGCCGGGGATCCCGATCTCATCCAGCGTGTATTTCCCGGCCCGGTATTTTTTGATCACCTCGCCAAGGAATGCCTTGACCTCGTCGAGCCCCTTGCCGTCCAGGATGAGTTCCATCACGGTTTTTTGCACATGCTTTGTTATCTGCGGTGTGTCGCTTCGCTTGATCTCGAAGCCGACAATGTCCGTTTCCTGTACGTCCTTTCCCTCTTTCCAGACAAGCGATCCTGCGTAGCGCTTCTTCTTGCCTGCCTGGAAGAAGCGGGCATAGATCTTCTCGAATTTGATGGAAAAGAAACTGACATCGGCGTTCAGTTCGGTTTTTGCAAAGACCGGGTAACTCGCGTTGAGCTGTTTTTCAATGCTACGTGCAATCTCGATCGTCTTCTCCCGGTCGAGCGGCGGGAGCTGGATCATGCAGGAGTCCGTGTCGCCGTAGATGACCGTATAGCCCATCTTCTCGATCTCGCGCCGCGTGTGCTCGATGATCGCACGGCCCACGGAGGTGACAGCCGCCCCGATCTCCCGGTCGAAGAGCCGGAACCGGGTGTATCCCGAGACGCCGTAATAGGTGTTCATGATCACTTTCAGCACGTTCTGCTGCATGTCGTACATAATGTACTCGGGAGAGCCGAAGGCGAACGTGTTGCGCAACCGCTTCTTCTCGTCCCGCTCCTTGAGCAGGTCCGCGATGATGCTCCGTGTCAGCCCGTTCGGCTGTTTCCGGAACCGGATCCCGTTGGGTGCCCGGAGTTCGCCGGCAGGGTCTTTTGTCTCCATCGAAGCATTGATGGTCATCATTGCCATCGGATAGAGCGATTTCAGGTCGAGTACCACCACGTTCTCCCGCACGCCTTTGCTCGGCTCGAAGACCGTTGCTCCCTCGAACTCTTCCGCATTGGCAAATCCCTTGGAGGGCAGCACGTAGTTCCCGAACGCTTTCCTGAGCACGTACACGTCAATCACGCTTGACGAGTTCAGGGTCTTGTCAAGCGGGCAGCCCACATACCGGGCGATCTCGCGGTAGAACCCGATGATGTTGTCCTTTTTGTTGATCCCCACGCAGAGCTCCACGTCCTTGAAGTTGTACTCGACAAGGAGCGCCGGCTCCTTTTTCCAGAGATCGGAAATCGTGCCCGTGTACCGGACCTTCTGCTGCCCGAGTTCATCCATTGCAATGGCGTCGAGGCGGTAGGACTCCTTCAGCGTGGAGTGCATCTTCTTGTACGCGGTAAGGAGGTCGAAGAGCGCCCGGCCGCGGAGGGCATTTCTTTCGGTCATACCCGGGATGCGGGCAAGCGAATCGGATTTCAGCCCCAGCCGTTCCATCCTGCCGGTGATGTAGGGCATGTCGAAGTCCACGAAGTTCCAGCCCGAGAGGATGTCCGGGTCGCGGGCAATGATGTATGCCGTGAATGCCCGGAGCATCGCGGGTTCATCGGCATACGAGCAGATCGTATGGGTGCCCTCGCGGAAACACCCATTATCAAGGCCGCCTTCCTTCACCTTCACGGCAACGGCGGCCGGAATCTGGCTTCCGGAGAAGAGGAACGTGGTGTAGTCCTCGTCGAACGAGTCATAGCAGGTGATGCAGATGATGGCATCCCGCTGGGGATCGGGGAATCCCCGCTCGTCCTCGCACTCGATATCGATGATGCAGGTCCGGGCCGGGGCATCGATAGCGATCGGCGTTATTTCCTGCCAGTCGATGTTCTCTTTCGGTGCTGCAACGCCTCCGGTCAGGCCGGTGTCGATCATGAACCGGGTGGCAAACGGGATGTCTGCCTCGAAGTGGCGGTACCGCTCGCGGACATCCCGTACATCCGTGGGCCGCTGGGTGAAGAGTCTCCGGAGCTGCTCGCCGCGGATCGAGCGGTAGGTGTTCCCAGTCTCGAGCGTTGCCTGCGGGGGGATTGGTGTGCTTTCGGCCTGGTCGGCCGGAACATAGAAGTAGGGCCTGAAGCCCGTCACATCCAGCCGGACAGCCTTTCCGCGTGTGTCCCTTCCGAAGATGTGGATGACGGGCCCGCCCGGTGAGTTGCTGTACTCCACCTGGTTGATCGCGATCCGGATGTCGCGGGAATAGGAGTCGAGCGTGCAGGCCGCGTCAAGGCAGCTGCCGGTGGACTGCGAGGCCATAGTTAGGTCACCACCTGAGTACAGAGCGACGCAACGAACTGTCCCGCATCGGCCATCTTGTCGAACTCCCATGCGTCGAGGTCCCACTCCGCGATTTCCCGTATACCCTCTTTGCAGACACGGACGGGGACACCAAGCGAGCACCCCTCCAGCCCGTACTCTCCATCCAGTACGGCAGAACAGATAGCCGCTTCTCCCGTATCCTTCAGGATCATCCGGGCAAGCCGGGCAAGGTGAAGCGCCGGCCCAAACACGGTTCCGCCCTTGCCCTTTATGACATCCATGCTCGAGCCCTGCAGCTCGCGGAGGATCTCCTCACGGGTCTGCGTTTCTACGGGCACGTCGAGCCGTGAGAAGACCGGCACCTGGTGCTCGCCATGCTCCCCCATGACCGAGGGCTGGCCGGGGATGTTCCGCTGACGGAGGGCGAGGTCGAACCTGCTGCTGTCGAGCTGGCCCCCGAAACCAATGCAGCGCTCGCGGGGGATGCCCGTTGATCGACAGAGCGTATAATTATTGATGTCCATTGGATTTGTGACCGTGACAAGGATCCCTTCAAACCCTTTGAGCATCCCGGCGCAGGATCTCGTTGCCGGCAGGTTGGCAAGGAGCAGGTCTGCCCGTGTCTTCACTGAGGGGTCCCGGGGCATCCCGGCCGAGAAAATGCAGAGGTCGGCATCCCGGATCTCGTGTTTGTCAGTGCTGATCGCAATATCAAGGCCCGTATGCTTCAGGTCGAGCACCTGCGCCTTTAAAAGGTCAGGGGCAGTGTCGAACAATACCAGTTCGTCGGCAATACCGAGCGATGCTGCAAGGTACGCGACTTCACCGCCGATCCGTCCTACCCCGATCACTGCTAGGCGTGCCATCTGGTACCAATATGGGTTATGCTAATAATAAATAACGACCATTTCCTGATGAATGGTTACCATCAGGCCGGGCCCGGTGAATGTTGGCGGTGTTGAGTTGCAGAATCATCTTCTCCTCGCGGCCGGCGTCCTCGGGACAACCGGCGCATCGTTATCCCGGATGCTCCTGCTCGGTGCGGGGGGCGTTGTGACCAAGTCCATCGGGCCTCTCCCGAAGGAGGGCCATAGCGGCCCGTGCCTTGTGGCACTCGAAGACGGCCTCCTGAACGCGATGGGGCTCCCCAATCCTTCAAAGGAGTTCGTGGACGAACTGGCACCCTTGGCAAAAAAGCCCGTGGTCGCGAGCATCTTTGGCGGCAACCCGGAGGAGTTTGCCGAGGTTGCCGGGTGGTTCTCCGGCAAGGTCGCGGCAGCCGAGCTCAACCTCTCCTGCCCCCACGCGGAAGGGTACGGGGCGGCCATCGGGAGCGACCCTGCGCTTGTTGAGGCCTGTACCCGCGCCGTTGTCAGGACCGGCCTGCCGGCATGGGTGAAACTGACGCCGAATGTCACGGATATCACCGCGATCGGAAAAGCCGCGGAGAAAGGCGGGGCGAGCGCGATTGTTGCGGTCAATACCGTGAAGGCGATGCGTATCTCTACCGGTCTCCGGCGCCCGGTGCTCGGCAACCGCTACGGGGGCCTCTCGGGCACTGCAATCTTTCCCATCGCTGTCCGGTGCGTGTACGAACTGTACGAGGCCGTGAAGGTCCCCATCATCGGGTGCGGGGGTGTCTCGACTGCCGATAATGTGGTGGAACTGATGATGGCCGGTGCATCTGCCGTTGAGATCGGCAGCGCAGTGCACGGGGATATCCAGGTCTTTGAGAAGATCCGGGCCGCCCTGTATGCAAAGGATGGTGTCATGGCGAGTGAGATCGTGGGGTGCGCCCATGGCTGACGGGACACCGGTAACCGTAACGATCACGCGGATCCTGAACGAGACGCCGAATATCCGCTCGTTCTTCTTTGACCAGCCGTTCGTCTTCAATCCGGGGCAGTTTGTCATGGTCTGGGTCCCGGGTGTGGACGAGATCCCGATGGCCCTCTCCTCCCTGAACAGCATCACCGTGCAGAAAGTGGGTGATGCAACATCTGCCCTCTTTTCCATGAAGCGCGGTGACAAACTCGGGATCCGGGGGCCGTTTGGCAACGGATTCACGCACGGGGAAAAAGTGCTCGCGATAGCAGGCGGGGTCGGTGCGGCACCGCTCCTCCCGCTTGTCAAGGCTGACTGTGTCATGACCATGCTCCTTGGGGCAAAGACGGAGTCCGAGCTGCTCTTTTTGGACCAGCTCGACGAATGCACCGATGTCGTCATTGCAACGGACGACGGTTCGCAGGGCAACAAGGGTTTTGTCACGACCTTGCTGGATGACCTGAACCTTGCCTTGTATGACAGGATTGCTGTCTGCGGCCCGGAAGTGATGATGCGTTCCGTGCTCGCCAAAGTGACAGAAAAGGGCGTCCTTCACAAGACCGAGTTCTCGCTCCACCGGTATATGAAATGCGGCATGGGCGTCTGCGGGTCATGCTGTATCGACCCCTCCGGCCTCCGGGTCTGCCGCGACGGCCCGGTCTTTTCAGGAACGATCCTGCAGAAAAGCGAGTTCGGCCACTATATGCGGGACGCAAGCGGCCGGAAGAAAAGCATCTGAACGGCCCGTGATCAGGTTACCCGGCCTCTTGCGGTGCGCCCTGCTCCAATAATCCGAAGCGGAAGGCCCCCGCCGGCACCCGTATCTCGAATCGTGCGCCGCAGCCCGGTTCACCCGTCTCCACGATGGTAATCCCCGTGGTATCCAAAATCTCCTTTGCAAGGAACATCCCGTATCCCGTGTTCCGGTAATATTCCCGGCGGAAGATTTTCTCTTTTGCGCCGGCTGGTATGCCGATCCCATTGTCCTCGTACAGGAGGACGAGATCATCACCGTCCCTGCGGTGTGTCACCCGGCAGGTCGTGACCTTCATACCATGGCGGAGAGAATTCTCGAAAAGATTGTAGAAGACTTTTTCTAAAAGAAGGTCGGCGTAGATCGCAAGGTCGCCCACCTCCTTCTCCACGTGGATGTCCCCCATGTCCAGGTCTTTTACCGCATCGTCGATAGTAACCGAGAGGACCTGCCAGTGGGGCGACCGTGAGCCGATAAACTGGTAGTTGCGGGTGAACCGGATCTGTTTCTGGATCAGCTGGGTGATCTGTCCGATCTTTTTTAAGTGCCCGATGGCCTCGGGGTCGGAGATCTGCTCCTCCGCAAGCGAGAGGTACATGACAATCGCGGTTATCTGGTTGAGGATGTCGTGACGGGTGATGGAGGAGAGCGTGTTGAGTTTCTTGTTTGCCAGCTGGATTGCCTCCTCGAACTGTTTGCGTTCCTCGATCTCGGCAAGGAGGCTCTCGTTTGCCCGCGTCAGTTCCCGCGTGCGATCGATGATCCGTTCCTCGAGTTCGACCCGGGCCTTGTGGATCACCCGCTCGGCAAGTTTCCGTTCGGTGATATCCATGACAGAACAGATGATGATATCGTTCGGGGAGGTTGATGCCGAGAGGATGAACTGACGGATATCCCCGTCACGGGTGGAAAAGTGCAGCTCGATATCGCCGGTCTGTGGGCGGGCCTGGATCTCGCGGGTGAAGGACTGGTATTGTGCGCTGTCCGTGAAGATCTCCCTGAGGTCTTTTCCCACAAGCTCGTTTCTGTCATACCGGAGCATGCGGGCACATTTCGCATTCAGCTCCCCAATCTTCATGGTGTCAAGACCGAATGTGAAGATCCCTGCCTGGGAGTTCTCGAAGATGTCGCGGTACTTCCGCTCCTCTAAAACAAGTCCCTTGGCAAAGGATGATGTGACTACGCCAATTGTCACGAAGATGACGAACCATGCCGTAGACACCGCGACGATTGCCGGGTTGAAACTGGTGAGGGAATAGACCAGCACCAGGTAGATGGTGCTGACAAGGAGCGTGAAGATGACACCGTGGTCGGGATAGACGTAGACAAAGAGGATGATCGGGAGGAAGTAGAGGAACGGGAAGACTTCGTTGATCCCATGCGTGAGGGAGAAGATCGTCGAGGCGATGGCAACTGCGACGCTTGCCACGATGGCGGTGGACCAGAGGCCCCGTGCCGTGCCGGGCAGGATGCGGGGGGCACCACCGGACGGGATGGCGATCATTCCTCGTCCTCCAGGTCCTTCTTGGACCCGGGTTCCGGTGTGAGGATGGTCTTTGTCACCCTGCGCCGTTCGAGGATCTCGGCCTGAAGCTGCGCGTTTATCTTTTCCAGGTGTTCCGTCCGGGCACGGACCTGCACATCGAGTTCTTCCAGGGTCTTCTTGATCTCCTCGTCAGCGACCTTGCTGCCGGTCATATCGATCGCAGAACAGAGCACGCGGTTCCGTGACACAAGTACAGCCGAGACGATGAACCGGTGCTGGGCCCCGTCCCGTGACTGGAAGACCCCTTCAGTCTCCAGGTTCTGCGGACCGTTCCGGATATCTGCGATGAACTGGTCGCGCTCGGACGACCCGGTCCAGGTCTTTGAGAGGTCCTTTCCCACCAGCTCGCTCCGGTCATAGCGGAGCCATTGCGCGAACTTGGCGTTTGCCCCGAGGACCTGGAGGGTCGTGAGATCGAAACAGAAGATTCCGTCCTGGGAATTCACAAGGATGCTCCGGATCCGCATTTGCTCGTCGATGAGTCGCGTTGCGTAGGACGAGGAGACAACCCCGATGGTGATGAAGATGGCAAACCATGCTGTTGCAATCGCAATGTGTTCGGGGTTGGTGAAGTCGTACAGGTAGATCATCCCGATATAGGTGAGACTGACGCCAAGGGAGAAGAGAACTGCGCGCTTCGGGAAGAAGTACACGGAAAGGATGATGGGAAGGATGTAGAGGAACGGGAATATCTCGAAGATCCCGTGAGTTAAGGAGAATACCGTGGTGATAACAGCGCCAATGGTCGCTGCGGTGATGATGAACAGGTGAAGGACTTCCTCGTTCTCAGGGGAGATCTGTTTCATACTCTTCGTGCACCTGCCTGCAGCTCAGCAGGCTGTTTCCCGGCAAATGGTAATGATCTATCGATTGGTTTCATCACATATATTTTAAGGTATTTGTGCTGCCCGTGGTGTATACGGCGAAAAAGACGGACGGCCCGTTACAATGCAGCATTGTCCCCGTTGATCTGTTCGAGGTCCTCGAGCTTGTTGATATTCGTGAAAGACCGGAGTTCCGGGTCGAACTGCCTGAGGTCGTCCACGGGCACATACAGCGTATCGATGGACCGTATCATCGAGCGCAGTGAGTAGGATTCATGGGTCTTGAGGTACTCCAGGATAGTCTCGCGGCGGTATACGGCCATGAGGGGTTCGAGAAGGTCTGTATTCCAGCTGGGAATGGCTGCCTGGTGTTCACCAATAGCGGAGAAGAGGTACGAGACAACCCCTGCATCAATGCAGGGCATGTCGCAGGCAGAGACGAAGAGCAGGTCTCCCTGTGCAGCAAGGGTGCCGGCATGGAGCCCGCCAATGGGACCGATCCCCTGGCGGATGTCAGTGATACACCGGACGCCCTTCAGGTGGTCAAAACGGCGGCACTGTTCCGGGTCACGTGCAACGAGGATAATCTCATCTACGAGCCCCCGCAGCGTATCAACGAGCCGCTCGATGAACGTCCTGCCCTGGTACCGGAAGAAATACTTCTCCTGCCCGTTGGCACGGCGCGCCTCGCCCCCGACCAGTATCACTGCAGATCTCATCTCTCGTGTGCCGCTCCCGTAGCTGTCCAGAATAGTTTAGATCTTCCCTATGTAGTAGTTTACGGACTAGGTTTCAGCAGGACCTTTCTGCCCTTCTTCTCCATCTCCAGCAGCAGTTCCTTGATCCCGATGTCTGGAGAGAACCCCCCGATCCCCGTTGCCGCAACAACCCGGTGGCAGGGGATGACAAGCGGTGTGGGGTTCCGGGCCATTGCCTGCCCGACCACACGGGGGGATGTACCGACATGGCGGGCGATCTCCCCATAGGTCGCGGTTTTCCCGTACGGGATCTCCCGCACGGCGCGGTAGATGCGGCTGTAGGGTGTCTCGCCCTGCATCGCAACAGAGAAAATCCCCCCCAAGTCAATGGGCTTTCCGGCGCAGTACTGCCGGATCAGGAGCGGGACGCTCCCTTCGATTCCCGTCCGCGAGAACCGGATGCGGCTGACTATGTCGCCGTTCCAGTACACATGGACATGCCAGAGCCCGAGCCGGCAGGAGCCGCTCATGGTTTCCATTGCGCAAGCACCTCGCGGAACCGGTCACAGTCGCATGCGATCATCTCTTCCTGGATCCATGCCGGCAGGGCATCTTTGACCTTCTTTTCCAAAAACCGTTTCTCCCCGAGCACCAGCACGCCCCGGTCCTCCGGGGTTCGCAGCACCCGCCCGAGCGCCTGGAGCGAACGGTTGACGGCCGGCAGGGTGTAGCAGAGGAACTCCCCCTCGGGCCCGAACTTGTGCCGGTAATACTCGATCATCATCTTGCGCACCCGGTTGAACGGGGCGAGCGGGAGACCGATCACCATCGCGCCTGCCATCATCTCGCCCCGGTAATCGAGCCCCTCGCTCCACTTTCCCCCGGCAACGGCAAACATAACACCGGATTCGCGCCTAGACGGGAGAGAGAGGAACTCAGTCAGGGCAGCACCTGCCCCGGCAGCATCGCGGGGCTCGATGAAGACTTTCTTGCCCCGGATATCCCGTGCGGTCAAATCCGCGTAGGTCTCGAGGATCTGGTAACTGGGGAAGTAGATGGCACGGTTGCCTTTCAGGGAGGAGAAAGACCGTATGTATCCTGCGATACGGTTTGTGTTCTCCTTGTTCTGCCGCATCGAGTACGCGGTGGTGATGTCGTTTGCGCAGACAATGAGCCGGTTCTCCTTCGGGAATGCATTGGGGAGGGAGAGCGTGGTCACGTTGCCGTTGCCGAAGTAATACTTCCGGAAGCTCTCGACCGGCGAGAGTGTGCCTGAGATCAGGATGGCGCAGGCATGGGAGCCGCACACTTCAGAAAGCGAAGCTGCGGGATCGATGCTGCGGACTTCGAGCGTGATGCCGGACTCCTCTTTACGATATACGGTGAGGAACGCCGGATCGGTTGCGGAGTTTGAAAGCCGAAGAAGGAATTCCGTCAGCCGCTCGATCGCGGTTTCGCGAAACTCCCCTGACTTCTGGTTCTTCTCGCGGATGGTTTCCGACAGGCCCATGAGGTCGTCCACGATCTCGTCCATATCCTTGTAGAGCGATTCGCGGACAATCATCCGGTCGAAGATCGCGGGATCGAACCAGTCCTCGGCCTCGACCGAATTCTGCAAGCCCCGGATGAACTCCGTGAGCCGGGGCAGCACATGCCGGACCGCCTCTGCCCCCTTGTGCCGCCGGGCCATGCCGGAGAGTTCGCGCGAGGCCTGTTCGAGGTCCCGTTCTTCCATGGTCACGCTCTCGATCCCGGTGATCACGTCCCCGCAGTTGTGCGCTTCGTCAATTAAGAGGAGGATGTCCTGTTCCTCGACCCCCAGGTTCGCATACAATTGTTCGCGGATCTGCCGGTCGAAAAGATGGTGGTAGTTAAGGATAACGACGTTTGTGTTCTTTGCGGCATGCATCATCAGCTCGTACGGGCAGAGGCCGGATGAGTATTCAGTGAGATCC